>NZ_JBFTMU010000001.1:0-701791 GCF_056397125.1 Arthrobacter sp. 05N425
TTTCAACCTCGACGGCTCCACCCTCAAGCCCCTCCAGGCATCCGGTGACACCGCCGTCCTCGAAGGCACCCGCGTCCTGATCTCCGACACCGCCGCCGGCCTGCTGAACAAAACCTTCAAGACCGACGCCGTGAAGGCCGACATGCTCGTCGGCATCGCCAAGATCACCGTCAACACCAAGTAACACCCCACCAGGAAAACTCGCCGGATGCATGGTCTGCACCGGTGGGAAGTGCCACGGTTCCGCTTCTGCCGGCACCGTGGCACTTTTCCTTGCCTGGACCGTGGTGCGTCCCGGCCGACGTGGGCCTTCCCCGCCGTAGCCTTGAAAGGTGACTGAAATGACCGAAGTTTTGGTTGATGTGGTTCTACCCTGTCTGAACGAGAAGGGCGCACTGCCCTGGGTACTCGCGCGCCTGCCGGAGGGGTACCGGGCAATCGTGGTCGACAACGGCTCTACGGACGGTTCCGCTGAACTCGCCACCCAACTTGGTGCCATGGTCATTCGCGAGGAACGCCGCGGTTTCGGCGCTGCGGCCCACGCGGGCCTGCTCGCCTCCACGGCCGAATACGTGGCTTTCTGCGACTGCGACGGTTCGCTGGACCCGGCACAGTTACCGGCGCTGTTCGCCCCGGTCATCGACGGCAGTGCGGATCTGGTGCTCGGCAGCCGCCAGCCGCAGCGCGGTTCCTGGCCAGCCCATGCCCGTGTCGCGAACGTCGTCCTGGCTTGGCGGCTCCGTAGGCTGACCGGGGAACGGGTGACGGACCTTGGCCCAATGCGGGCGGGCCGCCGGGTCCAGCTGCTTTCGCTGGCATTGGAGGACCGTCGCAGCGGCTACCCGCTTGAGATGTTTCTGAAGGCGAGCCTTCGCGGCTGGAGAATCCTGGAACTACCCGTTCCGTACGCCCCCCGGACTGGCAAATCGAAAGTCACCGGCACCCTCCTCGGAACAATTACCGCGGTGCGGGATATGTCGGTTCAGCTCAGGGCGGCCGCGGCCGCCGCGGGTTCAGGACCGGTCCTCGAGCGCACCGGCGACGAATCATGAGCATGCGCAACCTGAATGATCTGACGGTGGCCGTCATCGCCAAAGAGTGTCTGCCCGGACGGGTGAAGTCCCGGCTTAGTCCGCCGTTATCTCCCGAGGATGCGGCCCATCTGGCGCAACTCAGCCTCAGCAGCACCCTGGAAACCGTCAGGCAACTTCCTGCGCGAGACCGACTTCTGGTTATGGACGGGGCCCCGACCGCGGAAGACGCAGAAGGTTTCGTTGTGGTGCCTCAGGTTTCCGGAGGACTCGACGAAAAACTCGCCGCCATCTGCGATGCCGCTTCCGGTCCGCTACTGATCATCGGCATGGACACACCACAATTCTCGCTGCACCATGTCGCCCCGTTGCTCAATGATTGGGGCACCGGAACGGTCGTCCACGACGCCTGGCTCGGGCCCGCCTCCGACGGCGGATTTTGGGCTCTCGCGCTTCGCAGGCCAACAGGCACCCTCATCCGGGGGGTGCCAATGTCCACCGACACCACCGGAGCCCACCAGTACGCCAGGCTCCGTGCCGCCGGCCTCACAACCGGTATGCTGCCCGAGTTGCGGGATATGGACTACTTCAGCGATGCAATGGAGATCGCTGCCGGGATGCCCGGCACCGAATTCTCGTCGGCCGTCGCACAAGCCGCGCCCGTCCTGCAGGACCAGGCACCGATCGCCGGGGCCGGGGGATGACGGCCGTCGGCATGACGCCGCTTGCGCTTTTCGGCCAGGGCCGACGGGAACCCTACGCCCGGGCCCTTGCGAACGGCTTCGGCACTCTGACACTGCGGCCGGACACCGAACAAGATGCTGCGCCCCCCGTTACTTTCGACGTCAGCAACTGGTGCGACGAGGCAAGCTCACTGGAGATTTCGCTGTTGAGGAACCTGCAGGGGCCCGTGCTCGACGTCGGATGCGGTCCCGGCCGGCTGCTGGCCGCAGCGCAGGACATGGGCCTGACGGCCCTGGGCATCGACACGAGTGCCGAGGCTGTCCACCGGGCCCGTGGCCGCGGCGCCCGCGCCCTCGAACAGTCCATATTCGCCCCGGTTCCCCACGCCGGGCAATGGCAATCCCTGGTCCTGCTGGACGGAAACATCGGTATCGGCGGCAGCATCACGACCCTGCTGCGCCGGTGCCTGCAACTCATCGCCCCCCAGGGGACTCTCCTGGTGGAAGTGGAAACCGATGCCGAACTGGACACCGTCTACGCGGCGGTCCTGGAAGACGCCCAAGGTAACCAAAGCGAGCCTTTTCGGTGGGCCAGAACCGGCGCCGCCGGTCTCGAATCCCGCGCACTCCGCGGAGGATGGACCATAAAGTCCGTCCACCACAGGCAGGGCCGCGTCTTTTGTCGACTCTCGCCAGCCATAGGTCCGGACGGATTCACAGCATGAGAGTCCGGCCGCAAACTGAAAGCACGCCCGGCGCGGCACGCGCTTCCGGGCGCCGGGCGGGAACCTACGCCGCTCTGGCCGCCGTGCTCATCCTGGCCGCGACAGTTCTTTGGTGGATGGTATTGCCGCGGAATCCCTTCGAGTCGGCTCCCATCGTCGGCACCTGCATCTCGTGGATATTGCTGATGGCGGCGGTCTTCCTGCTCAGGCGGGTGCCACGGTACCGCATTGGGGCGGTGATCATAGCGGGCACGGTTTTGCTTGGCGCGGTTGCCGTAAGCGCACCGCCACGGACCAGTAACGATTCTGCACGATACGCCTGGGACGGAATCGTTCAAAAGGCGGGAATCTCCCCGTACTCGCATGTACCGCTGGATGAGACACTTGCCGGCCTGCGCCCGGGCTGGCTGTTCGCGCCGGGCTCCTTAGACAGCGACGGCCGACCAGTTTGTGCCAAGGAGCTATTCGGCACTGAATCCGTCGCTGCCCTGGGGTATCCGTCGGGGACACCCTTGTGCTCGGCCATTAACCGCCCGCACGTGCACACCATCTATCCGCCAACCGCTGAGATTTACTTCCTCGGAGTGCGGGCGGCCGTTCCGGATTCGGTGGGGTACCTTCCTTTCCAGCTCGGCGGGCTGCTAATCAGTGTGGCCGTTGGAGTGATGCTGCTCCGCATTCTCGCCGCCCGCGGGATGCCCCTCCATCTGGCCGCAGTGTGGGGGTGGAGCCCTTTCGTGCAGCTCGAGGCAATCAACAACGCCCACGTTGATCTCTTGGGCGGCGCCCTCATTCTCGCTGCAGGAATCCTTCTGACAGCAGGAAAGCCGCTCCGCTCTGGCGTTGCATTCGGAGCCGCAGTGGCAACGAAACTCATTCCGGCCATCGCGGCCCCGGGATTACTGTTCAAGCGCCCGGCACGTTTCATCGCCGCCGCCGTGGCGACGTTCACGCTGCTCTACGTGCCTTATCTGGCGTTCGCGGGAGCGGGAGTCCTCGGATTCCTCCCCGGTTACCTCAAAGAGGAGGGCTACAGCCAAAGCGGCGGGATCCGATTCGGCCTGGCCCAGATCGTCGCGGCCGGGCCTTGGATCCCCGTACTGAGTGCGGCCGCCCTGGCTATCGTCGCTCTCGGTGTGCTTAGACGGACCACGGCGGCGAATCTCTGGGAACAGCAGACGGTCATGATCGGGCTGACCCTGCTGATCGTGAGCCCGAACTACCCGTGGTACGCACTGATGCTCATGCCGTTCATCGTCTTGAGCCGCCGCTGGGAATACATCAGCGTCATTCTGGCTCTGGGCGTGATCTACATGGTTCCCTCGGCCGCCCCATACAGTGAGCCTCTTAACCAGGGCGTCCTCCTCTTGGCCGCCTCCACCGTCGCGACCGGAGCGTGGCTTCGACGCCGCCGTGGAATTGCAACGGCTGCCCATCAGCGGCTGCAGGCCGAGGCAAGTCACCTCGCGGCCGCACCCCAATGACCCCGGTGACCGACCCACAGAGACGATTTCAAGCAAGTTCCAACAATTGGCAGGATCGCGTTATGCATAACCAATTTCCCCGCATCCCCCGCGTCGGCGTCATCGGAGGTTCCGGTACTTATACTCTCCCCGGCGCAACGGTGCAGGCCGTCGTCGACGTCGACACACCCTTTGGGCGGCCTTCGGGGCCGCTGACATTTGCCGAGGTGGCCGGACAGACAGTGGCCTTCCTCCCCCGGCACGGCGGGGAGCACTCGCTTCCGCCGCAGAAGATCAACTACCGTGCCAACCTTTGGGCACTCAAGAGCGTCGGGGTCGAGGCGGTCTTCTCATCCTCCGCCGTGGGCGGGTTGCGGGAAGGCTTCGGGCCCGGGACATTCGTGGTCACGGACCAACTGATTGACCGCACCTGGGGCCGGGCCGACACGTTCTTCGACGGAACCACCGCCGACGGCGCCGCGCCGGCCGGCGTCCAGCACTTGCCGGCGTCGGACCCGTTTTGCCCGACACTTCGATCGTATCTGCACGTTGCCCTTGATCAGCTCCAGCTGCCCAGCGCCCCCCAAGGGACAGTGGTGGTCATCAACGGACCGCGATTTTCCACCAGGGCCGAGTCGCAGTGGTACGTCTCCGGCGGGGCTGACATTATCAGCATGACCCAATATCCCGAACCCGTCCTGGCCGCGGAGCTGAACATGGGCTTCGCCAATCTGGCGTTCGTCACAGACTCCGACACCGGCCACGACGGTTCCGAACCGGTCACGGCTGAAGCCGTCTTCGCGCGGCTGAAACATGCCCAGGTCAACGTCCTTGCCATCCTTGAGACAGCCCTCGCCGCCGTCGGCGCCGACTATGCCGCCAGGCCGCTCATGGACCCGGAAGCCGTGCGCCGAATCATGGCGCTCGCTCCGGTCGGCCCGTCAGCGGGTCTCTGATGAGACTCCTCGTGACCGGCGGCGCCGGCTTCATCGGATCCCACATCGTCGAAGCTGCTCTCGCCAAGGGGTGGAGTGTTCGGGTCCTCGACTCCTTGGACGCTTCCCTGCACCCGCACAAACCGGCTTTTGACCGGCGCGTGGACCTCGTCACGGGAGATGTGACGGACCCGGCTGCCGTGGAGTCGGCGTTGCAGGGAATCGATACCGTTTGCCATCAGAGCGCAAAAGTCGGCCTTGGGGTCAGCTTCGCCGACGCACCTGACTACATCCGCAACAACGATTACGGCACGGCCATCCTGCTCGCCGGGATGGAGTGCCACGGCATCACCCGCCTGATTCTCGCCTCCTCGATGGTGGTGTACGGCGAGGGCGCCTACGTCGATCCGGGAACCGGCCGGCCGGTCAGGCCCGGTCCCCGCTCGGAGGAGGACCTTCGCGCCGGCATCTACGATCCACGCAACCCGGAAACCGGCGCCGTTCTGGTCCCCGCGATGGTCACCGAGGATGCCGTCATGGATCCGAGGAACGTCTACGCAGCATCGAAGCTGAGCCAGGAGCACCTCGCCTCCTCGTGGGCCCGGAGCACCGGGGGTTCGGCGATTGCCTTGCGTTACCACAATGTCTACGGACCCAGGATGCCCAAAGACACGCCGTATGCCGGGGTCGCTTCCCTCTTCCGGTCGGCCCTGGCCCGCGGTGAAGCTCCGCGTGTCTTTGAGGACGGAGCCCAGCGCCGAAGTTTCATCCACGTACGGGATGTTGCGGCAGCAAATATCGCCGCCGCCGAGTCGCTGTCCGACGACGGCGCCCCGGCCTTTCGCGCCTACAACGTCGGTGCGGACGAGGTCCACACCATCGGTGACGTGGCGGCCGCGTTGAGTGCCTTCAGCGCCGGTCCGGCGCCCGTAGTCACCGGCGAGTATCGGCTCGGCGACGTCCGCCACGTCACGGCCTCCTCGGAGCGGATCAAGGCCGAACTCGGCTGGGCTCCGAACGTCGGATTCGACGACGGCATGCGGGAATTTGCTACCTCTCCCCTGCGCGGCGACCGGGTGTAAGCCACCGGCGCCGGCAGGCTTTCCGGCCCCGGGACTGTTGCCGAAAGGATCTGCCGGGTCAGCGGCGGCGGACCCGCCCGGTCCCGCGGGCTCTTCGTTCCAGGGCAAAGATGGTCACGGCAGAGCCGCCCGCAAGGAACGCCCAGAACCATGTGAGGGAGGCGGCGTAGTTGGCTTCCAGCACGGTGGTGCTCTGCGCGACGGACTGGGCCTTCACCAGAATTGCAGCAATCAAGGTGATTACCGCACCACTTAGCAGCGCGCCGCGGAGCACTGCGGCCGAGAGCGGCTGGAGCTTCGACCCGGCCCTCGTCAGGCCTGCGCCCGCAAGAGTGGAGAGCGGCACAATGACGCCGTCGTGAATAAGGACGGCAACGGCCATCCACGTCAGCAGTCCGATCAACTGCTCCGGCCCTAACTGGGTGGGCAGGCCCAGCAGTCCGTATCCCAGCATGGCGATACCGGCGGCGCCGAGGGCCGCACGTGCGGCTTTGACGGAGTTCGGCGTTTTCACAGGACCTCGATACTTTGCAGCCATTTGGTCTGGAGGACTCCGGGCCGGCCGGGGGCGATGATGCGGGCCGGATAGCCATGATCGAGATCGAGTACGGAGCCGTTCAGCTCCAGGGCCACCAGCGTTTTTTCGTCCCGGGCGTATTCCGGGGCCATGGTCATCAACCGGTAGGCGCCCTCCGGTTCCAAGCTGGTGACACGAAGGGTGGACCCGGCCGGAGCCCCCACGGCGTCCATCAAGTCCCTGACCAGGACCCCGCGCCACTGCGCAGTCTGGCTCCAGCCCTCGACGCATGCGATGGGAAGTTCGTGGGTGTGCTGGGGCATTGCCTTGAGCTGGGCAAGGCTGAAGGTCCGGCGGGAGTCACCGTTGCGTACCAGAAGGGTCCAGTTGGCGTCATTGGCCGCCTCTGTGACGCTGGCAGCTACAGCCGTTCTGTTGACCGGCACCCCCTGCGGCCCGGTGCCCATCTTGCGCGGAGCGAAAAGGTTTAGCGGTGCAAGCACGGCGAAGGATTGTCCGGCGGTCGTCAGCACAACCGATCCGGTCGCCGTTGCCACACCCATCAGGAATGCCCGCCGGGACCATCGTCCGCGGCCCGGACTGCCGGCGACGGACGCCCGCCCGTGCGAGTCCATCCCGCCGTCGGAGGGCTTGCCGGCCTGCCCTCCCGCGGAACGGGCACGCCAGTTGGTGGCGATGACGGGTAGCTTGACCGCGATGTGCAACAGCAGCGATCCCCAGATCACCCAGGCCAACCAATAATGCGTCTCACGAAACGGAAAGGGCCACGGATACCATTTGTAGGTGTTGATCAGCCCGGTGGTCAGCTGCACTAGAGATGCACCGAGGAATAAGGCTATCGAGGCCCGCTCGAGGCCATGCAGCAGAGACTTCACGGGCGGCCACTTGAGCAGTTCGGGGTACACGGACCACAGCTTTGCCAGAAGCAGAGGAATCGAGGCGATGCCGGCAGTTACGTGGAGTCCCTGCGTCAGTTGGTAGATCCAGACCGGTCTGGTCGGAAAGAACATCCAGGACGGCGGATTCTGGAGTCCATGACTGAAGAGGCCGGTCAGGAAACATATTGTGAAGCTGACCCCGAGCCAGCGGCCCACCACTACCGTCAGGCGTGAACTGCGGGTCGGCGATGCGAACTTTGCGGCCAAAGCTTGAGTGAGCTTCTGCGGGTTGGGCATTTGCATGTCGTTATCACTCCACCGTTCTGTGGCCCCGGGGCCAGTCTAATCCTAGAGCCGAGAACGCCACGGACCCCCAAGGTCCGTGGCGTTCTCAACCATTCCTGGTGGGGTGTTACTTGGTGTTGACGGTGATCTTGGCGATGCCAACGAGCATGTCGGCCTTCACGGCGTCGGTCTTGAAGGTTTTGTTCAGCAGGCCGGCGGCGGTGTCGGAGATCAGGACGCGGGTGCCTTCGAGGACGGCGGTGTCACCGGATGCCTGGAGGGGCTTGAGGGTGGAGCCGTCGAGGTTGAATGGTCAGTTCGACCTTGGTGTCACCGGCGGTGAGGGAGAACCCGGAGCCGGCGTGGCTGATCAGGCCCTGGACGTAGGGGCGGTAGTCCTTGGCCGGGTCGTAGTAGTCGACCTTGCCGCCGGTGATGGGGAAGACCAGCGAGCCGTCGGTCAGTTTGGCGGTACCGACGGTGCCCGGGGTGAGCTTGAGGGTTTCCAGGGCTTTCGCGAAGGAAGCATCGAGCTTCACCGCGGTGGAGACGCCGGTCAGTGCCGGGATCGAGGCGAGCGGCTCGGGCTTTTCAGCCGCAGCCGAGGAAGACGCCGAGGTGGCCGGAGCGGAGGAAGCGTTGTTCGCCGGGCTGCAGGCAGCCAGGGAAAACATGAGCGAACCGGCAGCGGCAACGCCGAGGAAAGTCTTGATGGATGTACGCATGGGAGTGCTCCTTGGAAATGGCTCAATGGGTGTCCCGTCCCCGCCGCCCTGGTAGGGGCTGACTTTTTCCTGCGGGTCCGGCTTGGTCTGTCAGGAGTACTTCGGCAACACCCGCCCTCCCGGATGGGTCCACACCGAACCGACACCAATCCGTTACCAACGCAATGGGGGTGTCCTCGGCTCAGTTATGCGGGTTCCAGCTGGGGCCTGAGGTTCTGTAAACCAACCTTCGTGCGGGATTTGATCGTGCCATCCGATGGATTCCGGGGATTCGCGATGCCGTCTTGGGGGATGGCGGGCGCGCTCAAACGGCCAAAAAGAAAGGCCGGCTGGGGCGCTGAAGTTGGCCGGATTGCGGAGGTTTTCGGGGGTGTGGCGGCTTTTCAGAGTCTGGAACCCGGTTCGAGTCCCACCTCGGGCACAGTGGTTCCGCGGGGCTATTCTGGATGCATGGATGCCGTGTCCCTACCAGCCGTCACGTTGAGCGGCCACTTCGCCCGGGACTTTCCGGAGATGGCCATTGCTTGGCGGGCAGAGGACATGCCTGACCCTCGTTTACTGGTGCTCAATGAGCCGCTGGCAACCGAACTGGGCCTGGACGCTGACTTCTTACGAAGTGCCGAAGGGATGGGCCTGTTGACCGGGCATCGGCTCCCGGTCGATGCCACGCCGGTCGCGCAGGCTTACGCGGGACACCAGTTCGGCTGGTACGCCCACCGGCTCGGCGACGGGCGCGCCCTCTTGCTCGGCGAGATCACGCACGCCGACGGCATGCCGCGGGACGTGCATCTCAAGGGTTCCGGACGTACACCGTTCGCCCGCGGGGGAGACGGTCTGGCCGTCGTCGGGCCGATGCTCCGCGAATATCTCATCAGTGAAGGCATGCACGCGTTAGGCGTTGCCACCACACGGTCCCTGGCCGTGGTGGCCACGGGGCGTCCCGTGCAGCGTGACACTGTGTTGCCCGGAGCCGTGCTCACCCGCGTCGCTACGAGTCATGTGCGCGTCGGCAGTTTCCAGTACGCCGCGGCCAGGGGCGACGTCGGCCTCGTTCGCCGCCTCGCCGACTATGCGATCACCCGGCACTATCCGGCGACGGAGCGGGCCGAAAACCCCTACCTAGCCCTCTTCCGCTCGGTGGTTGGTGCGCAGGCGTCGCTGGTGGCCCGCTGGATGCTGGTGGGATTCGTCCACGGGGTAATGAACACCGACAACATGACGATCTCAGGCGAGACCATCGATTACGGCCCGTGTGCTTTCATGGACGCGTTCGACCCTGCCGCCGTCTACAGTTCGATCGACGAAACAGGGCGCTACGCCTATCGGAACCAGCCAGTCGTGGCGGAATGGAACCTCGCCCGTCTCGCCGAGTCGCTGCTGCCGCTGCTGCACGAGGACCAGGAGACAGCCATCCAGCTTGCAGTGGAATCACTGGACGATTTCCGCCAGCAGTACAGTGCTGCCTGGGCGGCCGGAATGAACAGGAAGCTTGGCTTCCGTCCAGGGCTCGGGGATGAGGTGACATCCCCCCTCGTCGAGGAGTTGTTGACCCTCCTGCGGCAGGGACACGTGGACTACGCCTCGATCTTCCGCAGCCTAGGCAAAGCGGCCCGCGGCCGCCCTGAGCCAGCCCGGCAGCTCATACCGGATAGGACGGCTTTTGATGACTGGGCTGGGCGCTGGCGTGCCTTGAACCCGGACGCCGACGCGATGGACCGGGTTAATCCGGCGTACATTCCCCGCAACCACCTGGTGGAGGAAGCCTTGGCCGCTGCCACCGGCGGCGACCTGGAGCCGCTGTTCCGGCTGATGGATGCGGTCACCGACCCGTATAACGAACGCCCCGGTCTCGAGCGATACGCCATGGGCGCGCCCGATGACTTCGGCGCGTACCGCACGTTCTGCGGAACCTGAGCCGTTGACCCGCTCAAGCAGACTGAACTGAACCTGTTGGCAGGGGATTCGGATGGGCCCGCCGTACCGTATCGACACCCACCAGCACATCGTTCCGCCGGGGTATGCGCGGTGGATGCGTGACAAGGGGATAGACCCCGGTGGGATCGGTCTGCCGCCGTGGTCCGAGCGCTCCGCGTTGAAGTTCATGGACAGGCACGAGGTGCAAACCGGCATTCTTTCCCTGTCCACGCCCGGCGTCTATTTCGGGGACGTGATGGAGGCGCGGCTGAGGGCGCGCGAGGTGAACGAGTTCTGTGCGGAGGTGGTGGCCGCGCGGCCGGACCGGTTCGGGTTCTTTGCGGCGCTCACCCTGCCGGACGTGGAAGGCGCCCTCGCGGAGGCCCGGTACGCCCTGGACACCCTCCTGGCGGACGGGATCGTGTTGCCGGCCAACAACGACGGCCGCTACCTCGGAGACCCGGGATTTGAACCCTTGCTGGAGTTCCTGCACCACCGCCGGGCCGTGGTCTTCATCCACCCCGGTGAGCTGCCCGCACCGCCGGTGCCGGGCATACCCGCCTTTGCCGCGGATTTCATGCTCGACACCACCCGCACCGCTATCAGCCTTGTCCTGTCCGGTGCGATGGAGAAGTTCCCCGGCATTAAGTTCGTCCTGGCGCACGCAGGCGGATTCGTGCCCTTCATCGCCTACCGGATCCTGCTGACCATGCTCCTCGACAGGGACCTGGCTCTCAACGCGCTGGCGGCGTTGGGAGACAAGAAGCAGTCCGTCCTGCGACGTTTTTACTACGACGTCGCCCTGTCCGCCAGCCCGGCGGCGTTGCCCAGCCTGCTTGAGGTAGCTGACCCGGGTCGCATCACGTACGGCACTGACTTCCCGTTCGCCCCCTCCGCGGCCATCGATTTCCTGAACATGCAGTATGAGAAGTATCCGCTGGATCCCGTACTGCGCGCGGCGATTGACCGCGGCAACGCCGAGGCGCTGTTTCCCCGTCTCCGCCTTTGACCGGAATTAGCCGTTGTTTGGCTAAAGTCGGAGAATGGCCGGACCGTCTCGGAGTGGGAGCATCGCTGCTTGAGACCGCAGCTGTATCGGGCGACTCAGGACGAAGCCCACCGATCCTCCCGCCGGTACCTCCGATTCCCCAACCGAGACAGCACACTATGACCAGGACCGTGGAGACGGCAAGCCCGGACATCAAGCGGCCTTCGTAGACTCGTCAGGCGGGGCGCCGGAGGACCGGATAAAAACGGGGGAGGCGGCGTCCTGGAAAACCCGACGCGGAGGCGCCTCAGCGGGTGTCGTCGCGCTGCGTGAACTCGTGATCCAGTTCGTAGTGGCGGAATTCCGTTTCGCGATCCGATTCACCCGCAACGACGACCTCATGGTCGAGCTGGCGCTGGACCTGGCTGTCCAGTACCTGCAGGTCGTTGTCCGTCATCACTTCCAGATCTTCCGGGAACGCGTCGTCCGGGGTCAGCCGCAGCTTGTCCGTCATCTCTTCGCCAATCTTTGAGCCGTACATTCGTCTATTGTCGGATCAGTGTACTGAGTTATGGCCGCAAGACTCTCCTGTGTATGAAGCGGCACACCGCGGCCGCTGCGATAGGTAGCTTCTGGCACATGGAATTTGTGGTGCTGTACACGCTGCGCGAGGGCGCTGACCGGTCACGCATCCTCGAACCGTTTCCCCGCCACAAGGCCTAATACGAGGACTTCCGCGAGGCAGGCGGCGAACTTGTAACCTTGGGCCCGTTCCAGACGACGGATCCCGCAGCGGGTTCGATGGGCATCTTCACGTTCCGCGAGGATGCCGAGCGCTTCATCGGCGAAGACCCGTTCAGGGTCGAAGGACTGGTGGAGCCGCGCATTCTGGAATGGGACGCCGTCCACTTCGAGTAGGCCGCTACCGGCTACACCTTCCACAGAACCGTCCTTGGTCAGATGACCAGCGGCCTCCCCCATCATCGTGGCGTCCGAGTCGGTCCTCGTGTACTCCGTCCGCAGCCCCTCCCTGCTTCGTGTGGTCTCTGCTGTGAGCGCAGTGTTTCCGCAGGTCAGAGGCCTTACGGGCGTGGGAGGTGGACAAGCCTCCAAGAATTTGTGGCGTGCTTCGTAACATCTCTCCCGTAGCCCGCGTTCTGAAGTTCACAAGATGAACGGCACTGCGTCGTTCTTGCTCTGTTGGCGGATCCGGCGCTCCGCCTCAGCGGGGCCCTCGTTCCGTTCGGCGGCGACGGTTCACGGCATCTGCAACCGCTACACCTATGAGGGGGAGCGCGGCGCCCATGGCGGCAACGAAGGCCGGGAGGAGAAAGCTCAGATTTGCCAGCACCGCCAGGGCTCCGATGCCGGCGAGATCAGATGGTTGGCGGTGGCCCAGTACCCGCCGGATAAAAAATCCACGGCCGGCTAGGAAGAGAGCCGGGCCGCCAAAGAGGAACAGAACTGTGGCAAGATCGGGGCGGGCAGCCGGATCACTGATGGTGAGCTGATCACCCACCGCCACCAAGATCAAGCCTGCCAGTAGCACGACCAAGGTGTTGCCCGCCAAGATGCCGGGTCGGAACTGATCATCAACAGAAGCAAGCTTTTTCAGAATTTCCTGTTCGAGGCTATAGAAGTAGCACCACCAGATCGCGACGCTTCCGGCCAAACTTACTGTTCCGGTCACAAATATCAAAGGGTCCTCCAGGTTGCCGGCAATCGCCAGACCGGTTGAGAGGATCGTCTCGCCAAGCGCGATCAGGTAGAACAACCCGAACCGCTCAAAGATCCTTTCTCCCGGGAGTGGGACCCGGCTTCCTTCGGTCTTCTGTCCAGGCAACCGGTGAGCCAGCATATGGCCGCCCAGATCGATCGCGGCAGCGACACCCCAGAACATCAGACGGGGCCCCGGACCGAAAAAGACGCCGGCAATCCAAAACGGAGCGCTCATACATCCCCAGATCAGCGTGCGCACGAAATGGTTGTGGGTGGTGCCGTCAAGTCCCACAGTCAGTAACCATGCACCCCGGCCCAGCTGGACCAGTAGATAGCTCGCGGCAAAGAGCCAGCCGAAGGCGCCAAACGCTGAGCCGATTGAGGCGTTCATGAATAGTGTGATCAGCATGACGATCAGTAGCATCCACTGCACCTCAAACCGCGAAGTGTCCAGCAACGTGGCCGCCCAGGTCGTGTACACCCACACCTTATAGACCGCGAGAAGAAGCACAAACGTCTCACCGGCCGCCACCCATGAAGGATGCTCCAGCAAGTGATGGGAAAGCTGCGACAGCGCGAACACAAAGACCAGATCGAAGAATAGCTCAAGCCGCGTAACCCGGCTTCCGGAGGTTGCGGAACGCATCAGCGACGTGGCACGGAACATTAGCATCCTCCACTGAGCCAGGAGCGGACGGACGCCCGTCCTATTGTCGAAAGACTGACGACGGTCAGTAGAGAAGTCAAGGGGGAAATTGCCGGAGAGGTGTTACGGCGCACCCTCCGTCGGCGTGATGGTATCGGCGTGCGCGGGCGAACCCTTCCGGGGACTCCGGATCCCTGCGACCTCGGTCCAGGCCAACGGCCTGTCCTCACAATGAGCCAGAAGAGCCGCCGCTCAGCTCGGGAACGCGGTCCGAGAGCTCCGTGGCAGCTTATTTAGTCAGCGTAATTCCTTTTTCACCTCACGAAACAGCCCATCCTTCGCCCAGCACTGAGCGGCTCCTGCACGAATTGATTGGTCCGGGATCAAAGAATGCACGCTTTGGAACAACACCCCGGTTTTTGCACGGCCACCGATCGTAGGATTTTTTGAAGGCGGGCACGCAGCTTCCGGCGAGGTTGCAGAGCCACACGAGTGGCTCCGCTCAGGGATGCCGACCGCGGGAGCGAACTGCCTTTGAGTGCTATCAGAACAGGAACGACCTATGACCACCGCCGCCATCGGAATGACTTACTACGTCACAGCAGACGAGCCCCACTTGTTAGCCGAACGCCTCGATGCCGCTGAGGAAATGGCCCGGGCCCGGACGCTGATGGAAGGTAATCACGGAATTCTCGTGACCCGACATGGACCGAACTCGTTCACAGTAAACCTGAGCCAGGACGTTCCCTATGGAACCACTCAGGAATGCGACCTCGCCTAGAACGGGACCGTGCCGGCAACATACCCTCCCGCGTCACCGCATACCTGGAGGGATATCGCCGATGCTGAACCCAAATGATCCAATATCCGAAATGAGCAAGAAGGCTCGCATGTCCCCAGCCCCCACCGTCACCGGCCAAACTCGAACATCAGCATGCGGACGATGGTTGCTGGCCGTTCTGTCACTGTGGGTGCTATCCGCGCTGTCGATACTGCTGCCTCTCCTGGTTGGTCTTCAGCCTTGGAACGGTCGCGGGGTCCCCCGCGAATTGTCCGTCTTCGCCTCGATACTGCTCCTTCCGGTTCTCCTTCATGCGGCCTGGAGCCTTGTCCGGCAACAGCGCCGCGATCAGATCGAGGCGTCGACGACCGCCAGACTGATGGACGCGGTCCTGGGCGCAACCAAAGTTTGGCTCTGGGCTGTAGGAGCAGATGGCCGGTTCACCTTCTCCAGCGTGGCAAGCCGGGAGCTGCTCGGCTACGAGCCCTCCGACCTTGTGGGACGACCGTGCAGTCTCATCATCGACCTTTCCGACCTCAAGACCGCACAGGAACCAGACCCAAGTGCCGGCCGAGTAGGGCTTTTGCTGTCCGCCCGTCACCGGGATGGGCGGCGACGGAGCATCGAGGTCGTCGGATGGCGTCGGTCGGACGTGGAAGGCTGGGGAGCAGGATTTGAGGGAATCGCGCGGCCGCCGGCAGACTGCGCGGTGCAGCGCCCGGCAAATCAGGCGATCGCGGCGCGCCTCGATCGCCTGATCGCCACTCGGACACTGATCACAGCGTTTCAGCCGATCTGTCATCTGGGAACCGGCGAGATTATCGGCGCCGAAGCGCTCACTCGCTTCGTCAGCTCTCCTGTAAGGTCCCCGGATCAATGGTTTGCCGACGCCGATTCAATCGGGCGGGGCGCCGAACTCGAATTCCTCGCTTTGGAAACAGCCTTGCTCGCCGCTGCGGATCTTCCTGACCACCTCTATATCGCCGTCAATCTCTCCCCATCGGCATGCCTTGACCCGAGGCTAAGTGACATTGTGGGGAAATCAGGTGTGAAGCCCGAGCGTATCGTCGTAGAGCTGACCGAGCACTCAGCCGTCGCTGATTATGCACGCCTCGCGGCAGCATTGGCTCCGCTGAGAAGCGCTGGCTTACGCATTGCTATCGACGACGTCGGCGCCGGGTTCTCGTCGATGCGCCACATACTCAAGCTCGACCCAGAGCTCATCAAACTCGACCGGACAATCGTTGCGGGAATCGACAACGACCCGAAGCAGAGGGCCCTATGCGCGGCGATGGTCAGTTTCTCGTCACAAATCGAGGCATGCCTGGTCGCCGAGGGAATCGAAACCCATGCAGAACTGGCGGCCGTTACCGAGATGGGAGTGAACGCCGGGCAGGGCTACCTCTTGGGTCGGCCATCTGTTTTGTCGGCGGACTGGTCCCATTGGAGGCAGCGGAACCGGTCGTCACCGAATGAAGATGCCGAATGAAATGACACTTGAACGGTCACTGCTTCGGAGCCGGTCAGCCTCCGGCCAATGCTTCTGACTGGCGCGGGTTTGCGCGCTTTGCCGGGCCAGGAGCACCCACGCCACGTCTATGCGGAAAGTATTCAGATGACATCAGGTCCCAAAACCGTCCTTTGGACGATGCTCATAGGTGTGGACGCCGCCCGGGACCACATCCGCGGCGCCGCAGTCGAATCAGGTTTTAGGGCTAAGCCCTGCGATGAGGACAGTATCAATATCGAGGTACCGTTTTCCCTCCGCAAGCGACGTCGAGCCGTGCGGTTTACTGCTACCGTACGACCGTCCGCGCGTGGTGCAGACGTGGTCTGGACACCACATCAGGGGCCGCTGAACCATGAGCATTTGGCCAGTATGGAGGAAACGCTGCCCGAGGGGGTCATGGACTACCACGGGCTTGAGGACGCCGTGTTGCGGGCAGGTCTCTCCCTGGGCGGGCGGGCTGAGTTTCGCGCCGTGGTCCGTGTGCTGGCGCGAGACGAAACCGTCCGGGCTATCGGGAGGGGGAACCTGAATGAGGCTGCCGGATACGTCGTCCTCACGACCAGGCGCCTCCTCGTCATCGAAGCGTCCGGCCTCGGTTGCCGAACACTCCTCGATGCTCCGCACGGATCCATCGAAGCACTTTCGCTGGGTAAGAGAAGCACCGGGGAAATCATCCGGGTCGCCCTGCCCTCAGGCCCGATCGTCATTTCGCGGCTCGGCCACGGAGAAGGCCACGGCATCATCAAGACTTACAGGGAAGAAAAGAAGGAGCGAGCCCGCTTCGTCCCCTCCTCGGCGGGGCACAGTTCGGCCCCTTTGTCCCCGAAGTCCATGACCACAGCTGTCACCTCCGACTAAGCGCTGGCTCTGCGACCTGCCGTTTGCGCCGCGGGACGGGCCGGTGCGGGCCCGTGGTTGCGTCCCGGTAGATAAGCCCGGCTGAAAGGGACCACCTACCGGTCAACCGACTACGACGAAGGGCTGGCACGGACGGTATGCCTTCGAGATCCGGTCCTGCCGGTTCACGGTCCGGTCAGTTTCTTTAGTTCGGCGGCTCGTGTGCGCAGGAGTTCCGGGTTCTCCTGCACGTCGCTGAGCGAGACCCCTGTAAGTTCCCTGACGGCCCGCCTCATGGCTTGCAGGCTTGCGAACCCGCTGGCGCCCGCGATGTCCGTCAGAGAGCGTTTCCAGGCGGTTTCTTCGGCGAGGAGCTCGAGGGCTTCCAAGGTCCTCAGGGCCCGGATGTGTCCGCTGACCTGGAGCGTTTCGTTTTCGAAGAGATAGTAAAGGGCCCGGCGTGAAAGAAATGAGTAGGCCACGACCTCGTCAACGGTGAGGGCACGGTTTCTGAAGTTCTTGCGCATGAACTTCTTGATCGTTGCGATGCGGGCCAGTCTTAGATCGCCGGGATCGGCCGTGGTTTCGAGCAAGGAGCTGACCAGAGCCGTCATCATCGACCGCACGACCGGTTGGAGACGCTGCATCTCCTGCGCTATGGCTGTCCGCTGCCAGCCGGACAGGGCTGGAAGAATCAGCCCACGTATCAGGGGGTTTGCCCTGATATCGCCCAGTCCCTGCAGCCGTTTCACTGACCTGTCGTCCACGCCCAGCAGGCCTCGATCGAAATGGACCCGCACCGCGCTTAAGCCAGCCGGCGCATGGAAGTTGCCCGGCAAGGAAAGATCAAAGAACCTGACCGTACCGGGAGAGACGGCCTCGGAGCGTCCCGAGAAGCTGAACTTGTCGCACGAAGTCCTGAAATACACGAGCCAGTCGCTCGGCCGTGTCTCCCCGTTCCAATAGCAACTAGCGGGTTCATTCGTGACGTCAACAAGGCTGAACCCGGGGCAATCGAGGCTCATGGCGGTTGGATTGAAACCTGGACGCACGAGCCTTTCGGTTTTTTCCAGCCGAACAGGAGCATCAATGGCGCTGCCGTACCAGCTCCGCCAATGTTCGAATTTTTCCTCGGGCTTCAGCCCGGGGGGAACACTGTAGCGTCTGATCTGGCCGTGCGGTGACGCGTCCGGACCGCCGGCAACGACGTTGCCGCGAGATATGTTTTCCATGGGCTTGGAACCTTCCAGCCGAACAGAGATTCAATGTGCCACGTCGCTGCTACAGCAAGAATGCTCGTATTGTACGGGTGGTCGATCGCCGGTAAATTCTACCGCGGTGGCCGCCCAGTTGCGGCGGTACCCAAGTCCTTGCTGATTTGCGTACCCGCACGCGCGTTGCAGCGCTGACCTCCGCAACGTTATTCAAGACCCGAGAGCCGTTTGGTAGGAGACTCCGGATCGCTGGGCCACATCAGCGTGTATCCGGTCCTAGATCCGGCAATGCCGGAAATCCGCCTTGAGGGTCCGCACTATTCGTCTTCGTCGACCGCCTGGCGGCGATGACGTTCGCGTTGGCCGTACGCGGCCCGAAGAATGTCGTCCTTTGACTCGAAGCCTGAGCCCAACGCTCCACCGATGAGCGCCGCCGACGTCGTCATCCAGGCGACTTCCACGAAGTCCCAAACAGTCACCGGATGTTGCAGGGTCTGTGCCAACAGGGAGTCGTCGATAGTGAAGGCCGCGGCCAGCAGCACGGCCACGAACAGCAGGACGTAGCTGATCACGACCCCGATCATCAACGACCACACTGTAGAAGTGTTGTACAACGAAGCCTTGTACCGTTCGAGGGTGCCGTCGCGCCGGGGGCTTTCCCAGAGATCGTGTTGGGTGATAATCCAGAACACCATAGAGCTGATCGAAAGGGCCATCAACAACGTCAGCCTCGGCGCCCCCAGCAGGTCTGCGAGTTGCCAGATGGTGTTCGTGACAAGGGCGAAGGCACCCGTGGCGATCGCGGCGGCCATGGCGCTTCTGAGTCCGAAGACCAAGCGCCAAGGTCGGTTCGCCCGCAGCATGCCCGCCAGCAACCGTCCGCGGCCGAGCCGGGTTGCCGAGACATAGCGGAACCCAATCGGCCCCTCGTCAGGAACAGCAGTTTCAATATGCCTGGATTGGTGCAGCGAAGGCGGCCCAAATTCTACGGGGGCGTCCTCGGGATCGAAGTGGCGGTGCATCGCCCAGCCCAGATCGGCGACAGCGGTGCGGACCCGGCGGTCGATGTTGAAGGCGCCGAGCGCGGGCAAGGAAACCAGCGAAATCGGCTCTCCAAGCGCAACTTCCGCTACTACGGTCCGGCCCTCGAAACGAATCGGAAGATCGGTGAGGCAGACCATGACATCCCATGCGCTGAGGGCCCGGTACTTCGCCAAAGAGCCCAGCATCGGCGCCAACCCATCGCCGGCCGTAAAGTCCCGGTACTCGATCACCACCGACCACTCGTGGCGCTCATCGGCAAGATTGAGAAGCTGGCGCACTTCGCGGCCGTTGCGCTCGGCGAACTCAGCGGTGACCTCCGGTTCGGCGAGAACGCCCAGCGTACGGGCACTGTTGGGGTTAATGTCGTCCGAATGTTCCGGCACGCCCGGCCTCCAATGGTTCAGGGTCCAGAAAAAGGACGTCACTCTCGGCGTGCACGCGTGCAGGGCCAGCCGGGTCTAGGGGGTCGGTAAGGTCGAAACAGGTGATCTGCCGGATGGAATTCAAGCGGTGCCGCAGAGTGCTTCGATTGATCGTCAGGCCTTCGGCCGTTCTGTCATAGTTGTCGCCGTGGTCCAGGCACTGGGCCGGGGTCTGCACCAACGCATATCGCCAACTCGGCCCCGCGCATGGAAGAACCGAGGCCCTGCCATTGAGACGGCGGACTTCCTGATCCTGAGTTAACGTTGCGAGTTCGAGGACGGGGGTCAGCTCCAGATTCACCGCTAGGTAACGGGCATTGAACTCACCAAACGACGTCTCCGACACCGCCTGCGCGGCCTTGTTGAGGATTTCCTCTGCCACACGTCGATCGATCATTGTGATCCTCGTCTCTGTCCACAGCATAGGGGATCTTGCAGGGGATACAACCCTGGCGAACCGAATCCGATGACCCCGGTGATCGGGACTCGGCATAGCGGGTTTGTCCCATCACCGATCTAAGGTCAGCAATTTTCGGATCCCGCGGCACGCCGTCGTGAAACTGAAAGCTCGGGGCAGGATGCCCAATGCCGTACCTGGTCCGGATGCCGGTGACGCACACGGGGGTGCCGAAGACGCAGCCCCGGCTGCCGCGGGCATCGGAATCTACGGTGTCACAGTCCCCGTTTCCACGACCGGGACATCGTCCTTGACGCCCAGTCGGGCCGGGCGGCGGGCCGCTCGGGTGATTCGAAGAACAGCATTACCCTCGGTCCGAGGCCGGGAAACAGCCAGGGAAGGTGAAGACCTGCTCCGACTGCTCCGGTCAAAGCCAGAACGATGAGAGAAAACACCGCGGCGTCGATGGCCGTCTCCATGTGCTCCGGCGGGATGCAAGCAGCTTCAGCAGTGGCTGTCTCATGGGGTCCATTTCACCTTTCGCTCGCTTCGAAACGACTAGCGCGCTACCACCAGGGCCTGCGGTGCCGCTTGTTTCATGCGGGTCTGCAGCCAGCGCAGCTGCACGGAAGTCTCGCTGTCGCACCGGGCGACGACGTCGAGGAGTTCGCGGTCGCGGAGGGCGGAGCCCGCTTGTTTCACCATGGTCCAGGTGACGTCGACGAGGCTGGCCAGCAGGTAAAGGTCCTGAAGGTCGCGGAGCAGGCCCACCGGTCCCTTGCGTGTTGTGGAAAGCCCCTCGGCATGGAGGCGCTCCGGTTCGTCCTCGTGTAGGACCTCGCCGTACCGCTGCACCGCAGGGAGCAGTAGGCGGCTGTGCTCCTCGCACTGCTGGGCCAAGGTATGGCAGAGGAAATGGACGTCCGGTTCCGCACCATGGCCCGCCGCCACCTGGCGGAAGGACTCGGCCAGCGTAGCTTCGGCCTGGCGAAGCAGGCCCAGGTAGATGTTCAGGTTCATGGTTGTTCGTCCTTTCCGCTGCGGACGCCAGCGCCCGGGTTGATCGCCTCCGGGAAACGTGGCGGCGTCGCGGCGCCGAGCAGCTCCGTGGCTTCGGCGTCCGTGCCGCCGGCCGTGGGCCGGGGCGCCCGCTGTCCCGACGCCGAAGCGGGACGGGACGCCGTCGTGGTCGGCGCCGGTGCTGGGCCGGTACCGTCACCGATCTTTTCCACCTTCACGGCTGCGTTCTTGAAGACCGGCTGCTTCGAGACCGGATCCCACTCGGTGAGGGTGAGTTCGTTTGCGGCTGTGGGGTGTTCCCCGGGGKAGCCGTCCCCGTCCCAGTATCCGTAGTGGAACGGTGCGAAGACGGTGCCTCGTCGGATGTCGCTGACCCGGGCCGGGACTTCGATCCGGCCACGCCGCGACGTCACCCGGACGAGATCGCCTTCCCGGATCCCCAGCCGCTCGGCGTCGTCCGGGCCCAGTTCCACCCAGGCGCTGGGGGCGGCTTGGGTAAGCGGACGGGACCGTCCGGTCTTGGTCCGGGTGTGGAAGTGGTAGGCGGTGCGGCCCGTGGTGTAGCGCAGCGGGTACTGCCCGTCCGGTTCCTCGTGCGGAGGGGAGTAGTCGGCGGTTTTCAGGATGGCCCGGCCGCGCGGGACGCTGGCGCGGAACGACTCGGCGCCCACGGTGGCGCCGGTCAAGAGGTCATGCCCGTAGCTTTCGCAGTAGTCCGGGTCCGTGGGGAAGACGCCGTCCGCGTAGAGCCGCTCCCGGCCGTCCGGGTTCTCGTCATTGCACGGCCAAGGGATGCCGCTGCCGCCGCGAAGCCGGTCGTAGCTGATGCCGGTGTAGTCGCAGGGCCGGCCACGGGAGCATTCCTTCCACGCCTCGAAGCCGTCCTCCGGGCCGGCCCACGGAAGCAGCGGTTCGCGCTGCAGGGTGGTGAACCCCATCCGGCGGGAGTAGTCCAGGAAGATGTCCAGGTCGCTGCGCGCTTCACCGGGCGGTTCGACGGCCTTGTCCGAGAGGTGGACGATGCGGTTGACGTTCGTGAAGGTCCCCGTCTTTTCGCCCCAAGCCGCGGCGGGCAGGACGACGTCGGCGGCCTGCGCCGTTTCGGTCAGGTACAGGTCCTGCACCACCACGAACAGCTCGGGTTTGGCCAGGATGCCGCGGATCCGGGGCAGGTCCGGCATGGAGACCGCCGGGTTGGTCGCCGAAATCCAGAGGAACTCGATTGAGCCCTGCTCGGCGTAGCGGAAGATCTGCATCGCATGGGTCGGTGGTGCCCAGTGCGGGATGACCAAGGGGTCCACGTCCCAGAGCTCGGCCAGTTCCCGGATGTGCTCGGGGTTTTCCCAGTTCCGGAAGCCGGGGAGGTCCCCGTCGGCGCCGCATTCGCGGTTGTTCTGCGCGGTGGGCTGGCCGTTCATCTGCAGGATCCCGCAGCCGGGCCGCCCCAGCAGCCCGCGGAGCAGGTGGAGGTTGTTGACCTGGCAGGAGGCGGCGGTGGCTTGCGCGGACTGGTAGAAGCCCTGCAGGACGGTGGAAAGCACGCGGGCCGAAGTGCCGAAGATGTGGGCGGCCTCCCTGATGTCCGCGGCGCTCACGTCACATACCGCTGCCGCCGCTTCTGCCGTCCAAGGTTCGACGGTGGCCTTCAGTTCCTCCAGCCCGACTGTGTGCTCGTTTACGAACTCGTTATCGAGCCAGCCGTGGGCAAGGATCTCGTGGACAAGGGCGTTCATGAGGGCGAGGTTGGTGCCGGGCCGGACGGCGAGGTGCACGTCCGCGTGGCGGGCGACCTCCGTTTCGCGCGGATCAACGCAGACGACCTTGGGCCGGTCCGGTCCGGCGATGCGGTCCAGCACGCGTGACCACAGGACGGTCTGCGTCTCGGCCATGTTGTGTCCGTAAAGGAAGATCGCGTCGCAGCTGTCGATGTCGGTGTAGGTCCCGGGCTGTCCGTCGGCTCCGAAGGACTCCTTCAAGGCCGCCGCCGCGGTCGCGGTGCACAGCCGGGTGTTGCCGTCCATATGCGGGGTTCCGATACCGGCCTTCCCGATCATGGCCAGGGCGTAATACTCCTCAAGGAACAGCTGGCCACTGGTATAGAAACCGTGGCTGAGCGGTCCGCGTTCCTGCAGCAGCTGCTGGCTCCGCTCGGTGATGCGGTTCATCGCCGTGTCCCAATCGCATTCGACCAGTCGGCCGTTTTCGCGGATCAAGGGCCGCTTTAGGCGGTCGCGGTGGGAGACGCCCTGCCAGCTGGCGAACAAGCCCTTCGGCCCCAGCCGGCCGTGGTTGACCAGGTCTCCAGCGCGGCCGCGGATACCGACCATGGCACCGTCCTTCACGGCGATGTCGCACGCGCAGCCGTTGCTGCAGAGCACGCAGGCGGACTGGACCCAGCGGTCGACGTCGTCCTCGGTGACACCCTCGCCCAGCGCCTGGTCCACCCTGACAGGCCAGAGCCCATCCCTGGGGTAAGGCGTCCTCGCGCCCCAAATTTCGGCAATCCGGTCAACCATTGTGGTCCTCCTGAACGTTCGGGCCGCCAGAAAGTGCTGGCCGCGATAGAACCAGGCCAATCCTCGCCTGGCTCCCGATTGATGATGGATTGTCCCTCCCGGCATTGCAGTCAGGCCGGGAATGAGAGAGACCGCTCAAACGCAAGGGGACTTCCAGCAGCAAACATCAGATTTAGCACCAAGGCCGACTCCCGTCCATAGGTGCGCTCTCTGGCAGCGAATCCCAAGCAGCAAGGGTGCGGCACCGGGCGCGAACCTGCGCAGAACAGATGTATCAACTTCGACTGGTTTTGAACGTAGACGAGAATCTGCCCGAAATACAGACCAGCCGGCGGAATCAAATTCGGCGATGCCATCAGATTTCGCCCTAGGGAATAGCGTTGAAGTCATGCAATTCCCCCCGGCTATTCAGCCCGCGCGGCTGGGCGAGTACCGGTAAACGTGTTAAAGAGTTCGCCCCTACGTGGTATTCCGGCGGCCCTCTTCAGCCCTGGAGGATTGTCCGAAGACGGGCGGCTGCGTTCGTTCAGCCATAGTTGGGTGTTAGCTTCGCTTCGGGCAGATTATGCGGCTGATGCCAGTATCCGGAATAAGCTGTTCTTGAGGTCTGAACCTTTACGCAAGCCGGCGCGTGGGATTCAGCGCTGGCGACGTTGACAGTCCATGCCTTCGTTGCGCTAGCGTCCCGGTCCCTGCGGCTTGCCCTGGTCGTGGCGCAACTGCGGGAGTCCAAGGAGGACCTGACAGCCGCGATGCGTTCAAGGACAACGATCGACATCGCCATCGGCGCGGTCATGGCGCAAAACCGCCGCACGAAGGCGGAGGCTTTCAAGATCTTGGTCCGGGCCTCGAATTCGCGCAATATCAAGCTCAAGGACTTGGCGGCTCAGGTCATCGACTCCATTTCCGGCGAACAGCGGGTCACTACCCACTTCGACGATTAGAGGGGTCGGGTTTCAATACCCGAGCAGAAGCCCGACCCAGGGGCTTCCCAAATCATCTGATATATGGTTAATCTGGACATGGTCAGGCAGAGGCCGTAAGGAATCGTTCAAGGACTACGCCTTTGCCCCGAAACCACTTCTTCCTTTCTAGTGCGAGCTCTGCTATAACGGGCAACCTATTTCGGTGCGCGAAACCGAGTGATTGCATCGTGACGCAGTCGCCATGGTGAACTCTGCGGCCAGTACGGGACCGGAGTTGCGGCCTTCGACAAGGCGGGCGCGGTAGCTATGACTTAGCCCCAAGAACTCCGAACGGGCCTCGCCTAGCAGTATCCGGCCTGCAGCGATAGCGCGCATTGGGGGCGGGCCGGCTGAGACTCGCCAGGGCGCGGCCCGTTCGGTCCTTTGTCACGGTTTAGCGAAAAGGCGTCTACGAGCCTGCGCCGGTAAGCCTGCGCATGGGTCAGGACACAAGAGCGCCCCGATGATATTGGGGGATTCATCGGGGCGCTCCACAACAGGCTATTTAGCGGACTACGGCATGTCAATAACCCGCCGCGTTGGTCCCTTGGCGCCCTTCGGATCGCAGAGCGGTCTACCGCCTACCTCGCGGGGGCTGCTCTCTAGACCTTGGCCGGGCATGTTCTTCGCTGGCCGGGCCCGGTTTCGTTGGATTCTGCGGCCTACCAAGTCGAGCAGTTCTGCCCTGCCGACGAGTCGGCCAGGTGCACACATGCGGTAAGCGACGCCTGGAGCTTGCGGAGATCCGTTGAAGGAATGAGCGGCCAACGGCGACTCATGCTGAAGATTCGAGGGAAATCGGCCGAGTCCGGTCCGGGTCGACTACATGTCGTCACCGCTCAGTCCGTCCCGCTGAGGCTTCTCACCCCGACGGCGCAAGCCGTTTGCGTCACCGCTTGTTCTACCACCGGCAATAGTGCGCACCCGCCGGCCGCGGTACTATCTCATGAGGTCATGAGGGCTGCGTGCACTGCAGTACGGGGGTCTGATGGTGGAAGATTTGGGGCCAGCGTATGCCAGCGTCCCGGGACCGGCAAATATCCTGGCGGGGACGTTTGTCCTGGACGGGCCGACCGGCAACATGACGTGGTCGGACGAGATGTACACCATCCACGGCTACCGCCGCGGGGAAGTGGCACCGACGCTTGCCTTGACCTTGGCTCACAAACACCCGGACGATCTGCCTCGGATCCAGGCGGTGAACGCCGAACTCTTCGCCCACGGCGGGCACGTGGCCATCTACCACCGAGTTATCGACGCTCGCTTACGCGAACACCGTGTGCTTACTGCGGGCGAAGCCCGACTTGACGACGCAGGGAAGCTCGCGTCCGTATCGGGAGTAATGCTGGATCTCACCTCGACCATACAAGCCGAGACGGCGCTGGCCGCGCGTGAAGCAGTCCAAGGCGCAATGGCAACCCGAACGACCATAGCGACCGCGGCCGGTATCCTCATGGGCCGCCTCCGCATCAGTTCCGATGAGGCATTCAAACTCCTGATGACTTACAGCAACAACAGAAACGTCAAACTGGCCGGAGTGGCAGACCGACTGCTGGAACTGGGCGATGACAAAGCCGATGATCCGGCACTGGACAGCTACATCCACGAGATTCTCAACGGCCGCCCGTCCCGGGAGTGACAGCACACCAATAGGCACGTGCCCTGACCCATCCGATCCCGTTCCCGGCTGCGAATCCCTCCTGAACAAGGAGCAACCCGGGGTTTCGAGGGACGGTCATGCATGAACATGCACAGCAGGAGCTGACAGCCAAGGTTATCCATGAACTGGCGATTGACCCCGTCCGGCTCTGGGTGCACTATCTGGGCGTTGGAGGCAACGACGCGCTGGACCCCGTGCTCGCCTATATCGAGGGGAGCGGAACTCTGCCGTCCAGGGAACGCGACATGCTTTCCTGCGCCGTGAACGACCTCACTGTGGAACCTCCGGGGCAACCCCGGGCGCCGTTTTCATACTCGGACACGGAGTCCGGTTGATCCCGGGCCCCGGTCGGCAAAGTCGTGGCTCACACGAGTCGCATCAGCCCCGCGACTCCGCCGTGGGCGCGTGAGTCAACGGCAACGACGTCGGCGTACCTCAAGGCGGGGAATTCCGCGGGCATGGTGTACGTTGCACATGCGTCAGACCAGCGCGCGAGAAAAGAGAATAGACAAAGTGGCAACCGATTACGACGAAGTACGTTCCGACGTCAAGGAATCCCAGGACCGCTCCTTGGAAGCGCTGAAGTCCGCCAATGCCCAGGATGCCCGCAGTGTCGTCCGGGAGTTGGATGAGTCAGACGCTCTGGATGATGCCATCACCCCCGGCGGGGAGTTCGTCGCCGAGGAACTCATCGTCGAAGTCATCCCCCAGGCTGAGGACGAGTTCACCTGTTACTCCTGTTTCCTGGTGCGGCATCGCTCCCAGCTTGCGCGCGAGAAGAACGGCCACTCGTACTGCGTCGAGTGTGAAGGGTAGGACAGCCAGGATCAGCACGGTCCTTCGTGGTTGGTATCGCGGGGTGACCGTGCTTCGCCCGGTGCGCCCCGCGGCCGCGGGGACCGACGCTGCAGGTGGTTGCGCTGCCAGGGCGCTTCGGTTCTACAATCGCGCATGGAGAATCTTCGATTCAGCGTCGAGGTCGCCGCTCCCGCGCAGCACGTCTGGAACGTCATGCTCGACCTCGACACCTACCGCGAATGGACGGGAGCCTTTCACGACGGATCGACCTATGAGGGCGGCTGGAACGAGGGCGACGAGATCCGCTTCGTCGGCCCGAACGACGACGGCACGGCGAGCGGTCTCATCGGTACCATCGTGGAGAATCGGCCACACGAGTTCGTGTCGATCCGCTATATCGGCGATGTCCAGAACGACGTCGAAAGCCACGAAGGCCCCGCTGTCGGGCTGCACGAGAGCTACTCGTTCAGCGAGACGGGCGGGGTGACAACTCTCTTCGTCGAACTCGAGGTGCCCGACGAGTGGGCCGACGACATGCGGGGCATGTGGTCGGAGGCGATCGGCTCGATCAAACGGCTGGCGGAGCGCGCCTAGGTCGACGAAATCCCGACCCGGTCAGGGATGGCGGCAGCCCCGACGGCAGCCTTCCAATGGGGCCCGGATGGGCCGCGCTGCAGGAGTCGCCGCGTTCCGTTGACACCGGTCCGGGCCTCGAGGAGACTTTCTTGTGGGGGGTGCCTCTTCGAAAGGAGCCCCAAATGCCGTGGCATGTCGAGGGCACGTATTTTGAGAATTGCAACTGCGATATGGCCTGCCCCTGCACCACTTCGGGGCTGACCGCACCGGCGGACAACGAACGCTGCAACGTGGCACTGGCCTTCCACATCGAAACGGGCGACGTGAACGGCGTCGACGTCGGCGGCCTGACCGTCTGCGTCGTAGCCGATACTCCCGCCCTGATGAGTGACGGCGGCTGGAAACTCGGAGTCCTGATGGATGCCGCCGCCTCGACCGAGCAGGCCGAAGCGCTCGGCGCAGTCTTCGGCGGCCAGCTCGGGGGACCGATGGCGGGCCTCGCCCCCTTGATCGGTGAAATGGCGGGCATGGAGTCCCGCACCATGGCCTACGCCGACGACGGGCGTATCCACCGCGTCGGGATTGGCCGTGCCGTTGACATGGTGGTCGAGGACTTCGTGTCTCCCTTGGATCCCTCAGGCCTGGGAGTCAAAATCAGCGGGGTCGGATTCCCGGCCGATACCCTGGCAGTCGGTAGGTCGAGCACCGCCCGCGTTGACGTGTTTGGGATGACCTGGGATAACGCCGGCAAGAACTCCTACTCCGCCCCCTTCGCCTGGTCCGCGTAGTGCCGGGCAGGAGCGGCCTGGCTGCCACGCACCATGCCGCAGAGTTGGCCTTGATCGGGGGCGCCGGGCTGGCGTGGTACGTCACGGTCTCAGGCCTGGCCGACATGTCCGCAGGCCCGGGGACCATGGGACTGGGGCTCTGGGGTTTCCTGGGCGTGTGGACACTGATGATGGCTGCCATGATGTTGCCGGCGTTGGCGCCCCTCACTTCGACGTACCTCAGGTCCATCCGTGCCGTCCGCAGCCGCGGGGTCCGGGCCGTCCGGACAACTGCCCTGATTGGCGGTTATCTCTTGACGTGGATCGGATTCGGAATCGTTGCCTACGGGGCCGCGGAGCTCTCCGCGCTGCTGGCTGAGAACGCCGCGGACGTCGCACCCTGGGTGGGGGCTGGAGTGCTCGCGGCGGCCGGCGCCTACCAGCTGACCCCGCTGAAGGATTTCTGTCTCAGGCACTGCCGGTCGCCCATAGCATTCCTATTGCACGTCTCCGGGTATCGGGGCCGGTTGCGTGACGTCCGCGTCGGCATGTACCACGGGGTCTATTGCGTGGGCTGCTGCTGGGGCCTCATGGTGGTGCTGATTGCTGTTGGCGTGATGAACCTGGCATGGATGGCGGTGCTCACGGTCGTTATCTTCCTAGAGAAGACGTGGAAATACGGCCCCGCCCTCAGCCGGATCATTGGAGTCTCACTGATCGTGTTCGCGCTCTTCGTCCCGGCCCACCCGGAGCTGCTGCCCGGGCTCCACATGAATGCGGCCATGTGAAGGAAGGCAATCACGGAGCTGGATGGTTTGATTAGTCCGTGCTCCGTCTAAAACGCCTTTTGGTTTTCAGCCTGCTCGCGGTGTGCGCCATCGCCGCATTCTCGTTCTGGGCAGTCCGGCAGCCCGGCGTCGACGCCCGTGGGCTCCTTGCTCCGCCGCCGCGGGCGGTTGCGAAGCTCGATCCGTTCCCCGCCGGCATCACCACCGCTGTGAACGTAACCAGGAACCCGGATGCACAGTGGCTCCTCCGGGCCGCCGCGCAGACCGGGATCCCTGCCCGCGCTCTGCGGGCCTACGTCGCTGCGGCAACCACGGCCAACGCTGCCGCTCCGGCGTGCGGGATCGGCTGGAACACCGTAGCCGCCGTAGGCTTCGTCGAATCCGCGCACGGAACCTACGGCGGCGGCAGCCTTAACTCCGCAGGGGAGGCGAGCGGCCCAATTGTGGGCCCGAGCCTCAACGGATCCGGATTCGCCGCCATCGCTGACACCGACGCCGGTGAACTGGACGGTGACTCCCGCTGGGACCACGCCGTCGGACCCATGCAGTTCATTCCCTCAACCTGGGAGCTGGTTGGGCGGGACGGGAACGGGGACGGAACAGCGGACCCGTTCAATATCGACGACGCCGCCCTCAGCGCGGCGAGCTATCTGTGCGCCCACGGCCGTGACCTCTCAACCGCGCAGGGGTGGACCGACGCCATCTACTCCTACAACCAGTCCGATCCCTACCTGCGCCAGGTGCGGGCCGAAGCCACCGCCTATGCCGCGAAGACGGGCACCTCTTGAGTCGTTGGGTTCGATCACCATAAGGTGACTGCAAACGACAAGCACCTCAGGAGATGACATGTCCCTAGTCCGCGTGCATAACTTCTCGGTCTCACTCGACGGCTTCGGCACCGGCGAGGGGCAGCGACTCGACGCTCCTTTCGGTCACGCTGGCTCACGGCTGATGGAGTGGGCCTTCGAGACGCGCACGTTCCGTGAGATGGGCTTCCACGGGGAATCGGAGGGGTCGTTCGGCGTGGACGAGGCGTTCGCCAGCGCGTGGAAGCCCGGGATCGGCGCGGAGATCATGGGGCGCAACAAGTTCGGCCCGCAACGGGGTCCCTGGCAGGATGAGGAATGGAAGGGGTGGTGGGGTGATAACCCTGTCTTCCACACCCCCGTCGTTGTACTAACACACCATCCCCGGCCGGTACTCGAGATGGAAGGCGGGACAACCTTCCATTTCGTCGACGCCGACCCCGTCTCCGCGCTCAAGCAGGCCCGCGCCTTGGCCGGCGACCTCGACGTCCGGATCGGTGGCGGCGTCAGCACGGTCCGACAGTTCCTCGAGGCCGATCTGATCGACCACATGCACATCGTCCTCGTGCCGATCGTGCTGGGACGTGGCGAGCGGCTCTGGGACGGACTCGAAGACCTTGAGCAACGCTTCGACATCGAAGCGACCCCTTCTCCAGCCGGAGTTGTCCACATGATCTTCACGCGCCGCGCGGCCCGGTAATTCCGGGCGGCCTCCGGCGCGGGGAGGTGGCCCCGGAAGTCCCGGGCAGCGAAGGCCTGCCGTCCTGTCAGCCCGACGGCGGTGTCCTCACCATCCGGCGGTGCCCGGGCCACCCTTGAACGGGCCAACGATCTGCTTGGTGATCCACCCTCCGTAGAAGTCGCCGTCCTGGGAGGTCACCTGTTCGCCGTCGACCTCGCAGGAGTCCATCTGAGCCGGGTAGAGGGCCACCCGGGTGGCGAGCGCCTCGAACCCCGGGGTGGGTTCCGGATAGGTCCACCCGCCACGGCGAACGACGACGCCGCCGGCGACGACATCGAAGTAGTGCGCTTCGCCCTTGAACTCGCAAAAGCTGGTGCCTTCTACCGGGACGAGTACCCCGGCAGGGAAGGAGTTCAATGGCAAGTAGTAGACAGGCGGATGACTCGTCTCCAGGACGCGCACTGCATCGGTGGTATCGGCAATGACCTGGCCCCCAAGACGAACGATGACCCGTTCCGATCGCGGCTCGACCCGTGGCGGCCGCGGGTAATCCCACACCGATTCCTCGCCGTCCTGGGGTTTGATGGGCTGGGGACGCCGGAAGAAGCCGGAAAAACCGTGAACGGGAGTCATGGTTCCATGGTGCCACCTTCACCCTGGGACGCCGTACGCGGCGGAGCTCCCGGTTGGCCCGTATGGCGGCTGGATCAGCTACCGGGGCCCTGGGCCCAAAGATGCCGGTGCTTAGAGGGTGACTTTTCGATTGATGATCTTGTCCGCAGTTTCGTAGAGCGTCTGGTTGTGGGCACGGGCATACCCGCGCAAGAGTGCGAACGCCGCGTTCATATCGACATTTGAGGTGTGGGCGATGACGCCCTTGGCTTGCTCGATCAGGATGCGGCTGTTCAGCGCGCGCTGCAACTGTTCGTTGATCAGGGTGGTTTCCCTCGCGGCACGTTCCTGCAGCAGGGTGATGGTTGCCACGTCAGCGAAGGCTTGGGCAATGGCGGCGTCGTCGGCGGGAAGCGGACCGGCCTCGTGGCCGAAGAGGTTCAGGGCGCCGATAGTACGGTTGCGCAGCCGCATCGGGACGGCATGCAGGGACCGGAACCCCTGGGACAAAGCGGAGGACTGGAACAGCGGCCAGCGGTCACCCTGCGTCGCGATATCGTCGATTGCTACGACGGCTCCGGTCCGGTAGCAGTCAACGCACGGGCCAGTACCTGCCTCAAGCTGCAGGACTTCCACGAGTTGGCTTTCCTCGCTCGTCGAAGCCATGACCTGGAGATCGCCGGCTGGATCGACCAGCACCAACCCCGCAGCGGCGGCGTCGAGGATGCCGACCGACTCATCAACGAGGGTGTGGAGCAGATCGAAGACGTCGTAGTCCGCCACAAGTGTGTCCGCAATCTTGACGAAAGCGGCACTTACGCGGCCAGCGCGGCTCATCATCGCCATATCGGAATTCTACTGTATGCGCCCATGTCAGGTGCCCTCCGGCGTGAAGTCCAGGGTCCTGTTGACCACGTCCCGGGCAACCTCCCGCACCGTACGCCCATTGGCGAAGGCATGCGCCCGCATCAGGAGGAGGGCGTCCCGTGCTGTCGTCCCCGCCTGCGCCAGAATCATCCCCGTGGCCTGATGGACCTCGCGGCGGGAGAGGGGAGAGCCATCCGGCGGGTCATCGGCGCCGCTTTCTGGCGCAAGGGTCAGGAGCTGGCGCAGTAGCCGCCACGTTGCGGCGTCGGCGAGTTGCAGAGCCGTGGAATGCCCTGCCGGGCTCAGCGGGCCCGGCTCTGAACTGTAAAGCTCCACAACGCCGATGTCCATGGCGCCGAGTGCGAGGGGGAAAACGAACAGGGCCGCAACATCCAGTTCCAACAGGGACTTTGCAAAGACAGGCCAGGCGGTATGCGGGCCCCTGCGCACGTCCGGCACAAGCACGGGGTTGCGGGTCCGCAGGGCTTCCCAGCGCGGGCCTTCCCCAAGGTCGAACTGCAGCTCTTCGACCCTCGCGGAGACTGCGTTGCTGGCGCACACCATGGTTTCCGGTGCCAGTCCGGCGAACACTGAGACCGCGGCCCCGGAAATGGGCAATGACGTGAGGAACCCCCTGCACAAGCCGGCGTCAAGTCCCGCTGCCATGGGATCAGGTCCGTCACCCATGCCGGACGACCGGATCTGTCGTGTCCCCAACGGCAAAGCTTTCGGCCGGAGGAGGCAGCAGCGGCGCCATTGCCGAGCCAAAATTAGTGCACATGGGTCGCGCCTCCTCGGTCCGGTCTTAGTGCCATCAATTGCGGAAGAACCCCGTAGTTGTTTGTTTTAGTTTATGCCCGCGGGACCGAGTGCCGGTGGGCGGCGCGGCCCGGCCGTCTGTTGTCACAGCTACGTGATCCTTGCGTGGGCACCCTACCGGCTGGACTGAAATTCCGATAAAGTAGTGCTGTTGCCCCGGACCCCGGTAGCGCCATCATTCGGCATGCTAATTCGGAGGAGTCCCCCTCATGTCAGGCAACCCCAACTATAGGCCTGGATCAGTACATCCATTCCACCGTTCCTTGACCATCACAGAAGGTCTGTACCCCGGGGGCCCGGAAGACGACGATCAACAGCTCGCCCTAGGGATCGACGTAGAAGAAGTCTGGGAGCCGCCGGCCCCGACTCCTCAGAAGCTGACGGCCGTTGAGCGTGCCAGTTCTTTGTGGGAGGAGCGGGAAGCGGGCCTTAACGCGCTGACGTCGTCCGCGAGTGGAGGCCCCTGGGCCAGTGATCCACTGACTTCGCGGGAACAACTGCTGGCTGAGATCGAAGACCTCACCCGGGTGCTCAAGGTGAAAGTAGCCCGATACTCCGCGCTTCGGGCGAACCAACCCCACGCCGAAGTCGGGGAAAGGGCTAACGAGACGGCCGTGATGTGGATTCAGGATGCCCTGGAGGATATTGCCGCGACTGCCTTGGGCATTGAAGTCGCCTCCCGTGAGCTGTTCCTCCGTTCGGCTTCGGCAGGGGAGCGGAGTTCGATTAGCGATCTGGGCGGCCAGGAACAAGCCGCCGCGGAGTGACCTCCAAGGGCAACGGCTGACGGTGCCGAGTGCGGGAACAGGGCCCGCCTGGCCCGGCTGATGCGGACGGGTGTGCCCGAGAAAGGGCGATCATTGCCCGTGGCACTGTACTTAGAGGCCGCGGCGCCCCGTCCACAACCCGTGGAGCAGCGGAACTGCCGACGCAATCATCAAAACGTTGCCGAGCACCGCGTCGTCCGCCCGGACCACGGCACCTGCAATGAGCAGGGCACCGAAGATCAGCGCCGATGCAGCTCGCTGCGCCGTGCGGTCCAGCCGGGCCAGCTGCCGTTCGAGGCGCGGATTGGCCACCGATAGCGAACCGTCCTCGATTAGGCTGATGAGCCCGTCGAGGCGTTTCGGCAGACGCAGGGCGACCCCGGCGGCGTCGAGCGCCTGCTGGGCCACATCCTGGACGATGTTGCCCCGCTCGTCGCGGAGCAGCTGCGCCGCATAGGGCTCGACCGCGTCCCAGAGATTGAACCGGGCGTCCAGCGAGCTGCACACGCCCGAGGTCAGTGACATCGCCCGGATGATGAGCAGGAAATTCTCCGGCAACTGGAACGGCAGCGAGCGAACCAGATCGCGGAATTCCACCGCAAAATCAAGGAACACCCGCTGGTCAACCTCGCGAAGCTCGGCGAAGCCCATCCCGCCAAACCGGGCGAAGAGGTGCGTCATCGCCCGTTCGAGCTCGGCCTTGTCGGCCGAAGGCACCAACACACCCACGTCGCTGATCGCGCCCACCAGGCCCTTGCCGTCACGCGAGGCGGCCGCGATCAGAAGCTTCCGCAGGCCGCTCCGAGTGCTGGGCGGAACCTCGCCCATCATGCCGAAGTCGATGAACGTCAGCTTCCACGGGCGCCCTGCAGAGGGAGCAGCTGAATCGGCAACCGGGGTGACAAAGATGTTGCCGGGGTGCGGATCGGCATGGAAGAACCCGCGGGTGAACAGCTGGTCGAACATGACCGAGGCAAAAATCGGGGCAACCTGCGCCGGATCGATGCCCGCCGCCAAAAGTGCGTCCGCGTCAGTGATCTTGATCGCCGCGACATCTTCCAGCACGAGCACGCGGCGGGTGCTCCACTCCCACGCAACATCGGGCACCCCTACGCGGTCGTCGTCGGCGAAATCAGCCGCAAAGCGCTCTGCATTCGCTGCCTCGTGCAGGTAGTCGATTTCCTCGAGACTAATCTGCGCAAACTCCTCGACCAGGGCCGGCATGTCCGCACGATCGGACACGAGTCGCACGCGGCTGAGCCAGCCGCCCACTTTGCGCAATGCCGCCAGGTCGACGTCGACAATCGCATCGATACCCGGGCGCTGCACCTTCAACACGACGGTTTTGAGACCGGCGTCGGCGCCATGGGAGGGAAGGAGTTGTGCACGGTGCGCCTGCCCGAGGGACGCCGCGGCAATCGGCGTCTCCTCGACTGAGGCGAAAACCTGTTCCAGCGGCGCGCCCAGCTCCGCCTCGGCCAGTATACGGATTGCGGAGAACGGCACGGGAGGCACCTCATCCTGAAGTCCCTCGAGTTCCCGGGTGATCTCCGGCGGAAGCACGTCGAGCCTGGAGGAGAGGAACTGACCGACCTTGATCATCAGGCCGCCCAGCTCCACCGCGAGCACGTGGAAGTGCTGCGCGAAGCGCCGCATCCTCCTCGCCCTGGTGCGCTCGGCAATTCTGCCCAGCCCGAGGCGGGGGAGAAACAACTCAAACCACCAGGTCACCGCGAGCTGCCACGCCGCGAAGCGCAGGATGCGACGGTAGCGGGCGCGGGTGTCCCCGAAGCCGGGTGCCGGATCTGCCCGGGTCCGACGAACCGACGTCACCCGCGTCAGTCCTGGGCGAGGATCGAATACAGTCGGCGACGTGCCTCGTCGAGCACCGAAACCGCCTGCTTCACTTGCTCCGGGGAACCGGTGCGACCGACCTGGGCTGCGGCCTGCGCCAGCTCGACGCCGGCCTTGGGCAGTGCCGCGAATCCGGGGCCGGCGGCCGGCCCCGACGACTCCCAGGGCTCCGACGGATCCGCACCCGCTACGACCTCCCGGCCTGCCTCGGTCAGCGAGTAGATCTTGCGGCCGTTGGACTCCTCGGCGCGGATGAGCCCCTCGTCGGACAGCAGCTGCAGCGTGGGGTAGACGGAGCCGGCACTCGGCTTCCAGCTGCCGCTGCTGCGCTCCTCGATTTCGCGGATGATCTGATAGCCGTGCATCGGCCGTTCGGCGAGCAGGGCCAGCACCGCGGACCGGACCTCGCCGCGTCCCGCGCGGGTGCCCGAGCGCTTCTCAAACCTTGAACGCAGTTCCTCAACCGCCTGCCACATGCCGTCGATGTTTGGCGTGCCAAATCCGCCGGCCGGGTATGAATTACGCATGCTGGTCTCCTTAGTGGATCGCGAACGATACTCAACGATACATTCCGATATACGCGAAAACCAGAGGTTCCAGAAGCCGGGGTGGTGAATTCGGTGTCTTCGTGCGGTAGACCGGAGGCTATGATCTTCAGCCAACTTGAGTACATGGTCGCCTTGGCCCGGGAGCGGCATTTCGCACGGGCGGCCGAGAGTTGCTCGGTTTCCCAACCGGCCTTGTCGGAGGGGATTAGGAAACTTGAAGTTGAGTTGGACGTTCCGCTGATCCGTCGGGGCAATAGGTTCGAGGGGCTGACGGCCGAGGGTGAACAGATCGTGGTGTGGGCGCGACGCATTCTGGCGGACCGTAAGGCTCTGACCGAACAGATCAGTGCCATGCGGTCCGGCGTGACCGGGCAGCTGCGGATTGGCGCGATTCCGACCGCGTCACCAGCCGTGTCCGTGCTGACCGCCGCCTTCTGCGCGGCGCATCCTTTGGCCAATGTGCATGTCGCGTCCGATCTCAGGTCCGAGGACGTCCTGCGGCTGCTGGCAGATTTTGAGATCGACGCCGGGATCGCCTACGTAGGCGGCCCGGTACCGGATGGCTTCCGGGTGACCAGGTTGTACTTCGAAAAGCACGTGCTGCTCACAGCGGACGAGCGGGGAGCCTTCGGGGGCAGCACGGTCGGCTGGTCCGACGCGGCAGGACTGCCCCTGTGCCTGTTGGACCGGTCGATGCAGGGACGCCGGCAGGTGGATGATGCTCTCCGGGACGTGGGCCTGACTGCCGCGCCGCGGCTTGAAACGGACTCGGTCGCTTTGCTGCTGGCCCAGATGAAGGCCGGGCAGTGGTCAACGATTGTCCCGGCGGCGTGGTTGCACGTGTTTGAACTCCCGCGTGGCGTGCGCGCCCTCCGTTTGGTGGGGCCGGAGCGGCAGGCGGAAGTAGGCCTTGTCACCCTCTCCCGCGAGCCGGAAACCGTCCTTGCCCGGGCGCTGACCGCGGTGGCCCGTGCGGCCGATCTCACATTCCTGGAGAATCAGCCTGCTGACCAGCTGTAATAAACATCCCCTATTAGACGATGCACTATCCCTCTTTGAAACCTATCGCGAGGCGGCGAAGAGTGGGTGTTAGCCGCGGAGCTCCGGTCAAGCCCGGAGGCGGCAGTCATCGAGCGTGGCTTCTTTGGACGCCCGCCTAACTAAAGGAGATTTTCTTGAGTACTTTAACTGTTCCCCAGCCCCTGCGTGATCAGGCCAGGAAGGCCGCTTACACCGACACCAACACGCTTCAGCGCCCTGAGTCGGCGAACAAGCCGTTGCCCGGCAGTTACACCGACGTCGATGTCCTGACCAAAGGGAAGACCGCGCCCGCGGGACGCCCGGGCAGCTACGCCGACGTCCACACCGTGATCGGTAGGATGTCTGCTTGGGGCGGCCAGGGGCGTTACACCGACGCGGATCGCTAAGGCCGCTTGTACAACGATCGAGAGGACCACAGGATGGACACGAAACGCACGGTGGCGGTGCTGGGCACGGGCATCATGGGGGCAGCGATGGCCCGCAACCTGCTGCGGGCCGGGCACGAGGTCCACGTGTGGAACCGCGACCAGGCCAAGACCGCCCCGCTCGCCGACGCCGGAGCCCAGGTCGCCGTGTCCCCGGCGCAGGCTGTTGCCGGCGCGGACGTTGTGGTGACCATGCTCTTTGACGCTGCAGCCGTGACCGACGTGATCCGACAGGCAGCCGCGGGAGTCCGGCGGGGCACCGCCTGGGTGCAGTCCACGACTGTCGGTGTGCACGACGTCGCAGCCCTTGCGGACCTGGCCAACGAGGCCGGTCTCGACTTGGTCGAAGCGCCCGTTTCCGGCACCCGCGAGCCTGCCGAGGCCGGCCAGCTCCTGGTGATCGCGGCGGGACCGGAAGCTGTGCGCGAGCGCGTGGCACCCGTAGTGGACGCCATCGGGGCGCGCACGGTCTGGACTGGTCAGGACCCGGCCGCGGGCTCGGCAACGCGGCTGAAGCTCGTCGTGAACAGCTGGGTCATCGCCGCCTCGAATGCCGCCGGTGAGATCCTTGCCCTGGCCGAGGCGCTCGGGGTGGACCCGCAGCAATTCTTCAACTTGATCGACGGCGGCGGCCTCGATCTGCCCTTCCTGCGCACCAAGGCCGGACTCATTCGCGATGATCGGCTGGAACCGGCGTCTTTTGCGGTCGATACGTCGCTGAAAGACGCCCGCCTCATCATCGACGCCGCCCGCGAACAGGGTCTTCGGCTCGACGGTGTCGAGGCGTCCGCCGCGCGCCTCGAACGGGTCGCGTCCCAGGGCCGCTCCAAGCAGGACATGGCTGCTGCTTACTACGCCGGTACCGGACAGAAGCCCGGATCGCGCGCCGAGCGATAACCACGGCGGCAATCAGCTGCCCCTCGCCCTCAATCCGTGAGGCGTTGGCTAAATGACACCAGGCGCGATTGCATCTCCCAATACGGGGTAGCGGGTGGGAGCTTCTTGCCATCGCGCAGGGCGCTGGCCACGTTGACCGCCGCGTCGACCGCTGCGCGGTAGGGCAGGGAGCCGGAACTCACCCGCCGGACCCCCAGCTCACCGAGCTCGGCAACAGTCAGCGAGGGATGTGCCAGCACGTTGACCGGCAGCGCAATGCCGGCGGTGACGGCCCGGATGTCCTCCGGGACCGCCAGCCCGGGCACGAAGATCCCGTCCGCCCCGGCGTCGGCGTAAAGACCGGCACGGAGCAGCACGGCATCCACTGTGGCTTCTTCGCCGAACCAGATGTTGTCTACCCGGGCGTTGATGAACACGGCCGGGCTGCGTTGTTTGACGGCGGCAACCTTCTCGGCAAAGGCTGCTGGATCGACAAGGTGTCCGGCCGTGCTGTCCTCCAAGTTGACCCCGGCCACGCCATGGGCCGCCAGTTGAGCCACGAATTCGGCAACCTCGGCGGGGTCGTCGGAGTAACCGTCCTCGATGTCCGCCGTGATGTGGACCGGCAGGCGGCACAGTTGGGCAGCCAGGGCGGAGGTTGCCGCCTTGCTGGACCCGCCTCCGTCCGGGAGGCCGGCACTTGCCGCAATGCCAAAGCTGGTGGTGCCGATGGCCGGGAATCCCGCTGTCGCAAAGGCCAACGCGGATCCGACGTCCCACGCATTGGGCAGCAAGAGCGGCGCCGCGCCGTGGTGAAGTTCCCGAAAAGTAGCCATGTTCACTCCCGTACCCTGCCAACCGAATAGGTGGATCCCGGTTCAGTCTACAAACGCGGCGGACCGCCGCAAGGCGTGGACGATACCCAAAACACGTGCCGCCCGAATGGAACAGCAAAGGCGGGTCTTGGCCACGTTGCACAGGGCCGGACAGGCCCTGTTACGCCGGCTGGCCGGCTGCTAGGCTCGGCGCCAAGACAACTTCGGGAGGTCTGATGTTTGAGCGACTTTGGGGACGAAAAGACCAGCAGGGAAATACCGAGACCCATTCCCGGGCCGATATCGCCAACCCGGTGTACAAGGAGATAGCGCTCCAGCTCACCTCCACCGCCGAGAACTCCACTCCTGACTGGACCACTTCCTTCGGATACATCGAGGACATCGACGACGGACGTGGCTACACCGGTGGGCTGGTGGGCTGGTGCAGTGGCACCGGCGATATGCTCGAGCTGGTCCGTGCCTACGAAAATGCCGCCCCGGGGAATCCGCTGGCGCGCTACCTGCCGCAGTTGGAGCAGATCATGGAAGCGCCCTACAAGGAACGCCCTGCCTTGAGTCATCGACTACTTGATCCTGGCTTCACGGCCGACTGGAAGAGGGCCGCGAGTGACCCGGCCTTCCAGTTGGCCCAGCAGGCGGAACGGGACCGGGTGTACTGGCAGCCGGCCTTTGAAGAGGCCGTCCGGGACGGCGTCGGGCCGCTGGGGCTTGCGATCTACTACGACGTCTCGGTCAACCATGGTCCCGGGGACGACGACGAGTCTTTCGGCGGCATCCTGGCCGCAGCCCGTAAGGCCGAACGCCCTCCGGCCCAGGGCGGGGACGAGTCCATGTACCTCGCAGCCGTGGTCAAGGACCGGGTAAAGATCCTGAAAGCCTGGGGCGATTATCAGAAGCACGGGCGCCAGGACATTCACAACGGGCTTTTGGAGGCCGGCAACCTCGATCTCAGGCCACCGATCCGCTGGTCCGTCTACGACGACCCGTACGAGCTGGGATCGTATCCCCAGGTTAGATAGGGCGGGGTTAGTCCCCGCTCACGTTGTCGCCGTGCCGATGCGCGACTTTCCACTCGCCATCTTCGCGTCGGTACACCTGGGTGGCCCGCAGGGTGTAGGTCCGCGGCTCACCGTCGACGGAGGCAGAGGTGTGTTCCAAACCGGCGGTGTAGGCCATGTCGCCCACCACGTCATACGCCTGAAGTTCGAAGGCGTAGGACGTGCAGTCGGAAAAGCTCTCCGCGAGCCCCGCGAACAGCTCATCCAGTTGATGCTGCCCGAACGCGTTGCGCCATGCCCCTAGGACGCTCACAGGCTCGTTGCGGGACCAGAGCGCCCGGCGGGGAGCAGAGTCGCCATTGTGGAGCGCCAGTTCCGCTTGGTACAGCGCGGTCTTGACCCAGGCAAGGAAGTCGTCACGCTCACTCATGCCCCCAGTATGCTCCGGCCCAGCAGGGTGCGCATCAGGGGTCGGCGCAGATGTCGAGTGCGTGGATGGGGTGTACTCATGAGCGACAAGCGGAGCCGGGTCGCGTCTATACTTGTCCCTATCCGCCGCCGCCCCTACCAGGGAGCGGGTCCGGATTTCGACGTAGAAGTGGAGTGGGCATGGCAGCAGAAGATCTTCACTTGACCCCGGAAGAACCATTTCCGGAGCACTTGGACAAGGTGTCCGACCAGGAACTGCAGATACTGGACAGCCAAATCCAGCGTCAACTGGACCACGAGGTGGTGGCTGAGGGCGAGCCGAACCCGGAGACAGAGTTCCGGGGTTTCGAGATGGACGAGGAGTTCGAAAGCCGGGATAAAGGCTAGGCCTTGCACCCCGGAACTGCACGCCCCTGCGTTCAGGCTGACTGCCAGCTGGCCGGCAGCGCCTTCAGCCCATAGACGATGCTGCTGTCCATCCGTTCAAGGCTCGCTCCCGGGGCCAGCGTCAGCCCGGGCAGCCGGGACAGGATGCCCTCCAGCGCGATCCTTGCCTCCAACCTGGCCAGCGGGGCGCCGAGACAAAAGTGAACGCCGTGGCCGAACGCCAGATGCCGGAGCTGGCCCCGGTCGACGTCGAATTCGGCCGCCCGCTGGAATTGCCGCTCGTCGCGGTTCGCGGAACCGATCCAGGCCACGAGCGGGGCGCCGGCCGGAATCTGAACTTCGCCGAGGGTGGTGTCGGCGACAGCAATCCGGTACATGGACTGCACCGGCGACCGAAAGCGGAGTACCTCTTCTATGGCCTGGGGGAGCAGCGCCGGTTCCTGCAGCAGCCGATCGATGGTGCCGGGCGCTTCAGTGAAGCAGAGCACGGCGTTGCCGATCAGGTTGGTGGTTGTTTCATTGCCGGCGACCAGCAGCAGACTGCAGAAACCCAGCAGTTCGACCACGCTAAGTTTCTGCCCGTCGATCTCGGCGGAGAGCAGGTTGCTGATCAAATCATTGCCGGGCCGGCTGCGACGCTGTTCGATCAGGTCCAGGAAGTACGCCGTCATCTCAAGATTGGTGGCCCGGTGGTCCTCATTCATCGCGCCGGTCCGCGTTTGGCTGACAATAACGTCGGACCACTGCTTGAACCGGTCACGGTCTTCGGCGGGCACGCCCATCAGTTCCGAGATCACGATCACCGGCAGCGGAACCGCCAGTGCCTGGATCAGGTCCGCCGTCCCGAGTGAAGCGATCCCGTCGAGGAGTTCGGTGGTGAGCTGCGTGATGCGGGGTGCAAGCGCGTCCACGGCTTTCGGCGTGAACGCCTGCGTCACCAGGGAGCGCAACTGCCGGTGCCGGGGAGGGTCGGTGGTGATGAGGCTGGACTCGAACAGGTGTCCTGCCTCGGAAGGATCGTCGCCACGCATCCGCGAGGAAAACGTGGCGTGTTCGGAGAGCACCCGCTGCACGTCGTCGTACCGGAAGACATGCCAGCTGCCCGACTGCTCGTCGTGAAAGACGGGCGCTGCTTCCCGCATGCGTTGGTAATAAGGGAAGGGATCCAGAGGATGCTCATTGGCCGGGGCGAAGTCCATGGCTGGCCTCTCTGCTCAGCCCGGCGGGCTTTCGGCCGGGCCGAACCGCCGGGGTCCCGGGTCGATTGACCGGGGACCCTGATTTTAGCCAATGCCCGCCTGCGGCGACAGGGGGCGCCGGCTGCGGACGGCCTGCCGCGCTACTCCGCCGAAGGCCGCCTTCGCTGGCGTTTTGTCGCTGCCCGTTGTTCCTTTGCGGCGAGGCGGCGGCGGTTCGAGCCCCGCGTGGGTTTGGTCGGCCGGCGGGGAGCAGCTTCCGGGGCAAGGCCGGCAGCCACGAGCTCGGACAGCTTCGCCAGCGCGATCTCGCGATTGCGCAACTGGGACCGTTGCTCCGATGCGGTCACGGTCACCACCCCGCCGATGAGGCGCCGTCGTCCGAGCCGTTCGAGCAGCAGCACGCGTTGGTCGTCCGTGAGCGCTGCCGAGGCGGCGATGTTCCAGGAGAGTTCAACGCGGCTGTCCGAAGTGTTGACGTGCTGGCCTCCCGGCCCGGAGGAACGCGAGAACCGCCAGCGGAGTTCGGACGAGGGAATCGTGAGCGCGGGCGACACCTCGAGGTCCATGCAACCAGCGTCGCACACGATGCGGGGGATCGTGGCCTCACGCCTCGGGCCGGGCCGGGTTGGGTCGGCCCACGCCGTCAGCGCTTCCCTGCTCTGTCCGGCGGGCGGAGGCTCAGTTGCCTGGCGTGGAAATCGAAGTGAAGGGTGGGGTAGGCGTAGACGTCGTTGAGGGTCATGACCGGCTTGAAGAACGGGTCCCACCGGTCCGGAAACGGCATGGTCCTGGCGAGCGAGGCAGAGTTCTCACGTTCCAGTTGCCGTATCAGCGCGGTGACAGTTCTTTCAAGTTTCCTGGCCATCCGGCGCCTGTTGTAGACGAGGGCGGCGGCGCGCGAGCCCCAGTAGTTCACCACATCGAAGGGTCCCGTGGCGGCGTTCAGCGCTGTGGCGAAGGCAGTGGCTGCCGGCCTGGGGAGCCGGCTGACCACCCGGACGAGGGGAAGCAGGGCACGGACGACCATGTAGCCGAACACCATGTGGAACAGGAGTTCCTCGTTGGTCCACCGGGTGCCGGCGCTCTTCCGGCGAAGTTCCGCGGGCGTGGCGCTCCCCAGCCAGGCGGCGAGGTCGTGGATGGCGTGGCGGTACCCGGTTGTGATCCCGTCTTTCGTCGGATCCATGGTCTGCGCTCCCTTGCCTCAGTTCCCCGGCCCTCCGAGGGGCCCGCGGTCCCGGATCGCGGTACGGAGGGATTCCGGGCCCATGGCCTCAGTATGGCGCCTGAAGGCGGGACCGGACCCCGACGCTTCTCAGCTGATTGCGTGCGGCCGGACTTTGCGCTGGCTCACGACGGCGGCGAGGACGGCTGCCGTGCCGGCCGCACCGGCCATGGCGTACGTCATGCCCGTGTACGTGCCCAGTCCGGCCGCCAGCATGGGTCCCGCCGCCGGAGCGATGGCGGTAACTGCTGTCAGCGGGGCCGAGAAGATCCCCTGCAGCGTGCCCAGGCTCCGGGTGCCCCAGCGGTCCCCCACGATCGTGGCCTGCAGCAGGGTCTGGCACCCTCGGACCGCGCCGGCGACCATCCCGGCCGCGATCAGTACCGGCACCGGGCCGGGCAGCGCCGCCAGGAGGAGGATGGCACCCGCCGCCGTGCCGGTGATGCCGGGCAGCCGGGCGCCGGCCGGGATGGCGGCGAACAACAGCCGGCCAGCCAYCTGCCCGCCGCCCACCAGGCCAAGCCCCAGAGCGGCCGTGGCGTAGTCGGCGCCCTTTTCCAGCAACAGCGGGATGATGTTCAGGGTCACGGTGTAGAGCCCGAGGCACAGGAGGGCCATGAGGGCCTGCAGGCCGAGGAATTCCGGGCTTCGCCGGACATCCCGCGCCAGCGCACGGCGGTCCCCGGCGTTCGTGTTGGCGGCCGCCGGGGACCAGCTGTGGTTGAGGAATCGGGCATGCAGCGGAACCGTGATGATCGCCATGCTCCCGGCGAGGATGACAAAGGCGGCCCGCCAGCCGAATAGGGCGGTCAGGGCGGCGGTGGCAGGGGCGAAGATCGTGGACGCGAATCCGGCCACGAGGGTCAGGACGGTCAGGGGCCTGATGCGTGCGGGTCCGTACCAGCGGCTGATCACTGTGAATGCCGGCTGATACAGCACTGCGGCTTGCGCGGTACCGGCAAGCAGCCACGCGGCAAGAAACACCGGCAGGCTCGGCGCCGCAGCCACGAGAAGCATAGCCACTGTGCCAATCAGCGACCCGCCAACCATCAACGCGCGCGGTCCGGTTCGGTCAAGGATCCTGCCCACAAAGATGCCGGCCACCGCGGAGACCAGCAGTCCTGCGGAAAAGGCTCCCGTGACCGCGGCGGGATCCCAGCCGGTGTCCCCGCTGATGGGCCGGACCGCGGCGATTAGCGCGTAATAGAGCACGCCCCACCCGGTCGTCTGGGTGATGCACAGTGCGGCGAGGCCGCCACGCGGTGCGCCCTCCGCGACGAGGGTCCGGGTGGGAGCGTGCGTTGGCAACGGGAGGTCCCGGTCGGGTGGTCAGTTATCGCCGGAGCGGCCGTGCGCCAGGCCGGTGGGGAACCCGACGAGTACGGGCTCGGGCGCCCCGCAGCAGCCGCCGGAGGTTTCCGCCACGAAACCCGTTGCCGCGGCCGGGACGTCGCAACTGGTGCCGATGTCCGAGGAGCAGACCCCGGTCTCCGGCAGTTCGAGCTGGACGGTGTCGGCGGCTTCACGGTCCCCGGCCAGGGCGGCCGCGACGGAGCGGACCTGTTCGTAGCCGGTGGCCAGCAGGAAGGTCGGCGCCCGGCCGTAGGACTTCATGCCCACGATGTAGAAATCCTGCTCCGGGTGGGCCAGCATCTTGGCGCCGTGCGGTTCCACGGTGCCGCAGGAGTGGAACTCGGGGTCGATCAGCGGGCCGAGTTCCCGCGGTGCCTCGACGCCGGGGTCCAGCTCCAGCCGGAGTTCCCGGAGCATGTCGAGGTTCGGGCGGAACCCGGTGGCCGGAACGACGACGTCGGCGACGAGGGTGCGGCCGTCGGCGGCGGTCAGGGTGACGGCGGCGTCGTCCGCGGCGAGGCCCGCGATACCAAAGCCGGTGTGCAGCTCAACGGTGCCGTCCTCCACCAGGGCGCGGAGCCGGCTGCCGAGCTGGCCGCGGGCGGCGAGACCGTCGGCGTCGCCGCCGCCGTAGACCTTGGCTGCCGAAGCGCCGCGGATCGCCCAGACGATCTTCGTCCCGGGCTCCTCGCTTGCGAGCTCGGAGAGGTTGATCAGGGTGTTGGCGGCGGAGTGTCCCGCGCCGACCACGACGGCGGTGCGGCCGGCAAAGGCCCCACGGTGGCGTGCCAGCACGTCCGGCAGGGGAGAGGAGATGTGGCCGGCAGCGGCGGCTTCGCCGACGGCGGGCAATCCCGAGGTTCCGAGCGGGTTGCGGGTGGACCAGGTGCCGGAGGCGTCAACGACAGCGGCGGCCCGGTAGTCGCGGACTTCGCCGTCGGCGTGTTCAACCCGGACCACGAAGGGGGTGGTGTCACGGTTCCGGCTGTGGGTCTTGTCCATTCCCAGACGGGTTACCGCGACGACGTGGGCGCCGGTGTGCAGGCGTGACGCGATCGCCGGGAGTGAAGCCAGCGGGGTGAGGTACCGGTCGATGAGGTCGCCGCCGGTGGGCAGCGCCGTCGGCTCAGGAGCTTCCCAGCCGGTAGCGGCGAGCAGGCGGACGGCGGCGGCGTCGGTGTTGTACTGCCACGGCGAGAACAGCCGGATGTGGCGCCACTGCTCGATGGCGGCTGCCGGGGTCGGGCCGGCCTCAAGAATGAGCGGATCGAGGCCTCGCTCGAGCAGGTGGGCTGCCGCGGCGAGGCCGATCGGCCCGGCTCCGATGACAGCTACGGGAAGGGTTGTGGCTACAGCCATGGTGTCCTCTGTTTCTTCCGGTTGGGGCTACTTGGCGGCGGGGGTGAGGGAAGCGATGAGGCCCTCGATGCGGGACTTGATTTCGTCGCGGATGGGCCGGACGGCGTCGACGCCCTGGCCCGCCGGATCCTCGAGTTCCCAGTCCTCGTAGCGCTTGCCGGGGAAGATCGGGCAGGTGTCGCCGCAGCCCATGGTGATGACGACGTCGGACTCTTTCACGGCCTCGGTGGTGAGGACCTTGGGGATCTCGGCGGACATGTCGATGCCGAGTTCGGCCATGGCTTCGACGGCGGCGGGGTTCACCTTCTCCGCGGGCTGCGAGCCGGCGGAGCGGACCTCGATCCGGCCTTCGCCGAGGGTGGTGAGGAAGGCGGCGGCCATCTGGGAGCGGCCGGCATTGTGGACGCAAACGAAAAGGACTGAGGGCTTCTTGGCGGTGTCGGTGCTCATGGTGTTCTCCTGAAGTTTGTGGGGTTAGGCGGAAAGGGGGTGGGGGCCAAAGTAGCGCTTGCGGGCCCAGAGGGCCACGTAAACCAGTGCAACGAGGACGGGGACTTCGATCAAGGGCCCGACGACGCCGGCCAGGGCTTGACCCGAGGTGACGCCGAAGGTACCGATCGCCACGGCGATGGCGAGTTCGAAGTTGTTGCCGGCAGCCGTGAACGCCAACGTGGTGGTCTTCGCGTAGCCGAGGTCCAGCCGCTTGCCGACCAGCATCCCGGCGCCGAACACGACCAGGAAGTAGACCAGCAGCGGCAAGGCGATCCGGGCGACGTCCACGGGCCGGGACGTGATGGTCCCGCCCTGCAGGGCGAAGAGCAAGGTGATGGTGAAAAGCAGACCGTACAGCGCCCACGGGCCGAGCCGGGGGAGCAAGGTGCCTTCATACCAGTCGCGGCCCTTGGCTTTCTCGCCGATGGTGCGGGTCAGGAAGCCTGCCAGCAACGGGACCCCCAGGAACACCAGCACGGAGGCGGTGATGGACCAGAAGGAGAAGTCCGCGCTGGTGGTCGGCAGCCCAAGCAAGGACGGCAGGAGCTGAAGGTAGAACCAGCCCAGCGCACCGAAGGCGATGACCTGGAAGACGGAGTTGATGGCTACCAGCACGGCGGCGGCTTCCCGGTCGCCGCAGGCAAGGTCGTTCCAGATCATGACCATCGCGATGCAGCGGGCCAGGCCGACAATGATCAGCCCGGTGCGGTACTCGGGCAGGTCCGGGATGAAGAGCCAGGCCAGGGCGAACATGAACGCCGGGGCCAGCACCCAGTTCAGGACCAGTGAGGTAATCATCAGTTTGCGGTCGCCGATGACGCGGTGCGTCTGGTCGTAGCGGACCTTCGCGAGCACCGGGTACATCATCACCAGCAGGCCGACGGCGATCGGCAGCGATACTTCGCCTACCTTGACCGCCTCCAGCGCGGTGTTCAGGCCCGGGATGAAGCTGCCCAGAAGCAGTCCGAGGACCATGGCGGCAATGATCCACACCGGGAGGAAACGGTCCACGGTGGAGAGTTTGCCGGCGACGGCAGCCTCACCTTCAGGGGCGGGCGACTGGTCGGTCTGGATGCTCACGGAACTCCTATGCTGCGCTGGCGCGGTTCTGCTTGTGGCTCCGCTGGCGCGGCCGTTTTGGTGCAGGGCTGTCTGTGCAGCGCTACGATAAATTGATGCTTGTCGATATGAAGTATCGCCAACTATATCGATGAATGTCAATCAATGTGCATAATAGAGGCATGAACTCTCTGCAAACCCTTGAACCGGCCCTTGACGAGGCCTGCTGTGCACCGTCCGGCCAGCCGGTCCTCAGTGCAGAGGATGCCCAGCGAAAGGCCCTCGTCTTCAAGGCCCTGTCGGACCCCAACAGGCTCCGGCTGCTCTCCATCGTCAAGGGCACCGGCGACGGGGAAGCGTGCGTCTGCGATCTCACCGAACCGCTTGACCTGGGCCAGCCCACCGTGTCGCACCACCTTAAGATTCTGGTCGACGCCGGCCTGCTGCACCGTGAGAAGCGCGGCACCTGGGCTTATTACTCGCTGGTTCCCGGGGCCCTTGAGCAGACGGCCGGCCTGCTGGCTTCCCTGTGAGCGCGGCCGCCGCGCCCGACGTCACTGTCCGGCCGATGCGGGAATCGGACTGGCCCGACGTCCGGCGGATCTACAGCGAGGGAATCGCGACCGGGCAGGCGACGTTCGAGGCCGAGGCGCCGGACTGGTCCCGTTTTGACGGTTCGCGGCTTGCGTCCCACCGCCTGGTGGCGGAGGCGCCCGACGCCGGAATCCTCGGCTGGGCGGCCGTCTCCGCCGTATCCGGCCGCCCGGTTTACTCCGGCGTGGTGGAACATTCCATTTACGTATCCGAGGCGGCACGCGGCAGGCGGATTGGATCCGTCCTCCTCCGGTCCTTGATCGCTTCGACGGAACGGGACGGCATCTGGACCATCCAGGCGAGCGTCTTCCCTGAAAACGAGCAGAGCCTGAACCTGCACCTTGCCCACGGATTCAGGGTGGTCGGCCGGCGGGAAAAGATTGCCCGGATGGCTTATGGTCCTGCCGCGGGTCAGTGGCAGGACACCGTCCTGATTGAACGGCGCACACGGGTCTTTTAGTTCTTGTGCTGCCGACGCGCCGACGGGGAAGGTAGTCCCTGGGACCTGGCAACAGGACCAAAGGCAAGGAGGACACATGAAGACCGAGACCCCCAGCACTGAGGACCGCTTGCGCGCCATGCTGGACAACGTCAGGATCGCGACCGCCAACACGCGCCGGGCCATGGATGCACCGGGAGATGAGGACTGGGTACAGGACGGCGAGTCCGATGCCGAGTACCTGCGGTCGATCCAGCGGGACACGATCGCCAGGCTGGATGCCACGGCCCGGGACCTCGAGGCGCTGCTGGACCGCGGCCCGGAGGGCTAGCCGGGCTGCGGCGAAGGCCGGGCCCGGATCCAGCTCAGGCGGGCAGGGAGCTGAGGGCGGTCAGGGCCGATAGTTTGTCTTCGCCGATGGGCTCGTCGGGCAGCAACGGAATGAGGGCTACCCGGCCCGTCAGGGTCCGCACCCTGGAAATCTGTTCGACTTCGCTCGCGGCGCGGGCCTGCAGGAACGGCGTTTCCGGGTGCGCGGCGGCGATCGAGTTGTTGACCACCCAGGCCCAGGGATGAATCCCTGCCCTTTCCAGGTCAGCCTGCAGTTCCTCTGCTTCGAGCACCGGCGTCGGTTCGGCCAGGGTGACGAGAACAACCTTGGTCTGTGCCGGGTCCTGTAAGCGCATGAGCGGCGTTACAAACCCCATGGTGTCGCCGACCTGGCGGGCAATTTCGCGGTGGTAGGAGCCCGTGGCGTCCAGGAGCAGCAGGGTGTGGCCGGTGGGCGCGGTGTCGATGACAACAAAGTGCCTGCGGGATTCCTGCACCACCCGGGAGAACTGGCGGAACACGGCCACCTCGTCGGTGCACGGGGACAGCAGGTCCTCGGCCAGCGCCGCACGTCCTTCCTCGTCCAGGGTCCGGCCTTTGGTCGCCATGACGTGGCTGCGGTACTCCTGGATGGCCGCCTCCGGATCGATGCGCGAGACCGTCAGGCCCTTCACGGAACCGTGGAGTGTTTCGGTCAGATGGGCTGCGGGGTCAGTCGTGGTGAGGTGGACCGCATGGCCCCTTTTGGCCAGCGCGACGGCGATGGCGGCAGCGACGGTGGTCTTCCCGACTCCGCCCTTGCCCATGCACAGCACGAGGCCGTGGCCGTCGGATTCCAACTCGTTCACGAGGACGGCCAGCGGGGCGTCGTGGACTTCCGTCACCCGGACCGCATCCGCCGTGATTCCGGCGTCGGAAGTGGCCACGAACAGGGACTCAAGTGCCGGAATGCCGACCATGTTGCCCGGCTTCAGCTCCAGGACATCGCGGGGCAGCCCGGCGACCGCGTCCGGTATGGCGGCCAGGGCTGCGGACTCGCGGGCCCTCAGGGCCCGCGCCAGTTCCTCCTCGCCTGCGGCTTCCGGCAGGAGGCCGTTGACGACGACGTAACCGCCCCCGATTCCGATCTGGTTGAGTTCGAGATATGTCCGCTCGATCTCGCTCAGGGACGAAGTCTGCGCACGCGTGACCAGGACAAGCCGGGTCCTCGCCGGATCGGTGAGGGCCCGGACTGCCGTGGCGTACACCTGTTTGTGCTTCTCGAGTCCTGACAGCGGGCCCAGGCAGGACGGGTCGCCCTTGCCGGCCGCCAGGAAATCGGTCCACGAGCCGGGCAGTTGCAGCAGGCGGAGCGTGTGGCCCGTCGGGGCGGTATCGAAGATGATGTGGTCATATTCCCCGTAGGAGCTGTCGTCGGCGAGTAGGTTGGTGAACTCGTCGAAGGAGGCGATCTCCGTGGTGCACGAACCTGAGAGGCTCTCGGCGATGCCGGCCAGTTCCGACTCGGGCAGGAGCCCCCGGACGGGCGCGAGGATCCGTTCCCGGTAGGCCGCGACGGCCTGCTCCGGGTCAATTTCCAAGGCAGAGAGACCCGGCGCGCCCGGGATGGGGGTGACAGTGTTCCCGATGCTCAGGCCGAAGACCTGCCCGACGTTGGAGGCCGGGTCGGTGCTGACCAACAAGACCCTCTGGCCGGTCCTCGCGAGGCTTAGCGCTGTTGCGCATGCTATGGACGTTTTCCCTACGCCACCCTTGCCGGTGAAGAAGACGAACCGCGGAGCATTCTCGAGAAATTTCACGCCGGAACCTCACAGCAGCTTGTCGAGCCGCCGCAGCGTCCGGCCGGCTCAAGGCTTCGGGCAGCAGACATGAAGTTCTCCTTGGCTGGCTCACGCCGGCACGGTCCCCGGCGGGGACGCGCCGACTTGAGTAAGACACTTACCGTCAGTATATCGATAAGCGTCAATGCCACCCGGCCTGCCCGCCGTCGCCGCAACCGGCCTCAGGCCCCGGGGGACTCGGCGGCCAGGCTTCGCTTGAGGATCTTCCCGCTGGGGCCGAGCGGGAGTTCCGTGAGCAGCCTGATGACGCGCGGATACTTGTATGCAGCCAGCTGGGCGCTTGCGAAGTCGATCAGCTCGGTCTCGGTGGTGGCGGCCCCCGCATCGAGCACGATCGCGGCCGCAATTTCCTGGCCGTGGACATCGTGCGGGATTCCATAGACGGCGGCGCTGACAACCTGGGGGTGGGAGAGGAGAATTTCCTCGACCTCACGGGGGTAGACGTTGTAGCCGTTCCGGATGATCATGTCCTTCTTGCGGTCCACGATGGTGAGGTAGCCATCCTCGTCCTTGGTGCCAAGATCCCCGGTCCGGAACCAGCCGTCCACGACGGCCTCGGCGGTGGCCTCGGGTCGGTTCAAGTACCCCTTCATCAGCAGGTGGCCGCGGACGACGAGCTCGCCGAGTTCGCCGGTCGGCAGCAGTTCGATGCTTTCGACAGTTTCGGCGCGCGCGATTTCAATGTCGACGCCCCAGATCGGGATCCCGATGGTGCCGGGCCTCGGTGCCGTGCCTACGTGGTTGAACGCGGCGACGGGGGACGTTTCGGTCAGGCCGTACCCTTCGTGGATCTCCACCCCAAAGACGTCGCGGAACTTGTCCATCACCGCAAGCGGCAACGACGCCCCGCCGGAGATGCCGTAACGGAGAGCGGCCGGGCGGGCCGCCGTCGTCTTGGCCGCTTCCAGGAGCGCCACGTACATCGTCGGTACCCCGACAAAGATATTGACCTTGTGCCGGTCCAGCAGCGCCAGGGCGCCCTCGCCGCTGAAGCGTGGCATCATCACGATCGTGGCACCCGCGCGGAGACCGGCGTTGAGGACAACCGTCTGGCCGAAGGTGTGGAAGAGCGGCAGGCCGCCGAAGAGAACGTCGCCCCGCTTGAAGTCCATGACGCTGGTCAGGATCACGGACGTCTGTTCCACCAGGGCGAAGTGCGTGCCCAGGGCGCCCTTCGGTTTGCCGGTGGTGCCGGAGGTATAGAGGATGGTGGCGGTGTCCGAGGGACGGCACGGGACGTAGCTGCGGATGGGCTCGGCCGCGGCGGCCTCGGCCTCGAGCCGCGGCAGTCCGTCGTCGTCGGGCGCCATGACCGTCAGGACATCGACGCCGGTGCTGGCGGCGCCGGCGGCACCTTCCTTGAGCAGCGCGGCGGCGCAGATCAACATTCTGGCGCCGCTGTCCTGGAGGACGTATTCGATTTCGCGTGCCTTGAGCAGGGCGTGCACCGGAACCACAATGGCTCCCAGCGACAGGACGGCGTAATAGACGCGGGCGAAATCCGGGACGTTGGGGATCAGGACGGCGACGGCGTCTCCCGGGCCGACGCCGCGCGCCCGGAGCGCCCCGGCGTGGGCGCGCGTCTCACGCCACAGATCTCCGTAGCTGGTTTCGTCGTCACCGACGATGAGGGCGACGCTGTCCGGCGTCCGCTTGGCGGATTCCGCCAGGATCGCCGCAACGGAAATGGTGGCGAAGCCGTCGCCGGTGGTGGTGTTGGTCATGGCCTGCTTCTTCGTAGGGTTGATTAAGCTTTGAGGATCAGGGCATCGCCCTGGCCGCCGCCGCCGCAGAGGGCGACGACGCCGGTGCCTCCGCCGCGGCGCTTCAGCGCCAGCGCCTGGTGCAGGACCAGGCGGGCGCCCGAAGCCCCCACCGGGTGGCCGAGGGCGATTGCACCGCCGTCGGCGTTGACGACGTCGGTCTCGATGCCGAGGTCGTTGGCTGACTGGATGAGGACCGAGGCGAAGGCTTCGTTGATTTCGACCAGGTCGAGGTCCCCGGCGGTGAGCCCCTCCTGAGACAAGGCGCGTTCAATGGCACGGGCCGGCTGGGAGTGCAGGGATCCGTCCGGTCCCGCGGTCTGGCCGTGGGCGCCGATTTCGGCGATCCAGTCCAGGCCGGCGGCGATGGCCGCGGCCTTGCTGGCAATCACCAGCGCGGCGGCGCCATCGGAAAGCGGCGAGGCCGAACCGGCGGTAATGGTTGCCGCTTCGTCTTTCGAGAAGGCGGGCCGGAGCTGGGCCAGGGATTCGGCGGTGGTCTCCGGCCGGATTCCCTCGTCGTGTTCCAGCGTCAGGGCGGGCCCCTTGCGCTGCGGCACCTGGATGGGCGCAATTTCCTCCGCAAGCACCCCGGCGGCGCGTGCCGCCTCGGCGCGCTGGTGGGAGCGGGCCGCGACGGCGTCCTGCTCGGCCCGGCTGATGCCCCGCTCGGCGTTTCCTGCGTCGGTGGCTTCGCCCATCAGCTTGCCACTGACCGGGTCCTGCAGGCCGTCGTGGTTCAGGGAGTCGAGCATGGGTGCGTCACCGATGACGACACCTGCGCGCAGCCCCGGGACCAGGTGCGGGGCGTTGGTCATGGATTCCTGGCCTGCGGCGACGATGAAGTCGGCCTCCCCGGCCCGGATCATCCTGGCGGCGTCGATGACGGCCGTGAGCCCGGAGAGGCAGAGCTTGTTAATCGTCACGGTGGGCACGTCCCAGCCGATGCCGGCGGCCAGGCTGGCCTGGCGCGCTGGGCCCTGGCCTGCTCCGGCCTGGATGACCTGTCCGACGATGACCGCGCCGACCTGTTCCGGGGAGACACCGGTGCGCTCCAGCGCGGCACGGATGGCGTGGGCGCCCAGCTCGCTGGACGAGAAGGGTGTCAGGCCGCCGCGGAAGCGGCCGAAAGGTGTCCGGGCGCCGCCGAGGATGACGGGGATGTTGGCATTCTGGTTCATGGGAAGTCCTTTCGGAGGAACAACGTTGGTCAGGCGAAGGCTGAGGTGCCGGTGATTCCGCGGCCGATGATGAGCGCCTGCATGGTCTCGGTGCCCTCGTAGGTGTGGATGGCTTCGATGTCGGCCAAATGCCGGGCGACGCGGTTGGCCAGCAGGATGCCGTTGCCGCCGAGGAGATCCCGGGCATTGGAGGCAATGCCGCGGGCTGTGCGGGTGCAGGTGTATTTGGCCAGTGAGGCTTGCTCGGGGGTGAGCGACCCTTCTTCGTCGAGGCGGGTCATCTGGACGACCATCAGCTGCATGGTGGCCAGTTCGCTGAGCATCCGGGCCAGTCTTTCCTGCACGATCTGGGAAGCCGCCAGCGGACGGCCGAACTGCACGCGCTGCTTGGCGTACTGAACGGCGGTTTCGTAGCAGGCGGTGGCATGTCCGACGGCGGACCAGGCGACGCCGAGCCGGGTCGCCAGCAGGACGCGGGCCGTGTCCTTGAAGGTCCGCGCCCCCGGCAGCACGTTCTCCTGCGGGACGAAGACGTTTTCGAGCCGTATGTGGGCCTGCCAGATGGCACGCAAGGCCAGCTTGCCTTCGATCCTTGTAGCGGAGTAGCCGGGGGAGTCCTGCGGTACCAGATAGCCGTGAACCTGGCCGTCCTCACCCCTGGCCCACACCACGCTGACGCCGCCGACGGAGCCGTTGCCGATCCACTTCTTTTCGCCGTTGAGAAGGAAGCCGCCCTCCGTGCTGGTGGCCGTGGATTCAAGGGCCACCGAATCCGAGCCGTGGGTCGGTTCCGTCAGCGCAAACGCGGCGTATTCCGTGCCGGCGGCGATCGCCGGCAGCCAGCGTTCCTTCTGCTCGGCAGACCCGCACTCCGCTACGGACCGCAGGGCGAGCCCGCCCTGGACCGCGATCATGGTCGCCACGGAGCCGTCGCCTCGGCTGATCTCCATGTTCACCAGGCCGGCGGCCATGCTGGTCATCGCGGGGAACCCTTCCACGGGGACGCCGTCGCGCAGCAGGTCCAGCTCGCCGAGGCGGCGTAGGAGGTGCAGCGGATACTCGGCGCGCTCCCAGTAACTGTCTATGACTGGAAGTACCTCGGCCTGGACGAAGTTGCGGGCACGTTCCCAGTAGCCGCGGTCCTCGTCGCCGATCATGGCGAAGACGGAGGCGGGATCCGTGCCCAGGGCTTCGGTGAGCACGTAGTCGGGTTCGACCGTGCCGAGCGGAAATTCGTCCGTGGCCGCTGTGGCGGTGAGCCCGGAACCGGGCGACGTCGTAGTCATGGGTAAGTCCTCTGTCTGGGGCGCGGGGTTTCTCCGCCCCGCGTAGTGTGGTTCAGGCCACACCGACTAAGGATGCATTGAAACGGAGTCTCACGTCAAGAAACTCAGTGCCAGAAGTGGCGTGTCGAGCCTAGGGCAGGGCATCGCGGACGGCCTGCACTATCGCGTCCTTGTCTGCGCCCGCCGCGAGGACAGTCACCACGACGGCGGGGGCCGGGTGCGCCGGTCCGGAGCCCAGTAAGACTGGCCGGAAGATCTCGGAGAGGGCCTGAAGCTCGTTCGCGAGCGCCGTTGCCCTGTCCCGGGCGGCCGACTCGGTTTCCTGGGCCGCCCCGCTGCGAAGCCAGCGCCGGAGGAAGGCGTTGTGGACCGCGACGACGGCCGCGGCGAAGGAGACGGCCTTGTACTCGCGGTGCTCGGCGTCGGGCAGCTTGTCCAGCAGGTGCTGGAGGAACGCCCTCTCGTACCGGTGCGAGGTGACCAGCTCCCGGTCCCGCAGCGCGGGGACTGCCTGCATCAGTTCATAGCGCGCCCGGGACGTTTCCCCGTTCCGCAAGTGGTGGTTGAAAACCAGCAGCGCCGCGTCCCCGATCGCTGCCAGTGGTTCCTGCATCGTTTCCGCCAGGCTGTCCGTCACCTGCCGCAGGATCCGCTCGTGGTCCGCGAAGACGACATCCTCCTTGGAGCCGAACTTCCGAAAGAAGGTGCTGCGGCTCATGCCCGCGGCGTCCGCAAGGTCTTCTACGGACGTTGCGTCATAGCCCTGCCTCGCCAACAGCCCGATAGCGGCGGCGGCGGGCGCGTCGGCATGGTGGCTTGGCGGGTGCGAGGTCATGGGCCGAAATCTAGCACAACCGCGGCTATCCGATCCGGGCCGGGAGCCGGGGCCGCGCTCCTGCCCGGTTGTTAGCTCCGACGCGCGGAACACTCCGGCGTGTCTCCGGACCGGCGTCGTTGTTTCAGCCGAAAACCGGGCTGGAGCGCGCCGGGAGTACCCCAGGCCGGATGCAACCAAACACGAAGGCGGGAGGCTCCCTCGCCTGAACTGTTCAGGCGAGGGAGCCTCCCGCTCCGCCCGTTGAGCTGGCCTCAGATCCACTTCGGCGCGGCGGGAATCGTGCCGTGCGTGGCGGGCCCCGAAGCGGTGACGCCGCCTTGGCCGCGGCCGGCGGCCCATTCGACGACGGCGGGCAGCGGTCCGGAGACCACCGTGGGGGTCGCCGCCGTCGTGTCCCCGAGCGTGAGGCCGCGGTCCGTGACCTCGAGCCTCAGTCCGGCGTCGGTGCCGCGGGTCTTCCAGGCTCCGGTGATGTCCGCGAGCAGCCGCTCCAGGACGGGAACGGGGATGTCCCGGAAGGCGGCCCCGTTGCCCAGGTCCACGGCGTGCATCCAGACTTCCCGGCTCCGCATCCAGACCGTTTCCGTGGCCGGGACTTCCCGGCCCTGGATGGTGCGCACTTTGTGGTGCCAGGCGTCCTCCGGGAGGTCCCGCCATTCGACGTTCAGGTGCACGGCGGAGTGGTCGAACAGGTGCCGCAGCGCAATCGGGGTCAGCGTGGCGCCGAAGTCGATCTCATGGTCGCGGACCTCGGTGGAGGCGTACATTGGGGTCTCCACCCCGGTGGCCGCCCACTCGATGAGCCGGGCGATGGCCCGGGCGTTGTAGCCGATGTGCGCCGTGATGTGGCGGCGGCTCCAGCCCGGCAGCAGGGAGTCGCCGTCGAGGTCCGCGTCGGAGAGCTCGTTGAGCTTGCGGGCGAAGAACGCCGTGCCGCGGCGCGCCTGCAGCAAAGCCGCCAGCAGCTCCGGGTCCGTAGTCTGGTCATGGCGGGCAACCATCAGGCTTCCTTGACCACTCGGTTTTTCAGCTGGCCCAGGCCCTCGATTGTGGTGACCAGGAGCTGGCCCTCCTGCAGGTACCGCTTCGGGTCCTGGGCGTGGCCCACGCCGCCGGGGGTGCCGGTGGCAATGACGTCGCCGGGGTTCAGCGTGATGATGGTGGAGATGTAGGAGACCAGGAACTCCGGGGTGAAGACGACGTCGGTGGTGGGCGTCTGCTGCTGGATCTCGCCGTCGACCTCGGTGGTCATGAGGCCGCCGCTGAACTCGTCCTTGGTGACCAGGGCAGGACCGAACGGAGTGGACTTCTCCCAGGTCTTGCCCTGCAGCCACTGGATGGTGCGGAACTGGTAGTCCCGCATGGACACGTCGTTGAGCACGGCGTACCCGGCGATGTGGTCTTTCGCGTCGGCTTCGGAGATCCGGCGGCCCGTCTTGCCGATCACGACGGCGAGTTCGGACTCCCAGTCGACGGTGTCGGATTCCTGCGGGAGGGCCAGGTCATCGTTGGGTCCGATCAGGGATTCGGCGTATTTAGCGAACAGGGTGGGGAACTCGGGGACTTCCCGGCCCATCTCCTTGATGTGGTTGCGGTAGTTGTGGCCCACGCAGATGATCTTGCCGGGGGAGGGGACGACGGCGTCGAGGTCCGCGCCCTCGAGCGGGTGGGTGGCGCCAGCCGCGTTCCGCGCAATCGCTTCCCAGTCAGCGGAGCGGAGCAGCGCTCCGACGTCGGCGAAGCCGTCAATCTCAGTCAGGGTGTCGCCGTCCTGGCGGACTGCCACGGTGGAAGTGCCGGTGGCGTTGCCGGTGCGGAGGGTGAGGAGTCTCATGCGTTCTTGCGTCCTTCGGTGTAGGTGCGGCTGAAGTTCAGTCGTTCGAAAATGGGGGCGTCGCTGAACCGGAAGAGGTCAAACTCAGTCTCGGCCTGCAGGTCCCCCTGCAAGGACCATTCAGTCCAGGACGGGACCACGAAGAGGTCGCCCTTCGCCAGGGTCCGGGTTTCGCCGTTGAGGACCACGGAGCCGGATCCCTCGAAGACCTGCCAAACGCTGGAGCCCACCTCGTGCAGGGCTTCGGTGGTGGCGCCGGCGCGCAGCCGGTGGAACTCGGCCCGGATGGTCGGCATGACGTCGCCGCCGGTGGTCGGGTTGGTGTAGCGGACGGCAGCGTGGCCCTGGGACACGGTGGCGGGGTGGCCCTCGTCCTCCAGCAACAGCTGCTCGCGCAGGGCACGGTCCGTGTATTCCCAGCGGTAGGCCGCGATGGGGGAGCTGGTGGTGTCGTCCAGTCCGGAGAGCGGGCGCAGGCCCGGGTGGGCCCAGAGCCGCTCGGACCGGGAGATGTCCGGGGTGGCTTCGTCGGTGACGCGCTCGGTGCCGAACTCGAAGAAGCCGGCGTCGGCGTAGTGCACGAACGGGATGTCCAAGCCGTCGATCCAGGCCATCGGCTCGTCGGTGTCGTTGTGGTGGCCGTGGAAGTTCCAGCCCGGGGTCAGCAGGAAGTCGCCGCGGGACATCCGCACCGGGTCGCCGTTCACGACCGTCCAGACACCTTCGCCCTCGACCACGAAGCGGAAGGCGTTCTGCGAGTGGCGGTGCTCCGGGGCCGTCTCGCGGGCACCGAGGTACTGGATGGCCGCCCACAGCGTGGGCGTGGCGTACGGGGTGTTGCCCAGGCCGGGGTTCGCCAGCGCGATGGCGCGCCGTTCACCGCCGCGGCCCACCGGGACGAGGTCGCCGGCACGGGCGGCCAGCGGGTACAGATCGCTCCACCGCCAGACGTGGGGGACCGCCTTCGGGCTCGGGACCATCGGCATCAGGTCCGCGATCTCGGTCCAGAGCGGAATCAGGTTCTCGCGGTCAAAGTCGCGGTACAGCTCCTGCAGCTGGGCGGCCTCTTCGGGCGTGGGCTCCGGAGCAGTGTGCCCCGCGGCCACTGATTCATGGGTCGTGTTCTCGGCGCTGATGGACACGTGGGCCTCCTCGGTAGGTCAGAACAGTTTTTGGCGTAGTTCGACCATACGGAGCACCCAGTGTGACCTCCAACATATTCTGCCAGCCAGAATTGCCGGACGGACCCGCCGGGTGCCCTGCCGGGTGTTTAGTCCGGTTCGGCGGGATTCGCGGCGATATCGATCTCCAGCTGCCGGCAGGTTTCCCGCAGGGCGGCGACCAGGCCGGCGTCGAACACCCGCCGGAAGCGGGTTGCGGGAGTTGCGACGCTGAGCGCGCCGACGACTTGGCCGTGCCGGTTGTGCAGGGCCATCCCGAGGGCGCTGACCCCTTCCTCGGTGCCTTCGAAATTCGCGGCGAAGCCGTTGCTGCGGATGGACTCCAGTTCGCGCAGGAATGCCGGGTACTCCGCGTCCGCGATGGTGTCCCCGCCAATCTCGGCATTGTTGCTGCGGAAGAGCTGGTCGATCATGGGCGGCTCCAGTTCGGCAAGCATGGCCTTGCCTCCGGACGTCTTGTTGGCCGGCATGACCGTCCCCTGCCGGTCGCCCACCCGCAGGACATTGTTCCCCTCCACCGTGGCCAGAAAGCGGACCTTCGTGCCCACCCGCACCATCAGGTTGACGGTCTCGTTGAGCTGGGCGGAGAGCAGTTCCATGTGCGGCTGCGCGAGCGTCCGGAGCAGCCTGGTCCAGGCCAGCCCGGCCGGCCCGACGCCCATCGCCGGGCCCGGGACGTAGCGGCGGGTCTCATCCTGCACGGCGAACCCCCGGTAAACCAGCATTGCCAGCAGGCGATGGGCGGTGGAAGGGGCGACGCCGAGCTCCGCGGCGGCGTCCTTGAGCCGCAGCGGCCCGCCGTCGCGGAGCAGCTGCAGGAGCTGCAGTGCGTTGTCGACAGCCTCGATGGAATAGGTGGGCCGTTTCTGCACGGGCTTGCGGGCGGAGGGAGATGATGGCTTGTTCTGCACATCAGAATTGTATTGTGGTTCATCCGCGGCGGCTAGGACAGTAGTGGCATGAATCACACATCTTCTGTTGCAGCGCCGCAACGGTCCGCGCCGGCGACTCCCGGCCCCACCGCCGCTGGCGGTCCAGCCTCCCGGTTCTCCAAAGCCTCGGCGGCGGCTGTGCTCGTCTGCTGGCTCCTCGTCGTCTTCGACGGCTACGACCTGATCGTCTACGGCACCGTCCAGTCCTCCCTGATCTCCGAGACCGGTTGGGGCCTGAGCAAGGCCACCGCGGGCACCATCGGTTCGATGGCCTTCGTCGGCATGATGATCGGTGCGATCTTCGCCGGCCGGATGGCCGATTCCTGGGGGCGCCGCCGCACCATCCTCGGCTGCGCCATCGTCTTCTCGGTTTTCACCATCCTTTGCGCCTTTGCCCCCAGCGCCCCCGTTTTCGGCGTCCTTCGGCTCCTGGCCGGCATTGGCCTCGGCGGGCTGGTGCCCTCGGCCAACGCCCTCGTGGCCGAGCTGGTCCCCACCAAGTGGCGGTCCACCATCGCTACCCTGATGATGTCCGGCGTCCCGATCGGCGGGTCCATTGCAGCCCTCGTCGGGATCCAGCTGATCCCGGTCTTCGGCTGGGAATCCATGTTCCTGGTGGCCGTGCTGGCCCTGCTGGTCGTCGTGCCGCTGGGGCTGAAGTACCTGCCGGAAACGCTCGCCCCGGCCGCCAGCGGCGGGGAGGCAGCGAAGCCGTCCCGGAAGGGCGGCACGCTCAAGGAACCGGCCGGCTTCTCGTCCCTGCTCCGCGCCCCGTACCTGGGGATCAGCATGCTGTTCGCCCTGGCCACGATCGCCACCCTTTTCGCCTGGTACGGGTTGGGCACCTGGCTGCCGAACCTCATGCAGTTGGCCGGCTACAACCTGGGCTCCGCCCTGACCTTCGCCCTGGCCCTGAACCTCGGGGCGGTGGCCGGCTCGGTGCTCACGGCCTGGGCCGGGACCCGCTTCGGTCCGATCCCGACGGCGATTGCCGCGGCAGCCGTCGCCGCCGGCGCCCTCGTGGTCCTGGTAACCGGGCCGTCCGTCACCGTCGTCTACCTCATGCTCGTCCTCGCCGGCGTCGGAACCCACGGCACGCAGTGCCTGATCATCGCCGCCGTCGCGAGCCACTACCCCGGACACCTGCGCGGCACCGCGCTGGGCTGGGCGCTGGGAACGGGCCGGATCGGCGCCGTCGCCGCACCCCAGGTCGGCGGCCTCCTGCTGGCCGCCGGGCTGGGCGTCAACTCCAATTTCCTGGCCTTCGCCGGCGCAGCCGCCATTGCCGCGGTCCTGCTGGTCGTCGTCGGACTCAAACTCAAATCCAAAATCTCGATCCCGCAAGGAGCAAGCAATGTCTGAGCACGCCACGTCCACTGACGTCCTGGTCATCGGAGGGGGAATGGCCGGACTGGCCGGAGCCCTCGCGCTGCGTGAAAATGGCGCCAACGTCACCCTCGTGGAGCGGGCCCCCGAATTCGGCGAGGTCGGCGCCGGGCTGCAGATGGCCCCCAACGCCTCCCGCGTCCTGAAGCGCTGGGGCCTGCTGGAAAAGGCCCTGGAAATCGGTGTCCAGCCCAAACACCTAGTGTTCCGCGACGCCGTTACCGGCGAGGAGCTCACCCGACAGACCCTCGGCGGGGAATTTGCGGAGCGCTACGGCGCACCCTACGTCGTGATCCACCGCAGCGACCTGCACCGGGTCCTGCTCGAAGGCTGCGAGGCCGCCGGCGTCAAGCTCGTCAACGACGTCATGGTCGAGAGCGTAGAAACCGTCAACGGCCGCGGCGTGGCCCACACCGCCGCCGGAGTGGACTACGAGGCCGACGTCGTGATCGGCGCCGACGGACTCCGGTCCACCCTGCGCCCGCTCGTGACCGACGACGAGCCGGTCTCCTCGGCCTACGTGGCCTACCGCGGCACCGTCCCGATCACCGAAAAAACCCCCAAGGCCGACCTCGAGGACGTCATCGTCTACCTCGGACCGGACTGCCACCTGGTGCAATACCCGCTGCGCAAGGGCGAGCTGCTGAACACCGTGGCCGTCTTCAAGTCCCCCTCCTTCGAGCGCGGCGAAGAGCAGTACGGGGGAGTGGACGAGCTCGAGGCTGCGTACAAGGACTGCGTCCCGGCCGTCCAGGAAGCGCTGAAGAACCTGGCCACCGGCATCCGCTGGCCCATGTACGACCGCGACCCGATCGAAAACTGGGTCGCCGGCCGGATGGTGCTGATGGGCGACGCCGCGCACCCGATGCTTCAGTATCTCGCCCAGGGTGCCTGCCAAGCGCTGGAGGACGCTGCCGCGCTGCAGGACGCCACCGCGGGCACGGTCTTCACCGGCCACGGCGTGAAGCCGGAAGCCTGGGACGGCGCGATCAAGGAGTTCAACGACACCCGCGCCGGCCGCACCGCCCGGGTCCAGCGCACCGCCCGCGTCTGGGGCGAATCCTGGCACGTCTCCGGACTGGCCCGGACGCTGCGCAACCTGCTCTTCAAGAGCCGGAAGGACAATGATTTCCAGTACAACGACTGGCTGTACGGCCAGGACGGCGACGGCGTGCCCGCGGTCCGCGAGCCTCTCTCCCGCCTGACGGACCGTATCTCCGCCTAGGCAAACCCCGACGCGGGGTCACCTGGCGCCCATTCCGGAGCCCCGGGTGGACGCCACGTGACCCCGCGTTGCGTGTTCGGAGCCCCGGACCAACCCGGTCCGGACTAGACTCGCTTCATTTTGATGCACCGCCGACCTGTCCACGGCCCACCGCCAGCCGTCCGGCCGGACGGCGGCCGGACCAGGGCGGGATGAGCCCTCGACAAGGAGGTCAGGATGGCTGGAGGCAGCAGCGAACCCGGCAGGACCGTTACCTCGAAGGTCCTCGCCATCCTGGAAGCCTTCGAAACATCCCGTGGTGCCCTCAGCCTGACCGGGATCGCCGAGAAATCCGGGCTGCCGCTGAGTACTGCCCACCGGCTGGTCACCGAACTCACCGCGTGGGGATTCCTGTCCCGGGAACCGAACGGGCGCTACCAGCTGGGCATCCGGCTGTGGGAGCTGGCGCAGAACACGGGGAGGCAGCTGCGTGACGCGGCCAGGCCCTACGTGCAGGATTTGTTCTCGCTCACGGGGGAAACCGCGCACCTTGCGGTCCGGGCCGGCCACGAGGTGCTCTACATCGACCGCGTTTACGGTTCAAAACGGGTGCCGCGGGCCTCCCGGGTCGGCGGCCGGCTGCCCATGCACGCGACCGCCGTCGGCAAGGTGATCCTGGCTTACGAGCAGGACTGGGTCCGGGACGCGTACCTGAACCGGCAGCTGGAGCGGCACACCGCCCACACCCATGTGGACCCCAAAAAGCTGGCCGCGGAACTGGTCCAGATCCGGGAGCAGGGGTACGCCACCACGCTGGAGGAGGTGCGGCTGGGCTCCTGTTCGATCGCGGTCCCGGTCTTCCATACCGGCAGGATCGGCGCCTCCATCGGCCTGGTGCTTCCCACCAGCCAGGCCGCCACAATGACCCGGCACCTGCCCGTCCTGCGGGGCATCGCAGCCCAGATTGAGCGTGCCACCGCGAGGATCCCGCTGGAGACGCTGCTGGGCAGCCACGTCGCCGGCACGGACTGAGCCGGGCACACCCCGAGTGCTGTCTGCTCCCGGCGCCGGAGGGTCCGTCCGGGGGCACTTTGACGGCAAGCACTTTGACGGCAATCTTCGACGTCGGCCGCTGTGTCGGAGGCGTGGCCGCGTCGAAGTACCCCCGCACCGCGGGCCGCACCCCGCACCCCCGGCCTGACGCTGTCCAGGGGGGATCGGCCGGGCCCGGCCCTAGAACAAGTCCTTTCCACCCAGTGGAAGCACACGCTATCCGCGGGGAGTGACCGGGGCCACACTGGGAGATAAGAACCCCGGCATGCACTGGCGCTGCCGGCGGGACCGAAAACCTAGGAGCTTAGATGTCACCCTCGACGGAAACGGCCGGCCGCTGTCCCTTTGGACACGGCGCCGAAGCCCCCGCAGGGCACCACGGCTATGAGCCGTTCCAGATGAAGGATCCGTTTCCCGCCTATGCTGAACTCCGGGCCGAGCAGCCCGTGATGTTCGACGAGCGGGTGGGCCTCTACGTCGTCTCCCGCTATGACGACATCAAGGCCGTCTTTGAGGACTGGGAGACCTTCTCCAGCGAAAATGCCCAGGCCCCGGTCCGCGAGCGCGGCGCTGCTGCGAAGAAGATCATGGAAGAGGGCGGGTTCACCGCCTACTCGGGCCTGTCGGCGCGGCGCCCGCCGGAGCACACCCGCATCCGCGCCGTGGTCCAGAAAGCCTTCACGCCGCGCCGCTATAAGGCGCTGGAACCGTTCATCCGGCAGAACGTCGTCGACCTGCTGGAGAAGATGCTGGCCCACCCGGAACACCGCGGCGACATGGTCAAGGATCTCGCCTACGACGTGCCCACCATCACCATCCTCACCCTGATCGGCGCGGATGTCTCCCAGGTGGACACCTTCAAGCGCTGGAGCGATTCCCGCGCGGCGATGACCTGGGGCGACCTCAGCGACGAGGAACAGATCCCGCACGCCCACAACCTGGTGGAGTACTGGCAGGAATGCCTCCGCCTGGTCAAGGTGGCCCATGAGGAGGGCGGCGACAACCTCACCGCGGACCTGGTAAAGGCGCAGCAGGAGGGTGCCGAGATCTCCGACCATGAGATCGCCTCGGTCCTATACAGCCTGCTTTTCGCCGGCCACGAGACCACCACCACGCTGATCTCCAACGCCCTCCGCGAGCTCCTGGCCCGCCCCGGCCAGTGGAAGCAGCTGGTCGAGGACCCCAAGAAGATCCCCGCCGCAATCGACGAGGTGCTCCGCTACGCCGGCTCGATCGTCGGCTGGCGGCGCAAGGCGCTCACAGACACCGAAGTCGGCGGCGTCCCCATCAAGGAAGGCGCGCAGCTGCTGCTCCTGATGGGCTCTGCCAACCGTGACGAGAACAAGTTCGACGCCGGCGAGGACTTCGACATCAGCCGTCCCAACGCCCGCGAGCACCTCTCCTTCGGGTTCGGCATCCACTACTGCCTGGGCAACATGCTCGCCAAGCTCCAGGCCAAGATTGCCCTTGAGGAAGTGGCCCGGCTCGCCCCGGAACTGCAGCTGGAGAACCCGGAAGCCATCACCTTCCGCGAAAACCTGTCCTTCCGCGTCCCCGAGACCGTCCCCGTCAGCTGGAAGGCCTAAGGAAAATGCAAAGCAACGAGTACATCCAGTTCTTCGACGGCGGCATCGAACCGAAGCTCGACAACCTTGGCGGCAAGGGCGCGTCCCTGGTCACCATGACTTCCGCCGGCATGCCCGTCCCGCCAGGCTTCGTGGTCACCACCGCGCAGTTTGACGCCTTTATGCAGGAAGCCGGCATCACCCGGCATATTCACCAGCTCCTGGCCGATCTCGACCCCGAGGACATGGGCCAGGTGGATAAGGTCTCGGCCGCCATCCGCGAGGACATCTGCTCCCGCCCGGTGCCGCAAGCGCTGCGCGAGCTCACCGTCGGCGCCTACGAGGCCCTGATGTCACGCTTCGAGGCGCCCGTGCCGGTGGCCGTGCGCTCCAGCGCCACCGCCGAGGACCTCCCGGACGCCTCCTTCGCCGGCCAGCAGGACACCTATCTCTGGCTGCACGGCGTCAAGGCCGTCACCGATCACATCCGGCAGTGCTGGGCATCGCTGTTCACCTCCCGCGCCATCATTTACCGGCTGAAGAACAGCATCCCCAACGAGGGCCTCTCGATGGCCGTCGTGGTGCAGAAGATGGTCAACGCCCGCGTCTCCGGCGTCGCGATCACCATGGACCCCACCAACGGCGACCGCTCCAAGATCACCATCGACTCCTCTTACGGCGTCGGCGAGATGGTGGTCTCAGGCCAGGTCACCCCGGACAACATCATGCTGGACAAAGTCACCCTGGCCGTCATCTCCGAACACCTCGGCGACAAGCACGCCGAACTCGTCCCGGACGCCGTTGCCGGCCGCCTGGTGGAGCGGGAAGTCGACGCCGAACGCCGCGGCCGGCGCAGCCTCAGCGACGCTGAACTCAGCGCCGTGGCGCTGATGGCCAAGCGCGCGGAGAAACACTACAAGTGCCCGCAGGACATCGAGTGGGCCCTTGACACGGACCTGCCGGACGGCGCGAACCTGCTCCTGCTGCAGTCCCGCCCGGAAACCGTCCACTCCTCCAAGCCCGCCGTCGTCACGGCCCCGCAACCGGTGGTCGCTGGAGGCTTCTTCAGCGGATTCAGCGCCGGGACGCCCAAGGCGTCCGCCTAGTACCCGCTGTTGCCCCCCGTTCCGCCCTCCCACCACGGCTCAACGATGAGCCCGCCTTGAAAGGACCGCCATGTCCCTGAAGTCCTTCCCCAAACCCTCCGAGCTCGCGGTCCCCGCCGGCGCCGAGGGCTGGGAAAAGATCTACCCGTATTACCTGGTCTTCCAAGACAAGCTCAAAGAGCAGGAGGACGCCAAGTTCTGGTTCTGCGACAGCCAGCACTGGCCCACAGTCTTCAAGCCCTTCGAGACCATCGGCGGCGAATTCGCGGTCAAGTGCCTGGGCCAGTACAACGCCCGGCATCTGATGATCCCGAACGCCAACGGCATCGAATTCAGGGTGCACCTGGGCTACCTGTACATGTCGCCCATCCCGGTCCCCGAGGACCAGATCGCCGCGCGGGTCCCCCTGTTCGAGCAGCGCGTGGGCCACTACTTCCAGAACTGGGACCAGCTCCTCAAGCAGTGGCATGTCAAGGTCAAGGGCACCATCGACGAGATGGAAACGATCTCCTTCCCCAAGCTCCCGGACGTGGTCCCGATGGAGGATATCCTCTCCGGCAAGGGCAAGGACGGCTCCGAGAAGCTGCTGGAAAGCTACGACCGGCTCATCCAGCTGGCCTACCAGAACTGGCAATACCACTTCGAGTTCCTCAACCTCGGCTACATCGCCTACCTGGACTTCTTCAACTTCTGCAAGCAGGTCTTCCCCAACATCCCGGACCAGTCGATCGCCACCATGGTGCAGGGCGTGGACATGGAGCTGTTCCGTCCGGATGACGAGCTCAAGCAGCTCGCCAAGCTCGCCGTCGAACTCGGGCTGCAATCCCGCTTCGGCAACCCCGACGACGTCGAGGCCACCCTCGCTGCGATCGCGGCCGCCCCCGGCGGGGACCGCTGGATTGCCCAGTATGAGGCCGCCAAGGACCCGTGGTTCAACTTCACCGTGGGCAATGGCTTCTACGGCCACGACAAGTACTGGAACGAACACCAGGAAATCCCGCTCGGCTACATCGCGGACTACATCCGCCGCGTGGACGAGGGCCAGGAAATCATGCGCCCGGTCGAGGCCCTGATCCTCGAACGCGACCGCATCATCGAGGAATACCGGGAGCTGCTGGAAGGCGAAAACCAGGCACTGTTCGACGCCAAGCGCGGGCTCGCCGCGACCGCCTACCCGTACGTGGAGAACCACAACTTCTACATCGAGCACTGGACCATGGGCGTCTTCTGGCGCAAAATCCGCGAGCTCAGCCGCATGATGCAGGGCGAAGGCTTCTGGACCGAGCCGGACGACCTGCTCTACCTGGGCCGCAACGAGGTCCGCGACGCGCTCTTCGACCTCGTCACCGGCTGGGGCGTCGGCGCGAAGCCGATCGGCCCGGACTACTGGCCGGAGGAGATCGAACGCCGCCGCGGGATCGTGGACGCACTGAAGACGGCGCGGCCGGCGCCCGCGCTGAACACCCCGCCGGAAATCATCACCGAACCGTTCACCCGGATGCTCTGGGGCATCACCACCGAGCAGGTCCAGCAGTGGCTGGGTGCCGGCGAAGCGGTGGAGGGCGGCGGCCTGCGCGGCATGGCGGCCTCACCCGGCGTCGTCGAGGGCCTGGCCCGCGTCGTCACCGACGCCGACCAGCTCTCCGAAGTGCAGCAGGGCGAAATCCTGGTTGCGACCGTCACGGCACCGTCCTGGGGCCCGATCTTCGGCAAGATCAAGGCAACGGTCACGGACATCGGCGGCATGATGAGCCACGCGGCGATCGTCTGCCGGGAATACGGGCTCCCGGCCGTGACCGGGACCGGCTCCGCGTCCACCACGATCAAGACCGGACAGCGGCTGCGGGTGGACGGCACCGAGGGGACCGTGCAGATCCTCGACGCCGAAGACGATCTGGCGGTCACCGGACCCGGGGCGCACAGCCACAGCCATGTCTGATGCGACGATGAACCCCGCAGAAGACGGGCGCACGGACCAGCCGGCCCGCACCGTCCTGATCACCGGTGCCGCCGGCGGGCTGGGCCGGGCGTTCGCGCTCGGCTTCGCCCGCCGCGGCTACCGCGTGGCGGTCGCGGACGTGAACCTGGCGGGCGCTGAGGAAACAGCCAAACTGGTCCTGGATACCGGGGCCGAGGCGGCCGCCTTCTACGTCGACGTCACCAGCGTCGACTCCACCGAGGCCCTCGCAAAAGACTGCGCGGACTTCGGTAGCGGAAGCATCGACGTGCTGCTCAACAACGCGGCGGTGTACGCCGGGGTGACCCGCAGCCCGTTCGAGGACATTGACCCGGCCGAATGGGACCTGGTGATGAACGTCAACCTCAAGGGCCCCTGGCTCGTCACCCGGGCGGCGAGCCCGTACCTGCCCGAGGGCGGGCGCGTCATCAACCTCTCCAGCGCCACGATCTTCAGCGGCTCGGAGCAGTGGCTGCACTACGTCGCCTCGAAAGGCGGTGTGGTGGCCCTGACCCGGGTGCTGGCCAAGGAACTGGGCCGGCGGGGGATTACCGTCAACGCGATCGCCCCCGGCTTCACCCTCACCGAAGCCAGCTATGGGCTCATGGAGAACGCCGAGAACTACGGCGTGGACCGGGGTGCCATCAAGCGGGCCAGCCAGCCGGAGGACATCGTGGGTGCGGCGCTTTTCCTGGCCGGCCCGGACAGTTCCTACTACACCGGCCAGACCATGGTGGTCGACGGCGGCCGCCAGTTCATCTGAGCGCCGGCTCCAACTTTCCAAGCGACTTTCTACCCAAGGAGGACCAATGCCAACGGTTCATTTCACCGACGCCGATGGCGCCGTCCGCGACGTGCAGGGCAACCCCGGGGATTCCGTCATGGAGACCGCGGTGCGCAACGGCGTCCCCGGCATCGTGGCCGAATGCGGCGGCTCGCTGTCCTGCGCCACCTGCCACGTCTTTGTCCGCGAGGACTGCCTCGCGGAGCTTCCACCGATGGAGGACATGGAGGACGAGATGCTCTACGGCACGGCCGTGGACCGCGAGGACAACTCGCGGCTGTCCTGCCAGCTGCGCCTGACGGACGAGGTCGAACTGTTCGTCACCACCCCGGAAACCCAGGTGTAGCCGTGGAAACCCACGTTGCCGCGGCGCAGCAGACGTCCGCCGAAACGGCCGGCGCAGCCGGTCCCGAAACTGCAAGCCCCACCCGCACCGGCCTGCTGATCATCGGCGCCAGCCAGTCCGGCGTCCAGCTCGCGGTGTCGCTGCGGGCGCTCGGCTTCGACGAGCACATCACCCTGCTTGGCGACGAGGACCACCGGCCCTACCAGCGCCCGGCCCTGTCCAAGGAGTTCCTGCAGGGCACGGTGGAGAGCGAATCCCTGATCTTCCGCTCCAACGAGTACTGGGCCGAGCACAACGTGGAGCTGGTCAAGGGCGAATACATCGTCCGGATCGAGAAGGAAGCCGACGGGTCCGGGGTGGCGCATTCCTCCTCCGGGCGGCAGTTCCCCTTCACGCGGCTCGCCCTCACCGTGGGCGCCCGCGCCCGAAAACTGGAGATTGAGGGCGGGGACCTCGACGGCGTCCTCTACCTGCGCAACGCCGACGACGCCCTGGCGCTCAAGGCCCGGGTGGAGGATGCCACCGACGTGGTGGTGATCGGCGGCGGATTCATCGGCCTCGAAGCCGCGTCCAGCCTGCAAAAGATGGGCAAGAACGTCACCGTGCTCGAATTCGGTCCGCGGCTGGTGGGCCGCGCCGTCGGCGAGGAAACCGCCGAGTACTTCCTGCAGGCCCACCGTGCCCGGGGCTTGGACATCCGGCTGAACACGAGCGCCAAGCGCTTCACCGCAGCCGGCGCCGGTGACAACGCCCCGGGCGACGGCCGCAGGGTCGCCGGCGTCGAACTCCAGGACGGCACGGTGCTGCCCGCGCAGATCGTGCTGGTCGGCATCGGCGTCATCCCGAACACCCAGCTGGCCGAACAGCTTGGCCTGGCCGTGGACAACGGGATCGTCGTGGACCGCTTCGCGCTGGCCTCGGACGGGACCACGGTGGCCATCGGCGACTGTGCCAACATGCCCAACCCGGTCCCCGGCTCGGAACCGGGGGAGCGGATCCGGCTCGAGAGTGTCAACAACGCGATCGAGCACGCCAAGGTGGCCGCCTATTCGCTCACCGGGCGGCGCGAGGAATATGCCGGCATCCCGTGGTTCTGGTCCAACCAGGCCGACCTCAAGCTCCAGATCGCCGGACTCTGCAGCGGCTACGACCAGACGGTGCTGCGGCAGGACCAGGAACGGGGCAAGTTCAGCGTCCTCTACTACCGGCAGGGCCGCATCATCGCCGCGGACTGCGTCAACGCGCCGCTGGACTTCATGGCGGTCAAGAACGCCCTCGCCAAAGGCCAGAACATCCCCGCCGACGCCGCCGCGGACCCGGCTACACCCCTCAAGACGATCACCACGGACAGCTAGCCGCCTCCGGCCAGCCCCACCCGAAGGAGCACTATGACCACCCCCAAGACGCCGGTTGCCGACGCCGGCACTGCCACAGCCGGGACTACTGCTGTCGCCCCTGCCCACCCCGCGGCCGCGGACTTCGCCGCTGCTTATCCGGTCCGGCCGATTCCGGCGCCGGGACCGGTGGACACGGCCCCGATCGCCACTACCCCCGCGGCCCTAGGAGAACTGGACGGGCTCTGGCGGGCAGTAGTGCACGAGACCCGCACCCGAGGCAACGACATTCACCTGCCGATCTCGCTCGCCTACGCGGAGCGGCTCTGCCGGGCCTATCCGGATGCCGACGCCGAATTGGTCCGGGTGGCCACCGTGCTGCACGACACCGGCTGGGCCCACGTGGACGAATCCCGGATCATCTCCGAGGGCTTCGCCGGGGACTGGCGCAAGGCCGCCATCCGGTATGAACACGAAAAGCAAGGCTGCGACGTCGCCCGCCGGGTGCTCCCGGACCTGGGCTACGACGCCGAATTCATCGAGCGCGTCTGCGCGATCATTGACGGGCATGACACCCGCCCCGTGGCCTATTCGCTGGAGGACGCACTGATGCGCGACGCCGACCGGCTGTGGCGCTTCGACCAGGCTGGGATCGCCCTGGCCTCCTCCTGGTTCAAGATGGACCCCGCGACCTACACCGAKCGGCTGACCTCGGAAATCGTGCCCGAGCTCATCACCCAGGCCGCGTTCGACATGGCCATCGCGGACCTGGACCGCTCCACCGCCCTGCTCAAGACGGCGGTCATCCGATGACCGCCGCCACGCACGAGGCCCCCGCCGTGGCCGCCCGCGCCGCGCTCAAACTGCCCTACACCCACGTCGACGACCTCTTCATCGACGGCGCCTGGATCCCGGCACGCGGTACCGGCCGCAACCCGGTCACGGACCCCGCCACCGGCGAAGCCTGGGGCTCCGTGCCGGACGGCACCGCCGAAGACGTCGACGCCGCCGTCGTCTCCGCACGCCGGGCTTTCGACGCCGGCGAGTGGCCGCGGCTGGCGCCGTCGGTCCGCGCCGCGTACCTGCTGCGCATCGCCGAGGAAGTGGAGAAGCGGGCCGGGGAGCTGTCCCTGACGAACACCCGCGAGAACGGCTCGCCGGTATCCGAATCCGCCGGGGCCGCCGCCAACGCCGCGGGGATCCTCCGCTACTTCGCCACCCTGGCCGAGTACCTGGAGCGTGAGGACGTACGGGCCTTCCCGAAGGGCGGCGGGGAATCTGTTGTCCGGCGCGATCCGGTGGGCGTGTGCGCCCTGATCGCACCGTGGAACTTTCCGATCAACCTCGTGGTCATCAAGCTGGCCCCGGCGCTGTTGGCCGGCTGCACCGTGGTGATCAAGCCGGCGTCTCCCACCCCGTTGTCCCTCCGGGTGGTCATTGACGCGGTGGCCGCGGCCGGCGTCCCGGCCGGCGTCGTCAACCTTGTCACCGGGTCCGGCCGGCTGGGGGATCAGCTGGTGAAGCACCCCGGCGTGGACAAGGTGGCGTTCACGGGTTCCACGCCGGTGGGCCGAAAGATCGCGGCGGCATGCGGCGAACTGTTGCGCCCTGTCACCCTCGAACTCGGCGGAAAATCCAGTGCGATTGTGCTGCCGGACGCGGACCTGGACGCCATGTCCAAGGTGCTGATCCGCTCCTGCCTGCGCAACACCGGGCAGACCTGCTACATCTCGACCCGGATCCTGGCACCCGCCAGCAGGTACGAGGAGGTGGTGGACATGGTCACCGCCACGATCGCGGCAGCCAAGCAGGGCGACCCGCTGGAGCCTGACACCGTGTTTGGCCCGTGCGCCACGGAGTCCCAGTACCGGACCGTTCTGGAATACGTGGAGTCCGGCCTGGCCGAAGGCGCCCGTGCCACGACCGGCGGCCGCGCCGCGTCGCTGGGCGGCGGGCTCGAAGGCGGCTACTTTGTCGAGCCGACCGTGTTCGCCGACGTCACCCCCGCCATGCGGATCTCGCGCGAGGAGATCTTTGGACCGGTCATCTGCATCCTGAAGTACGACGACGCGGGAGGCAGCGCCGATGCAGCGGTCGCGTTGGCCAACAACACCGAGTTCGGCCTGGGCGGGCTGGTGTTCGGCTCCGACCCCGGGACGGCGATGGCGGTGGCGGAACGGATGGACACCGGTTCGGTGGGCATCAACTTCTTCGCCTCCAACCATGCGGCGCCCTTTGGCGGCCGGCACGATTCCGGCCTCGGCACCGAATATGGCGTCGAGGGCCTCAACGCCTACCTCAGCTACAAGTCGATCCACCGGAAGGTGTAGGGGATGCTCTTTCCCTTATGGTCCCTCTGCCGCACCCGGAACAACCAAAAGTGATAGCGCAACCGGTTCCGGCCGTGCCAGCATGGGGGCTCAGCGAAAGCGCGCCGGGAGGGGACTGCAATGAAGGCCAACGAACTGCTGCTTGACGGGTTTGGCAGGATCCACGAGATCGTGGCCGCCACCCTCGAAGACATAGACCCGGAGCTGCTGGTCCGGCGGGTGGCGGACCAGGCAAACCCGATTGCGTGGCTGGTCTGGCACCTCAGCCGTGGGGAGGATTCCCAAATCGCCCCCGCCGCCGGCTTGGAGCAGGTGTGGACGTCGCAGGGCTTCGCCGGACGGTTTGGCCTGTCACTGCCCGTCCAGGACACCGGCTACGGGCACACGTCCGAGCAGGTCGACGCGGTTCAGGCCCCGCCTGAGTTGCTGCGGGACTATTACGACGCCGTCCACCGGCAGAGTGTCGGGTTCCTGGAATCCCTCAGCGACGAGGAGCTCGACCGCGTCGTGGACACCCGCTGGAAGCCGCCGGTCACGCTCGGGGTGCGGCTGGTCAGTATTCTCGCCGATTGCCTCCAGCACGCGGGACAGGCCGCGTACGTGAAAGGCGCCGTTACCGAGACCGGTTGAGCACCATCGCCGAACCGCCGCCGCGCCGGACCGGCTCGGCGGCCGCGACCAGGCGCCCGCCCGGACCGAACTCGATCGCGGTTGCCGCGCCGATCTCCGCCGCCGAGGTGAACGCATCCCCGGACGGTGTGAACTGATGGCCGTACGGCGCGAGCCCGGTGCCGTACGCGGCGATGAACGACGGCTCGGCCGTGACCTTGGCCGTGTTCCGCTGTGACGCACGCGGTGCCGCAATCGCCTCGGAGATCGTCATGCCCAGATCCACCCGGTTCAGGATGGTCTGCAGCACTGTCGTAATGATGGTCGATCCGCCGGGGGAGCCGAGCGCGAGGAACGGCGCCCCGTCCTTCAGGATGATGGTCGGCGCCATCGAGGAGCGCGGACGCTTCCCCGGCTCGATCCGGTTCGGATCCTTGGGGTCGTACACGGTGGAGAAGTCGGTCATTTCGTTGTTGAGCAGGAACCCGCGGCCGGGCACCACCATGCCGGATCCGCCGGTCTGCTCGATCGTGAGGGTGTACTCCGCCACGTTGCCCCACTTGTCCGCGACCGTCAGATTCGTCGTCGAGATGTTCTCGGTGTCCTTCTCGTCGGCGGGTGCCACTGCGGCGGCCGGGCACACGCCGTCGTACGCTGACACATTTCCCGGTGCGACCGGCTTGGCCGCGGCATGCTGCGGGTCGATCCGGCAGGCGCGTTCCTTGCCGAAGAGCGGGTCGGTGAGAGCGGCCGTTGGCACGTCGACCTGCGCCGGATCGCCGACGTACTTGCCGCGGTCGGCGAACGCCAGGGCACTGGCTTCCAGGTAGTGGTGCAGGGCGCCGGCCCGGGACATCCCGGAGAGATTGGACGGGTCCAGGATGTTCAGCGCCTCGCCGACCGTGGTGCCGCCGCTGCTGGAGGGCGCCATGCCGTAGACGTCCAGGCCGCGGTAGTCCACGTGGGTGGGATCCTGGTCCAGCGCACGGTAGGCGGCGAGATCCGCCGTTGTCATGAATCCGGCCGGGACGGGCAGCTTGGTGCCGGCGGCCTTCGCTGGAGCCTGGACGGTGGCCGCGATTTCCGCAGCGAGCGGCCCGCTGTAGAAGCCGCGCGTGCCGTGCTTCGCGAGGAGCCGGTAAGTCGCGGCCAGGTCGTGGTTTTGGAAAATGCTGCCGACGGCGGGAGCGTCCCCGCCGGGCAGGTAGAGGCTGCTGGTCGCGGGGAATGCGGCGAAGCGGGCCTTGTTGTCGAGGGTCTGCTGCCGGAACGTTCCGTCCACGACGAAGCCTCGGGTGGCCACCTTGATGGCCGGTTTGAGGGCCTCGCCAAGGCCCAGGCTGCCCCAGCGCTCGAGTGCCCGTTCCCAGGTCGCGGGGGTGCCAGGGACGCCGACGGCGACGCCGCTGGTGACGAGCTCGGGGGTGAAGCGGTAGGGCTGGCCCGTCGCCGGGTCAATGAACGCATCGTGCGGCATCCCGGCCGGAGCAGTCTCGCGTCCGTCGACTGTGCCGACCTTGCCGGTCTTTGCGTCGTAGTAGACGAAGTAGCCGCCGCCGCCGATGCCGGCGCTGTACGGCTCGGTCACGCCCAGGGTCGCGGCTGCGGCGACGGCGGCGTCTGCCGCGTTGCCGCCCTTGCGGAGCACCTCGATCGCGGCGGCCGAGGCCTCCGGGTCCACCGTGCTCACCGCGCCGCCGTAGCCGATGGCCGTCGCGGTCTTTTCAGTCTCGCGCGGTGCCGCGGAGGCGGGGCCGGCGACGGCGCCGCCCGCCACGCTCAGGGCCAGTGCCGCGGTGACGGCGGACAGTCGACGTCCTACATGTTGCATGGCTGCTCCCGGGCTAGCGTCGTGTGAACTGACAGTTTCTGTCACACTACCCGCGCCCGTTGTGACATTCAATGCAGCATCCTGTCACACCGGTGGCTGGCGGCCGCGGCTAGCCTGCCTCCCGCAGGTGCGCCAGGAGCGCGTCCAGGACCGGAAGCTGGCCGCGCACCAGCTTCGTGCGGGCCTCGGACTCGCTGAACCACGCGGCGTCGTCGATCTCCGGGTAGCTGCGGACGATGCCCGATCCCCTTGGCCACTCCAGCGAAAAGGTGTTGCTCACGATCCTTTCCGGCCGGAAGTCACATTCGGCGGCGAAGACGGTGACAAACTTGCCCGAAGCCTGCCGGAAGCTGCCCAGCGGGAAGTAATCGACGTCGGGCGGGGCGGTGCCGATTTCCTCCGCGAACTCGCGGCGCGCGGCCGCCAGTGCGTCTTCGTCTTCGGTGTATTCGCCCTTGGGGATGGACCAGGCCGCGGCATCCTTCCGCGCCCAGAACGGCCCGCCCATGTGTCCGATCCAGACTTCCAGCCGCGACTGCGGACCCCGCCGGTACAGCAGCAGGCCGGCACTCAGAACGCTCATGCGGCCTCCAGTCCACGGGCGGGTTCCGGACTATCTTCGGACGCGCGCGGTGCGAAGGCAAGCGCGGTCGGGCCCGGAACCGTGGAGGCATGGCTGCCGCGGCCCGGTTGCCAGGGGAGGTTGGAGCCCCCTAAAGCGCGGATACCGCCGACCGGACCGCCTCGGACATGGGTGTTGTGGGCCGGCCGATCAACGTGCGTAGCTGAGTCGTAGTGACGTGAAGGTCTCCTCGAGCGATCCCCAGGTCGGAGTCCGCAAGGATATCGGCGAAGTCCAACGGCACGCCGAATCCTGCCAGCATGGCGGCGTAGTCGGCCGCGGGCAGGTCCTGATATGCGATCGGCTGCCCGCTGGCCTCGGCGATCTCGCCGGCCAGTTCCGCCATAGAGAAGGCCTCGTCGCCGCCGAGTTCGTAGACTTTCCCGGCCTGGTCCTCGGCCAGCAGGGCCGCAGCCGCTGCCTCGGCATAGTCGGCGCGCGCCGCGGCGCTAACCTTGCCGTCGCCGGCGCTTCCGGCGAACACGCCCTGTGCGAGCGTCCCCTGAAGCTGCTCGGTGTAGTTCTCCAGGTACCAGCCGTTGCGCAGGAGCACGTAGGGGAGTCCGGATTGCGCGAGCAGGGCCTCCGTCGCCTGGTGCTCGGCGGCCAGCTTCATGCCCGTGCTGTCCGCATTGGCGATGCTGGTGTAGGCGATCAGTCCGACGCTCTCGGCGACGGCGGCATCGATCACAGCGCGGTGCTGTCTCACCCGCCGGCCGACTTCACTCCCGGAAATCAGCAGCACCTTCGTGGCGCCCTTAAGGGCGTCGGTGACCGTGGCGGCGTCGTCGTAGTCCATGGCCCTAACCTGGAGGCCCCGGCCGGCGAACTCCGCCAGCCGTTCGACGGCACGTCCGGTGGCGACGATCTGCCCTGCGGAGACGCCGCGCTGCAGCAGGGATTCGATTACAAGGCGGCCAAGTTGTCCGGTGGCGCCGGTGACGACGATGCTCATGGGAAATTCCTTTCACGTGTTTGCTCTTCCGGGGTGGACAACCGGCCCGCAGCGGCAAAACTTCCCGGAAGAGAGTACGCACTTTCAGGTAAGGTACATACGTGACGGTTAGTTATGAATCATCCCGGTCCCCGCAGCGTTCGGAGAGCCCCGTATTTCCGGCCGGTTGCGCAAGCCGGACCCTGCTCGACCACGTGACGAGCAAGTGGGGGGTGCTGATTCTGATCGCACTGGCCGACGGGCAGCAGCGCTGGAGCGAATTGCGCCGCCGGGCCGAGGGCATCAGCGAAAAGATGCTGGCGCAGACGCTGAAGACGCTGGAGCGCGACGGCCTGGTGTACCGCGAGGCCCGGCCGACCATTCCTCCGCGGGTGGACTACAGCCTGACGCCGCGGGGCCGTGAACTCACCGACCACCTGCTGCCGCTCTTTGGCTGGGTGCAGGAGAACGCCGAGGAAATCATCGGCCAGTAGTGGGGCCCTGGCGCCCTGCTACCAGTTCTGTGGATCGTTCATGCTGCAGCCCTGGCTGCTGCACTGCCTCGCGCTGACCTGCCAGTCCGGCTGGCGCGCCGCCACGGGACGTACGTCTTTCCAGATCGGAACCACCCGTGAACCGCACGCCGGGCAGGGCGGCTCCATATGAGCGCGTCGTTGCGCCTTGTTCATGCTTCCCCCAAAAAACTCCGATGCCTACACCCAAATTTAGCCATAATTCCATCGAAGTTACAAACACCTTAGGAGCGTTCGGCCCAGTCCAGGACCCGCATGGCCCGCAGGGTGTTCCAGCGGCTCGGGCGGCCGTCACCCTCGTCCAGCGGGAAGTGGATCCGCCCCGGATGGCTGTTCTCCAGGTGCCAGGTCCCGTCGGGCTGCCGCTTGGACCGCACCACGCCCACTGCCTCGGCCGTCCGCTCATCCACGGCAGCCCCGGCGGCCCGGAAGTAGTCCAGGCTGCGGAGCACGTCGTAGTGCCAACGGACCGGGTGGGAGAACTGCAGCCACGCCGGGTCGATCAACCCGCCGGTGCTCTTGCGGCGGAGGAGGCCGCGTTCGAGCAGGTATTCCTCGCCGCGCCGCCGCGCCGCGGTGACCTCGGGAGTGCCGCCGGTTGCATGCCCGTACTCCAGCAGCCCTTCCAGGACGTTGATGGTGGTGTCGAAGGAGGATCGCGTGGACCCGCGTTCCGCCTCACAGTTCCAGCCGCCGTCGTCGAGCTGTTCCCCCAGCAGCCGCGTCACGACGCCATCGACGTCCTCGCCGAAGTAGGCGCCGAGCGCGACGGTCATCCCATTGATGCAGGGCTCTACTTCGCCCTCGAAGAACGGCTGGCCGGCTTCCTCCCAGCGGCTGTTCTGCCGGACACGCGCGACGGCGTTGCGCGCTGCTTCGCTGCCGGGGTCGAGCCCGAACTCGCGGAGCAGCAGCAGGCTGTAGGTAGTCGCGGTCCAGGGCTGGCCTGGCTCGGATTCATCGAACGGCGCCGGGAAGTACGTGCCGCCGTCCCACTGCCCGTCGCCGCCCTGCAGCCCGAGCAGGCGGGCGCCCCACCCCTGCGCAGCGACGGGGGCCCGCTCGGCGGACAGTTCGTCCGCGCCCGCGTCCGTCAGGTCGCGCAGGACCTGCCAGCGGATGGCGGGGTCGGAATCGAGCAGCCAGTCGAGGACGTCCATCCGGACAAGCTAGCACCACCTTCATCCGGCGGGGAAGGAACCCGGCGGGGCCCTCAGTCTCCGTCGTCGTTGGACAGCCGGCGGAAATCCCTGGACAGGTAGAGCGCCAGCGCCGCCGAATTTCCGCTGTCCACCGTGACCGCCACCCGGGTGCGGCCCAAGGCATGCAGGGTGTGCAGGCAGTGGCCAAGCAGTTCCTCCGCCAGACCCTGCCGGCGATGGTCGGGGTGGGTAAAGAGTTCGGCGATCTCGCTGTCCCAGTCGCCCTCGCTGCCCGGGGCCGGCTCGGTGACGATGATGGCGGCCGCAAGTTGTCCGTCGGGGGCTGCTTTGACCGCGGATGCCTCCGGAACGTGCCGGCCGTGGGCTCCACCGAGCAGGGCGTCGATCCAGCCGACGGCGCGGTCCTCGGGCTGCGGCAGGCCGTCCGCATAGGAGTCCCGGTACATTACGGACAGCTCAGGGAGGTCGGCTGCCTGGATGGGCCGTATCGCGGTGCCCGGGCGGGCGCCCTCGCGTGGGCCGGTGGCCGCGGTCAGGATGATTAGGGGATTCACGGCAGCCCTGCTCTCTCTAGCAACCTCTTATAACGAGACACCCTTTGGGAGTCCCCTCCAGCTTGCACCCGCTTTATTGCGGCGGCGTTTCCGGATGGTGATATCCGGACGACAGGAAGGCCGTCGGAAGGTGAACAGTTCCTTTCCGGCCGGGTTACCCTGCTCGGCCGACGACGGCGGTGACGAAGCCGGCCGGCGCGCCCCGCCGTCGGGTCTCTTTGCCGAAATTTCGGTGTTCCTCCACGGCCAGGCCGAAGGGCCGGAGGAACTCCACGGCACGATCCCGTGCCGGGGGAGTGTTGTCGATTCCGAAGTCGAGGGGCTCGCCGGCAAAGGGGCGAAATAGTCGAAACTGACCACACTGCCGGCGGCTCCACCGCCGATCCGGCGGAGCGTCGCCTCGACGGAAGCGCGGTCCAGGTACATGGTCACAGGCTCCCAGAGGAAGAACGCCGGCCGGTCGGGGTCGAAACCGGCGGCCAGGAGCTTGCTCCACCAATCCTGCGTCCGGAGGTCGGCGGCGACGTAGCTCGCCAGCTGTGTGGACAGTCCGGCACGCTTCAGCATGCCGAGCTTGAAGGCCTGGGTCAGGGGCTTGTCCACCTCGAAGCAGCGCACGTGGTCGGCTCCGGAGAACCGGAAGGCGCGGGTGTCGAAGCCCGCCCCGAGGATGACCAGCTGGCCCACGCCGGGAAGATGGCGCTGGAGGGCAGCATCAAAAAAGCTCGTCCGTGCCGAATCCTGGTGCCTCAACGGCGCCTCGCCCTCGTAGGGGTAGCGGTAGACCCTGGGAACGTAGCCGGTCGCACCGTGGGCGGCGATCGTTGGGGCCGCGACCAGGCTGAAACCCGTCCGGGAAACGTTGGGCATGACCATCATGAGCCGCTCGGCCGGCTCATCATCCCTGGTGCCCAGCCGGTGCTGCATGAACCGCGTGTGGAGAGAGGCCAGGAGGGTGGCCGAGACTCCGGTCCGCCGGCTGTAGACCAGCAGCTTGGGCAGTGCCCAGAGGTAGCCCGCTGTCCCCGCCGGGAACAGCGCCAGCTGGATCACCCGGAACAGGGCCGCCGCCGCAGGTCCCTGTGCCGGTCGCCGAGGCGGGGCCGGGTGCGGGCCGTTGGGCGCTCCCTGCCGGACCCTCAGACGTAGGTGCCGGCCGAGGGTGTCGCGGAGTGTCTCAAACTTGCCAAGCTGGATCATGGCGGGCCTCCCTGATGTGCCCGACATCTTCCTCCCACGGGCCGTAACCGGCAAGGGGTGGCGGTTCCGGGGCGTGCAGCGGGTGATGGCTGAACCGCTGCCGGGGCGGGTTTCCGCGGCGGAAACCGCCTGGTGATACGGAAACGGTCCGGCGCCACGGGAATCCCCATAGCGCCGGACCGTTTGCGCGTCGTACGTCCGGAACCGCAGCGCGGAAAAGCTCCCCGGAACTAGACCAGGGTCGCGGTGTCGATCACGAAGCGGTAGCGCACGTCGGAAGCCAGCACGCGCTCGTAGGCCTCGTTGATCTTCTCGGCCGGGATGACCTCGATCTCGGCGCCGAGGTGGTGTTCGGCGCAGAAGTCCAGCATTTCCTGGGTCTGGCGGATGCCGCCGATCATCGAGCCGGCGAAGGAGCGACGGCCGCCGATCAGGGCGAACGCGTTGACCGGCAGCGGCTCGGCCGGGGCGCCCACGTTGACCATGGTGCCGTCGAGGCGCAGCAACTGCAGGTAGGAGCTGATGTCGATCGAGGCGCTCACGGTGTTGATGATCAGGTCAAAGGTGCCGGCGAGCTCGGTGAAGGTATTCTCGTCGCTCGTGGCGAAGTAGTGGTCCGCGCCGAGGCGCAAGCCGTCTTCCTGCTTCTTGAGGGACTGCGAGAGGACCGTGACCTCGGCGCCCATGGCGTGGGCGATCTTGACAGCCATGTGTCCAAGCCCGCCGAGCCCGACGACGGCGACCTTCTTGCCGGGGCCGGCGTTCCAGTGGCGCAGCGGCGAGTAGGTGGTTATGCCGGCGCACAGCAGGGGAGCGGCGACGTCGAGCTCGATGCCCTCKGGGATCCTCACCACGAAGTCTTCGGTCACGACGACGTGGGTGGAATAGCCGCCCTGGGTGATCGTGCCGTCGCGGTCCACGGCGCCGTAGGTGCCGGTGTTGCCCTTGAGGCAGTACTGTTCCTCGCCGGCCTGGCAGTTGGCGCACTCGCCGCAGGAGTTCACCATGCAGCCGACGCCGACGCGGTCACCGACGGCGTGCTTGGTGACGGCCGAGCCGACCTCGGTCACGATGCCGGCGATCTCATGGCCGGGAGCGAGCGGGTAGGACTGCGGTCCCCAGTCGCCGCGGACCGTGTGGATGTCCGAGTGGCAGATCCCGGCGAACTTGATCTCGATCAGGACGTCGTGCGGGCCGACGTCGCGGCGCTCGATGGTGGTGGGGACGAGGTCCTCCGTGGCGGACGGGGCGGCGTAAGCGTTTACAGTAAGCATTCTTCTCCAGTAAGAGTCGGTTCGAAAGTCGCGGTCGTGGGGGAGAGGAGTAGGTCCAGGGGCTTGGGGGGCGCCTCTGAACCTGCCGGCCCACGATGGCGCTGTGGCCGGACGGCATGCCGTCCGGGGCCACAGTATGAGCCAACACCCTGCCGGGGTGGATTGTTCCGAAGCGGGACACTTTTTCTGGTCCAGCTTTTGTCGCAGCTCCGGAAAGGGACTGCTCCAGCGGCGAGGCGCTGGCTCACGGTTCCATTCAACTGCCTGCCGCGGCGGCGGGGGAGTCCCTGCTGGTACAGGTACTGGCAGGGCCTCCCTCCCCGGCGCTGCTAGCCGGCCATGCCGGGGTGCACGCGGACGAATTCGATCTTGTTGCCCGGATCGACTCTCTTCTTGGGCGCACGGGAAAAGCCCTTGGCGTCCAAGTGGTTCTGCGCGCGGTACTCGGCGAGTGCGTCGTCGTAGGCCGCGTTCAGCTGCCGGCCGGCGACTTCTTCGGTGGAGCCGTCGGCGAAGGTGATGGTGATGGGCGTGCTGGCGGGGAAGTGCCGGTTCATCCGGATGAAGCCCTCGGCGTCCTGCTGGAGATTAATCAATGGGGTGCCACCTTTGTGATTGAGAAGTCCCAGTCTTCCGTAGTTTCCCCTCCCGCCGCGCCGCAGCCTAGGCGTTGAAGCGATACAGGGCGGGCCGGGCAGGCAGGATGGGCCCGCAGAACTGCCGCCAGGCGCGGCGGGGGACAATGGAGGAGTGACTCCAACGCCCACTGCTCCCAACCCGGCGGACAAGCCCTTCGATCTCGGCTCCATTGGAACCGGTCTGGTCTTTGCCGCTTCCCTGGGCAAGCTCGCGGAGGCCTTGCAGGCGGGATCCCCGGCGGGCACGGCGGTGGTCGAGGCGCCCCCGGGTACGGGCAAGACCACCCTGGTCCCGCCGCTGCTGGCCAACCTTGCCCACGGCGCCGGTGTGCGCGCCCCGCGCATCGTGGTGACCCAGCCGCGCCGCGTCGCCGCGCGTTCCGCGGCCCGGCGCCTCGCCGCTTTGGACGGCAGCCCGCTGGGCGGGCGCGTCGGCTACACGGTCCGCGGCGACCGCCAGGCCGGCCCCGGCACCTGGATCGAGTTCGTCACTCCCGGCATCCTGCTGCGCCGCCTCCTCGCCGATCCCGGGCTGGAGGGCACCGATGCGGTGGTGCTCGACGAGGTCCACGAACGGGGACTGGAGACCGACCTGCTGCTCGGCATGCTCGCCGAGGTCCGGCAGCTGCGCGGGGACCTCACGCTCGTCGCCATGTCAGCCACCCTGGACGCGCCGCGCTTCGCCGCCCTGCTGGGGGACACGACGCCGCCGTCGGACACCTTGCCGGAGGGGCGCGGCGCAGGGGCCGGCGGGCACGACGGCGGCGGCGCGGCTCCCGTTGTGGGCTGTCCTTCCGCGCTGTACCCGCTCGAGGTCCAGTGGACGCCCGCCCCGGCCGCCCGCCTGGACGCCCGGGGAGTGACGCGCGCGTTCCTGGACCATGTGGCGGATACGGCCGCTGACGCCCACGCCGCGGCGCTCGCCGCCGGAGAGGACATCGATGCCCTGGTCTTCGTCCCGGGTGCGCGGGAGGTCTCCCACGTCGCCGCCCGGCTGCGCGGCCGGGTGACGGCAGAGGTGCTGGAGCTGCACGGCCAGGTGGGCCCGGCCACTCAGGACCGGGCCGTATCCGGCCGCAGCCCCGGCGAACCCGCTCGGATCATCGTCTCCACCGCGCTCGCCGAGTCCTCCCTGACGGTGCCGGGCGTACGCCTGGTGGTCGATTCCGGCCTCTCCCGCGAACCGCGGCGGGACGCGGGGCGCGGCATGACGGGCCTGGTGACCGTGTCCTGTTCCCGGGCCTCCGCCGAACAGCGCGCCGGACGGGCCGCCCGGCTGGGCCCCGGACGCGTGGTCCGCTGCTATGACCAGAAGAGCTACGGAGCCGCCCCTGCCCATCAGACCCCGGAGATTGCCGTCGCCGACCTGACGGGCGCAGCCCTGGTGCTGGCCTGCTGGGGCTCGCCGGGCGGCAGCGGGCTGGCACTCCCGGACGCCCCGCCCAGGGCCGCGATGGACGAGGCCGTCGAAGTGCTGCGCGAACTCGGCGCGGTGGGACCCGCGGGCCTGGCCACGGAGCTCGGCAAGACGCTGGCCCGGATTCCGGCGGATCCGCGGCTCGCCCGCGCCCTGCTGGACGGCGCCGCCGCCGTGGGGCACCGCACCGCGGCGGAGGCCGTCGCCGTCGTCGCCGGCGGACAACGCGCCCCCGGCGCCGACCTGCCCGGACTACTGAGCGCCCTGCGCTCCGGCAACGACCCGGGGTCCCGTCGCTGGGCGKACGACGTCCGGCGGATGGAGGCCATTGCCCGCCAGCCGCAGTCCGGCAGCGTGGCGTCGCTGCCGACGGCGCCCGCAGCCGGCACGGACGGCACCGGATTCGTCGTCGCCCTCGCGTTCCCGGACCGGGTGGCGCGCCGGGTCCCGGGACCGGACGAGCGCTACTTGCTGTCCTCCGGAACCCGTGCCGGGCTCCCGGGCGGCAGCCGCCTGGCCGGCCACGAGTGGCTCGCCGTTGCCGAGGTTTCGCGCGCCGACGGGAAAGACGCGGCCGGAACCGGCGCGGTCATCCGGTCCGCCGCGCCGCTGACGGCGGAGGCCGCGGAGGCCGCCGCGCGGCATTTGCTCAGCGACACCGTGGAGGCAGGATTCGGCCAGGGCCGGGTCACCGCCCGCCGGGAACGCCGCCTGGGCGCGATCATGCTCTCCTCGACGCCGGTGCGTCCGTCCGCGGCGGAAGGCCGCGCCGCGGTGGCCCGCGCCCTGGCGCAGGCAGGGCTGCAGACGATCGGCTGGTCGGCGGCGGCGGACGCCTTGCGCCGGCGCCTGGCCCTGCTGCACCGCGAACTGGGCGAACCCTGGCCGGACATGTCAGAGCCCGCCCTGCTGGCCCGCCTGGACGAGTGGCTGGCGCCGGAGCTCGAGGCCCTGGCCGCCGGTGCCGCAACGAGCGGCATCGGCCTGGCCGAACCGTTGCGGCGGCTGCTGCCCTGGCCCGAAGCGGGACGGCTGGGGGAGTTGGCTCCGGAGGCGCTGGAGGTACCCAGCGGCTCGCGGGTGCGGATCGATTACCCCGAGGCGGATGACGACGGCGGCCGGCCGGTGGTCGCGGTCAAGCTGCAGGAGTGCTTCGGCTGGGATCAGACGCCGCGGCTGGTGGATGGCCGCGTGCCGGTGTTGTTCCACTTGCTCTCGCCTGCCAGACGGCCGCTCGCGGTGACCGACGATCTGGCATCCTTCTGGTCCGGGCCCTACGCGCAGGTCCGGGCGGAGATGCGCGGCCGCTACCCGAAGCATCCCTGGCCTGAGGATCCCTGGACGGCACCCGCGACGGCCAGGGTCAAGAGCAGGATGTGACGGCCGGGGCCGACCCCCGCAGCTCCGTCAAGCCCCGGAAAGACCGGGTTCATACGTCCCGGCGTTCCACTCCTGTCCTTGCGGGTCCAGCACCCGTGCCAGCACTGCACCGCCGAGGCGGACTTCCGCATGGACGACCCGGCCCCCGGCCCCGTCCTCGCGGCGGACGACCTCAAACCCGACCCGCTCCATCCAGTCCAGCGCGGCAGGGGCATCCTGGTAGCTGAGGTAGGCGAAAAGCTTCGTCATCATGAGCGGATGCTAGTCCCGGGGCCCGCCGGTGGGTACCCTTGCTACCCGGCCTCGGCGCCCTCCCAGGCAACGTGGACCCAGCGCTGGCCTTCGCCGTCCCAGGATTCCGAATGGCCCAGCAGGGCCAGGTCCTGGAAGCTGACCTCGATCCCGTCGCGCTGAAGTTCGTCGCGGAGTTCGTGGGTGGCCTCCCGGACCGCTGTTGCCACTGCCTCGGGATTGCTGGATTCGACGCGCCGGGACGCTTCATATGGTTTGCTCATGGGCACCATCATTCAGCCTCGGAGCCGTTATGGGAACCATTGCCCGCAACCGGAACAACTGGGGATCAGCTGCCGATCAGCCGTTCGCCGTTGAACCAGCACACCGCCCGCAGCCAGTCGTCGTCGAGCCGTGGCTCCTTGTCGCGGAGCCGTTCGAGTGCCTCAAGCTGGTGCGCGTAGGGGTACGGGATGTTCGGGAAGTCGCTGCCGAGCACGATCCGGTCCGCAAATTCCGCGAGCCTCGGCAGCAGCCTGGCCGGGAACGGGGCCACCTCTTCAAAAAAGTCGGTAAACGCCATCGTGGTGTCGAGGTGGACGCGCGGGAACTTTTCGGCCAGGGCAAGGAATTCCCCGTATTCCGGCGTGCCCAGATGCGCGACGACGGCGGTGAGCCCGGGATGCCGGCGCAGCACGCCCTCAAGCTTGTCCGGGCCGGTGAACCCGGCCCTCGGCACCGGGCCGCTGCCCACATGCACCACCACGGGAACGGCCGCGTCCGCGAGGAGTCCCCAGACCGGGTCCAGGACCGGCTCGCGCAGGTCGAAACCGCCCACCTGGGCGTGGATCTTGAAGACGCGCGCGCCGCGGTGGAGGGCAGACTCGACCTGCCCCAGCACGCCGTCCTCCGGGTAGAACGTGGCGCTGGGCACGCAGTCCGGCTCAGCCGAGGCGAGGTCCAGGGCAAAGTCCGTGAGGTCCGCCGCCATCCCGGGCCGGTGCGCGTAGGTAAGGGCGGTGAAGCGTCGGACCCCCAGTTGCCGGAGCCGGGCCAACCTGCTGTCTTGGTCCGTGCGGTAGGTGATCGGCCAGGGCCGGCCCACCAGGGGTCCGGCCTCATCGAAATGCGCCCAGACCCGCCGCAGCATCCGCTCGGGGAGGAAATGTGTGTGGATGTCGATCAGCCCCGGCAACCCCAGCCGCTGCCACCACGCGGGGACGTCGCCGTCGCCCAGTGATCCCGGCCGGCCGGTGCGGGTGCCCGGCACCTCCGTCCCTTTCACCGGGCGCCCTCGGCGGTCCGGTCGGCGCTGTGCAGCCGGATGAAATCCGCCACTGCGGCCGCAAGGCCCGCCCCGATCTCTTCCGGCGACCGCTTCGCCCCGGCCACGGCGAAGGAATGGTCCCCGCCCTCACGCCACTGCAGCGTCGCGGCCGGGCCGATGCGCTCCACCACGGACTCCAGCAGCCCGCGGGTGGCGAAGGTGTCCCTGGTGCCCTGGAGGAACAGCATCGGCACGGTGAGCCCGTAGAGGTGTCCGTCACGCAGTTTCTCCGGTTTGCCCGGCGGATGCAGCGGATAGCCGAGGTACACCAGACCGGCCGCGGGCATGCCCTCCGCGACCGCCATCGACGCCATCCGGCCGCCGAAGGACTTCCCGGCGGCCCAGAGCGGTTCGCCCTCGGAACGGGCAGCGGCCGCGGCCATCGCCGCCCGCCAGGCCGCGATGGCCACCGGCGGCCGGTCCGGGAACTTCCGGCCCGCCTCGCGGTACGGGAAGTTGAACCGCAGCGTTGCGACGCCGTCGTCGTTCAAGGCCGCGGTGAAACCCCGAAGGAACGGGTGCTCCATCCCGGCGCCTGCGCCGTGGGCGACGACAAGAGTCGCGGCGGGTCTCGGCGGCCTGGCGTAGATCCCGGATACTGCCGTGCCGTCGACGTCGATGGTCAGCGCGAGTTCAGCGGCGGCCATGCAGGAGTCCCCGCAGTGACACAGCCCGCAGCATCAAACCAACAGCGCAGACCACCGGTGCCAGGCCGAGCAACACCGCGACCGGGTTGGGCCGGAACACGACGCGGCCGCCCCGGCTGCGGGCGTAAACGCCAAGCGGCAGGACGAAGCCGCCGCCCCCGCCGCCGGACCCCGCGGGAGCGTCCTCGGAGGCCGGGGCGCTCCCGCCGCCGAACCCGAACGACACCAGCGCCACGGGGATCAGTTCCTCGCCGTCGAGCTGCACGGGAGCGCCGTACGCCCGGGACACCCCCACGTTCTTGAACGCGTCCACGAGGGACGAAAATGCCTCAGCCATGTCTGCCACCCTAATCACCGGCCGCGGCGAGCACCAGAGCGGCCCGCGGCCCGTTGCCGAAGCGCGCGATTCCGGGACGTCCGGCCCCTGTTCGGGTGTCCCGGTTGCCAATAGATTGGGGCTGGGGCAAGCCACCGGCTGAGAGGAAAGAACCATGTCGACTACTGCTGGAGCCGCGTCGCGGCTGGCCGCTGCACTGGCCATCGTGCTCGGTACCACGGACATTCCGCTCCGGCTGCGCGCCTGGGACGGTTCGGAAGCCGGACCGGAGGGCGCCCCGCTGCTGGTGTTCCACTCACGCCGGGCGCTGCGGCGGATCCTCTTCTCGCCCGGTCAGCTGGGCCTGAGCCGGGCCTACGTCGCCGGCGAGATTGAGGCGCCCGGCGACATCTTTGCCAGTTTCGCCGCCCTCAGCTCGGCGGGGAAGTTCGCCGAGCCCGGGCCGTTCCGGCGCCCCACCGTCCGGGAACTGGGGACCCTGGCCGCGGCCGCGGTGCGGCTCGGCGCGCTGGGACCGAACCCGGCCCCGCCCCCCGAGGAGGCCCGCGTGGCGCGCAAGGGCCGGCGGCATTCCCGCAGGCGCGACGCCGCCGCCATCTCGCACCACTACGACGTCGGGAACAGCTTCTACGCCCTCGTGCTCGGCCCGTCCCTGGTTTACTCCTGCGCGGTCTGGGACACTCCCGGGACGGGCCTGGACGCGGCGCAGGAAGCAAAACTTGATCTGGTCTGCCGCAAGCTCGGACTCCGGCCAGGCATGCGGGTGCTGGACGTTGGCTGCGGCTGGGGCAGCTTCGCCATCCACGCCGCCGAACGCTACGGGGCCGACGTCGTTGGCGTCACCCTGTCCGCCGAGCAGGCCGAACTGGCACGGAAACGGGTGGCGGAAGCAGGGCTGACGGACCGGGTCGAGATCCGGATCCAGGACTACCGCGACGTGTCGGACGGACCGTTCGATGCGATCAGCTCCATCGGCATGTCCGAGCATGTGGGCCGCGAACAGATCGGCCACTACGCCTCGCGGCTGCGCGGGTTGCTCCGCCCCGGCGGCCGGCTGCTGAACCACGCCATCTCCTGGAACGCAGGACCGACCGACCCCGATCCGAATTCCTTCATCCCGCGTTACGTCTTCCCGGACGGCGAGATGCTCAGCCTCACCGAGATGATCGGCGCCCTGGAGGCCGGCGGCCTGGAAGTGCTCGACGTCGAGGCGTTGCGCCCGCACTACGCGCTGACCCTGCGGGCGTGGGTGCAGAACCTGGAACGCCACTGGGACGAGGCCGTGCGTGCCAGCAGTCCGGGCCGGGCCCGGGTCTGGCGGCTCTACATGGCCGCCAGTGCGCTGGGATTCGAGGCCGGAACCACGGGAGTGAACCAGGTCTTGGTGCAGCGCGCCGGCGGCGCCGAACCCCCGCTGCGCCGGACCGCCTGGCTCTGATGACACCCGGACCGGCCGCCGCCGTCGCGGAGGGGCTCTCCGCAGCGGAGGCAGCCCGGCGGCTGGCGGCCGAGGGGCCGAACGAGCTTCCGACGGCGAAGCCGCGCAATCTCCTGCAGCAGAGCTGGGCCGTGATCCGCCAGCCCATGTTGCTCCTGCTGCTGGTCGCCGGGACCGTGAACTTCCTGCTGGCCGAACTGCTCGACGGCGTGCTGCTGATGTCCTTCGTCGTGGTGGTGATCGGTATTTCCATCTACCAGGAGCGCAAGACCGAGAACGCCCTCGCAGCCCTCCGGGACCTGTCCTCCCCGCGCGCGCTCGTGGTCCGCGACGGGGAGCAGATACGCATCCCCGGGCGCGAGGTGGTGCGCGGGGACCTCGCCGTGCTCGCCGAAGGGGACCGGGTGCCGGCTGACGCGGTGCTGCTGGAGGCCCGCAACTTCGCGGCGGACGAATCCGCCCTGACCGGGGAGTCGGTCCCGGTCCGCAAGGTACCGGACGCGGCCCTTGCCGCGGCGGAGGCGCTGGGCCGGCCAGGCGGGGACGCGACGCCCTGGATCTTCTCCGGCACCCTGGTGGTGAAGGGCCACGGCCTGGCGCTGGTCAAGGCGACGGGAGCGGGCACCGAACTGGGCCGGATCGGCTCGGCCCTGCGCTCCATCGAACAGGAACCCACTCCGCTGCAACGGGAAATCGACCGGCTGGTCCGGTACGTGGCCGTGTTCGGCCTGGCGGCCGCCGTCGTCGTCGTGGTGGTGTACGGGCTGACCCGGGGGAACTGGCTGGAAGGACTGCTGGCCGGCATCGCGACCGCGATGGCGATGCTGCCCGAGGAGTTCCCGGTGGTGCTGACCGTGTTCCTGGCCCTCGGTGCGTGGCGGATGTCGCAAAAGCATGTGCTGACCCGGCGCTCGCCGGTGATCGAGGCCCTGGGTGCGGCGACCGTCATCTGCGTGGACAAGACCGGCACCCTGACCCTGAACAGCATGACCGTGCGCCAGCTGGTGGTCGGGGGACAGAGCTTCACCGTCGACGACCGGCCGCTGCCGGAGGCCTTCCACGCGATCGCGGAGTTTGGTGTGCTCGCCTCCCCGGTGGATCCTTTCGATCCGATGGACAAGGCCTTCAAGGCGGTGGGCGCGAAGTACCTCGGCGACAGCGAACACCTGCACGCCGACTGGGAACTGGTGCGGGAGTACCCGCTCTCCGAAGGCCTGCTGGCCCTCTCGCACGTCTGGCGCGCCGCCGACGGAAACCGCTACGTCGTGGCCGCCAAGGGTGCCCCGGAGGCGATTGCCAGGCTGTGCCGCGTGAACCCGGCCCAGCTTGCGGTCCTGACCGCCGAAGTCGAGACGGCCACCGCCGGCGGCCAACGGGTCCTTGCCGTGGCGCGCGCCGTGTTCGACCGGGCCGGGAGCCTGCCGGAATTCCAGCGTGATTTCGACTTTGAGTACCTCGGCCTCGTGGGCCTGAACGACCCGTTGCGGCCCGGCGCGGCCGACGCCGTCGCGGCCTGCGCGCGGGCGGGGGTCCGGACCGTGATGATCACCGGGGACTATCCCGGAACGGCTTTGGCGATCGCCCGCGAGATCGGCCTGGACCACGGCGCGGGCGTCATCACAGGCCCCGAGCTCGGGGCCATGGCGGATGATGAACTGGCCCGGCGCATCCGGACCGTCAGTGTGTTCGCAAGGATGGTGCCGGAGCAGAAACTCCGGCTGATCCGTGCCCTCAAGGTCAACGGCGAGGTGGTCGGCATGACCGGCGACGGCGTCAACGACGCCCCGGCCCTGCGCGCGGCGGACATTGGCATCGCGATGGGCGCGCGCGGCACCGATGTGGCCCGCGAATCCGCGGACCTGGTCATCACCGACGACGATTTCAGTTCCATCGCGGGCGGCATCCGCCAGGGCCGCGGGATCTTCGACAACCTGCGCAAGGCGCTGGCGTACACCATCGCCGTCCACGTCCCGATCGTCGGCATGTCCCTGCTGCCGGTTTTCGTCAGCGAGTGGCCGCTGGTGCTGCTGCCGGTCCAGATCGCGTTCCTGGAACTCATCATCGACCCGGCGTGCTCCGTGGTCTTCGAAGCCGAGGAGATCGACCCGGCGATCATGGACCAGCCGCCGCGCAAGGCCGGCCAGGGCATCTTCGGCCGCCGGGTCCTGGTCATCGCCGCCTGCCAGGGGCTCGCCGTGCTGGCGGCCGTCGTCGGCGTCTACCTCTGGAGCATCGGCAGCGGGAAGGCGGACGACGTCGTCCGTTCGGTCTCCTTCGCCACCCTGGTCATCGGCAACCTGTCGCTGATCCTGGTGAACCGGTCCTGGCGGTTGCCGGTCTGGCGGACGTTCCGCGAGCGCCGGAACCGGACGTTGAAGTGGGTGGTCGGCGGTGCGGCGCTGTTCCTGGTGGTGCTGCTGAGCGTCCCGGGGCTGCGCGGCGCCTTCGACCTGGGGCCGCTGGGGCCGGGGGACTGGCTGCTGGCGCTCGTGGCCGGGGCCGCCGGGGTGGTCTGGTTCGAAATCTACAAGACCGTCCGCCGGCCCTGACGCTGCCTCCTTTCCTTGGACAGCGCCCCGGGGTAGCTYGATCCTCATGGCGCGGGAAGAAACGACGGTCTCCGTTGCGGGACCAGACGGCAGCAGGGAAGTCAGGATCTCCAGTCCCAGCAGGCTGCTGTGGCCCGAAGCGGGCCTGAGCAAGCTGGACCTGGCCCACTACATGGTCGCCGTCGGGGACGCATTCCTGGCCGCTAATGGCGGCCGCCCCATCACGTTGCAGCGGTTCTCCGGCGACGTCGACGGCGAGCAGTTCTTCTCGAAGAACCCGCCCAAGGGGGCCCCGGACTTCGTGCGGGCCGTGGACGTGGTCTATCCGAGCCGCCGGTCGCATCCCCAGCTGGTGATCGATGAGATAGCCGCCGCGGTGTGGGCGGTGCAGATGAACACTGTGGTCTTCCACCCGTGGGCGTCGCGGGCTGCGAACCCGGACAACCCGGACCAGCTGCGGATCGACCTTGACCCGCAGCCGGGCACCAGCTTCAGGGACGCCGTGCCGGCGGCCCAGGAACTGCGCAAGGTGCTGGCCGAAGCGGGGCTGACGGCCTTCATCAAGACCTCCGGCAACCGCGGGCTCCACGTCTTCGCACCGATCGAGCCCGCGCATGAGTTCCTCGAGGTGCGGCACGCTGTCATCGCCGCCGCGCGCGAACTCGAGCGCCGGATGCCGGAGAAGGTCACCACAGCGTGGTGGAAGGAGGAACGCGGCACGCGGGTGTTCATCGACTTCAACCAGGCCAACCGTGACCGCACCATGGCCGGGGCCTACAGCCCGCGGGCGCTGCCCGACGCCACCGTATCCTGCCCGCTGGAGTGGGACGAGCTGGACGGCGCGGACCCCAAGGACTTCACCGTCGCCACCGTTCCCGCCCGGCTCAAGGCCACCGGGGATCCGTGGGCGGACATGCATGCCAGCCCAGGCTCCATCGAGGCCCTGCTCGGGTGGTGGGAACGGGACGTGGCCGCGGGTCTCGGCGAGCTTCCCTTCCCGCCCGACTTCCCGAAAATGCCCGGCGAGCCGCCGCGGGTGCAGCCCAGCCGGGCCCGGAGCAAGGACTAGAAACGGACCCTCTTACTGGACCAGTTCGGGGTGGTGCAGCCTGGCGACCTCGGGGTGGGCGCGGAGCCAGCCCTTGAGCACGTTCGCCCCGTAGGAGGCGAGCATCGGGTTGTCCGGATCGTCCGAAAGCCCGCGGGACTGCGCCGCCAGGGCCGGCGGCAGCGGGACCGGATCGATGACGGCGTCCAGCCGCGGCGACCAGAAGAACGGAACCGTATAGCGGTCGACGCCGGGCGGCGGCGCCTGCACCCGGTGGATCGTCGCCGAGAGGTACCCCTGGGTCGCAACCTCCAGCATTTCGCCCAGGTTCACCACCAGAGCCCCTTCGAGCGGCGCCACCGGAATCCAGTCGTCGCTGCCGTGCGGCCGCACCTCCAGGCCGCCCACCCGGTCCTGCAGCAGGAGGGTGACGAAGCCGTAGTCGGCGTGCGCACCGACGCCCTGGGTTCCGGCCGCCGGGACCACGCCGCCGACGTAGTGCGTGAGCTTGGCCATCCACGCGGGTGTCCCCTCGAAGGCGGCGGCGAAGTGGTCTTCCGGAAGTTCCAGCGAGACCGCGATCGCGCGCAGCAGTTCCGCGCCCACCACGCACATTCGGTCGGCCCAGGCCATGGCGACGGTGCGTAGCTCCGGGAGGGCCTTATCCGGCCAGAGGTTGGGCCCCTGGATCAGCCAGTACGGCTGCTCGGCCGGGTAGTCGCGCAGGGCGGGGCGCTCGGGACCGAAGTCCAGCTGTTCCCGTGCGTCCGGCCGTCCCTGCGTCACTTCGTGGCCGAGCCGCGTGTAGCCGCGGAAATGCGGCGACTTGCGGTTGTCCAGCGCCAGCCGGTCCGCTTCCGGAAGATTGAAAAACCGGCGCGTGACGTCGAAGAGCTCATCGACTTGCGCGCCGGTGGCGCCATAGCCGATCAACTGGAAGAAGCCCACCCGGTGGCTGGCGTCGCGGAGGTCGGCAACAAAGGCGGGGTTGAATGAACCGTCGTCGTTTCTCGCCGCACCCAGGTCCAACACCGGGATTGATTCGGTTCGAGTGTCCATCACTGCAAGGTAGCACCGGTACTTCAGCTATTGAAGGTGCCCGGAGTGGCGGCAGCAACGGGGCCGGAGCGGTGCAGCCGCTCCAGCGCGGCGGTGTCACGGCCAAACGAGAAGAGTAGGAGCGCAAGCGCCACGAGGAGCGCCGTCGTGCCCGCCGCGGACGGGACACCCGGCGTCAGGGCCAGCAGCAGGGCAAAGGGCTGAAGTGCACCGATGGCCTTGCGGAGGGGCGACGGGGGAAGAGTCTTCTGCAGGCCCGGACGGAACCTGCCCGCGACGGCAAACGCGTAGTACATGAGTCCGATCAGGAGGACCCACGCCCCGGTGGACACCGCGGCGGCGCAGGACAGCACCAGGGTGAGCGCCGCATCGGTCTCGGTGTCCAGGCGCGCTCCCGCCGCGGACGCGGTCCCGGTCCGCCTCGCCACAGGACCGTCCAGGGCGTCGAGCGCGAAGGCTGCGGCGCCCAGGAAGACGAGGACCGCGGCGGGCGGTTGCCGGCCAAGGATGCCGGCGACCGTGAGGGCAGCGCAACACGCCACCAGCACGGCGCGGACCAGGGTGACGCGGTCGGCCGGCGTGCACACGCGGGGCTCCCGCAGCAGGATGGACCCGGCCGTACGGACGAGCACGGCGGCGCCGGCGCCGACGGCCAGGACACCGGCTGTAACGCCGGGGGAGCCAAGGGATGCGAGCCAGCTGCCGGCGCCGAGGTAGGCAGCCACGGCGGCGGTCACGTCGGCCGCCGCACGGCGCGGGAATCTGTGGGGCATGGTCACCTCGCCCCCAATGCTAACAACGCACTTCTCAGCTCGGGGGTCGGTCAGGGCGGCGGCGGACTGGCGGGCCGGTCGGCGAGGGCTGGCCGGCGTGCCGGGTCCAAGCCAGGCCGATGCCCGCCAGCGCAACTCCGGCACCCTCCGCAATGGCGCTGACCGTCTTCTCCGGGTACCAGACGGGCTCGTACATGGCCGGAAACGGGCCGAATGCGGGCAGGTCCACGTAGCGGTAGAACACGACGGCAGCGAAGGCGCTCAACGCCACGAGCAAGGCGAACGCATAGGCGGTCCTGCTGCCGCGCAGGAGGACCGCCAGGGCGGCGAGCGCCGCCGCCGCGGATTCGAGCAGGAAGAGGGTGCCCTGGCCGATACCCTGCGGGGATCCGGCCTGGTAGCCGGGTGCGAGATGGAGGTGGACCCCGGCGTCGATCAGCAGGGCCACGGCCGTCAGCGACCGCAGGGCCAGGTCCCGTCCCCGCGTCCCACTGCGGATCGGGACGTTCACTTGACCGTCAGCGTTCCGTGCATGCCGGGGTGGAAGGTGCAGTGATAGGCGTACGTTCCCGGCTTTGACGGCGCGGTGAAGGTGGCGGTGCCGCCGCTGCCCTTGACGTCGACGTCGAACGCCGGGCCGTCGTCCGCGGTGACCGTGTGCTCGGCGCTGTCCATGTTCGTCACGGTGACCTGCGCCCCGGCGGCGACGACCAGCGGCGTGCCGTACGCAAAGTCGCGCACGGTGATCGCCGCCGTCGACGCCGCCGCGGACGAACTGCCGGGCGGGCCGCCGGAGGCTCCGGAGCCCATCTGCATGCCCTCTTTCGCGGATGCGCTCGCCGGAGCCGTGTTCCCGCCTCCCGGTGCGCATCCCGCGGCACCCAGCAGGACCGCCGCGAGCAGCAGCGTGACGCGAACATTCCCGGTGTTCATAGCGCACCCTCTTAGACCTTGACGCGGCTGTGGACGTGAAGTTGCCTGCTTCAATTCTGCTCCCGTTACGGGCACATGGCGCCGGTGCGCCGGCGGGGTCTTCAGCCGAAATTCCCGGGCGCTCCGAGGGGGGCGTGGAGCGAACGACGGCCCGGCGCGACAGACCCGGGTGAGGGTGCAGGGCTACTTGAAGGAGCCCTGCTTGCCCCCGGAAGCTACTTGGCCAGGCTGCCGGCTACCTGTATTTCCTCGGGGGTGCGTACTCAACGCACGGATGCCCCTACCCGACTTTTGGCCTCCCGAAAATCGGGTAGTTTCCTACGCTTGCTGCCTCCGGGCCACCGTGTCACGGTGGCTCCGGGAGGCGGCATGTCTTTGACCAACGCGATTGCAACGGGGCCCGGGAAATCGGAGAACATCATGCACAACTTGCCGGCAACAGCACCAGCCATATCGGTTCAGCTTTTTGGATCACTGGAAGTCCGCCGTGAGGGTGTGGCACTCACGGCCGCGGATCTGGGCGGCTGCAAGCCGCGGCACATCCTGGAAATTCTCCTGCTGAACCTGGGCACGCCTGTCTCCAAGACCCGGCTGATCGAAATCCTCTGGGGGCCAAGTGCCAGCGACGGGGCCGTGGCCACGCTGGAGAGCTATGTCAGCGGCATCCGCCGGGCAATCCAGCCGGGACAGACCAAAACGGGACCACTCCGGACCGCGAACAGCGGATACGTGCTCGATCCCGGCCTCGTGGACCTGGACCTCTCGCGCTTCCGCTGCCTGCTCAGCGCAGCTGACCTTGCCGCGCCGGCGAGGGCCTATCGGTTCCTAGTCGAAGCGCTGGAACTCTCCGCCAAGCCTCTCCTCGGTTTTGAACTCGTCGCCGACTGGGCCGACGAAGCCCGTACTCGTCACGCCGCCGAACGCGTGGCGGCCATGATCTCCGCCGCCGAGGCGGCAACGCTCCTGGGTCGTCACGACGACGGGATCCGCTGGGCGCAGTCGGCCGTCCGGCTGGAGCCGCTGAATGAACGGGCCTGGCTGGCCCTGGTGGCGGCGTATGAAATCGCGGGCCTCCCGGTCGAGGGCCTGTCCGCCTATGACCGTTGCCGCCGCCTCTTCAGCCGCGACCTGGCCTGCTCTCCGGGACCGGCCCTGCAGGCGGCGCACCTCCGGCTGCTGCGGCGGCGCGCGGAGGCGGATACGGGGCTCTCCGAGGTGCTGGCGGCCCTCCTGTTGCTGTGGGATCGGCTGCACGTGGCGGGACCGCAGAGTCCGGCGGTCGATGACCGGCTAGGTGAGAACGCCGGACGGATCCTGGATTCCTTCCTGCAGCGGGTCCGGACCACGGCCTGATCGATCAGGGCGGCGCTGCGCGCCGGAGTCCGGGCGGCATGGCGCACTGCGGTGCCCCGGTGCCACAGTGCCACGGTGCCCCGGTCCTACCTTCGTGCCGGCGCCGTCAGGCGGCCTTGACCAAGGGGAGTTCGTCCCAGTGGGTTGTGTAGCGCGGGGAGAGCATGTCGCGCTTCATCGTCCAGTCGGGGCCGCCGCGGATTCCGGCGTGGCCCAGACCAATGGAGCCCCGGCCGTACTTCCGGCTGACCTCCTCCAGCAGCGGGCCGATGCCGCGCTCCTCATGCGGGTTCTCGAACACGGCCAGCGGGGCCTGGTTGGCTGTCGGGCGCAGGTCGGTCACCATGATGCCGGCCCGCGCATACTTGACGCCGTCGTCGATCCGGGGGAGCAGGGCGTAGGCAGCCCTGGCCAGCAGCACCGGGTCCGCGGTGGGCATCGGCAGCGAAACACACACCGAGGGATGCGAACTGTCCCGGGGGTTGTAGTGGGATGTGGCGGCAAAAGCAGTCAGGACTTTGGCCTGCAGGCCGTGCCGGGCGAGCCGGGCGCTGGCCTGTTGCGCGTAGATCCCGAGGACCTGGCGCATTCCGGCCGGTGTGCTGATCGGCGTCGCGAACGACCTGCTGAAGATCAGCTGGTCGCGGCCGATGCGTTCCTCTTCGAGCGGGATGCAGGGCGTCCCCCGCAGTTCCAGGACCGTGCGCATGAGCACCACCGAGAAACGGTCCCTGATCCGGACCGGGTCCGCCCTGGCAAGGTCAAGCACGGTATGGATCCCCAACGCGTTCAGTCGTTTGGTCAGGCGCGTGGAAACGCCCCAGAGCTCGATCACGGACAGGCCGGCCATGAGACGTTCCTGCCGGTCGGCGGGAACGGAATCCCAGTGGCAGACGCCGTCGAACGCCGGGTTGTGTTTGGCCCACTTGTTGGCCAGTTTCGCCAGGGTCTTGGTCCCGGCAATGCCGACGCACACCGGAACACCGACGTTCCGCCGGACCGCCGTCTTCATGGCCTGCCCCAGCAGCAGCAGTTCCTCCGGGTTTCCGCGCACGCCCAGGAAGGCCTCGTCAATGCTGTAGACCTCCAGCCAGGCCGAATACCGGCCCAGGAGTTCCATCACCCGCGCGCTGATGTCGCCATAGAGCTCGTAATTGCTGGACTTGGCCACGAGCCCCCACTCCTTGGCCCGCGGGGCGAGTTTGAACCACGGTTCCCCGAGCGGGATGCCGAGGGCCTTTGCCTCGGGCGAACGGGTGACGGCGCAACCATCGTTGTTGGACAGCACGACCACCGGTCTGCCTTCCAGTGAGGGATCAAACGCGCGTTCGGCGCTGGCATAGAAGCAGTTCACATCCACGAGGGCAATACTGCCGCCGGGCCGGGCCTCAGGCATGGGGCTCAGACATTGGTCTCAGACATGGTGCAGGCACCGGGTGGCGACGCCCCAGATGACCAGGTCGGAGAGGGCGGGGACCCGGATGTCGGGGTAGCGCGGGTTGTCCGCCTGCAGGACCACGCCTGACGGGGTGACGCGGAGGCGCTTGACGGTGAGTTCGCCGTCGAGGACGGCGACGACGACGCACCCGTCGCGCGGCTCGAGCGCCCGGTTGACGATCAACTCGTCCCCGTCGCTGATGCCGGCGCCCTCCATCGAGTCCCCTGACACCCGCACGACGTAGGTGCTGGTGATGTCCTTGATCAGGTGCTCGTTGAGGTCGATCCTGCCGTCAAAATAGTCCTGCGCCGGCGACGGATAGCCGGCGGCGACCGCCACCGGCGAGACCAGGACCGACAGCAGGGAAGTGCCCGCATCTATCACGCGGGGCCCGATGATTACGCCCACAACACACCCTTTTTCGAATATATGTTCGAATTAAAGTGTAGCCCCGGGGGCTGACATTTGACTGACCCTGCTGAAGGTTCCGGCCGGAGGTGCGGGCACGGGCCCGGGAGGAGGGGTCTGGGGGATCAGGCGGCCTCGTACGGGGTGCCGAACAGCGTGACTCCCCATTCCGGGTTGTGCAGCACAATGCCGCTTTCCCGGCGCGAAAACTGAAGCGGCGCCTGAAGGTATCGCTTCATCCGTGCTTGTTCCTGGTCCCACGGGAAGTTGCACGTGCCCACAAAGCTTTCCAGTGTCCGCGGGTCCGGTGTGATTGTTTCGCCGGCAATGCCGACCCTGACCACGTACGAAGCGCAGCGGATCCGCACTGTCATCAGTGCGTGGCCACCCACGCTGCTGAACCTTACGGCGTAGTCGCCGGAACTCAGTCCCGGACCCCGGGGCACAGAGGCCGGCATCATCGAGCCTGAAGTGAAGTACTGGCACTCAAGGGGCCCGTTGGCCGCGGCGACCCCGGCACGCTGCGGCAGGCATTCATCTGCACCGTGCCCGGCGGGGGCTGGCGGAACGGGCGGCGCCGGCGCCAGGGTCATGCCCGGCGACAGTCCGGCTCCCGTCCCGGCCGCGGCCGAGGCTGCCGGCAGCTTGGTCAGTGCTGGCTCGCCGGCCGGCTCCGCCGGCGGAGCCGAACCGCAGCCCGCCGTCACCGCCCCAATGACGAGGCACGCCACGGACAGCAGCGTCGGCGTCATGCGTTGTCGACAGCGTGCGTTTCCCCCGGGCGCGGCCATGATCCGAACACTAGGGGGCCGGGGGCGTCGCGGCAAGTACCCGCCGGGCCAAGCCGGCGGTCGCTGTTCCCGGCGTTATTCGAACCTCGACGGATCGCCCATGCCGTGGCGGACGACCTCGGCGACGCCGCTGGAGAAATCAATGACGGTTGTCGGCTCGGCTCCGCAGTCCCCGGAGTCAATGACGGCGTCCACCACATGGTCCAGCCTCTCCTTGATTTCCCAGCCCTGGGTCAGCGGCTCTTCCTCGTCCGGGAGCAGCAGCGTGCTGGAGAGCAATGGCTCGCCGAGTTCGGCCAGCAGCGCCTGGACCACCTTGTTGTCCGGGATGCGCACACCGACCGTCTTTTTCTTGGGGTGCAGCAGCCGCTTCGGCACTTCCTTGGTAGCGGGCAGGATGAAGGTGTAGCTGCCCGGCGTCACGGCCTTGATGCTGCGGAACACGTCGTTGTCGATCTGGACAAACTGGCCGAGCTGGGCAAAGTCCTTGCAGACCAGAGTGAAGTGGTGCTTATCGTCCAGGTGCCGGATGGCGCGGATCCTGTCCAGCGCGTCCCGGTTTCCCAGCTGTGCGCCGAGGGCGTAGCAGGAGTCGGTCGGGTAGGCGATCAGGCCGCCGGACTTGACCATCTCCACCACCTGCGTGATGGATCGCGGCTGCGGGTTGTCGGGGTGCACATCGAAATATCTCGCCATGGCACGAGCTTACGCCCGCGGCTGGCCCGCGCGGCGCGGCAGCTCCGGCCGTCGACGGCCCCGGCTTGTGCACAGACAATTCTGTCTGGTAGCTTCGTTCGGCATAGACAGTCCTGTCTAGGTCCGCAGGCGGAAGCGTGGACCGGCGAACCAGCAGCGAGAGCGAGCCCCGAATGCGATCCATGGCAGGCAAGACGGTCCTGATCACCGGTGGCACCGGCGGAATCGGGAAGGCCACAGCGCTGGGTCTGGCGGCCCGGGGCGCCCGGGTGGCCATCACGGGACGCGACGCTGACCGGGCGGCGCGGGCAGCGGAGGAGATCCGCACGGTAGCGTCGGCCCCCGTCGAGGTGTTCATCGCAGATTTGTCGTCCCAGCAGGAGGTCCGCCGCCTGGCCGGCGAGGTGCTGCAGGCCCTGGACCGCCTCGATGTCCTGGTCAACAATGTGGGCGGATTCTGGAACAGCCGCCGCACCACCGTTGACGGACTCGAACACACCTTCGCGCTCAACCACCTCGCGCCTTTCCTGCTCACCAACCTGCTCCTGGAGCGGTTGCAGGAGAGCGGGCCGGCACGGGTCGTGACAGTTTCCTCAGGGGCCCAGGCCATGGGCCGCATGGACTTCGCGGATCTGCAGGGCGAACACTCCTACTCGGGCCAGCGCGCGTACAACCAATCGAAACTTGCGAATGTCCTGTTCACCTACGGCCTTGCCGCCCAGCTCGCCGGCACCAGGGTGACGGCAAACGCGCTGCACCCCGGGGTGGTGGCGACAGCGTTCGGCGCGGAAGATCCGGGCCGGGTGCAGGCGTTCCTGACGCCGCTGATCCAGCGCTGGATGAAGACTCCGGAGCAAGGCGCCCGGACCTCCATACACCTCGCCTCGGCGCCCGAGCTTGACAATGTCACGGGCCAGTACTTTGCCAACAGCACAGCCAAGAAATCATCAAAACGCAGTTACAACCAGGCCGATGCCGACCTCCTCTGGCGGCTCAGCAGCGCGCTGGTAGGCCTCGAACCCGATTCTGAAAGAAGCACAAACCTTCCATGACCGCACACCGCACGCTCGTCGTCGTCGCCCACCCTGACCTGGCGGCGTCCCGGATCACCGCGCAGCTCGCCGCCGCCATCAGGGACCTCGACGGCGTGACCGTCAGGGAACTCGCCTCCGCGTACCCGGACCGGCGCGTGGACGCCGCCCGGGAGCAGGAACTCCTGCGCGGGCATGACACCATCGTCCTGCAGTTCCCGTGGCACTGGTACTCCGTTCCCGGTGTGCTGAAGGAGTGGATGGACCAGGTGCTCACCTACGGTTTCGCCTACGGCGCCGGCGGCGACGCCCTTCACGGCAAGCGGCTGCAGCTGGTCATCTCCACCGGCGGCCCCGAATCCTCGTATACGCCGACGGGGCACAACCGCTTCACCATGGCCGAGCTGCTGCGTCCCCTGGAGGCCACCGCGCACCTCTGCGGCCTGGAAATGGCAGAACCTCTGGTCCTGCATGCGGCCCCGAGGGTGACGGCGGAGGAACTGACCGCGCACGCCGCGCGCTACCGGGAGCTGCTCTCGGCCGTCCCCGCCGCCGCGCGCTGAGCGGTGAGCTTACAGGGCTGCGGGCAGCCCTGTAGCCGGGCCGGCGCTAGGCCTGCTGCTGCTCGCGGTTCTGTTCCTCGTGGTGGATCCGCTCGTCCAGCTGCCGCAGCGGTTCACCGCTGCCGCTCCACTGCTTGGCAATGATTTCCGCGGCGATGGACACCGCCGTCTCTTCCGGGGTCCGTGCGCCGAGGTCCAGGCCCACGGGGCTGTGCAGCCGGGCCAGTTCCGCCCCGCCCAGCCCCGCCTCGTGCAGGCGCCTCATTCGGTCCTCGTGGGTACGCCGCGACCCCATGGCACCGACGAAGGCCACCGGGCGTCCGCGCAGGGCCACCTCCAAGAGCGGTATGTCGAATTTCGGGTCGTGGGTGAGCACGCAGATGACGGTCCGTTCATCCACGAGTCCCTGCTCCTGCTGGCCGGAGAGGTAGCGGTGCGGCCATTCGTTGACCACCTCGGCGGCCTCGGGAAACCTGGCCGGCGTGGCGAAGACGGCGCGGGCGTCGCAAACCGTCACCCGGTAGCCCAGGAAGGTCCCGAGCCGCGCGAGTGCCGAGGCGAAGTCAATGGCCCCGAAAACGAGCATCCGCGGCGGCGGGGCGTAGCTGGTGAAGAAGACCCGCATCCCGCTGTCCAGCCGCTCTCCGTCGGGACCGTAGCTCAGGATGCCGGTACGGCCCGCAGCCAGGTAACCCTGGCAGTCGTCGCCGACGGCGAGGTTGGCCCGCTCGGAGCCCAGGTTCCCCTCGAAGCCGCCCGGTCGCACTACCAGGTGCCGTCCCAGCCAGCTGCTGTCCGGGTGCTCGATCACCGTGGCAACGCCCACCCGCCTTTCGTCCTCGATGTCCTGCCGTACGCCGTCGAGCTCGGCGAAGCGCTGCTGCGAGACCGGCTCGACGAAGATGTCAATTATGCCGCCGCAGGTGAGGCCGACGGCGAACGCGTCGTCGTCGCTGATCCCGTACCGCACCAGCACCGGGACGCCGTCGTCCTTGACCTGGGTGGCCAGCTCGTACACGGCGCCCTCGACGCAGCCGCCGGAAACCGATCCCACGGCGGCCCCGCCGGCGGTGACCAGCATCGACGCGCCGGGAAGCCGCGGGGCGGACTTGAACGTGTTCACGACGGTGGCCAGGCCGGCAGTCCTGCCCTGCCGCCAGTCCGGCAGGATGGCCTCCAGCACGTCCCGCATGGGCTTCTCCCTAGAGCCTTCCGCAGAGCCGGAGCATCCGGAAGGCCGAGCGCCGGCCGGCCCAGTAAGCCACGCAGGCCACTGCGGCGACCAGGCCGAGGACCTTGCCGGGGCTGGAGAGCTGGTCGGCAGCGATGCCCTTCGCGAGGCTGAAGGCGTCAAGGCTGCCCGACGACGGCGACGGCTCGCCTGGTGTTGCGGTGGCCGGCGCTGCGGTGCCGGGGCCTGCGGCAGCGGTTGCGGCTGGGGGTGCTACCGGCGCGGTCTGGGGCTCCGCCGCCGCCGGTTCGGCGAGCATGGCCTGCAGGTTGGCCGCGAAGAGCCCCATCATTTGCTCGGTGACGCTGCCGATCACGCTCTTGCCCATCGCCGCGGCCTTGCCGGAAAGCGCCAGATCGGCACTGACCGTCCCGCGCGTCGTGGTCCCCTCTTCCGCCAGGGCCAGCGTGACCTTGGCTTCCGCGGTGCCCTGGCCGCGGGTTTCCTGCGCCTTGCCGCCGAGTACGGCCCGATGCTCGGCGGCGTTCCGCTCCAGGACGTTGAGCAGGCCCCTGTACTGCATGTTCACCGGGCCCAGCTTCACCGTCATGCCCACCTGGTAGGCGTCGTCGGATAGCTTGTTCAGGATCTGCGCGCCAGGGAGGCAACCGGCCACCCGTTCGAAATCCATCAGCGTGTCCCAGACCTTGCCGATCGGTGCAACCACCGAGAAACTGCTGTCAATCTGCATTAGCTGCTCCCTTGACTTGCGATCACTTGTCTTCCACCTGTGCGGCCTGCCGGCACGGGCGGGTCGTCGCCCCGGATTGCCGCCGCCAACTCCGCCAGGGCCGTGTAGCTGTGTCCACTGACGAACGCGTCGCAGTAGGGCAGCGCGGCGGCGATCCCGCCGGCCAACGGCTGATAGTTCGGTGCTGCCTTCCGCGGATTCACCCAGACCACCCGGTGCGCGAGCCTGCGCAGCCGGGCCATCTGGGCCCCGACCTGCGCCGGGTCCTCCTGCGCCCAGCCGTCGGAGAAGACCACCACCACGGCACCCCGGGCCAGGCCGCGGCGGCCGTGCTCGTCCACGAATCTCCGGAGGCTCTCGGCGATCCTGGTGCCGCTGGCCCAGTCGGGCGCGGTGGCGGCCGCCTGCGCAAGGGCCAGGTCCGGGTCGCGCTGGGCCAGTTGCCGGGTCAGGYGCGTCAGCCTGGTGGAGAACACGAAGGCCTCCGCCCCGGCCTTCGCGACGGCGCCCTGCAGCAGCGAGAGGAAAATCCGGGAGTACGGTTCCATCGAGCCGGAGACATCGCAGAGCAGCACCAGCTTGCGGCGCTGTTCGCGGCGCCGGGCGTACAGGAGCCTGGGGGAGTCGTAGCCGGAGCGGCGGGCTGCCCGCACGGTGGCCCGGATGTCCAGGCGTGCGCTGCTGTGCGGCGACTTGCGCGTGCGCCGGCTCACGCGCACGGGTGTTGCCAGCAGGATCCGGGTGGCCAGCCGGCGGATCTCGGCAGCTTCCGCCTCGGTGAGTTCGGCAAAGTTCATCCCGTGCAGGTGTTCTTCCGTGGACGCCATCGCGAGGACGGCCTCGCGCTCCGGTCCCTGCCGGTCTCCGGCGTCGTCCCGGCCCGCGGCTACTGCGGGGTGCGGCGGCCGGGCGGCGCGGCCGGGCTCGGTCTCTCGTCCGGTGTCGGCGGCGGCCCGGGTGCGCGAACCGTCCGCGGGAGGCGGCGCTGCCGGGACCGGGACCGGTTCCCCGGCGTGGCGGTCCAGCGCGGCGGCGGGATCGAAGCCGCCCCGGAAGACGGCGCCAAACACGGCGTCGAACACCGGCAACTGCTCACGGCTGGAGACCAGCACCACCCGCAGCGTCCAGTACAACCGCTCCAGGTTCGTCGGCGGGACCAGCCGGAGTGCCACCGCCAGCCGGGCCGCCCGGTCCGGCGAGCACGTGACGCCCGCGCCCCGCAGGGCCGTGATGAAGGCCGCAGCCAGGGAGGCGGCCTCGACGAACGGCGGGCCGGCGGCCGGCGTCGTGCGCATCGGGAGGGGCTGCCTCGGTTCAGCCATCGGTGCCGTCCACCAGCCAGGCCGCGCCGCGGGAGCCGACGAGCTCCAAGTCGTCGCGGTTTTTCACGATCGAACCCCAGGTCTGTTCGGCCGTCGCGGCGTCGATCCGTTCGATGCCCAGCACCGCGAGCGCCGAGACCCAGTCGATGGCCTCGGAAATCCCGGGCGGCTTGGCCAGGTCCAGGGTCCGCAGCCGCGTGATCACCGCCGCGGCCTGCAGCGCCAGCGGGCCGCTGCTGGCGGGCACCCGGCGGCGCACAATCTCGGCAATCCGGGCCGGTCCGGGGTAGTCGATCCAGTGGTAGAGACAGCGGCGGGTCAGCGCGTCGTGCAGGTCCCGGGTGCGGTTGGAGGTCAGCACCACGATGGGCGGATGCGTGGCGCGGATGGTGCCCAGCTCCGGGATGGTGACCGAGGCCTCCGCGAGCAGCTCAAAGGTGAACGCCTCGAACTCGGCGTCGGCGCGGTCGATCTCATCCAGCAGCAGCACGGCCGGCCGCGGCCCCGGGTGTTCGATGGCCTGCAGCAGCGGCCGGCGCAGCAGGTACTGGGGGCCGAACAGCTCGGCTTCGCTGACCTCGGCGTCGCGCGCCTCGGCCAGCCGGATGCCCAGCAGCTGGCGCTGGTGGTTCCACTCGTAGAGTGCCTCGCCCGCGTCGATCCCCTCGTAGCACTGCAGCCGGTACAGCGGGGTGTCCAGCAGCAGCGCCAGCGTCTTCGCGGCCTCCGTCTTGCCCACGCCGGCCTCTCCCTCGAGCAGGATGGGTTGGGGGAGCCGCACCGCGAGGAACAGTGCGGTGGCGAGCCCGGTGTCGGCCAGGTAGTCGTGCTTGTCCAGGGCCGCCATCAGCGAGGCGACGTCGGGGATCCGCCGCTGAACTTCCGCCTCCGCCCCGGTCCGGGCCGCCGTGTTCACCCGGCCCCCTGCAGCTCGGCCAGCACCCGCCGGTAGTCCTCCTCGGTGTCGACGTCGAGCGGGATGCTGCCCGGCGTGGGAACCTCGACGACGACGTCCGCGCGCTGCTCCAGCAGCTTCCACACGGCCTTGTCGCCATGCAGCGACGCCAGCTCAGGCAGCAGCCGCCGGCCGAAGGCAAGGGGATGGCCGACGCCGTCGTCGTAGCGGCACACCGCCGCTCCGGGACCGTCGGGCCGGGCCAGTGCCTGCAGCAACGGGGGCACGCTCTCCACCCGGATGCCGGGCTGGTCGCCGAGCAGCAGCACCACCGCCTCGGTGCCAGGCCGCAGCACGGCCATCGCCGCGGCAATCGAAGACGAACATCCCTGGCCGTAGTCCGGGTTGAGCGCCACCTCGCAGCCCGTGGTGTCCACGGCCCCGAGGACCTGCTCGGCCGCTCCGCCCAGTGCCAGCACGGTCTGGCCGAACCCGCAGCGCCGGGCGGTCGCAAGCACGGCGTCCAGCAGCACGCCGTCGCCGTAGGGCAGCAGCTGTTTGGGCCGGCCCAGGCGCGCCGACGCCCCGGCCGCGAGGATGACGGCCGCGGTGCCGGCCATGCGGGGTGCTTCAGCTGCTGAGGGCATAGCGCTCCGGATCCTTGCGGAAGGCCGCGCGGCAGCCGGGGGAACAGAAGTACACGGTGGCGCCGTTGTGCTCGAGCTGCAGCGACGATTCGACGGCTGGCACGGACATGCCGCAGACGGGGTCGACCGCGGTTTCCGGTTGCGGGGTGGACGGCGCCGGAACCCCGCCGGCCTGCGCGCTGTGCTGAGCGCCGTCCCGTGCCGCGGCCCGCTCCTGGACCAGCTGGGCGAGGATGGACAGGGCGATTTCGCCGGGGGTGCGGGCGCCCAGTTGAAGGCCGGCCGGGGTGTACACCCGGGAGCGCAGCGCATCGTCCACGTCGAGCGAGTCCAGCACGGCGGCGCCGCGTGATGCGCTCGCCACCAGGGCGACGTAGGGCACGCCGGCGCGCAGCGCGGCTTCGAGGGCACCCTCCTCGGCCTTGCCGTGCGAAGCGACGATCAGGGCGGCGTCGTCCGGGCGGGGTTCGGCCGCCCCGCCGTCGGCGAGCTCAACGTCGAAACCCACCCGGGACCCCAGCGCGGCCAAGGCCTGCGCCACCGGCGCGGCCCCGACCACCACAACCCGGGGCGCAGGGAGGCGCGGCTGGAGGAAGATCTCGATCGCACCGCCGCTCAGGCACGGGTTGGACACCTCGACGGCGCCTTCCTCGGCCCGGCGGGACAGCTCCCCGGGCAGGACGCGCAGCAACAGGGGTTCCCCGGAGGAGAGCACCTGCAGGCCGTACTCCCGGACCGAGGACTCTACGCAGTTCCCGCCGACGAAGCCCTGGATCTCGCCGCCGGGCAGCACCAGGGCGGTGTCCCCGGCGCGGGCGCTGGTGGGATGCTGGGCGCGGACCACCGTGGCGTGCACGAACGGCTCCCGGCGGGCGGTGAGTTCGGCGGCCCGGGCGGCAAGGGATTCTGCGGCGGTGGTCATCTCAGATCGGCGGCCTTGCCCGGCCCTGCATGGCTGCCCAGACCCTGGCCGGTGTGCACGGCATGTCCATGTGGGTGACCCCGAATGGCGCCAACGCGTCGACCACCGCGTTCACGATCGCCGGCGGCGAGCCGACCGTGGCGGACTCGCCGATGCCTTTCGCGCCGATGGGGTGGTGCGGGGAGGGCGTGACCGTGAACCCGGTCTCCCAGTCCGGCACTTCCATGGCCGTGGGGATCAGGTAGTCCATGAAGGAGCCGCCCAGGTTGTTGCCGTCCGCGTCGAACTCGATGATCTCCATCAGGGCCATCCCGACGCCGTCGGTCAGGCCGCCGTGGACCTGGCCTTCGATGATCATCGGGTTGATCCGGGTCCCGCAGTCGTCCACCGCGATGAAGCGCCGCACCACGACGCGCCCGGTGCCCGGGTCGACGTCGACGACGCAGATGTAGGCGCCGAAGGGGAAGGTCAGGTTGGGCGGGTCGTAGGTGACTTCCGCGTCGAGGTTGCCGTCGACGCCTTCAGGCAGCGTCATGGTCCCGTGGGCCGCCATCGCGATGTCCTCGATGGTCTTCCCGGCGGTGGGATCGCCCTTCACGAACCAGCGGCCCTTTTCCCATTCGAGGTCCTCCGGGCGGGTCTCCAGCATGGCCGCGGCAATCAGCTTCGCCTTCTCGCGCACCTTGCGCGCCACGAGCGCCACCGCGCCGCCGCTGACCGGCGTCGAGCGGCTCCCGTAGGTTCCCAGCCCGAACGGCGTCTGATCGGTGTCGCCGTGGACGACGTCGATGTTCTCCGGCGGGATGCCGAGTTCCTCCGCGACGATCTGGGCAAAGGTGGTTTCGTGGCCTTGGCCCTGGCTTTGCACCGACAGCCGCACGACGGCCTTGCCGGTGGGGTGCACCCGCAGCTCGGCGCCGTCGGCCATGCCCAGGCCGACGATGTCGAAGTGCTTGCGCGGCCCGGCGCCAACGACTTCGGTGAAGAAGGAGAGTCCGATGCCCATCAGCTCGCCTCTGGCCCGCTTCTCACGTTGTTCGCGTCGAAGGTCCTCGTAGCCGGCCAGCTGCATGGACAGCCGCATGGCCGCCTCGTAGTTGCCCGAGTCGTAGACCCAACCGGTCTTGTTCGCGTAGGGGAACTGCTCGGGTTTGATGAAGTTCTTCAGCCGCAGCTCCGCGGGGTCCATCTCCAGCTTCCGGGCGAGGATGTCGACCATCCGCTCCACGAGGTACACGGCCTCGGTGACGCGGAAGGAGCAGGCGTAGGCAACCCCGCCTGGCGCCTTGTTGGTGTAGACGCCGGTCACCTTGCAGTGGGCGGCCTGCAGGTCGTAGCTGCCGGTAAAGATGGAGAAGAAGCCGGCCGGGTTCTTGGTGGGCTGGGCGGTGGCGTTGAACGCGCCGTGGTCGGCCAGCACGTTGGTGCGCAGGGCCAGGATCTTCCCGTCCTTGGTCGCGGCGATTTCGCCCGTCATGATGTAGTCGCGGGCGAAGGAGGTGGACATCAGGTTCTCGGAGCGGTCCTCCACCCACTTCACCGGCCGCCCGGTGACGATGGACCCGACGACGGCGAGGATGTAGCCCGGGTAGATGCCGACCTTGTTGCCGAAGCCGCCGCCGATGTCCGGGGACACGATCCGGATCTTGTGCTCCGGGATGCCGGCCACGATCGCGAAGAGCGTGCGGTGCGCGTGCGGAGCCTGGGTGGTCTCGTAGAGGGTCAGTTTGCCGTCCACGGGGTCGAAGTCGGCGACGGCGCCGCAGGTCTCCATCGGGGCCGGGTGCACGCGGGGGTACACCATCTCCTGGCTCACGACGACGTCGGCGCTTGCGAACACGGCGTCGGTCTCGGCAGCGCTGCCCATCTCCCAGTCGAAGATCTTGTTGTCCGTCCGGCCGGCAATTTCGTCCCGGATGAGCGGGGCGTCGGCGTCGAGGGCCTTGCGCGCGTCGACCAGGGGCGGCAGCACATCGTATTCGACGTCGATCAGTTCCAGCGCGTCGCGGGCGGCATACCGGTCTTCGGCCACCACGAACGCGACCTCCTGGCCCTGGAACCGGACCTTATCCGTGACCAGCACGGCTTGGACGTCGGCGGAGAGGGTCGGCGCCCAGGCGAGCTTGAGGCCCTCCAGGTCCTTGCCGGTGATGACGGCGAGCACCTTGGGGTGGGCCAGGGCGTTGGTGGTGTCGATCGACACGAGCCGTGCGTGGGCCACGGGGGCGCGCAGGATGGCGCCATGCAGCATTCCGGGCAGCACGAGGTCGTCGATGTAGTGGCCCTTGCCGCGGACGAAGCGGGGGTCCTCCTTGCGCTGGATGCGGCCGTAGCCGATTGGCCGGTCCGCGTCGCCGGCAGCGGGGTTGGTCTCCCGCTCATGGATGACGGTCATGCCTTCACCTCTGAGTCTTCGGTTTCCGTGGCGACGTCCGCCACCACGGTGTCGGTCCCGTCGAGGACCTCGTCGGCCCCTTCGCCGCCGCCGGCGGCGGGCGCCGGATGGGCCGCCGCCCACTGCACCGAGCGGACGATCGTCGCATAGCCGGTGCACCGGCAAATCTGACCGGAGATGGCCTGCCGGATCTCGCCGTCGTCCGGGTGCGGGTTCTTATCCAGCAGGGCGCGCGCGGTGAGCATCATGCCCGGGGTGCAGAAGCCGCACTGCAGCCCGTGTTCCTCCATGAAGCCCTGCTGCACGGGGTCGAGCGTGGTCCCGGCGGCGAGACCCTCGACGGTGCGGATGTCGTGCCCGGCGGCCATCGCGGCGAGGACGGTGCAGGACTTCACCGGCTGGCCGTCCATCAGGACCACGCAGGTCCCGCAGTTGCTCGTGTCGCAGCCCCAGTGGGTACCGGTCAGTCCGAGCACCTCGCGGATGTAGTGGACCAGGAGCACGCGGGGTTCGATGTCGGAGGTAACTTCGTTGCCGTTCACGGTCATGCTGATCTGCATGCGCTTCAGCCTTCCTGTGTCTTGGGGGCCGTCTGGCCGGCGTTCTGGCCGGCGCGGGCGCAGGCCTGCCGCAGGACGCGCCGGGTGAGTTCGTCGGCCAGGTGCCGTTTGTAGTCGACCGGTCCGCGCTGGTCCGCCACCGGGTCGCAGGCCGCCGCGGCCAGCCCGCCGGCGTCGGCGAACAGCTCTTCCGAGGGGCGCTTGCCGCGCAGCAGTCCGGCGGCGTCGGCGATGGTGTGGTCCAGGCCCAGTGCGGTCAGCCCGATGGCGGCATCGGCGATGCTGCCGTCCTCCGCGAGGGTCACGGATGCTCCCGCGGCCCCGACGGCCCAGTCGCCCACGCGCCGCTCCACCTTCTCGTAGGCGCTGCCGGAACGGGCCTTGATGGGGATGCGGACCTCGCACAGCAGCTCGTCCTGGCCGACGGCGGTCTGGTACGGGCCGCGGTGGAAGTCCTGCATGGCCAGGCTGCGCTCGCCGCCGGGGCCGCGGACCACGGCGACGGCGCCGAGGACGTCGCACACCGTGGAGAGATCCTCGGCGGGGTCGGCTTGGCACAGTGAGCCGCCGATGGTGCCCCGGTTGCGGACCACCGGGTCCGCGATCACCAGCTCCGCGTCCCGGACGATCGGGAAGAGCCGGGCGATCTCGTCCGATTCCAGCAGCGTGGTGTGGCGGGTCAGCGCGCCGATGCGTAGTTCCGCGCCGTCGCGCAGGATGAAGTCGAGTTCGAAGAGGTCGTTGATGTCGATCAGCCATTCAGGCCGGGAAAGCCGGAGCTTCATCATCGGGAGCAGGCTGTGGCCGCCGGCGATGACCCGCGACTCGGGACCGTGGCGTGCCAGAAGCTCGAGTGCGTCCTCCACCGTGGTGGCCCGAACGTAGTCGAATGGAGCCGGAATCTGCATAGTCCCACCTCACTCCAAGGCGCGGGCAACGCCGCCCGGCGCCGATTAACGCAAGTCTTGCCCCGCCCCGATGAGGGTGTCAACATCGTCATAAGCGAAAGGTTATGAAGCCGTGTCGATGACGTTGAGCCAGCTGCGGACGTTCGCGCTGGTCGCACGCCTGGGCTCCCTCCACGCCGCCGCAGCCGCCCTCGGGGTCAGCGAGCCGGCCGTGTCCGCGGCCCTCGCGGCGCTTCGGCAGGACCTGGGCGACCCCTTGTTTGTCCGGGCCTCGGGCGGGATCACCCTGACGCCCGGCGGGCGGGCCCTGGCGGACTATGCCCAGGACATCGTCGGGCTCGCGGACCAGGCCCGCTGGGAGGTCGGCAATGCCAAGAACGACGCCGGCCGGCTGAAGATCGCCGCCACCGCGCCGTTTGCCGAGCACGCTGCCGGCCGGCTGCTGGACCTGTTCACCAAGCGGGTACCGGGTGCCTCGGTGGACGTCGTCGCCGAAGCCGCCGAGGACCTGGCCGGGCTGCTGCTGGAGCGCGCCTACGACATCGCCCTGGGCGCCAGGCCGCCCGCGCCCGCCGGCAGCCCCGCGTCCGTCCCGGGCCTGGTGTCCGTCCCGTTCCTCCGCTACCAGCGGGCCTTCGTGGCGGCCCCGGCCGATCCGCTGGGGCGGGTGCACGGCCCGCTCGCGGTGGAACGGTTGCTGGGCAGGCCCTGGTTCGCCGGTCCCGCGGGAATCCTGGAAAGTTCGGAGGAAGGCCGCTGGCTCGCGTCGCTGGGCATCGCCCCGGAGATCATCAGGCTCAGCAGCGAGACCGAGGCCCTTGCGGCCGTGCGCGCGGGGGAGGGAACCATGCTGGCCCTGGGGCACATCGTCCACGCCGAAGTCGCCAACGGGACGCTGGTGCGGCTGCCCGTCGTCGGAACCCCGGTGGCCGGCCTGTGGTGGGCCAGCACGCTGGACCAGCACAGGACCACCACCATGGCCCAGACCCTGCAGCGCTTCGTCGGCACGGCCGACGCCACCGCGGCGATGGTCGCCCATGGCGGCTCGCGCGGGCTGGAGCGCCGCGGCTCGAAATTTCATGTCGCCCTGTGGAGTTGACGGCCGGGGGAGCCGGCGACTTGGCGGTGAGCGGCTGTGTCGCGTTGCACATTGGCCGGAATCGGTGCTACCCCTTGAGGGACACCCGCTTGACCCCAAGCACCCCACGATGAGGAGTAGCACATGACTTTGCCCCGAGATGAAGACAGCTCGCTGCGGCACTGGAGCGCCCGACTGATCCAGGCCCTGCAGATCCTGGATCTGGAAGTCGACCACGACAAGATCGTCGAAGTCGCGGACGAGTCACTGAAGGCGGTCGGGCCGCACGCGGACGCCATCAGCGCTTTCATCGTCGGTTACGCCGCCGGGACGGCGTCCACCAACGGCCGCAAGAGCACCCAGGAGGCGGTACACGCCGCGTCCAACAAGGTCATCGAGCTGTGCGAAAACGGTGAGGCCGGCGGCCCGGACGAGGAGGGCTGGGCCAAGCGGGCCCAGTAACACCGGAGCAGTAGCGCAAAGAGAGCAGGCCGCGTCCCCACCGGGGGCGCGGCCTGCCTGCGTTTGGCGGAGGTGCCGGCGGGCCTAGGCCGGCACGGTGACTCCCGGGGCTGCATGAAGCCGGGCCGGGCTGTCCGGCGACTGGTCCAGGCTCGGCTCAAGGCGCACGATGACGGCCTTCGAGATCGGCGTGTTGCTGCCCTCTGCCGTGTGGTTCAGTGGCACCAGCACGTTGGCTTCGGGGTAGTACGCGGCGGCGCAGCCCCGGGCCGTCGGGTAGGAGACCACGCGGAACTTGCGCAGCACACGCTCGACGCCGTCCTGGTACTGGCCGTGGATGTCCACAAACAGCCCGTCGGCCAGGCCCAGCTCGGTCAGGTCCTCCGGATTCACGAACACCACGTGGCGGCCCTTCTTGATGCCCCGGTAGCGGTCGTTGTGGCCGTAGATGGTGGTGTTGAACTGGTCGTGCGAGCGCATGCTCTGCAGGATCAGGGTGCCCTCCGGCCGCTCCACGTGTTCGAGTTCGTTCACCGTGAGCACGGCCTTGCCGGTCGGCGTCGGGAAGGTGCGCGAGTCCCGGGGTCCGTTCTCAAGGATGAAGCCGCCTTCCTGGCGGATCCTGGTGTTGTAGTCCTCGCAGCCGCCTACGACCCGCGAAATGTGGTCGCGGATCAGGTCGTAGTTCTTCTCGTAACCATCCCAGTCCGCCTTGATCTTGTCGCCGACGAGGGCTTTGCCGAGCCGGCTGAGGATGGCCGGTTCGGAGAGCAGGTGGTGTGAAACGGGCTCCACGCTGCCCCATGAGGGGTGGACCGCGCAGACCGTGTCCTCGACCGAGACGAACTGCTCGCCGGATTCCTGGATGTCGATCTCGCTCCGGCCCATGGTGGGCAGGATCAGGGCCTCGGCGCCCGTCACCACATGCGAGCGGTTGAGCTTGGTGGAGACCTGGATGGACATTTCCGTCCCGGCCATCGCGGCCTCGGCCGCGTTGGTGTCGGAAATGGCGCCGACGAAGTTGCCGCCGACGGCCATGAAGACCTTGATCTCGCCGTCCTGCATCTTGTTGATGGTCTCGACCGCGTCCACGCCGTGCTCGCGGGGCGGTTCGAAGTCGAATTCCTCGCCGAGGGCTTCCATGAAGGACTGCGGCATCTGTTCCCAGATGCCCATCGTGCGGTCGCCCTGCACGTTGCTGTGGCCGCGGATGGGTGAGGCGCCCGCACCGGGCTTGCCCATGTTGCCGCGCAGCAGGAGCAGGTTGATGATCTCCTTGATCGTGGCCACGCCCTTCTTCTGCTGCGTGATCCCCATGGCCCAGGTGATGATGACCTTCTCGGCCTTCAGGTAGCGGGCGGCAAGCTCGTCGATCTCCTCGGTGCGCAGCCCGGTCGCTTCCAGCACCGCCTGCTCGTCCAGCAGGGCCAGGTGTTCCTTGAGCTCCGCGAGCCCTTCGCAGTGCTCGTCGAGGAAAGCGTGGTCCAGGACCGTGCCGGGGTTCTTCGCTTCGGCGTCGAGCACCCGCTTGGAGACGGCCTGCAGCAGGGCCATGTCCCCGCCGATCCGGATGTGCAGGAACTGGTCGGCGATGGACGTGCCGCGGCCGATGATGCCCTTGACCTTCTGCGGGTTCTTGTAGCGGTGCAGCCCGGCCTCGGGGAGCGGGTTGACAGCGACAATTTCGCCGCCGTTCTCCTTGCAGTTCTCCAGCTCGGTGAGCATGCGCGGATGGTTGGTGCCCGGGTTCTGGCCCATGATGATGATCAGGTCCGCGTCGGCGTAATCGTCGAAGTTGACCGTGGCCTTGCCGATGCCGATGGTCTGGCCCATCGCCCAGCCCGAGGACTCGTGGCACATGTTGGAGCAGTCCGGCAGGTTGTTGGTGCCGTAGCCACGGACCAGCAGCTGGTACAGGAAGGCAGCTTCGTTGGAGGTGCGGCCGCTGGTGTAGAAGGAGGCCTCATCCGGGGAGTCCAGGCCCTTGAGCTTCTCCGTGATGATCCGGATGGCGTCGTCCCAGCTGATCGGCTTGTAGTGGTCCTCGCCGCTGGGCTTATAGACCGGCTCGGTCAGCCGGCCCTGCATGCCCAGCCAGTAGTCCGAGCGGTCGCGGAGTTCACTCACCGAGTGCTCCGCCCAGAACGACGTCGGGATGACCACCGGAGTGGCTTCCCAGGTGACAGCCTTCGCGCCGTTCTCGCAGAATTCGAAGGCCTTCCGGTGATGCGGGTCCGGCCAGGCGCAGCTCGGGCAGTCGAAGCCGTCCTTCTGGTTCATCTTCATGACCGTCTTGCGCGTGCGGTTCAGCCCCATCTGCTCAATGGCAGGCTTCATGGAGTGGTAGACGCCCGGGACGCCGGCGGCCCAGTGCTTCGGCCCGTCGCCGACCTCCAGGTCCTTTTCGTTCTCTTCTTCAACGCGCGGAGTCTTACGAGTCACGACAACTTCCCTTCTGCAGACGCCGCCGGTAGTCCGGCGGCCGGCACAACTACCTCTAGGCACCCTACCTGCCCTCTTGTGACAGGCCTATCAGCTTGCCCGGAGCGCCGTCAGGAAATGGGCAGGCGCCGACGGCGGCCGGACTCCAGATTTTCCCAAGGTCCGTCCCCGATGCTGGCACCACCATCAGCGTCCGCAGACAGAAGCGCGGCATCCGACCGCGGACGTCCAGCCGCGGCAGAACTGCCAGGGGCCGGGTCCGGGACGCTTGAGATGGGACCGCCGGCTGCCGGGTTCCCAGCGACCCGGCAGCCGGCCCGCCTCCGTCAGCGGCCGGCCACCAGCATGTCCCGGATCTCGCGGCGCAGGACCTTGCCGATCAGCGAGCGCGGCAGCACGTCCAGGACCGCGACGCGGCGGGGAACCTTATAAGCCGCCAGCTGCCCGCGCGCGTAATCCAGCAGGGCGCCGGTGTCGAGGGTGCCCCCCGGGGCGGGTACGACGGCGGCCACGACATCTTCGCCGCCGCCGGGCCGGGGCAGGCCTACCACGGAGACCTCGGCGACGCCGGGGTATTCGGCGAGGACGTCCTCCACCTCGGTCGGTGAGATGTTAAAACCTCCGGTGATGATCAGTTCCTTGATCCGGTCCCGGATGGTGACGAAGTAGTCCTTGTCCACCGAGACGATGTCGCCGGTGCGGAACCAGCCGCCCTCCAGCAGGGCCTCCTCGGTTTCCTCCGGGCGGTTCCAGTAGCCGGCGAAGACCTGGGGTCCGCGGATCAGCAGCTCGCCCGCCTCGCCCGGGGCGCGATCGATTTTCACGTTCTGCGGGTCCACGACGCGGACGTCGGTGAGCGGGAACGGGACACCCACCGTGCCCGGTTTGCGGCTCGGGCCGAACGGGTTGCCGACCGAGATGGGTGAGGTCTCGGTGAGCCCGTAGCCTTCGATCAGGTACCCGCCGGTTGCTTTCTCCCAGGTTTCCACGGTCGCGGCCGGCAGGTTCATGGCCCCGGAAATGGAGAACCGGATGCCCTTGAGGCTGATGCCCCGCAGTGCCGCCGCGGCGGCGATCCGGTCGTAGATCGGAGGGACCGCCGGCAGGAACGTCGCCGGAGACTTCCGGTACGCCTTGAGCACCAGGTCGACGTCGAACTTGGGGAAAAGCACCAGCCGCGCACCAATGCTGAGGGCGAAGGTCATGCAGAGCGTCAGGCCGTAGGCGTGGAACATGGGCAGCACCGCGTACACGGTTTCGCGGCCGTCCTTGAGCCCCGGAACCCAGGCCCGCCCCTGGGCGGCGTTGGCCTGCAGGTTCGCGTGCGTGAGCATGGCCCCCTTCGGCGCCCCGGTGGTGCCGCTGGTGTACTGCAGCACCGCCAGGTCCTCCGGCGCCGGGCGCGGGTGCCGTTTCTTCAGTTCGCCCGCCTTAAGAAGGTCGTGCCACGGCAGGACCGTGCGAGATGCACCCCCCGTGTGGGCGCGGGGGGCGGGCTTCCCGGCGGCCAGCGCGGCCCGCGCCTTCCGGGCCGCCGGCAGCGGCAGCCGCAGTGCGAGCCGCTTGGCCAGCGGCATCGAGGGGATCAGCCCGACCGAGACGATACTCCGGAGCCCGACGTCGGCCGGCAGCTGCAGCACCCGGTCCACCGCCTTGTCCCAGACGATCGCGACGGCGGCCCCGTGGTCCTCGAACTGATGGCGCAGTTCCCGGTCCGTGTACAGCGGGTTGTGCTCCACCACGACCGCACCGAGCCGCAGCGCCGCGTAGAAGGCGATCACATGCTGGGGGCAGTTCGGCAGCACCAGGGCGACCCGGTCACCGGCTTTCACGCCCAGTTTCTTCAGGCCGGCGGCCGCCCGGCTGATCAGCGTCCCGAGTTCCCGGTAGCTGGTCGTAGCCCCGAAGAACTCGAGTGCCGTCTTACTTCCGAAGCGCCGGACGGAGGAATCCACCAGGTCCACGAGGGAACCCGTGGGCAGCTTGAGGTCGGCAGGGACGCCCTGGCTGTAATGCCTCGTCCACGGACGGTCCGCCCAGGGGAGGCCGGGAACCGGGGCGCCTGGGCGTGATTTCTTGTTCATGCGTAGTCCTTGCCACTGGGAATGGCGGCGTCCGGTTTCCCTTCCCGCCCGAAGGCCTGCCCGGAGAGCCTGCCGGAAAAAGCCTACCGGTGCGGGCCCCGCCGCTCTGCCCGTACCCTGCCTGCTGCCGGCCGCCGCCCGTGACTTTTGGCCCTAGGTGGGGGCCCGGATTGCGCGGAAGGTGGGGTTGACGGACTCGGGAACGGAAGCACCATGAAACACGAGCAGCCGACCCTCCGGTTCTTCGGCGCAACGGACACCGTGACCGGCTCCCGCTACTTGCTCGAAGCCGGCGGACGCCGGGTGCTGGTCGACTGCGGCCTGTTCCAGGGCTACAAACGCAGCCGCGAGCGCAACCGTATGCCCTTCCCCGTGCCGCCCCGCTCGCTCGACGCCGTCGTCCTCACCCATGCGCACCTGGACCACACCGGCTACGTCCCGGCGCTGGTCCGGGACGGCTTCGCCGGGCCGGTCTACGCCACCGACGGGACCACCGAGCTGTGCAAGCTGATCCTGCCGGACAGCGGCTACCTGCAGGAAGAAGAGGCCCGCTACGCCACGCACCGCGGATCCACCCGGCACAGCCCGGCGCTGCCGCTCTACACCGCCGCGGACGCCGTCAAGTCGCTGAACAGCTTCAAGATCCGCGACTTCGACGACCCGTTGGATCTTGGCGGCGGAATGGAAATGACTTTCGTTCCGGCCGGCCACATCCTGGGGGCCGCGCAGGTGCACGTCCGGTTCGGCTCCCAGTCGGTGCACTTCACCGGCGACCTTGGCCGCTCCGACGATCCGTTCATGTTCCCGCCCCGGCCGCTGGGCGCCGTGGACGTGCTTGTCACGGAGTCCACCTACGGCAACCGCAAGCACTCCACCCTGGATCCCGAACAGCAGCTCGGGGAAATCATCACACGGGTCGCCAAGCGCGGCGGGGTGGTGATGTTCGCCGCCTTCGCCGTCGGACGGGCCGAGACGCTCATGCTCTACCTCTCCCGGCTCCGCCGCAAGAACGCCATCCCGGACATTCCGGTGTACCTCAACAGCCCGATGGCCATCGACGCCTCGGACATGTACCAGCGTCATCCGGAGGAGCACCGGCTCAAACGGGACGAATACGAGCACATGTACAGCCTCGCCAAGCTCACCCGCAGCGTGGACGACTCCAAGCTGCTGAACCTGCGCGGCGGGCCAATGATCATCATTTCCGCCAGCGGCATGCTCACCGGCGGCAGGATCCTGCACCACCTCGCCGCCTACGGCCCCGACCCCAAAAACGCCCTCATCCTCAGCGGCTACCAGGCCGGCGGCACCCGCGGCGCTTCACTCGCCGCGGGTGAGCGTGAGGTCCGGATCTACGGCGAAGACGTCAAGATCCGGGCCGAGGTCATCCAGATGGAAAACCTGTCCGCGCACGCGGACACGGACGGCCTGATCAACTGGATGCAGGCCGCACCGGCGGCGCCGCGGATGACCTACATCACGCACGGCGAGCCGGAATCCTCGGACGCGCTACGGGTGAGGATAAAGCGTGAACTGGGCTGGCGGGCCAGGGTCCCGGAGCACCTGGAGCGGATCGACATCGGGGACCCGCGGTGAACCCGGGCAACGTCACCAAGGCATCCGTCCTGGGCGAGATCCATTCCCTCGCGCGGCCGCTCCGCACCGAACGCGATCTGGACGGACTGGTCCGGCGCGCCGCGGACTGCCGCTTCACGGCGATCGGGGAGGCCTCGCACGGCACCCACGAGTTCTACACCTGGCGGGCCACGCTCAGCCGCCGGCTGATCGAGGAACAGGGCTACACCTGGATCGGCGTGGAGGGGGACTGGCCCGACTGCTGGCGGCTCAACCAGTGGGTCCGGGGCCAAACCGGGCAGGACCAGGGCGTCCATGCGCTCCTCGCCGGGTTCCAGCGCTGGCCCACCTGGATGTGGGCGAACGAGGAAGTGGCCGGCTTCCTGGACTGGCTGCGCACTTGGAACTCCCGCCGGCCGCTGCCGGAACGGGTCGGCTTCTACGGCCTGGACGTCTATTCGCTCTGGGACTCGCTGCGCGAGATCATCGCCTGGCTCCAGGAACACGTGCCCGACGCCGTGCCCGCCGCGATGCGCGCCTGGCAGTGCTTCCTGCCGCACCACGAGGACCCGCACCAGTACGCCTGGAGCACGCGGCTGGTCCCGAACTCCTGCGAGGCCGACGTCGTGGCCCTGCTCAGCGAAGTGCGGAGCCGTGTGTTCACCCCGGGCGACCACGACGAGGAAGCGTTCGACGCCGTCCAGAACGCCGAGGTCGCGGCCAACGCCGAGCACTACTACCGGATCATGGTCCGCGGCGACAGGCAGTCCTGGAACGTCCGGGACCATCACATGGCGGACACGATCGACCGGCTGAGCCGCCACCTGGGCGCGGCATCCAAGGGCATCATCTGGGAGCACAACACCCACGTAGGGGACGCGCGTGCCACCGACATGGCGCGGGACGGCCTGGTCAACGTCGGCCAGCTGCTGCGGGAGCGGCACGCGCTCGACGGCGTCATGCTGGTCGGCTTCGCCGCACACCGCGGCGCGGTCATCGCCGCCGACTCCTGGGGGACACCGGAGCGGATCCTGCCCGTGCCCGCGGCGCGGCCCGGCAGCCACGAGGATTTCCTGCACGAAGCCCTGGGCGTCCCGGCGGTGCTGGAGTTCGGCGACGACCGGACCGGGCCGTGGCTCTCGACCTGGCTCGGCCACCGGGCGATCGGGGTGGTCTACCACCCGGAGCGGGAGCAGGGGAACTACGTCCCGACCCGGATGGGGGAGCGTTACGACGCCCTGATCTGGCTCGAGGACACGGCCGCGCTCCGCCCGGTGCACCATGAGGGCCCGCCCCGGGAGCCCGAATTCGAGACCGAACCGACCGGCTTCTGAGCCGGTTGTGCGGGGCTTAAGGCCCTAACCCGCCACCGGGGGCCGGGGCACACTGAAGTGTCGGCAGAGCCTCGGAGCTGCCGGAGAGTCATGCCGGAGTGCAGCGGCCGCCAGCAACGGTCTCCGCCGCGGTCTTAGCAGTGGTCACAGAACGGTGCGCTGCCGGGATCCCGTCGAGGTCACGTACACCTTCACGCTATGGAAAAGAGCAGGATTCAGCATGAGTAAACCAATCGTCGTCGGCATCAACGGTTCGGCGGGCAGCGAAGCCGCGCTGGCGTGGGCACTCGACCGCGCTGCCCGGCAGAAACTTCCGGTCATATGCGTCCACGCCGTGGACGACCGCTGGATGTCGCCGGACTTCCAGTACCACGAGCTGATCCGCGAATCCGGGATGGAACTGCTGGAGAAGGCCAAGGCCAACGCGAAGAACCAGGCCCCCGACGTGGACGTAGACGTCCAGTTGCGGCACGGAAGCCCGGGTTCGGCGCTCCGGGAAGCGTCCAAGGATGCGTCCATGGTCGTCGTCGGCGGCCACGACAAACATTGGATGGACGGCGGCCCAATGACGGACCGCGCCCTCCAGATCGTGAGCGCCTCGGACAGCCCGGTCACGGTCGTCCCGGTCCAGCGCGGCACGGGCAACCACGGCGTGGTGGTCGGCGTGGACGGATCGGAGGAGTCGCTCCAGGCCGTGGCTTTCGCGGCCGCCGAAGCCGACCGCGGCGGCGACGAACTGACCGTGGTCCTGGCTTTCCGCAGCCCGGCCCGCTGGGTGGAACACCAGCTGCCCGAAAGCGGGCTCGCGGAGACGATCGTTGAGGAGGACCGGATTGTGCTGGCCGAATCGGTGGCCGGCCTCGGGGACAAGTACCCGGACCTGGTAGTCCACCAGCGCCTCGAAACGGACACGGAGCCGGCGAAGGCCCTTGTTGACCTTGCCCGGGAGGCGCGGCTGCTGGTGGTCGGCAGCCGCGGCCGCGGCGGCTTCTCCAGGCTGGTGCTCGGGTCCACGGCCCATGCCGTGTTGCTGAACGTACCGTGCCCCACGGTGGTGACCCGGCTGCACAAGGTCAAGCACGAAGACTGACCCGGTAGCTGGCGGGTTTTGCCACGAAGGCCCCCTTCGCGGAGGGGGCTTTCCGCTGCCCGGGTCCGGTGGGAGGATGTTGCCGTGGATTCCCTGTTCAATTTTATCGGCCACAACTGGTGGCTGGTGTTCCCCTTGAGCGCGCTGCTCGCCAACTGGGCCCGTTCCTGGGGCAAGGCCGCCGAACGCCGGCACCGCCGGAAGGTGGAGCTGTACCGGCTGAAGAACCACCAGGCCGAGGTGGAACAGGCCGGCCGCGACGAGGTACAGGCCCTCATCGACGCCCACGACGCCGTCAACCGGCGCTGGCTGGACTACGAACTGGACGTCGGCAAACTGATTGACTTCCCCGTGATGACCGATGTGCGGGAGCCCCTCACCGTGGCCTTCCTGCGCGCCAAACGCGAAGCCGACGGCCTGCGCCCGGCGGACCCCGGACAGCTCACGACGTCGGCCCGGCTGACGGAATACCGCGCCGCCGTGCGCGGCTATGAACTGGCCTTCGACGTCGCCGAGCGCGAAGCCCGCCGGCTCAAGGACAGCAACTTCACCGGACCGGAACGCGAGCGGCTCGCCACGGCCCGGAAACTGCTGCGGATCGCTTCCGACGGCGCCGCCACCCCGGCCGAGCGGCAGACGGCGTACAAGCGGGCACGGCGGGAGCTGGACGGCCTGATCGTGCTGCCGGAGGCAACGGTGGCCTCCCTGGAGGAGAAGATTGCCGGCATGCTCGACGCAGGTCCGGCGCTGGGGACACCGCAGGGCTGACCGCCGCCGGCTCCGCGGCCGGGCACGTTGTTTTGCCCTGCACCCATTGGCACGTACGATCTATAGGGTTTCAGGACAGCTTTGGTGAACTGCGCGGGTGCACGCCGCTTGACAGCGGGTGAACAGTGAGAAGCAAGGCCGCCACGGGGAATGAAACTGCTGACCGTCGACTCTGCAGATTGGGCAACAGGTGGAAATCACCGTAATGGTGGCGCTGGTTATTGCGCTGGCGCTTTTCTTTGACTTCACGAATGGATTTCACGACACCGCGAACGCGATGGCGACACCCATCGCGACCGGTGCCATCAAGCCCAAGACCGCCGTCGCCCTCGCGGCAGTGCTGAACCTGGTGGGGGCGTTTCTTTCCACCGAGGTGGCCAAGACGGTGTCCGGCGGCATCATCCGGGAAGGTTCCGACGGCGTCCAGATCACCCCGGACATCATCTTCGCCGGCCTGATGGGCGCCATTCTGTGGAACATGATCACCTGGCTGAAGGGTCTGCCCTCCAGCTCCTCGCACGCCCTCTTCGGTGGCCTGATCGGTGCGGCCATCGCCGGCATCGGCCTGCACTCGGTGAACTTCACCTCGGTGCTCCAGAAGGTCCTCCTGCCCGCAGTTTTCGCCCCCGTCATCGCCGCCGCCGTGGCCTACGTGTGCACCCGGCTGGCAWACGCGCTGACGGCCCGCCATGACCCCGAGACCGGCAGCAAGCTGACGCAGAAGCGCGGCGGGTTCCGCACCGGACAGATCTTCACCTCCAGCCTGGTGGCCCTCGCGCACGGCACCAATGACGCGCAGAAGACCATGGGCATCATCACCCTGGTGCTCATCTCGGCCGGAAGCCAGGCTCCCGGCTCGGGACCGCAGCTTTGGGTCATTGCGGCCTGCGCCCTGGCCATCGCGATCGGCACGTACTCCGGCGGCTGGCGGATCATCCGGACCATGGGTTCGGGCCTCACCGACGTCAAACCCGCCCAGGGCTTCGCCGCGGAGACCAGCACCGCGGCCGCCATCCTCGCCTCCTCCCACCTCGGCTTCGCCCTCTCCACCACGCACGTGGCCTCGGGCTCGGTGATCGGCTCTGGGATGGGCCGCCGCGGCACCACCGTGCGCTGGGGGACCGCGGGGAAGATCGTCGTCGGCTGGCTCTTCACCCTCCCGGCCGCCGGGATCGTCGGTGCCCTCACCGCCATGCTGGTGCACACCGGCACGGTCGGATTCGTCATCGCCGCAGTCGCCGGCACGGCAGCCGTGGTCTACATGTTCGTTGCGTCCCGGAAGTCCCACGTCGGCCACCACAACGCCGTCGAGGTCGAAGAGGCCGGCCAGGCCATCCGGTTCGCCAAGAAGAAGGCGGCTGCGGTCAGCCGCAACAACAACTCCAAGGGTGGCCGGTAATGAAGTGGCTTGAACTCGTCCTGGTAGCGGGGGCCACCCTCGTTTCCGCAGTGACCGTCGTCGTCCTCTACGCCCTGGGCGTGCGTCTCACCGCCATCGCCGGGGACGTCCGGACCAGCCAGCCGGGCTGGATCCGGCCGCTTTCCTACGTCTGCTTCGGCCTCTGCGGCATCGCGGTGCTCTTCGGGCTGTACCTGATCATTCCGTACTTCAGCAAGTAGCCGACGGCGGCGGCGCCGGCCGGGCACCCCGCTCCGGAAGCGGTGCGCCCGGGAGCTCGTGCTCTGGGAAAAGGCCCCGGCGGTGGCTACGCTATGCACATGCCCGGCTTCCAGTACTTCGTAGCGGCCTCCCTGGACGGCTTCATCGCCACCGCGGACGACGACCTCGACTGGCTGCTCCAGTTCGACGGCTTCGCCGGCGGCAAGGAGAGCTACGAGACCTTCATGGCTGACGTCGGCTGCATCGTGATGGGCGGGGAAACCTACGCCTGGCTTACCGAGCACGAGCCCGGCAACTGGCCCTACCCGGGAACCCCGTGCTGGATCTTCACGCACCACGAACTGGCGGCCCCGAAAGGCACGGACATCACCTTTGTCCGCGGACCCGTGGCCGAATTCGCCGAGGACCTGATGGACGCCGCCGCGGGCAAGAACGTCTGGGTGGTGGGCGGGGGTGTCCTCGCCGCGCAATTCGCCGACGCCGGACTGCTGGCGGAACTGATCATCTCGATCATCCCGCTCGTCCTGGGCGGCGGGAAGCCGCTGCTTCCGCTGGCCCGCCCCACGGCGCCGCTGGATCTGCTCTCGTCGCAGACCATGGGCCGCGGCATCGTCGAGCTCCGCTACCGCCTCCCGGGCGGCTCCTGACGCGGGACTGAAACCCGGCTTACCGCGGGAACGCTACTCGGTCACATCCCGCAGCAGGTTGGTGATCCGCGCAGTGGACAGCCGGCGGCCCTGCTCGTCGGTCATCACGATTTCATGCGTCGTGAGCGTGCGGCCCAGGTGGATGGCGGTGCAGGTCCCGGTCACGGTGCCGGAGGAGATCGCGCGGTGGTGCGTCGCGCCGACGTCGATCCCCAGGGCCTGGCGCCCCGGACCGGCGTGCATGCCTGCGGCGAAGGACCCCAGCGTTTCGGCCAGCACCACGTGCGCGCCGCCGTGCAGGATTCCAGCCACCTGGGTGTTGCCCTCCACGGGCATGGTGGCGACGGTGCGTTCAGGGCTTAACTCGAGGAAGTGGATTCCCATCTTCACCACGAGGGCGCCCACCCCCATCCGGCCCAGCCAGTCGTGCAGTTCCGCGGGAACGCCGGCGGCTTCCAGTTCGGCGGCGAACGGGGCGGGCGTGAAATTGTCGATCATGGCAACTAGGCTGGCACCTGTGAGCGAAACTACCAAACCGGCCCCTTCCCCTTCTGCCGCAGGCACTGCAACGGCTGCCGCAGGCAGCACAACATCCGCCGCCACCGACGCGCTGGCGGATGCCGTTGCGGCGTCCGGCGGTTCCCTGCTCGTGGCTGAGGCGGCGAAGAAGCCCCGGCGCAGCAGGCCCGAGGTTTCCGCCACCGAAGCGCCGGTCATTCCCATCACGGACCAGCCCCGCCTCCTGGTACTGGACGGACACTCCATGGCGTTCCGGGCATTCTTCGCCCTGCCCGCGGACAAGTTCTCCACCTCGACCGGGCAGCACACCAACGCCGTGCATGGCTTTACGTCGATGCTGATCAACCTGATCAAGGCGCAAAAGCCTACCCACGTGGCCGTGGCTTTCGACGTCTCCGATGACACCACCCACCGCAAGGCCGAGTACGACGGCTACAAGGGCGGACGCAATGAGACCCCGCGGGAAATGAGCGGCCAGATCGACCTGATCGATAAGGTCATGGGCGCGTGGGGCATCAAGACCATCAAGATGCCCGGCTGGGAGGCAGACGACATCCTGGCCACGCTCGCCGCGATGGGGGAGAAGGCGGGCTACGAGGTGCTGCTGGTCTCGGGCGACCGGGATGCCTTCCAGCTCATTACGGACAACGTGTTCGTGCTCTACCCCAAGAAGGGTGTCAGCGACATTCCCCGGATGGACGCGGACGCCATCCAGGAGAAGTACTTCGTCAGCCCGGCCCAGTACTCGGACCTCGCCGCCCTGGTGGGCGAGAGCGCGGACAACCTCCCCGGCGTTCCCGGCGTCGGGCCCAAAACGGCGGCCAAATGGATCAACCTCTACGGCGGCCTTGAGGGCGTCCTGGAGAACCTTGACGCGATCGGCGGAAAGGTGGGGGACGCCCTCCGCGAAAACGTCGAGGAGGTCAAACGGAACCGGCGGCTCAACCGGCTCCGCACCGATCTGGAGCTGCCCGTCACCCTGGACGAGCTCGCCGACCCGCGGCCGGACCAGGCCGCCCTTGAGGAGCTGTTCGACGCCCTCGAATTCAAGACCATCCGGACGCGGCTCTTTGCCCTGTACGGCAGTGAAGTGACGGAAGCCGAGCGGGAAAGCATCGCAACCCCGGACTTCACGGTCCCCTCGGACGCCGCCGAGCTGGGCGCCTTCCTCGCGGGCGGCGCCGGGAAGCGGTCCGCCATGGCGGTCGACCTCGTGCCGGGCCGGATCGGCGAGGACGCCGCCGCGCTGGCGATCGTGCGTGACGACGCCGCCGTGTACATCGACCTGGCCCGGCAGGACGCCGACGCCGAAAACGTCCTGGCCGCCTGGCTGCGTGACCCCCAGGCAGCCAAGGTGATGCACGGGTTCAAGGCCGCACTGAAGGCCCTGACTGCCCGCGGCCTGGAACTTGAGGGCGTGGTGGATGACACGTCCATCTCCGGCTACCTCATCCAGCCCGACCGCCGCAGCTACGAGCTAGCCGAGCTGGCGCAGCACCACCTCAACGTTGCGGTTTCGCAGGAAGCCGCGAAGGAAGGCCAGCTTGAGCTGGCGTTCGACGGCGACGACGCTGCCGCCGCCGGTGCGCTGGTGCACGTCGCCGCCGTCGTCCAGGCCCTGAGCCGCTACTTCGAATCAGAGCTCAAAGAGCGCAAAGCGCAGGACCTGCTGACCACCCTTGAACTGCCCGTCAGCCGGGTCCTCGCCGACATGGAACTGGCAGGAATCGCCATCGACATGCCGCGCATGGATGAGCAGCTGGCGGACCTCGCCAAGGTGATCGACAACGCGCAGGAGCAGGCCTTCGCGGCCATCGGCCATGAGGTGAACCTCGGCTCGCCCAAGCAGCTCCAGACCGTCCTGTTCGACGAGTTGGGCCTGCCCAAAACCAAGAAGATCAAGTCCGGCTACACCACCGACGCCGCCTCGCTCAAGAACCTGCTGGAAAAGACCGGGCACGAATTCCTGGTCCAGCTGATGGCGCACCGCGAATCCTCGAAGCTGCGCCAGATGCTGGAGTCGCTGAAGAAGTCCGTCGCGGAAGACGGCCGGATCCACACCACCTACGCGCAGAACGTCGCAGCCACGGGACGGATCTCGTCCAACAATCCGAACCTGCAGAACATCCCGATCCGCAGCGAGGAAGGTCGCCGTGTGCGCGGCATCTTTGTGGTCAGCGACGGCTACGAGTGCCTGCTCTCCGCGGACTATTCGCAGATCGAAATGCGCATCATGGCCCACCTCTCGGGCGACGCCGGACTGATCCAGGCGTACAAGGACGGCGAGGACCTGCACCGGTTCGTGGGGTCCAACATCTTCCATGTGCCCACTGACCAGGTAACCAGTGCGATGCGTTCCAAGGTCAAGGCGATGTCCTATGGGCTGGCCTACGGCCTGACCTCGTTCGGCCTGTCCAAGCAGCTGGAGATTTCCGTTGACGAGGCCCGGACGTTGATGAAGGACTACTTCGACCGGTTCGGCGCCGTCCGCGACTACCTGCGCGGCGTCGTCGACCAGGCCAGGATCGACGGGTACACCGCCACCATCGAGGGCCGCCGCCGGTACCTCCCGGACCTGACCAGCACCGACCGGCAGCTGCGCGAAAACGCCGAACGGATCGCGCTCAACTCGCCGATCCAGGGCTCCGCGGCCGACATCATCAAGCGGGCGATGCTGGGCGTGTCCGGCGCGCTGGCCGAGCAGGGGCTGAAATCACGGATGCTGCTGCAGGTCCATGATGAACTGGTCCTCGAAGTCGCCGAGGGCGAACGCGAGGCCGTCGAGAAGCTCGTGACGGAACAGATGGGGGCCGCGGCGCAGCTCTCGGTTCCGCTGGAAGTCCAGATCGGCATCGGCTCCAGCTGGTTCGAGGCAGGGCACTAGGCCCGGCCCCGGAGCCGGGCGTTCAGTTCTTTCAAAGTTGCAGGAATTTCCAGGGGGAGAAGCACGTGGCAGAGCAGTATGACATCAGGCGTTTCCAACCGGCGGCCAAGGACGACGCGGCATACCCGGAGTCGGTCGCCTGGATGCGGGCCGTAGCCTTCGGCTTCAACGACGCCCGCCGAAGCGACGAACGGGTCGACAGAGGCCTTGAGATGCAGCGCGCGGACGGGCGGGTATTGACCGGTGCCTACCAGACCGGTCCGGTGGCCGAGCATGCCCTCGGCACCGATGTACCGGTGGCAACGTTCGGCACGATGACCAAGACGCTGAACATTGGCTACGGCCGGCTCCTGGACACGCGGCTCGTGACTGCCGTCACCGTGCGGACCTCGCACCGCCGCCGCGGCCTGTTGCGCCGCATGATGGCGGAGGAGCTGGGGCTGGCACGGCAGGAGGGGCTGGCGATGGCGGCACTGACGGCCTCCGAAGCGTCCATTTACGGCCGGTTCGGCTTCGGCGTTGCGACCTCGGAACAGTCGATCAAGGTCGACACGAGTGCCCGCTTCGTCCTGAACCACACGCCCGTTGGGAGCGTTGAGGTGGCTGATCCCAAGGTGCTCCTTGAGTTGGCGCCGGTGATCTTCGAACGCTTGCACCGCCAGACGCCGGGTTCGGTGGACCGGCACGAGTTTTACCGGCAATTCGCTTCCGGTTCCATCAGCCGGGAAGACGGTGAGGACCCGAAAGTCAAGGTCGCGCTGCACTACGACGCCGACGGCGCCGTGGACGGCTACGTGTCCTACAAGTTCGGCGGCTGGTCCAGCACCCCGTACACGATGGACGTCGTCGATCTGGTGGCCGCCACCCGCACCGCCTACCTGGAGCTGTGGCAATACCTCGGCGCCATCGACCTCGTCGAACGCGTGACCTGGGACGAGGCGCCCGTTGACGATCCGCTGCCGTGGGCGCTCACGGACCCGCGCTGTGTTGATGCCTCGGACGCCCGGGACATGCTCTGGCTGCGGATACTGGACGTGGAGAAGGCGCTGGCCGCCCGGCGCTATTCCGCCGACGGAGCCCTCGTGCTGCGCGTCACCGACAGCCTCGGCTTCGCGGCCGGGACGTTCGCCCTGCAGGTCGACGGGGGAGAGGCGACGGTTACGCCGGCCCCCGACGCCGAACCGGAGCTGACGCTGGGTGTCGCGGACCTCGGCTCCATCTACCTGGGCGCCGTCTGCCCGGTGACCCTGCAGGCGGCCGGCCGGCTTACCGAACACACCCCGGGGGCCGCGCTGACTGCGCGGCTGATGTTCGCCGTCGAACGCGCACCGCACTGCCTCACGCATTTCTAGGAGGGCGCCGGCGGGCTCCGTTGCGCTTTGACCGGCGTTGACGTATACGACTAGACTAAACGGGCGTGTACTACGTGTGCGCAATCTAATCCACAAAATCAGGATGACCCGGCGGATCGCCTTTGATTTGCCGTGTTCTTCACCCGCGTCGCCGACGAGGGTGGGACGGTTTGCCTGACCGACTAACTATCCACAACGGAGCCCCTACTACATGACCATCACCTCAACCGAGAAGTCCGGTACCCCCGTAGTCGCGATTAACGACATCGGTACCGCCGAGGACTTCCTCGCAGCAGTCGACGCCACCATCAAGTACTTCAACGACGGAGACCTCGTCGAAGGTACCGTCGTCAAGGTCGACCGCGACGAAGTCCTGCTCGACATCGGTTACAAGACCGAAGGTGTCATTCCCTCCCGCGAGCTTTCCATCAAGCACGACGTTGACCCCGGAGACGTCGTCTCCGTTGGCGATCAGGTCGAAGCCCTGGTGCTCACCAAGGAAGACAAAGAAGGCCGTCTGATCCTCTCCAAGAAGCGCGCTCAGTACGAGCGTGCCTGGGGCGACATCGAGAAGGTCAAGGAAGAAGACGGCGTCGTCACCGGTACCGTCATCGAGGTTGTCAAGGGTGGTCTTATCCTCGACATCGGCCTGCGCGGCTTCCTGCCCGCATCCCTGGTCGAGATGCGCCGTGTGCGCGACCTTGCTCCGTACATCGGTCAGCAGATCGAAGCCAAGATCATCGAGCTGGACAAGAACCGCAACAACGTTGTGCTGTCCCGCCGTGCCTGGCTCGAGCAGACCCAGTCCGAGGTCCGCTCCACGTTCCTCAACAAGCTGGAAAAGGGCCAGGTTCGTCCCGGCGTCGTTTCCTCCATCGTCAACTTCGGTGCCTTCGTGGACCTGGGCGGCGTAGACGGCCTGGTTCACGTTTCCGAGCTGTCCTGGAAGCACATCGACCACCCGTCCGAGGTTGTCGAAGTTGGCCAGGAAGTCACCGTCGAGGTTCTCGAGGTCGACCTGGACCGCGAGCGCGTCTCCCTGTCGCTCAAGGCTACGCAGGAAGATCCGTGGCAGACCTTCGCCCGCACCCACGCCCTCGGCCAGGTTGTTCCGGGTAAGGTCACCAAGCTGGTTCCGTTCGGCGCGTTCGTTCGCGTTGAAGACGGCATCGAAGGCCTGGTCCACATCTCCGAGCTCGCCGTGCGCCACGTTGAGCTGGCCGAGCAGGTTGTCTCCGTTGGCGACGAGCTCTTCGTCAAGGTCATCGACATCGACCTCGAACGCCGCCGCATCTCGCTGTCCCTCAAGCAGGCCAACGAGGGCGTCGACGCCGAGTCCACCGAATTCGATCCGGCTCTCTACGGCATGGCCGCTGAGTACGACGAAGAGGGCAACTACAAGTACCCGGAGGGCTTCGATCCGGAGTCCAACGAGTGGCTTGAAGGCTACGAGACGCAGCGCGCCGCCTGGGAGCAGCAGTACGCTGACGCCCAGACCCGCTGGGAAGCCCACAAGAAGCAGGTTGCCCAGCACGCTGCCGACGACGCTGCCGCTGCAACGTCCGGCGAGAGCGACTCCGGCACCACCAGCTACTCCTCCGAGCCGGCCGCAGCCGAGACCGGTGCAGGCACGCTTGCATCGGACGAAGCCCTCGCCGCTCTGCGCGAGAAGCTGACCGGCAACTAATTGCCACCGGCCCGGGTTGCCCCGGGCCAAGCAAAGCGGGTTCCTGCCACGTGCAGGGGCCCGCTTTGGGTTAAGCGGCGGGTTCCCGCGGGGCCGCGCGGGCTTGGGGACATGCCCAGTCCTCGGCCCGGGGAATGGACATAGTACGAATATGTCCAGTGGCCCGGGCGGGCGCCGGGCATGTTCCTTGCACTGAGGGGGGCACGGGATGCCGCGGGGGGCATGCCCAGTCCTCGGCCCGGGGAGTGGACATAGTACGAATATGTCCAGTGGCCCGGGCGGGCGCCGGGCATGTTCCTTGAACCTTGCGGGCCACGCGGGGAGTCGGGGTGGCCGCGACTGTTCAGGGCGCGGAGCTGAGGATCCGGTCCGTGGGCTCGTCGGGGACTCCGCCGAAGTACTTGTCCAGGATCTGCTGGAACACTGCTTCGTCGGGCGCGGCCCGGAGGAACAGGGTCGACGACGAGTGCAGTTTCCGGGCGTCGATGCCTCCCAAAATCTGCTGCGCGCTTCGGCCGTCGACGGCGAGGATTGCCCGCGCGCAATCCAGCAGGCGGCCACCCAGGACCGGGTGGTCCAGGAAAGCACGTGCTTCGTCCAAGGATGAGACGGCATATTTGCGTGCGGTCGGGCTTTGTCCCAGCCCGGCTAATTGCGGAAAGATGAACCACATCCAGTGGCCGTGCTTGGATCCGGCCCGGAGTTCCGACAGCGCACCCTCATAGGTTCCCGCAGAGTCTTGGGCTTCCACGAAGCGTGAGAGGTCGAAGGGGTCGTTCACGTAGATGCTCCTAATTCGCTGTTGCCACAGCCCGGTAGCTGCGCCGGAACCGGAACGGTCTTTCGCGCCGGAACATGGCCTTTCCCTCATCCAACCACTGTTCCGGCGTCCCGGGGGAGGGCATGTCCGTTCCTGGGCACGGGCGGTGGGCACAGCGGCATTATGCCCATTGCCCGGTGTGGGCGCTGGGCATGTCCCTCGGCGGGGGCAGAACCCGGGCACGTCCCCTCCGCGTGGCGGAGCAAGGTTTCTGGGGGAGCATGTCCATTCTTGGGGCCGGGCGCTGGGCATGTCCACACCCGCGGCTACCCCAGCTTGAAACGCGCGCTGACCCGCCGGCCGTCGGCTGCGAGCTCGGCACCCGCGGAGCGCAGCAAGGCCTGGGCCGCGACATTCCCGGGGGTCGTTTCCGCCTCCAGCAGGTCCGCCCCGGCCGCCGCGGCCTCGGCCTTGACCAGGCGCAATGCCTCCCGGCCGATGCCGCGCCCGCGGAAGCTCCGGCCTAGCCAGATCCCGGTCTCCAGTGCGCCGCCGTCCTGCGGGAACGTCCCGGGCCGGGCAGCCGGAACCCGCAGCAGCCGGATGGAACCGGCCAGCTCGCCGTCGGCCGTGATTGCCCAGGTTTTCTGCCGCGCCGGGCCGTCGAGCCCTGCCGCGGCGGCGTGGTGGTAGTCGCGGAACCAGCTGATCCGTTCGGTGTTCCAACCCTCGGCGGTCCCCAGCGGCGGGGTGACCTCGTCGGCGTCGGCGTCGTGCAGCGCCACCGCCAATAGCCGCTCCAGCACCGGGTCCGTCACGTCCACGAGCGCCACCACGGGCACCGGTTCAGTTGATGGCAACATCGATCCACTCCGTTTCTCCGGGCAGCAGCACGGCGCTTCCGGCCGAGAGGGCCGCGAGGCGATCAGCGGCCTGCGCCAGCGCAACGGGTTCGTCCGGCAGGGCCAGCCGAAGAACCGTCGTCTGCGCATCATAGCTGGTGCCGGCCATCACATACCCGGCCGCGCGCAACTCATTCTCGAGCCGGCCGGCGGAGGCGTGTGGCACCGGCACGGCACAGATCCGCAGCCGCTGGCGCCGCACCAGCGGCGCGAGCTCCAGTGCGGCGGACACCGATTCGGAGTAGGCCCGGACCAGTCCGCCCGCGCCGAGCAGGATCCCGCCGAAATAGCGGACGACGACGGCGGTCACGTCGCTGAGGTCCGTCATGCCGGGCCCGGTTTCGCGTTTCAGCAGTGCCTCCAGCATCGGGATGCCGGCCGTGCCGGAGGGTTCGCCGTCGTCGTTGGAGCGCTGCACCGCGCGGTCCGGGCCGAGGATGAAGGCCGAGCAGTGGTGCCGGGCGTCGTGGAATTCCCGGCGCAGGCCAGTGACCAGGGCGCGGGCGCTTTCCTCGTCGGCGGTGCGCTGGAGCACGGTGATGAAGCGGGACCGTTTGATCTCCAGCTCGTGGCGGAAGCCGCCGCCGGCCGCCGGTGTGGTGTAAACGGTGGCTCTGCTTTCCGGAGAAACCGCGTCGACTGGCACTGCTTCAGTTTAGTCTGGTGGAGTGCTGAAGATCGGTTTGACGGGCGGCATCGCCTCAGGGAAGTCAGTGGTCGCGTCGCGGCTGCGCGAGCTGGGTGCCGTGCTGGTCGACGCCGACGCGCTGGCCCGCGAGGTGGTCGAGCCGGGGACGCCCGGGCTGGCGCGGGTGGTGGAAGCCTTCAGTTCCTCCATCCTGGCCCCCGACGGCGCCCTCGACCGTGCCCGCCTGGGCGCCCTCGTCTTCGGCAACCCCGAACGCCTGGCAGTGCTCAACGGCATCATCCACCCCCTCGTCAGGGAGCGCGCCGCCGCCCTCGCCGCCGGCGCCCCGAAAGGCGCAGTCGTGGTCCAGGACATCCCGCTCCTGGTCGAGACCGGCCAGGGCGCCAACTTCCGTCTCGTGGTGGTCGTGGACGCCCCGGAGGACGTCCGGGTGCGGCGCATGGTTGAACACCGGAAGATGACGGTCGAAGAGGCCCGCTCCCGAATGGCCGCCCAGGCCACGCGGGAGGCCCGGTTGGCGGCTGCCGACGTCGTCCTGGACAACTCAGGCTCCAAGGAGGAACTCCGGGACGCGGTGGACCGGCTCTGGGAGCGCCGGCTGCTCCCGTTCGCGGAGAACCTGACCAAGCACCGGATGGCCCCGCGCTCCGGCGGCCCGGTGCTCAGCCCCGCCAATCCGGACTGGCCGGCCCAGGCCTCCCGGATCGCCGCCCGTCTGCGCGCCGTTGCCCCACAGGACATCTTCGCCGTGGACCACATCGGTTCCACCGCGGTCCCGGGCCTCGAGGCCAAGGACGTGCTGGACCTGCAGCTCACCGTCCGGGACCTGGCGACGGCGGACCGACTGGAGCCGCTGCTGGCCGCGGCGGGCTACCCGCGCTGGCCGGGCATCGGCCCGGACAACCCCAAGCCCGCCCACCCCGACCCGGCCGACTGGGACAAGCGCGTGCACGGCAGCGCGGACCCCGGCCGGCCCGTGAACCTGCACATCCGGGCCGCGGGATCGCCCGGCTGGCGGTACGCTCTATGCTTCCGCGATTGGCTGCGCGACGACGCCGGGGCGCGCGCCGACTACCTTGCGGAGAAGCGCCGCGCGGCCCGGCGGCACGGCGTGGACAAGTCCACCGCGGCCTACGCCGCGGACAAGGAGGAGTGGTTCACCGCCTACGCCGCCCCGCGGATGGAAGAGTGGGCCCGGCGCACCGGCTGGCTGCCGCCGTCGTACGACGCCCCCTGACCGGCGGGTACAGCCCAAAGCTGAATCAGGGCTTCCTGTCGGAGGGCGGCGGTAGATTAGTAACATGAGCCTTGCCCAGGAAATCAACCGTGTCGTGGCGCCCTTCGAGGTCATCAGCGAGTTCAAGCCCGCCGGGGACCAGCCCGCCGCGATCGCCGAACTGACCGAGCGCATCCAGAACGGCGAGAAGGATGTGGTGCTCCTCGGCGCCACCGGTACCGGTAAAAGCGCGACGACGGCGTGGCTGATCGAACAGGTGCAGCGGCCCACCCTGGTGATGGTGCAGAACAAGACCCTCGCCGCCCAGCTGGCGAACGAATTCCGCGAACTGCTGCCGAACAACGCGGTGGAGTACTTCGTTTCCTACTACGACTACTACCAGCCGGAAGCCTACGTGGCCCAGACGGACACCTTCATCGAGAAGGACTCCTCCGTCAACGAGGAAGTCGAACGGCTCCGGCACTCCGCCACGAATGCGCTGCTGACCCGGCGCGACGTGATTGTGGTTGCCACCGTTTCCTGCATCTACGGCCTCGGCACCCCGGAAGAATACATTGCCGGCATGGTGACCCTGCGCAAGGGCGCCCAGATGAACCGCGACGACCTGCTCCGGAAATTCGTCTCCATGCAGTACACCCGCAATGACATGGACTTCCACCGCGGCACGTTCCGGGTCCGGGGCGACACCGTGGAAATCATCCCGATGTACGAGGAACTCGCGATCCGGATCGAGTTCTTCGGCGACGAGATCGAGAACATCTATACCCTGCACCCGCTGACCGGAGAAGTGCTCCGGGACGAGACCGAAATGTACGTCTTCCCCGCCTCGCACTACGTCGCGGGACCGGAACGGATGGCCCGGGCGATCAAGCGGATCGAGGACGAACTCGCCGACCGCCTCAAAGTCCTGGAGAGCCAGAACAAGCTGGTCGAGGCCCAGCGGTTGCGGATGCGCACCACCTATGACCTGGAAATGATGCAGCAGATGGGATTCTGCAACGGCATCGAGAACTATTCCTCGCACATCGACGGCCGCGCCCGCGGAACCGCGCCACACTGCCTTATCGACTACTTCCCGGACGACTTCCTGCTGGTCATCGACGAATCCCACGTCACCGTGCCGCAGATCGGCGCCATGTACGAGGGCGACATGTCCCGCAAGCGGAACCTTGTGGACCACGGCTTCCGGCTGCCCTCGGCGATGGACAACCGCCCGCTCAAGTGGGACGAGTTCCAGGACCGCGTGGGCCAGACCGTCTACCTGTCCGCAACCCCGGGCAAGTACGAGCTCGGCAAGGCAGACGGCTTCGTGCAGCAAATCATCCGACCCACCGGCCTGATCGACCCCGAGGTCATCGTCAAGCCCACCAAGGGCCAGATCGATGACTTGCTGGGCGAAATCCGCACCCGCACCGCGAAGAACGAACGCGTCCTCGTCACCACGCTGACCAAACGGATGGCCGAGGACCTCACCGACTACCTGCTGGGCCACGGCGTGAAGGTCGAGTACCTGCACTCCGACGTCGACACGCTGCGCCGCGTGGAGCTGCTCCGTGAACTGCGGATGGGCGTCTTCGACGTCCTGGTCGGCATCAACCTGCTCCGGGAGGGCCTGGACCTGCCCGAAGTGTCGCTGGTGAGCATCCTGGACGCGGATAAGGAAGGCTTCCTGCGCTCGGCGACCTCGCTGATCCAGACCATCGGCCGGGCCGCCCGTAACGTGTCCGGCCAGGTCCACATGTACGCGGACCGGATCACCGATTCGATGGCGCAGGCCATCGACGAGACCAACCGCCGCCGCGCCATCCAGGTGGCCTACAACACGGAAAAGGGCATCGACCCGCAGCCGCTGCGCAAGAAGATCGCCGATATCACCGACCAGCTGGCCAAGGAGGACGCGGACACCCGCGAACTGCTGGCCAGCGCGGGCAAGGCGCGCGGCAAGGGCAAGGGCGGCTCCAAGGTCCGCGCCGACGGCCTCGCGGCCGCCCCGGCCGAGGACCTGGTGGGCCTGATCGAACAGCTGACCGAGCAGATGCACGCCGCCGCCGGCGAGCTGCAGTTTGAGCTCGCCGCCAGGCTGCGTGACGAGGTCGGGGATCTCAAGAAGGAGCTGCGCCAGATGCAGTCGGCCGGGCACGCCTAGGGTAAAGTGGATCAGACGTAGGGGAGTATCCCAAGCGCTACGATCGTCAACACGCACGGCACAGATGCCCTGCCGGGCGTAGCGGGCAGCGAATCGGCACCTGATGGCGACAGCCACGGTGCGGCAGCTTAGCCGGAGAGACTTACACCATTTAGTTGTACCCTGCGAAAGGTATCTTCGTGCCCGAACTTCCCGTCTGGTTCGAGATCGGCTCCTTCGTCGTTCTCGGAATCATCCTCGCCATCGATCTGCTCCTGGTGCTGAAGCGGCCGCATGAACCCTCCATGAAGGAAGCCGGCCTGTGGGTCTCCTTCTACATTGCGCTGGCCCTGGTCTTCGCCGGAGCCATGTTCCTCTTCACCGGCCCGGAGTATGGCGGCCAGTTCATCGCCGGCTGGGTGACGGAGTACAGCCTCAGCATCGACAACCTGTTTGTCTTCATCATCATCATGGCGCGCTTCTCGGTACCCCGTAAGTACCAGCAGGAAGTGCTCATGGTCGGCATCATCATCGCCCTGATCCTGCGCGGCATCTTCATCCTGCTCGGCGCGATCGTGATCGAGCAGTTCAGCTGGGTCTTCTACATCTTCGGCGCCTTCCTGCTGTGGACCGCCTGGAAGCAGGCCCAGGACGAAGGCGAGGACGAGGAAGATAAGGAAAACCCGCTGATCGCCCGGATCCGCCGGATCCTGCCGATGTCGGAGAAGTTCGACGGCGGCAAGCTGCGCACCGAAGTCGACGGCAAGAAGGTCTTCACTCCGATGCTGATCGTCTTCGTGACCATCGGCATGACCGACCTGCTCTTCGCGGTGGACTCCATCCCGGCCATCTTCGGCCTCACCCAGAGCGCGTTCATCGTCTTCACCGCCAACATCTTCGCCCTGATGGGTCTGCGCCAGCTCTACTTCCTGCTCGGCGGCTTGATGAACCGGCTCATCTACCTCAAGCACGCGCTCTCGGTCATCCTCGCCTTCATCGGCGTCAAACTGGTGCTGCACGCCATGCACGTCAACGAACTTCCCTTCATCAACGGCGGCAAGCACATCGAATGGGCCCCGGAAATCCCGACCTACGTTTCGCTCGGGGTGATCATCGGCACCATCATCATCGCGGTCGTCGCCAGCCTGGTCAGCTCCAAGGCGTCGAAGGCCAAGCTGGATGCCCGGCTCGAAGAGGACTCGCGCAAGAGCCTCACCGACGCCGAGTAGCGCCCCCGGCGGCCCTGCACGGGCTAAGCTCGGAGCGTGAAAAGCTTTGACGCCGCGACGGCGGCCGGTACGGCGCTGCACCCGCAACGGGTGCAGCGCCGTACCGTTGTGATGCTCAGTGCCGCCCAGTTGCTCAGCGGCGTCGGCGGCGGCGCCAGCCTTTCCGTCGGCTCGCTGCTGGCCGTCCAGCTCTCCGGCTCGAACGCCTGGGCGGGCTCGGTCACCACCACCATGACGCTCGCCGCTGCGCTGACCGCGCTGCCGCTTGCCGGGCTGGCGGGCCGGCGGGGACGCCGGGCAGCCCTCGTGACCGGGCTCCTGTCCGCCATGAGCGGCGCTGTGCTGGTGATCCTGGCGACCGTCACCGCCTTCTTCCCGTTGCTGCTGCTGGGCGCCGCCATGCTGGGCCTCGGCACGGCGGCCAACCTGCAGGCCCGCTTCGCCGCCGTCGACCTCGCAGAGCCGGAACACCGCGGACGGTCCCTCGCGATCGTGGTGTGGGCCGTGACCGTCGGCGCCGTGGCCGGGCCGAACCTCATCCAGCCCGGCGCGCTGGTGGGGCAGGCCCTCGGCCTGCCGCCGATTTCCGGGCCGTTCGTGTTCTCGACGGCCGGACTGGCCCTCGCCGCCTTGTTGCTGTTCATCGGGCTGCGCCCGGATCCGCTGCTGCTGGCTGCCCGGATCCGCGCAGCGGACGAGGAGCCGGCGAAAGGGACAGCGGGAACCCGGGGCAAGCATGCCCTGCGCAACGGACTGCGCGCGGTCCGGTCCTCCCCGCGCGCCCGGCTGGCGCTGCTCGCCGTCGTCGCGGCGCACGGCTGCATGGCCGCCGTGATGTCCATGACGCCGCTGCATCTGCAACTGCTCACCGAGGGCCCGATGGCCGGTCGCGCCGCGGAGCACGCCCACACCGCCGGCACGGACGTCTTCGTGCTGATCGGCTTCACGATCTCGCTGCACATCGCCGGCATGTACGCCCTTTCACCGGTCATGGGCTGGCTCACCGACCGGGTCGGCCGGCTCCCGGTGATCCTGCTGGGCCACGGGCTGATCCTGCTCGCCGTCTGCGTCGCGGGCTTCGGCCAGGCGCAGCCGGCCCTGGTCACCGTCGGACTGGTGCTGCTGGGGCTGGGCTGGTCGGCGGCCACCATCGCCGGTTCCACCCTGCTCGCGGAGAGTGTCGCGGTCGGCGAGCGGGTCCTCGTGCAGGGCGTGTCGGACACCCTGATGGGCGTCGCGGGCGCTGTTGGCTCGGGCTTCGCCGGTCTCGTGATGAGCGGAATCGGCTACCAGGGATTGAACCTCGTGGCGGCCGTCGTGGCTGCCGCGGTCCTGGCCGTGGTCTTCCAGGCGGCGGCGCGGTCACGCCGCAACCCGGAGCCTGCCGGGGCCTGAACCCCCGGCCGGGTAGCCGCGGACGCCGTCAGGCGCGCGTCGCGCGGGCCATGCCGAGCAGCCGGCCGAAGATCGCCTCGCCGTCGTCGGCGATGCCGTCGTGGTGGAACTCAGCGGACTCCCACACCTGCAGGCCGCGCACGGCTGCTGCAGTATCCAGCGACAGGTCCCGGTCCACGTAGATGTCGTCGGTGTACACGGCGGCGGCCACCGGAATGTTGTTCAGGGCCAGCCGCTCGGGGTCGTAGAGCGGTTTCCAGTCGTCCTTCTCGGCGAGCAGCTGCGCCACGGTGCGGAGCGGACGGAGGGCCGGATCCTGTTCGAAGTACCAGGGATAGACCATCTCGCCGGTTAGCAGCGGGGCGGCAGCGTCCGGGCGGAACTCCGGGAAGTCCTGGAGCACCCGCAGTGCCGCCCAGTCGGTGGCCTCGCCCTGGCCGTAGATGGATTCGTGCATGAGGGCGTACAGCGGGTTCGACGCGCGGGAGACAAGCCCGCGGACCTGCTCCAGGAAGCCGTCGGAGAGCCGGTCGCCGTCGGGGGTGCTGACGAAGGCATCCTCCAGCAGGTGGTGCAGCCCGTCCACCCGGGTGTTGCCGCCCAGGTAGGAACCCACCATCTGGAAGCGCTCCACGGTGAGCCTGCTGCCGTCGGGCAGGTACTCCTCGAAGTCGCGGAGGTGCCCGGCGATGCGGCTGACCAACTCCCGGTCCTGCGGGTACCAGCCGAAGTATTCGGCGTTGCGCGCTGCCACGCGGCGGAAGGTTGCCTGGTAGACCCGGTCCGCGGGGCCGGTCAGGGGCGCGAGGCCGCCGGTGATCAGCGCCTCGCGCAGCCCCTCGGGGGCGAAGGACAGGTAGCTCAGCGCGCAGAAGCCGCCGTAGCTCTGCCCGTAGATAGTCCAGGGCGCGGCGCCGAGGGTCCGCCGGATCGCCTCCGCGTCCGCCACAATCGAGTCGGCGCGGAAGTGCTCGAGGTACTGCGCCTGGTCCCGGTCGCTCCCGCGCAGCGGCAGGGTCTTGCGGTCGATGGGGGAGGAGAGCCCGGTGCCGCGCTGGTCCAGCATCAGGATGCGGAAGTCCTTCGCCGCGGCCTTGCTCCAGCCGCCCAGCGCGGGGAAGCGGTTGCCGCGGCCGCCGGGACCGCCCTGCAGGTACAGCAGCCACGGCAGTTCCGCGGCGGCCTCCTCGCTGTGGTCCGCGGAGACGTATTCCCGGGCGAAGACGGTGATCGTTTCGCCGTCGGCGCCGAAGTGGTCCAGCGGTACTTCAAAGTAATGCTCCGCGGTGCGCATGCCGCGGTAGTCGTGCCTGGCCTTGACGATGTGCGGGACGGAGGCCGTCCGAGTCGACGTTGTGTCAGCCACGGGCGTTAGCCGTCCGGGCGCCGGCGAATGCCTCCAAGGCGTCGCCGGTGAGCCGGAAGGTGGACCATTCGTCCATCGGGGCCGCGCCGAGGTTCTTGTAGAAGGCGATCGAGGGCTCGTTCCAGTCCAGCACGCTCCACTCCACCCGGGCGTAGCCGCGCTCCACGGCGGTGGCGGCCAGGTGCTGCAGCAGTGCCTTGCCGTGGCCGGCGCCGCGGGCTTCCGGCATGACGTAGAGATCCTCGAGGTAGATCCCGTGCACGCCTTCCCAGGTGGAGTAGTTCAGGAACCACAAAGCGAAGCCCTGGACGTCGCCGGCCTCATTCTCGGCCATGGTCGCGTACACGCGTGGGTTCTCGCCGAACAGTACCTGCGTGAGCATCTCGGGGGTGTTCCGGACGGCGTCCGGCTCCTTTTCGTAGATGGCCAGGTCATGGATCATCTGCAGGATGGCGGGAACGTCGGGGGCGGTGGCCGGGCGGATTACACTCATGGTCGCCAGTTTACTAGCGGCTACAGGCGGTTCACGTCGATCACGCGCACGACGGCGGTGCCGGTCTCGTCCGAGGCGGCCAGGTCCACCTCGGCGGAGATGCCCCAGTCATGGTTGCGGGCCGGGTCGTCGAAGATCTGCCGGACCTTCCAGACGCCCGGCTCCTCGGTGATGATCAGCAGGCCCGGACCGCGTGCGTCCGGGCCGGTGCCGATGTCCTCGTGCTCCTCGAAGTAGTCGTCCAGCGCGTCCTCCCAGCGCTCCGCATCCCAGCCGGAGCCAGCGTCGAGCTCGCCCAGCGCGGTGGCGGCCTCGTCCGCGAACAGTTCCACCCGGCGGAACATTTCGTTGCGGACCATCACCCGGAAGGCGCGGATATTGGAGGTCAGCGACGGCGGCGGGGGCGGCGGGGCATCGTGCCGGGTCGGGGCGGCGCCGGAGGTGAGTTCCTCCCATTCGTCCAGCAGGCTTGAGTCCACCTGGCGGACCAGCTCGCCGAGCCACGCGATCAGGTCCTCAAGGTCCTCGCGCAGCGCGTCCTGCGGCACCGTCTGCCGGAGTGCCTTGAAGCCGTCAGCCAGGTAGCGCAGCACAATGCCCTCGGAACGGGCCAGGCCGTAGAACTGGACGAATTCGCCGAAGTTCATTGCCCGTTCGTACATGTCCCGGATCACGGACTTGGGGGCGAGTTCGAAGTCGCCGATCCACGGCGCCGCCTTGCGGTACACGTCGAACGCCTCGCCGAGGATCTCCGCGAGCGGCTGCGGGTAGGTAACCTCCTCGAGCATGGCCATGCGCTGGTCGTACTCGATCCCGTCGGCCTTCATCGCGGCAATCGCCTCCCCGCGGGCCTTCTTCTGCTGCGCGGACAGGATCTGCCGCGGCTTCTCCAGCGTCGACTCGATCACCGAGACGACGTCGAGGGCATACGACGGCGACTCCGGATCCAGCAGCTCGAGGGCCGCCAGGGCGAAGGGGGAGAGCGGCTGGTTCAGGGCGAAGTTCGCCTGCAGGTGGACCGTGAGCCGGACGCTGCGGCCGTCCGGGCCTTGTTCCGCGGGCGGGATGCGTTCGACGACGCCGGCGGCCAGCAGCTCGCGGTAGATGCCCAGCGCCCTTTTCATCAGCTGCAGCTGCGCGGCGCGCGTCTCGTGGTTTTCGGTCAACAGGCGGCGCGCGGCCTTGAACGGATCGCCGGGGCGTTCCATCAGGTTCATCAGCATCGCGTGGGTGACGGTGAAGCTGGAGCCCAGCGGGTCCGGCACGGAATCCACCAGCCGCTTGTAGGTGGGTTCGCCCCAGGACACAAACCCCTCCGGCGGCTTCTTCTTGACGACCTGGCGCAGCTTCTTCTGGTCGTCGCCGAACTTCGCCGTGGCCTTGGCCATCGCCTTGACGTTCTCGATCACATGCTCGGGCGCTTGGACCACCACCGTCCCGGCGGTGTCATAGCCGGCCCGGCCCGCCCGGCCCGCGATCTGGTGGAACTCACGCGAATTCAGCAGGCGGGTGCGGACGCCGTCGTACTTGCTCAGCGCGGTCAGGAGCACGGTGCGGATGGGAACGTTGATGCCGACGCCCAGAGTGTCCGTGCCGCAGATGACCTTGAGCAGACCGGCCTGGGCCAGCTGTTCGACGAGCCGGCGGTACTTGGGCAGCATGCCGGCGTGGTGCACGCCGATGCCGTGCCGGACCAGCCGGTTGAGGGTCTTGCCGAAGCCCGCGGCGAAGCGGAAGCCGGCGATCAGCTCGGCGATCTTGTCCTTTTCCTCGCGGGTGCAGACGTTGATGCTCATCAGGTTCTGGGCCCGGTCGATCGCCTCGAGCTGGCTGAAGTGCACCACGTAAACCGGCACCTGCTTGGTGGAGAGGAGTTCCTCCAAGGTCTCGTGCACGGGGGTCTGCTGGTAGTAGAAGTGCAGCGGAATGGGCCGTTCCGCGGAGCTGACGGTCGTCGTCTGGCGTCCGGTCAGCTCGGTGATGCCCTCCTCGAAACGGCTCACGTCGCCGAGCGTGGCGGACATCAGCAGGAACTGGGCCTGCGGGAGTTCCAGCAGCGGCACCTGCCAGGCCCAGCCGCGCTGCGGATCGGAGTAGAAGTGGAACTCGTCCATGATCACCGCGCCAAGCTCCGCGGCGGATCCCTCGCGCAGGGCGATGTTCGCCAGGATTTCCGCGGTGCAGCAGATGATGGGCGCGTCCTGGTTGACGCCGGAATCGCCGGTGATCATGCCGACGTTTTCGGCGCCGAAGATCTCGCACAGGGCGAAGAATTTCTCCGAGACGAGGGCCTTGATCGGTGCGGTGTAATAGCTGCGCGCCCCGCGGGCCATGGCCTGGAAGTGCGCCGCGATCGCCACCAGCGACTTGCCCGAACCCGTGGGGGTCGCCAGGATGACGTTGGCGCCTGCGGCCAGCTCCATGATGGCCTCGTCCTGGGCGGTGTACAGGGCCAGGCCGCGGCTCTCCGTCCATTCGACGAACCGGGTGTAGAGCTCATCCGGATCGAGCCCGCTCCTGCCGGGAACTCGGGCGGCCGGGGCGGGGAGCTGATCAACAAGTTTCATTGCTTTCCAGCTTAGTGGCCCGCGGCGCGGCCGGCTGCCTGCCTCCGGGGCGGCATCCCGCGGTCAGACACCCGGGCCGGAAACCCGGGCCGGCATCCCGCGGTGCGGCGGCGACGTCCCGGGGCCGCTGCCGGGTTAGGCTTCGGCTGACGGCCTGAGCGGTGAAGCGAGGAATGCATGAAGTGGGATCCAGCCAAGTACGTGCAGTTCGGCGACTATCGGGACCGGCCGTTCTTCGACTTGACCGCCCGCATCCACGCTGAGGCTCCGCGGCATGTCGTCGACCTTGGCTGCGGACCGGGAAACCTGACCGCCACGCTGTCGGCGCGCTGGCCCGGCGCCGCGGTGCAGGGGCTGGACTCCTCCGCCGAAATGCTCGCGAAGTCGGCACCCTTCGCAGCCGCGGCGGACAATCTTTCCTTTGGCCTGGCGGACATCGCCGCGTGGATGCCCGCGCCGGATACCGACGTCGTCGTCACGAATGCCGCACTGCAGTGGGTGCCCGGGCATCGGGAGCTGCTGCCCCGCTGGCTCGGGGCGCTGCGTCCGGGAGCATGGTTTGCGCTCCAGGTGCCGGGCAATTTCAACGCCCCCTCGCACACCCTCATGCGGACCCTCGCCGATTCGGATGAGTGGTCCGCCCGACTGGCCGGAGTGCTGCGGCATGACGACGTGGTGGGCGAGCCTGCGGATTACCTCGAACTGATGCTCGACGCCGGCTGCGATGCCGACGCCTGGGAGACCACGTACCTCCAGCTCCTGCCGGGCGCCGATCCGGTGCTTGAGTGGGTGCGGGGGACTGGCCTGCGCCCGGTGCTGGCCGAGCTCACGCCGGAAGAGGCCGCCCGGTTCGAGCGGGACTACGCGCGGCTGCTGAACGAGGCTTACCCGCCGGGCGGCCACGGAACGGTTTTCCCCTTCCGGAGGGTGTTCGCCGTGGGCCGCAAGCGGAGCTGAGAGGGTGCCGGACCCATGCCGCCGCCCGGGGGTGCACGGTGCGAACCCTTCCGCCGGCCGGGCTCTTTGACGAATGTGACACGCCGTGTGACAACAAGCGGCATGTGATGGGGCTTACAATGACAAGGCGGTCTGGGGGCGGCCGCGGTCTGGTCCGATTCCGAGCCCTGTTCTAGTGATGGAGGTTCGGTGCTATTTAGCCTGATGGGGCGCCTGCTCGTCGCCCACAGGATGACCGTTCTGGCCATCATTTGCCTGCAGCTCGTGCAGACCACCGCCAACCTGATGCTTCCGACCCTCAACGCTGCCATTATCGACGACGGCATTGTCGCCGGCGACACGCCCGTGATCCTGCGCCTGGGAGCCTGGATGGCGGTAGTTGCTGCCCTCCAGGTCGGTGCCGCCATCGCCGCAGGCTACCTCGGCGCCGTCGTCGCCATGCGCGTGGGGCGGGAGTTGCGCGAGGAGCTTTTTGCCAAGGTGCAGACCTTTTCCTCGCAGGAGGTCGGCGTGTTCGGGGCGCCCAGCCTGGTCACCAGGGCCACCAATGACGTCACGCAGATCCAGAACCTCACCGTCCTGGTCTTCACCATGCTCGTCGCCGCGCCCGCCAGCTTCATCGGCGGCATCGTCCTCGCGGTGCGCCAGGACCTGCCGCTGTCCGGGATTGTGGTGGCCGTGATCCCGGTTCTCGCGGGACTCATGCTGCTGATTGTGCGCCGGCTGATTCCGCTGTACCGGCGCGGCCAGGGACTCATCGACCGGATCAGCCGGGTCCTGCGCGAACAGATCATTGGCGCCAACGTTATCCGCGGCTTTGTCCGGCAGGAGCATGAAATCCGGCGCTTCGATGCGGCCAACAGGGACCTCACCAGGAACAACCTCGACTCTGCGCTGCTGGTTGCCGGCATGAATCCAATGATCATGGTGGTGGTTAACCTGTCCTCCGTCGCGGTGGTCTGGTTCGGCGGCCACCGGATCCAGTCCGGACAGATGCGCCTCGGCGCGCTGACCGCGTTTATCGCCTACATCCTGCAGATCCTGATCGCCATCATGATGGCCATGTACGTCTTCACGACGGCCCCGCGGGCCGCTGCCTGCGCGGAGCGCATCCAGGAAGTCCTGGACACCGAACCGTCCATCGGCGGTCCGGAGCCGGACCCGGCGCCGGCGAAGCTGCTGCCCCCGGAACGGGTGCCCCGTTCGGGTCGGGGCCCCGTCCCCGCAGGCACCGTGGAGTTCCACGACGTCGAATTCGCCTATCCCGGCGCCGAAGCCCCGGTCCTCACCGGGGTCACGTTCACGGCCGCTCCCGGAACCACGACGGCGGTCATCGGTGCCACGGGAAGCGGCAAGACCACGCTGCTGAATCTGCTGCCGCGCTTCCTTGACCCGACGGCGGGCAGCATCAGCATCGGCGGCCGCGGGACCCGATCGCTGCCGCTTGCTGAGCTGCGCGGACTGATCTCCGTGGTGCCGCAGCATTCCTACCTCTTCTCCGGGACCCTCGCGGAGAACCTGCGCGTGGGCGGCCCGGACGCGACTGATGCGGAACTGTGGCAGGCCCTGGCGACCGCCCAGGCGGGCGACTTTGTCCGCGACCTCCCGGGCGGGCTCGAGGCGCCGGTCAGCCAGGGCGGCACAAACTTTTCCGGCGGGCAGCGCCAGCGCCTGTGCATCGCCCGGGCACTCCTCCGGCCCGCGCCCGTCTACCTCTTCGACGACAGTTTCTCCGCCCTTGATTACGGCACCGACGAGAGGCTCCGCGCCGCCCTGGAACCGGCGCTGCGGGCGGCCACCGTCCTGGTGGTGGCGGAACGCGTGTCCACGATCGAGAAGGCGGGCCTGATCCTCGTGCTCGAGGACGGCCGGCTGGTGGCCAAAGGCACCCACCAGGAACTGATGGAGTCGTCGCGGGCCTACCAGGAGATCGCCGCCTCCCAACTGGTGCTGGAGGAAACTCCGTGAGCGCGGATGTCGCCGCGCGGGGCGGAACGGCTGCAAGCAAATGGCGGACGGCCGGAAGGCTGCTGGGACTCCTGACGCCGGTACGCCGCCGCATGGCCGGTGCCATCGCCGCCACCTGCGCCTTCGCGGCGCTGAACGTGGCGGCCCCCAAATACCTTGGCGACGCCACCGACGTCGTGGTCCAAAGCGTCGTCGGCGGCACCTTCGACGAGCGCAGGCTCGGCCGGCTGCTGCTAGCGGTCGCCTTGATGTACCTGGGCGCCTCGCTGTTCAGCTGGATCCAGGGCGCCCTGACCGCGACGGCGGTGCAGCGGCTCGGCTACGGGCTCCGCGCCGCCGTCGAACAAAAGCTCCATCTGCTGCCTTCCAGCCATTTCGACGACCAGCACCGGGGCGACGTACTCAGCCGGGCCACCAACGACGTCGACAACGTCTCGCAGGCGCTCAACCAGTTGCTCAACCAGCTCATCATGTCGGTGTTGATGCTCTCCGGCGCCCTGGCCATGATGTTATGGCTCTCGCCGCTGCTGGCCGTGATTGCGCTGGCCTCGGTCCCGGTCTCCACCTTGATCACGGTGCTCGTGGCGCGGCGGTCGCAGGCGCACTTCACCGAGCAGTGGGCCAGCACCGGTGAACTTAATGCCCACTTGGAGGAGTTCTTCACCGGGCACGAAGTGGTCAAGGCATTTGGCCGGCAGGGGGCGGCCGCGGCCACCTTCGGGGAAAGCAATACGCGGCTGTTCCGGGCAGCTTCGAGCGCTCAGTACGTGTCCGGGGTCGTGCAGCCCCTGATGATTTTCGTCTCCAACCTCAACTACATCGCCGTCGCCGTCATCGGCGCGCTTCAGGTGGCCGCAGGCACCATGACGATCGGGGGCGTCCAGGCCTTCATTCAGTTCAGCCGGCTCTTCAGCCAGCCAATGGGCCAGATCGGCGGAATGCTCAACCTGATGCAGTCCTGCGTGGCCTCCGCGGAACGCGTCTTCGCGCTGCTGGACGCACCGGAAATCCCCGCGGATGCTGCGCCCTCTGCCGCTGGCGCCGCCCGTGCCGCCGCCGCCCGTGCCGGCGCCGCCGGAGCCGCCGCCGCGGAGCCCGCACCTCCGGGGCGGGTCAGCTTCGAAAGCGTCACCTTCGGCTACGGTCCCGGTGCCCCCGTCGTGGAGGACCTCTCCTTCGCAGTCGAGCCGGGCCAGACCGTCGCTATCGTCGGGCCGACCGGAGCCGGGAAGACCACGGTGGTCAACCTGCTGATGCGGTTCTACGAGCTGGACGGCGGGCGGATCACCGTGGACGGCATCGACATCGCCGAAATACCGCGCGACGCGTTGCGGTCCGCCTTCGGCACCGTGATGCAGGACGCCTGGCTCTTCACCGGCAGCATCCGGGAGAACATCGAATACGGCAGGCCCGGCGCCAGCGACGGCGAGATCATCGCCGCGGCGCAGGCCAGCCACGTGGACCAGTTCGTCCGCGCCCTCCCGGCCGGCTATGCCACCATGCTCGGCAACGACGGCGACTCCCTCAGCCGGGGCCAGCGCCAGCTCATCTCGATCGCCCGGGCGCAGCTGGCCGGCCGCGGCGTCCTGATCCTCGACGAGGCCACCAGCTCGGTGGACAGCCGCACCGAAGCCCAGATCCGGCAGGCAATGGCCCGGCTGCGCCAGGGCCGGACCAGCTTCGTGATCGCCCACCGCTTGTCCACGGTCCGGGACGCTGATCTAATTCTGGTCATGGACCACGGACGGATTGTTGAACAGGGAAACCACCAGGAACTGATGGCGGGGGGCGGTTTCTACGCCGCCCTCTACCGGGCCCAGTTCGCCGGCCGCGAACAGCCCGAGAGCGTTCTGGAGCCTGAGCTGTGAGTTCCGCGGAACGTGCCGCCACACAATTTCCAGGCAGCTGGAAGCCAAACACGGGCAGCTCGGTGCCGCTGTTTGAGCAGCTCCGGCTGAACATCATCGAGCAGGCGGACAACGGCACCCTGGCGCCGGGCACCCGCCTGCCGGCCGTCCGCAGCCTGGCAGGGGAGTTGGGGGTGGCGCCGCACACCGTGGCGCGCGCCTACAAGGAACTCGAGGCCGCCGGCGTGGTCGCGACCCGCGGCCGGAACGGCACCGTCGTCTGTGCCCGGGACGAGGCCTGGGGCTCGCTTACCGCTGCCGCCTCGGAGTTCGCGGCGGCAGCCAAAGCCCAGGGCGCCAGCTTCGCCGAGGCCGTTCAACTACTGGCGGCGGCGTACGACCGCCAATAGCACACCGGCCCTCCGAATGGATATTCGAAGAAGTTTTCGATTAGCATTAGAGGCGTGCCTAAAGCCGTAGCTGAAGAACCCGCCGTTGATGTCCAGCCCGCCGCCGTACCGGTGAAGTCCGGAAAATCGGCAGGCCCCAAGCCGTCCAGCCCGGCCTCGTCGGGCATAGAGCTGGCCCGCCCGGACCTGTCCCGACTCGTCGTGAAGGGCGCGCGCGAACACAACCTGCGCAACGTCGACCTCGACCTGCCGCGCGACGCGATGATCGTCTTCACCGGCCTTTCCGGCTCCGGTAAGTCCTCCCTGGCCTTCGACACCATCTTCGCCGAGGGACAGCGGCGCTACGTGGAGTCGCTCTCCGCCTACGCCCGCCAGTTCCTGGGCCAGGTGGACAAGCCCGACGTCGACTTCATCGAAGGCCTGTCGCCCGCGGTGTCGATCGACCAGAAGTCCACGAGCAAGAACCCCCGTTCCACCGTGGGCACGATCACCGAGATCTACGACTACATGCGCCTGCTCTGGGCCCGGGTGGGACGCCCGCACTGCCCCGTCTGCGGCGAGCCGGTGACCAAGCAGACCCCGCAGCAGATCGTCGACCAGCTCCTGGAACTGCCCGAGGGCACCCGGTTCCAGGTGCTGGCACCGGTGGTCCGCGGCCGCAAGGGCGAATTCGTCGAGCTGTTCAAGGAGCTCACGGCGAAGGGCTACTCAAGGGCCCGGGTGGACGACAAGCTGATCCAGCTCAGCGATCCGCCCAAGCTGGGCAAGCAGTTCAAGCACACCATTGAGGTGGTGGTGGACCGCCTCGTCGTCAAGGAAGGCATCAGCCAGCGCCTCACCGACTCGGTGGAAACCGCCCTGGGCCTTGCCGAGGGCCGCGTGCTGGCCGAATTCGTCGACCTCGAGGCGGATGACCCGGAACGGATCCGTGCCTTCTCCGAGCACCTCGCCTGCCCCAACGAGCACCCCCTCGCGATCGACGAAATCGAACCCCGCTCGTTCTCCTTCAACAATCCCTTTGGCGCCTGCTCCGCCTGCAGCGGCATCGGCACCAAGCTCGAGGTCGATGAGGAACTCCTCATCCCCAACCCGGAGCTCTCCCTCGCCGAAGGCGCCATCGCGCCCTGGTCGCTCGGCACCGCCACCACCGAGTACTGGAACCGGCTCCTCGGCGGCCTGGCCAAGGAAATTGGCTTCAAGATGACCACGCCTTGGGAGAAGCTCTCCACTGAGGCGCGGCAGACCGTGCTGCACGGCAAGGACCACAAGGTCGTCGTGCAGTACCGCAACCGCTTCGGCCGGGAACGCAAGTACAGCACCGGCTTCGAGGGCGTTGTCCAGTACGTGCACCGCAAGCACACGGAAACGGATTCCGACTCGGCGCGGGACCGCTACGAGGAGTACATGCGCCAGGTCCCGTGCCCGGCCTGCAACGGCGCCCGGCTGAACCCGGCGTCGCTCTCCGTGCTGATCAACGGCAAGTCGATTGCCGAGGTCGCCGCGCTGCCGATGCGCGAATGCGCGCACTTCCTGGACACCCTGGTCCTCAGCGGCCGGGAGGCCCAGATCGCCCACCAGGTCCTCAAGGAGATCCAGGCCCGCCTGACCTTCCTGCTCGACGTCGGCCTGGAGTACCTGAACCTGGAGCGGCCCTCCGGCACCCTGTCCGGCGGCGAGGCCCAGCGCATCCGCCTGGCCACCCAGATCGGTTCCGGCCTGGTCGGCGTGCTGTACGTCCTCGACGAGCCCTCGATCGGCCTGCACCAGCGCGACAACCGGCGTCTGATCGAAACCCTCACCCGGCTCCGGGACCTCGGCAACACCCTGATCGTGGTCGAGCACGACGAAGACACCATCCAGGAGGCGGACTGGGTGGTCGACATCGGACCGGGCGCCGGCGAGCACGGCGGCATGGTGGTCCACTCCGGGTCCTACCAGGACCTGCTGAAGAACACCGAGTCCCTGACCGGCGATTACCTCTCCGGACGTAAGTCCATCGAGGTGCCGAAGAAGCGGCGCAAGTACGACAAGAAGCGCGAGCTGAAAGTCGTCGGCGCCAAGGAAAACAACCTGCTGAACGTGGACGCAGCCTTCCCGCTGGGCCTGTTCACCGCCGTCACCGGCGTCAGCGGATCCGGCAAGTCCACCCTTGTCAACGAGATCCTCTACAAGGTGCTCGCCAACAAGCTCAACGGCGCCAAGCAGGTCGCCGGACGGCACAAGACGGTCCAGGGCCTCGAGCACCTGGACAAGGTGGTGCACGTCGACCAGAGCCCCATCGGCCGCACCCCGCGGTCCAACCCGGCCACCTACACGGGCGTCTTCGACCACATCCGGAAGCTCTTTGCCGAGACCACCGAGGCCAAGGTCCGCGGTTACCAGCCCGGCCGGTTCTCCTTCAACGTCAAGGGCGGACGCTGCGAGGCCTGCTCCGGCGACGGCACGCTGAAGATCGAGATGAACTTCCTGCCGGACGTGTATGTGCCCTGCGAGGTCTGCCACGGCGCCCGCTACAACCGCGAAACGCTCGAGGTGCACTACAAGGGCAAGACCATCGCGGACGTCCTGAACATGCCGATCGAGGAGGGCGCCGAGTTCTTCGCCGCGTTCTCGCCGATCGCCCGGCACCTCAAGACCCTGGTCGACGTCGGCCTCGGCTACGTGCGGCTCGGCCAGCCTGCAACCACCCTTTCCGGCGGCGAGGCGCAGCGCGTGAAGCTGGCCGCGGAGCTGCAGAAGCGCTCCAACGGCCGCAGCGTCTACGTCCTGGACGAGCCCACCACCGGGCTGCACTTCGAGGACATCCGCAAGCTGCTGATGGTGCTGCAGGGCCTGGTCGAAAAGGGCAACACCGTGATTACGATCGAGCACAACCTGGACGTCATCAAGAGCGCCGACTGGATCGTGGACCTGGGACCCGACGGCGGTTCCGGCGGCGGCCGGATCGTTGCCTCTGGAACACCGGAGCAGGTGGCCAAGTCCAAGGAAAGCCACACAGCGGCCTTCCTGGCCGACATCCTGGGCTGACCGGGGTTCGCTGACTGCGAGGCGACACCCGCCCCATGACGCGCAAATGCCCTGCCGCTACCGGACTTCCGGCGGCGGCAGGGCATTTGCGCGTCGTCGCGAAGCGAAGTACCCACGATGTATTCCCGAAGGAGTATGTGAATTTCTGGCAGCCGCGCACTCGTGAGAAACTAGGCCCGTGACGCCCACAACCGTGCCCGTGATCTTCGACCTCGACGGCACTCTTGTCGATCCTGCCGGGGGGACAGCGGACGGAATCGCAGCGCCCCTCACCGAACTTCGCCTCCCGCATCCGGGGAAGTCCGTCGCTGACGAGGCCGGCGCCGGGCCGGGGGCGGGTCCCGTCCCCGCAGGCCAGGCCGTCATGGTGGGGGACCGGGCGCAGGACGTGGCCGGGGCGGCTGCGAACGGATCGGACTGTGTCGGCGTAGGCTGGGGTTTTGCGCCCGACGGCGAACTCCACGCGGCCGGCGCCGTCGAGATCGTGCACACCACTGCGGCGCTTCACGCTACGATCACCAGACTCTCCGAATGCCCGGGGACCACAGCCCTGAATGAGGTGCACACCATTGGCAATGTTTGACGCGATCCGCTGGACGACCCGCGGGCTCATTTCCTCGACCTGCCGTCCCACCGTGATCGGCCTCGAGAACGTGCCCAAGGAGGGTCCCTTCATCGTGGCGCCGAACCACCTGTCCTTCCTCGACAGTGTGATCGTCCAGGCCCTCATGCCGCGCCCCGTGGCTTTTTTCGCCAAAGCGGAATATTTCACCACGGGCGGCGCCAAGGGCAAGCTGATGAAGTCCTTCTTCGAAGCCGTCGGTTCCATTCCGGTCGAACGCGGTGAACAGGCCGCCAGCGTCCAGGCGCTGAAGACGCTGTTGGACATCCTCGACGCCGGCAAGGGCGTTGGAATCTACCCGGAGGGCACCCGCTCCCGTGACGGCATTCTCTACCGCGGACGCACCGGCGTCGGTTGGCTTGCCCTCACCACCGGCGCCCCGGTCATCCCGGTGGGCCTGATCGGCACCGAAAACCTGCAGCCGGCGGACAGCAACAAGGTGACACCGCAGCACTTCACCATGAAGGTGGGCGAGCCCCTGTACTTCGACAAAACCGGCCCGGACCACTCCCTGCCGGCGCGCCGACAGGTCACGGACCGGATCATGGACGCCATCGCCGAACTGAGCGGCCAGCAGCGGGCCACCACCTACAACCAGAGCAAAAGCGTCGATTAGCGCTGCTCCCTGCCGCGGACACCCGTCCGGTCACCCGTCCGCCACACCCGCACGGGAGCCGACGGTCGGGGCGGTCCCGCCCGGCTTAGTAGAATGGACTAGTGGCAAATCCAGCTAGTTACCGTCCCCAGACGGGGGAGATACCGACCAACCCGGGCGTGTACCGCTTTCGCGATCCGCATGGCCGGGTCATTTACGTCGGCAAGGCCAAGAACCTCCGGTCCCGGCTGAACTCCTACTTCGCCAACCCCGCGGGCCTGCTGCCCAAGACGTATGCCATGGTGCACACCGCCAGCAGCGTGGAATGGACCGTCGTCGGCAGCGAACTGGAATCCCTGCAGCTCGAATACACCTGGATCAAAGAATTCAAGCCGCGGTTCAACGTCATGTTCCGCGATGACAAGAGCTACCCCTACCTCGCCGTCACGATGGGGGAGAAGTACCCCCGGGTGCAGGTCCTCCGCGGCGAACGGCGCAAGGGGACCCGGTATTTCGGGCCCTACACGGCCGGCGCCATCCGCGACACCATGGACACCCTGCTGCGGGTCTTCCCGGTCCGCAGCTGCAGCCCCGGCGTCCTGAAACGCGCAGAAGCCAGCGGCCGTCCCTGCCTGCTCGGCTACATCGACAAGTGCGCGGCGCCCTGCGTCGGCCGGATCTCGGCGGAGGACCACCGGGCCCTGGCCGAGGATTTCTGCGCCTTCATGGGCGGCGAAGCCAAGCGCTTCGTGTCCCGGCTCGAGAAGGACATGGCCGCCGCCGTCGCGGAGCTCGACTACGAACGCGCGGCCCGGGTGCGCGATGACATCATCGCGCTGAAAAAGGTCTTTGAACGCAATGCCGTGGTCCTGGCCGAGGATACCGACGCCGACGTGTTCGCGCTGCACGAGGACGAGCTTGAGGCCGCAGTCCAGGTCTTCCACGTCCGGGGCGGCCGGATCCGCGGCCAGCGCGGCTGGGTGGTGGAAAAGGTCGAGGACACCACCACGCCCGACCTCGTCGAGCACTTGCTCCAACAGGTCTACGGCGAGGAAGGCGAAAGCCAAGGCCGGATGCCCCGCGAGGTTCTGGTGCCGGCCGAGCCCAGCAACGCCGCCGAACTCGCCCAATGGCTCAGCGGGCTGCGGGGGGCCCGGGTGGACATTCGTGTCCCGCAGCGCGGCGACAAGGCCACGCTGCTCTCCACCGTCCGGGACAACGCCGAACACGCCCTCAAGCTGCACAAGTCCCGGCGCGCCGGCGACCTGACGATGCGTTCCCAGGCGCTCCAGGAACTGCAGGAAGCCCTGGATCTGCCGGTCGCGTTGATGCGGATTGAATGCTTCGATATCTCGCACATCCAGGGCACCAACGTGGTCGGCTCCATGGTGGTGGTCGAGGACGGCCTGCCGAAGAAATCCGACTACCGGAAATTCTCGGTCACCGGTGCCGCGGCCAACGACGACACGGCGGCCATGCATGACGTCCTGACCCGCCGCTTCCGGAACTACCTGCAGGAACAAGCCGATAAAACGGCCGACGGTTCCGGGCCGCTGGCCGTCGCCCAGGCCGCCGCCGTGGCCCCGGTCGCGGACACCACGACGCCGGCGCCGAAGACGAAATTCGCCTACCCGCCCAACCTCGTCGTCGTCGACGGCGGCAAGCCGCAGGTGAACGCGGCAGCGAAGGCCCTCGAAGAGCTCGGCATCGAGGATGTCTATGTGGTCGGACTCGCCAAGCGGCTCGAGGAGGTCTGGCTGCCGGACAGCGACTTCCCGGTCATCCTGCCGCGCGCCTCGGCCGGTCTCTATCTGTTGCAGCGGATCCGGGACGAGGCGCACCGCTTCGCCATCTCCTTCCACCGGCAAAAGCGCGGCAAGGCCATGACAGTCTCCGCGCTGGACGGCGTGCCCGGCCTCGGCGACTCCAAGCGCAAGGCGCTCCTGAACCAGTTCGGCTCGGTGAAAAGCATCAAGGCCGCCACGGTCGAGGAGCTGACGGCCGCCAAGGGGGTCGGACCAGCCCTCGCCGGGGCAATCGTGCGGCATTTCAACGCGGCGGAGGACACGGAAGGGCCCGCCGCGCCGGCCGTCAACATGACAACCGGCGAAATCCTCGAAACTTAGCTAGCTCCGGCAATCTTAGCTAGGGTAAGGAGCTGAGGTACGGCGCACGGCGGGCAGGCAACTGCCGCGTGCGCCGGCCTCACGGCAGAGCAGACAGCAGAGATGGGGCACGACTGATGACAGAGTCAACGGCAGGATCCGGCATGGAGGCGGACGGGTTGACCCCCGTCAAGCCGATCGAGGCGGAACTGCTCGTGGTGACCGGGATGTCAGGGGCCGGTCGGAGCACCGCCTCGGACGCCCTCGAGGACCACGGCTGGTACGTGGTGGACAACCTGCCGCCCCAGATGCTCGGCACGCTCGCCGAGCTGGTCTCCCACGCCCCGGGCTCCATCTCCAAACTCGCCGTCGTCGTCGACGTCCGCAGCAAGGACCTCTTCGCGGACATCCGCGCCGCGCTGCGCAACCTCGAAGCCAGCGGCGTCACCTTCCGGGTGCTGTTCCTCGACGCCAGCGACGACGTCCTGGTCCGGCGCTTCGAACAGGGCCGGCGGCCGCACCCGCTGCAGGGCGGCGGCCGGATCCTCGACGGCATCGCCGCGGAACGCGAGCTGCTGCATGAGCTGCGCGAATCCTCGGACATTGTGCTGGACACCTCGACACTCAACGTCCACGGCCTCGCGACCGCCATCACCGAACTGTTCAGCGAAACCGGTCCGGTGGCGCTGCGCCTGAACGTCATGAGCTTCGGCTTCAAGTACGGGCTGCCGGTGGACGCCAACTTCGTCGCCGACGCCCGCTTCATCCCCAACCCGCACTGGGTTCCGCAACTGCGCCCGCACACCGGGCTCGACAAGGACGTCAGCGACTACGTGCTCGAGGCGGAGGGCGTCAACAACTTCGTGGAGCGCTACGTGCTGGCCCTCGAACCAGTCCTGGACGGCTACCGGCGCGAAAACAAGCACTACGCGACCATCGCCGTCGGCTGCACCGGCGGCAAGCACCGTTCCGTCGCCGTGGCGGTTGAACTCTCGCGGCGGCTTGCCCAGTACCCGCGTGTCACGGTCACCACTACGCACCGGGATCTGGGCCGCGAGTAATGGCGCTCCTGACCGGGCCGCTGCCCCTGGTGCCGGCCGCCAGTGCGGCCTCCGCCGGCCAGCAGGACAAAGGCCCCTCCGTGGTCGCCCTCGGCGGCGGCCACGGCCTTTCCGCTTCACTTTCCGCCCTGCGGTTGCTCACCTCGGAACTGACCGCGATCGTAACGGTCGCCGACGACGGCGGTTCCTCCGGCCGGTTGCGTGACGAGTACGGCGTCCTGCCGCCCGGTGACCTGCGGATGGCCCTGTCCGCACTCTGCGACGACACCGACTGGGGCCGGACCTGGCGCGATGTCATGCAGCACCGGTTCAAACCCGGCAAGGGCCGCGGCGGTTCGCTCGACGAACACGCGATGGGCAACCTGCTGATCGTCACCCTCTGGGAACTGCTCGGGGATGCCGTCGTCGGGCTGCAATGGGCCGGGGCGCTGCTCGGCGCCCGGGGCCAGGTCCTGCCGATGTCCACCACCCCGCTCACCATCGAAGGCGAGGTGCGGGTGGGGAAGCCCGACGGCACGTCGGGGCTGCAGACCGTCCGCGGACAGGCCAAGTGCGCCGTCGCGGGTTCGCTGGAAGCCGTCCGGCTGCTGCCCGAGTCGGCCCCGGCCTGCGTCGAGGCGCTGACCGCGATCGAACTCGCCGACTGGGTGGTCCTGGGCCCCGGCTCCTGGTACACCTCGGTGCTGCCGCACCTGCTGCTGCCGGAGATGCGCGATGCGCTGTGCAAGACCGAGGCGCGGCGCTGCCTCACGATGAACCTCGCCACGGACACCAAGGAGACCCTCGGAATGTCCGCAGCGGACCACCTGCGCGTGCTGCGCGACTACGCACCGGACTTCAGTGTCGACGTCGTGCTGGCGGACCCCGCGTCGGTGCCGGACCTCCCGGAGTTCGAGCGGGCGGCCGGGATGCTCGGAGCAGAGGTGGTCTTGGGTAAAGTAGGGGCGTCGAGCCGCCGGCCGATCCACGACCCGCTGCGCCTGGCAACGGCGTACCACGACATTTTCGGGAACAGGTAGGAAAGGTGCCATGGCACTGACAGCATCAGTCAAGGAAGAACTTTCCCGGCTGGACATCAAGAAGTCCTCGGTCCGCAAGGCTGAAGTGTCCGCCATGCTCCGCTTCGCCGGGGGCCTGCACATCATCTCCGGCCGGATTGTGATTGAGGCCGAGGTGGACTTGGCCTCGACCGCCCGCCGGCTCCGTGCCGCGATTGCCGAGGTTTACGGGCACCAGAGCGAAATCATCGTCGTCTCCGGCGGCGGCCTGCGCCGCGGCAGCCGCTACGTGGTGCGGGTGGTGCGCGACGGCGAGGCCCTCGCCCGCCAGACCGGCCTGCTGGATGCCCGCGGCCGGCCCGTCCGCGGCCTGCCCTCCGTGGTGGTGAACGGCTCCGCCGCCGACGCCGAGGCGGTCTGGCGCGGCGCGTTCCTGGCCCACGGCTCGCTCACCGAGCCCGGCCGCTCCTCCGCCATGGAGGTCACCTGCCCCGGGCCGGAATCGGCCCTCGCCCTCGTTGGCGCCGCCCGCCGGCTCGGCATCCAGGCCAAGGCACGGGAGGTCAGGGGAGTGGACCGCGTCGTGATCCGCGACGGCGACACCATCGCGGCGCTGCTGACCCGGATGGGCGCCCACGACGCGCTGATGGTCTGGGAGGAGCGGCGGATGCGCAAGGAAGTCCGCGCCACCGCCAACCGGCTGGCCAACTTCGACGACGCCAACCTGCGCCGCTCGGCGCAGGCGGCCGTCGCCGCGGGGGCCCGCGTGGACCGGGCACTGGAGATCCTCGGCGACGACGTCCCGGACCACCTGAAATACGCCGGCGAACTGCGTGTGGCCCACAAGCAGGCCAGCCTGGACGAACTGGGCCGGCTCGCCGACCCGGTGATGACGAAGGACGCCATCGCCGGCCGGATCCGACGGCTCCTGGCGATGGCGGACAAACGGGCGCAGGACCTGGGCATTCCCGGCACCGAGGCGAACGTGACGCCGGAAATGCTCGACGAGTAGCCACTGCGGGGATTCAGCGACAGAATCGGATCCGACGGCCGGGAATACCTCAGCAGGACCGGAGGCTATGCCCACTGGATCCACATCCATAGACTTCCGGGTGTCCAACCATCCGGATGCACAATCCGAGAGTTAGCAAAACCGGACGAACACGTCCACGACATTGGAGGATTTTGTGACCGAGTACGTACTGCCCGAACTTGACTACGATTACGCCGCGCTGGAGCCCCACATCTCTGCGAAGATCATGGAGCTGCACCACAGCAAGCACCACGCCACCTACGTGGCCGGCGCCAACAACGCGCTGGCCCAGCTGGCCGAGGCACGCGAAAAGGGCGACTTCGCCAACATCAACCGCCTCTCCAAGGACCTCGCGTTCCACACCGGCGGCCACATCAACCACTCCGTGTTCTGGAAGAACCTTTCCCCGGACGGCGGCGACAAGCCCGAGGGCGAGCTCGCGGCCGCGATTGACGACGCCTTCGGCTCCTTCGACGCCTTCCGCGCCCAGTTCAGCGCCGCGGCGCTGGGCCTGCAGGGCTCCGGCTGGGGCTTCCTCGCCTACGAGCCGATCGGCGGCAACCTTGTCATCGAGCAGCTCTACGACCAGCAGGGCAACGTCGCGCTGGGCACCACGCCGCTGCTGATGCTGGACATGTGGGAGCACGCCTTCTACCTGGACTACGTCAACGTCAAGGCCGACTACGTCAAGGCCTTCTGGAACATCGTGAACTGGGCCGACGTCGCCAAGCGTTTCGACGCCGCCCGGAAGAACGCCACCGGCCTGATCACCCTCTAGGACAGTGCAAACCGGCGCTTAGCCGAAACCAGGCTGTAACAAAGCTCACATTTCGAGCCGTTCGGCCCGAAACGTGGACTGCCCGCCCCCGCACTTGCGGGGGCGGGTCCACTTAAACGTAAGATGGATCACGGAAGGCGGTTAGCCTTCAGCAACGTGGCTGGTCGCCCTCCGATCTGGTAATCATCTCTGCCCAATGGCGTGCGGGATCTGTTAGTTGGCTTGAACGCCTACTCAACTAATCGTGCTTGATAGAGCACCAAGGAGACTGAAAACGTGACGACACGTATTGGTATCAACGGCTTCGGCCGCATCGGCCGCAACTACTTCCGCGCCGCCCTGGCCCAGGGAGCAGACCTCGAGATCGTTGCAGTCAACGACCTCACCAGCCCGGAAGCCCTCGCACACCTCTTCAAGTACGACTCCGTCGGCGGCCGCCTGGCCGAAACCATCGAGGTCAAGGACGGCAACATCGTCGTCGACGGCAAGACCGTGAAGGTCCTTGCCGAGCGTGACCCGGCCAAGCTCCCCTGGGGCGAGCTGGGCGTGGACATCGTGATCGAGTCCACCGGCTTCTTCACCAAGGCCGCCGATGCGCAGAAGCACATCGACGCCGGCGCCAAGAAGGTCCTGATCTCCGCCCCCGCCTCGGACGAGGACATCACGATCGTGATGGGCGTGAACGACGGCCTCTACGACCCCGCCGCGCACAACATCATCTCCAACGCCTCCTGCACCACCAACTGCCTCGGCCCGCTGGCCAAGGTCATCAACGACTCCTTCGGCATCGAGCGCGGCCTGATGACCACCATCCACGCCTACACCGCTGACCAGAACCTGCAGGACGGCCCGCACAAGGACCTCCGCCGCGCCCGCGCCGCCGCCATCAACATGGTTCCCACCTCCACCGGCGCAGCCAAGGCGATCGGCCTGGTGCTGCCGGAGCTCAAGGGCAAGCTGGACGGCTACGCCATCCGCGTCCCGGTCCCCACCGGCTCCGCCACCGACCTCACCGTGACCGTCTCCCGCGAGACCACCGTCGAGGAAGTCAACGCCGCACTCAAGGCCGCGTCCGAGACCGAAGAGCTCAAGGGCCTGCTGACCTACACCGATGAGCCGATCGTCTCCTCGGACATCGTCGGGGACCCGGCGTCGTCCATCTTCGACTCCGGCCTGACCAAGGTGATCGGCAACCAGGTCAAGGTTGTTTCCTGGTATGACAACGAGTGGGGCTACTCCAACCGCCTCGTCGACCTTACGGAGCTCGTCGCGTCGAAGCTGGGCTAGGGTAAGACCCATGACATTCCACACCCTCGACGAACTGATCGCTGATGGTGTCCGCGGGCGGTACGTTCTGGTCAGAAGTGACCTGAACGTGCCGCTCGACGGCTCTGCAGTCACTGACGACGGCCGGATCAAGGCCTCCCTGCCAGTGCTGTCGAAGCTAACGGACGCCGGTGCCCGCGTGCTGGTCACGGCACACCTCGGCCGCCCCAAGGGCGCCCCGGAGGAGAAGTACTCGCTCAAGCCCGCCGTGGCGCGCCTGGCAGAGCTGGCGTCCTTCAAGGTCTCGCTCGCTGACGACACGGTCGGTGAATCCGCCAAGGCGGCCGCCGCCGCACTGCAGGACGGCGAAGCCCTCGTGCTCGAAAACGTCCGCTTCGACGCCCGCGAGACGTCCAAGGACGACGCCGAACGCGGCGCCTTCGCGGACGAGCTGGTCGCCCTCACCGGTGACAACGGCGCCTTCGTTGACGATGCCTTCGGTGCCGTGCACCGCAAGCACGCCAGCGTGTACGACGTCGCCACCCGGCTGCCGTCCTACCAGGGCGACCTGGTCCGCACCGAGGTGGAGGTGCTGCGCAAGCTGACCACCGACACCCAGCGGCCCTACGTCGTCGTGCTGGGCGGTTCGAAGGTCTCGGACAAGCTCGCCGTGATTGCCAACCTGATCGGCAAGGCGGACACCATCCTGGTGGGCGGCGGCATGCTGTTCACCTTCCTTGCCGCCGCCGGCCACAAGGTCGCCGGCAGCCTGCTCGAAGAGGACCAGATCCCGGTCGTCCAGGATTACCTCAAGCGCGCCGCCGACGCCGGCACCGAGTTCGTTGTCCCCACCGACGTCGTGGTGGCCAGCAAGTTCGCCGCCGACGCCGACCACGAAACGGTGTCAGCCGACGCCATCGAGTCCAGCAGCTTTGGCGCCTCCGGCATCGGCCTGGACATCGGCCCGGATTCGGCAGCCGCCTTCGCAGAGCGGATCAACGGAGCCAAGACGGTCTTCTGGAACGGGCCCATGGGCGTCTTCGAGTTCCCGGCCTTCGCCGGCGGCACGCGGGCCGTTGCCAAGGCCCTCACGGAAACCGCGGCATTTACAGTCGTGGGCGGCGGGGACTCCRCCGCCGCGGTGCGGACCCTGGGCTTCGCCGATGACCAGTTCGGGCACATCTCGACCGGCGGCGGCGCGAGCCTGGAATACCTTGAAGGCAAGGAACTTCCCGGCCTGAGCGTGCTGGACCGCTAGAACCTCCAGCCGGCAGGGTGCCCGGCCCGCAAGGCGGGCACCCTGCCGGCTCTTTCACTGCTACGAATCTTTTGGAGATCACGTGACAACGTCAACCCACGGCAAGTTCGACCGCAAGCCCTTCATCGCGGGCAACTGGAAGATGAACATGGACCACGTCCAGGGCATCACCCTCCTGCAGAAGCTGGCCTGGACCCTGTCCGACGCCAAACACGACTACAGCCGGGTGGAGGTCGCCGTGTTCCCGCCGTTCACCGATCTCCGCGGCGTGCAGACCCTCGTCCAGGGCGACGAGCTGGACGTCGTCTACGGCGGCCAGGACCTCTCGCAGTTCGACTCCGGCGCCTACACCGGGGACATTTCCGGACAGTTCCTCGCGAAGCTCGGCTGCCGCTACGTCCTGGTGGGCCACAGCGAACGCCGCACCATTCACAACGAGTCCGACGAGGTCCTCAACGCCAAGACCAAGGCGGCCTTCCGCCACGGCATGACCCCCGTGCTGTGCGTCGGCGAGGGGCTCGAAGTCCGCCAGGCCGGCACGCACGTGGACCACACGCTTGCCCAGCTGCGGGCCGGCGTCGAAGGCCTCACCGCGGAGCAGGCGGCCGAACTGGTGGTCGCGTACGAGCCCGTCTGGGCCATCGGCACCGGCGAAGTCGCCGGGCCGCAGGATGCCCAGGAGATGTGCGCCGCGATCCGCGCCGAACTCGCCACCCTCTTCGACGCCTCGGTCGCCGCCAAGACGCGCCTGCTCTACGGCGGCTCGGTGAAGGCAAATAACGCCGCCTCGATCCTCAAGGAACGCGACGTGGACGGATTGCTGGTCGGCGGTGCCAGCCTGGACGCCGCCGAGTTTGCTAATATTGTCAGGTTCGAGAGTCACCTGCTGACGGATTAGTCCGGACACAGCTTTGGCCCCCGCAATCCCCATCTTCTGAAAGGCCGTCGTGGACGTTCTTCATGTCATTCTCCAGGTGCTGCTGGGCATCACCAGCCTCCTGCTGACCTTGCTCATCCTGCTTCACAAGGGGCGCGGCGGCGGTCTGTCCGACATGTTCGGCGGCGGCATGAGTTCCGGGCTCAGCTCCTCGGGCGTAGCCGAGCGGAACCTCAACCGCTTCACGGTCATCCTCGGAGTCACCTGGGGCGTCGTCATCATCGCCCTCGGCCTGCTGATGCGCTTCAGCACCGGCGCCGACTCCTAGTACCCCCGTTTTCTAAAACTTCATATGGGCCTTGCGGCCCTCCCCGCGTCGGGAACTCCGAACTACACTGTCGCTGGCAAGCCAATCCACCAGCCGAGTAGCCAGGAGTTCCCGATGCTGCATTCTGCTTCCGGATTCAGGGGCATCCGCGTAGGTGCCATCGCCGGAGCCCCGGCCCGCCATGAGCCCCTCGACGGGGGCGCGGCGCAACCCCGGATCTGCGTCACCTACCGGTGCGCGAAAGGCCACGAGACAGCCCTCGTGTTCGCCAAGCTCCCTGAGGAGCAAATCCCCGGGGTGTGGGACTGCCGCCGCTGCGGCGGAGCAGCCACCCGGGACGAGTCCCGCTTCGCGCTGGAGGACGAACCCGTCGAGGGTTTCAAGAGCCACCTCGAATACGTTAAAGAAAGGCGCTCCAGCCAGGACGCCGAAGACGTGCTGGCTGGAGCGCTTGAACGGCTACGCGCCCGACGCGCCCTTCCGGACGAGCTGCTCGGGGACGCGTGAGGCTGCGTCCTCGTCGATCAGCCACAGCGTCTGGAACCGGCCACGGGGCCCTGCCGCCGGCACCTGCACCGGGTTGGCTCCGGCCAGGGCCAAGCCCACGGCGCCGGCCTTGTCATCGCCGGCCACCACCATCCACACCTCGTTCGCGGTGTTGATCGTCGGCAGCGTGAGGGAGAGCCGGGCCGGCGGCGGCTTGGGGGAGTTGCGGACCCCGACGACGGTCAACTCCTTCTCCCGGATGCCGGCCTGCTCCGGGAACAAGGACGCCACGTGCGCGTCCGGGCCGACGCCCAGCAGCACGATGTCCAGCCGCGGCAAGGCGCCGGGCTCCTCCGGACGGTCATCGGACATATCGGCGGCGTGCTCGGCCGCGGCCGCCTCGGCAAGCCGCCGCGCGTAGTCCGCCGCTGCTTCTTCGGGGGTTCCGAAGTCGTCCGTCGAGCCCGGGACATGGACGCGCGAGGGGTCCACGTTGATGTGCGAGAGCAGTGCCTCGTGCGCCTGGCGGGCGTTGCGGTCGGCGTCGTCCGAGCCGACGAAGCGTTCGTCGCCCCACCAGAAGTTGACCTTGGACCAGTCCACCGCCGGTGCGGCCGGCGACTCGGCGACCGCCTTGAGCGAGCCGATCCCCATCGTGCCGCCGGTAAGCACCACCGTTGCCTCGCCGTGCTTGTCCTGGATGTCCACAAGCTTGGTGATCAGGCGTGCCGCGATCGCCGCCATCAGGACGGTCGAGTCAGGATGGATGCTTACTCTGGGGTCAGCGCTCACTGGGACGGACACTCCTTAGGTTGGTACGTGGCAGTCCAATAGTAATCACTTCACCGAAGACTTCGTCCGGGTCCAGGCGCCGGAGCTCCTCAGCCAGGCAGTCCTTGAGGCTGCGGCGCGGCAAGGAGATGCGCTGGGCAGGCTGGCCCGGCTGGGTCAATTCCGCCACGGTGAGTCCGGGCCGGAACAGCTGCACGTCGCCGCCGGTGCGGGTCAGCCGCACGCGCCGGATCCCGGTGCCGGCCGGATCGGCGACGATGGTCACCGGGGCGTCCAGCGCCAGCGTGAGCCATGCCGCGAGCAGCAGGGTGCTGGGGGAGTCCGAGGCGCCTTCGACAGCGACGGCGGTGACCGGCGRGGAGTCCACTTGGTCCAGGACTGCCGCCAGCTGGATCCGCCAGTTGGTCAGGCGGGTCCAGGCCAGGTCGGTGTCGCCGGCCTTGTAGGTGCTGCGGAGATTGTCCAGCGCCGCCAGCGGGTCCGGCTCATTTGCGGAGTCGGTGATGCGGCGGTGCGCGATCCGGCCGATCGACGTCTCGCAGGCATTCCGGGGCGCACCGTGCGGCCACCAGGCCACGATCGGGGCATCCGGAAGGAGCAGCGCGGCCACGAGGGATTCGCTTTCCTCCGCGAGTTCGCCGTAGCCGCGGAGCAGGATGACCTCGGAGGCGCCGGCGTCGCCGCCCACCCGGATCTGCGCGTCCAGCCGGGTGGGCGCCGAGGCGCCGGCGTCGGCGAGGACGATGATCCGGCAGGGGTGTTCCCGGCTGGCTTCGTTGGCGGCCTCGATGGCTTCCTCTTCGAGGCCGGACTTGGTCACCACCACGAGGGTCAGCACGCGGCCCAGGGCGATCACGCCGCCCTGTTCGCGCAGCGCCATGATCTTCTTGGAGATCTTGGAGGTTGTTGTGTCGGGAAGATCTACGATCATGGCCTTCTCCAGGTCCGTCCGTCGCGGGCGAGCAGTTCATCGGCGGAGGCGGGACCCCAGCTTCCGGGGGCGTAGGGCTCCGGCTGTTCGTTCAGGCTGGCCCAGTAGTCCTCGAACGGGTCCAGGATCTTCCAGGACAGCTCCACCTCCTGGTGCCGCGGGAACAGCGGCGGCTCGCCAAGGAGCACGTCCAGGATGAGCCGTTCGTAGGCTTCGGGACTGGACTCGGTGAAGGAATGGCCGTAGCCGAAGTCCATCGTGACATCGCGGACTTCCATCTGGGTGCCGGGGACCTTGGAGCCAAAGCGGATAGTGGCGCCCTCATCGGGCTGCACCCGGATGACGACGGCGTTCTGGCCGAAGTCGTCCTCGCCGTGGTCACGGAAGAGCAGGTTGGGCGCGCGCTTGAACACGACGGCGATCTCCGTCACCCGCCGCCCCAGCCGCTTGCCGGCCCTCAGGTAGAACGGCACGCCGCTCCAGCGCCGGGTGTTGATGTCCACCCGGATCGCGGCGAACGTCTCGGTCGTGGAGTCGGCGGGGATGCCTTCCTCCTCCAAGTAGCCCTGGACCTGCTCACCGCCCTGCCAGCCGCCGGCGAACTGTCCGCGCGCCGAGTGCGTGGAGAGGTCCTCCGGCAGCCGGACCGCGGCCAGGACCTTTTCCTTCTCGGCGCGGAGGTCGTCCGCGTTGAAGGAGATCGGTTCCTCCATGGCGGTCAGGGCAAGCAGCTGCAGCAGGTGGTTCTGGATAACGTCGCGGGCAGCGCCCACGCCGTCGTAATACCCGGCGCGGCCGCCCGTGCCGATGTCCTCCGCCATGGTGATCTGGACGTGGTCCACGTAGTTGGCGTTCCACAACGGTTCGAACAGCTGGTTGGCGAAGCGCAGGGCCAGGATGTTCTGGACCGTCTCTTTGCCGAGGTAGTGGTCGATCCGGAAGACCGCATCGGGCGGGAACACCGATTCCACGATGTCGTTGAGCTGCCGGGCCGACTCGAGGTCGTGCCCGAACGGCTTCTCGATCACGACGCGGCGCCACTTGTCGCCCTCGGCCTGGGCGAGGCCGTGCTTGGAGAGCTGCCGGCAAACGAGTTCGAAGGCCTTCGGCGGGATGGAGAGGTAGAAGGCGTGGTTGCCGCGGGTGCCACGCTGCTCGTCGAGTTCGTCGATGGTTTCGCTAAGCCGCTCGAAGGCGTCGTCATCGTCGAACTCGCCCTGCACGAAGCGGATGCCCTCGGAGAGCTGCTTCCACACCGTTTCGTCGAAGGGTGTGCGGGCGTAGTTTTTGACCGATTCCTTCACCTCGGCGGCGAAGTCCTCGTTCTCCCACTGCCGCCGGGCAAACCCGACGAGGGCGAAGCTCGGGGGCAGGAGCCCGCGGTTGGCGAGGTCGTAGACGGCCGGCATGAGTTTCTTGCGGGCGAGGTCACCGGTAACGCCGAAGAGAACCAGGGAGGAGGGGCCGGCGATGCGGTTCAGCCGGCGGTCCCGCGGGTCCCGGAGCGGATTGCGCCCCCGGCCCGCGGACTTAGGGCTGCCGTTTTGCGAGAGTGGCATGGTTGCTGTGGTGCCTTAGCTTTCGGTGGAGGACGCTGGGCGGCCAGCAAATGAAGTGCCGGCCAGCGAGGAGACAAGCTGCTGCAACTGGCGGACGCCGGAGGCACGGTCCGTGAGGTGGAGCCGGAGCACGGGCCGGCCGTGTTCGCTGAGGACCTGCGCATCGCCGGCGGCCTGGGCGGAGATCAGCTCTCCAAAGCTGAACGGGCGTTCCGGGATGGCCAGGTCCGTCGCGGAGGCCGCGGTGACCTGCAGGAACACGCCGATCGCCGGGCCGCCCTTGTGGAACTGCCCGGTGGAGTGCAGGAACCTCGGTCCCCAGCCGAAGGTGACGGGGCGGCCGCTGAGGGCGGCCAGTTCGTCCCGGATGCCTTCGAGTGGTGCGTAGTTGAGCCGGTCGAAGTAGGCCTGGACGCTGAGGTAGCCGTCCGCACCGAGCTGGCCCAACAACGCGCTGACCGCTTCGGCCGCGGTGCCGGCGTCGCCCAGCCAGGTGCCGCCGCGGACCTCGATCGCGCCGTCGGTGAAGTTGGCCGGCGTCGGTTCGGGCTGCGCATCCAGCAGGCCGCGTGCTGCGACCTTGGCGGCCTCGACGTCGGGCTGGTCGAAGGGGTTGATGCCCAGCAGCCGTCCCGCGACGGCGGTGGCGAACTCCCACGTCATCATCTGCGCGGCGAGGCCGCCGGCGATGGCCGACTCGTTGTCGCCCAGTTCGACGTCGGCGTCGGCTGCCACCAGCCGGATCACCAGCACGTCCGCGGCGCCGCCCGTGACCTCCGGCGAGTCCGGACCGGCGACGACCGGCAACACGCCGGTGCCGAGCTTGCCGGTGGACTCGGCGATGAGCTGTTCGGCCCAGTCGGCGAACCCTACGATCCCGGAGCCGTCCTCGGCGATCACGATCTTATCGCGCAGCGGGTTAGTGCCGCCCAGCGCGGCGCCGAGGGCGAGGCCGATGTTCTCCTCGCTGTCGTCATTGAGGATCTCGGCGGTCTCTTCGGCTTCGTCCAGGAAGGCCTGGATGTCCACGCCGGCCAGTCCGCACGGCACCAGCCCGAAGGCAGTCAGTGCCGAGTACCGGCCGCCGACGTTGGGGTCGGCGTTGAAGACGGCGCGGTAGCCGGCTTCGCGTGAGGCCTTGTCCAGCGGCGATCCCGGGTCCGTGACGATGACGATCCGGCTCTTCGCGTCGAGCCCGGCCTCGGTGAAGGCGTGCTCGAAGACGCGGCGCTGCGAGTCGGTCTCCAGCGTGGAGCCGGACTTCGAGGAGACCACGATGGCGGTCTGCTCGAGCCGGTCTGCCAGGGCGGCGCCAACCTGCTCGGGATCGGTGCTGTCCAGCACCGTCAGCTCGACGCCGGCGGTTCCGGCGATGACCTCGGGGGCCAGCGAGGAACCGCCCATGCCGCACAGGACAATCCGGGTCACGCCTTCGGCGCGGAGCGCGTCGCGGAGGGCCAGGATGTCCGCCACGAGCGGCTGGGAGACGGTGGCGGCCTCCACCCAGCCGAGCCGGACCGCGGCCTCGGCTTCGGCGTCGGGACCCCACAGGGTGGCGTCCTTGGCGAAGATCCGGGTGGCGACCCGGTCCTCCAGCAGGGCGGGCAGGTGCTGTTCATGCGCCTGGCGGGCGGCGCCCGTGGCGTCGTAGCTGAGAGTGGTCATGGGGGACTATGCGTCCTTCCGTGCAGCGGCGAGGGCGACCTCGACGTCGGCCAGCAGTTCCTTCCAGCTTGCCACAAACTTGTCGAGGCCTTCGGACTCGAGCACGGCGACGACTTCGTTGTAGGAAATGCCCAGGGCGTCGAGCGCGTTGAGGGTCGCGTTCGCGTCGTCGTAGCCGCGGGTGACCGTGTCGCCGGTGATGGCGCCGTGGTCGTAGGTGGCGTCGAGGGTCTTTTCCGGCATGGTGTTAACAACGCCGGGGGCGACGAGCTCGGTCACGTACAGGGTGTCCGGGTAGGCCGGGTCCTTGACGCCGGTCGAGGCCCACAGCGGGCGCTGCGGACGGGCGCCGGCTTCGGCGAGCAGGGCCCAGCGCTCGGTGGAGAAGAGCTCCTCGTAGACCTGGTAGGCCAGGCGGGCGTTGGCCAGGCCGGCCTTGCCCTTGAGGGCTTTGGCTTCGTCCGTGCCGATCGCGTCGAGGCGCTTGTCGATTTCGGAGTCCACGCGGGAGACGAAGAACGACGCGACGGAGTGAATCTTGGACAGGTCGTGGCCGTTTTCCTTGGCCTGTTCGAGCCCGCTCTGGAACGCGTTGATCACGGCGCGGTAGCGCTCGAGCGAGAAGATCAGGGTCACGTTGACGCTGATGCCGCTTGCCAGGGTGGCGGTGATGGCCTCGAGGCCTTCAATCGTGGCGGGGATCTTGATCAGGACGTTGTCCTTGTTGACCTGGCCGTAGAGTTCCTTGGCCTCGGTGATGGTGCCGGCGGTGTCCCAGGCGAGGCGCGGGTCCACCTCGATCGAGACGCGGCCGTCGACGCCGTTCGTCGCGGCGGCCACGGGGGCGAACAGATCGCAGGCGTCGGCGACGTCGGTGGTGGTGATCGCGAAGACGGTCTCCTCGACGCTGGCGCCGGCGGCTGCCATTTCCTTGATTTTGGCGTCGTAGTCGGTGCCGGTGGTGATGGCAGCGTGGAAGATGCTCGGGTTCGTGGTGACACCGACGACGTTCTTCTCTTCGATCAGCTTGCGCAGCGTGCCGGTGGCGAGGCGGCCGCGGGAGAGGTCATCGAGCCAGATGGAGACGCCGGCGTCGGAGAGCTGCTGCGTGGGGGTAGCGGTGGGGGTGGTGTTCATGTGTAACTCCTGAAGTCTGGGGCCGCCGCCGTTGGTGGGGCGGCGGCCCGGAAAGCGTGAAGTTGGGATCAGGCCGTGAGGCCGGCGAGGGATTCCTTGGCGGCGGCGGTCACGGCCTCGGCGGTGATGCCGAATTCCTGGAACAGGCGCTTGTAGTCGGCCGACGCGCCGAAGTGCTCGAGGCTGATGGAGCGGCCGGCGTCGCCGACGAACTCCTTCCAGCCCAGGGCGAGCCCGGCTTCGACGGAGACGCGTGCCTTGACGTTGGCGGGGAGCACTGCCTCGCGGTAGGCGGCGTCCTGCTTGTTGAACCATTCCACGCACGGCATGGAGACGACCCGGGTGGGGATGCCTTCGGCCTGCAGCGCCTCGCGGGCGGCCACGGCGAGCTGGACCTCGGAGCCGGTGCCGATCAGGATGACCTGCGCCTCGGTGCTCTGGCCGTTGGCGGACGCTTCGGCCAGCACGTAGCCGCCCTTGGCGACACCGGCCGTTGAGGCGAAGGTGTCTGCCTCGGCATCGGAAGTCCCGCGGGCATAGGTGGGGATGTTCTGCCGGGTCAGCACAATGCCGGCCGGGTTCTCATGGTTCTCGAGCATGACCTTCCAGGCCGCCGCGACCTCGTTCGCGTCGCCGGGGCGCACGACGTCCAGGCCCGGGATCGCCCGGAGCGAGGCGAGCTGTTCCACCGGCTGGTGGGTCGGGCCGTCCTCGCCGAGGCCGATCGAGTCGTGCGTCCAGACGTACAGGGACGGGACGCCCATCAGGGCGCCGAGCCGGATCGCCGGGCGCTGGTAGTCCGAGAAGATCAGGAACGTGCCGGAGAACGCCCGGGTCGCCCCGTGCAGGCTGATCCCGTTCACGATCGACGCCGCGGCGTGTTCGCGGATGCCGAAGTGCAGCACCCGGCCGTAGGGGTTGCCCTTCCATGCCTCGGTCTGCCGGGAGGCGGGGATGAACGAGGGGGAGCCCTCGATCGTGGTGTTGTTGGATTCGGCGAGGTCGGCGGAGCCGCCCCACAGCTCGGGCATGACCGGGCCGATCGCGTTCAGGACCTTGCCGGACGCGGCGCGGGTGGAGACGTCTTTGCCGGCTTCGAAGACCGGCAGGGCGGCATCGAGTTCGGCCGGAAGCTTCCGGGCTTCAACGCGCTCCAGCAGGACGGCCGCCTCGGGGTTGGCCGACTGCCAGGCCTCGAAGGACGCCAGCCACTCGGTCCGTGCCGCGGCGCCGCGGGACTGCGCCTCGCGGGTGTGGGCCAGGACCTCGTCGTCGACCTGGAAGCTGCGCTCCGGGTCGAAGCCGAGGACCTTCTTCAGGCCCGCGACTTCCTCGGCGCCGAGGGCCGAGCCGTGGATCTTGCCGGTGTTCTGCTTCTTCGGCGCCGGCCACCCGATGATGGTGCGCAGCGAGATGATGGAGGGTTTGCCCGTCTCGGCCTTCGCGGCGAGCAGGGCGGCGTGCAGCTCGGGCACGTCCTCCTTGTACTCTCCGGTCCGGGTCCAGTCGACCCGCTGGGTGTGCCAGCCGTAGGCCTCGTACCGGGCCAGGACGTCCTCGGTGAACGCGACGTCGGTGTCGTCCTCGATGCTGATGTGGTTCTCGTCGTAGATCACCACGAGATTGCCCAATTCCTGGTGGCCGGCGAGCGAGGAGGCCTCGGACGTGACGCCTTCCTGCAGGTCCCCGTCGGAAGCGATCACCCAGATGGTGTGGTCGAACGGGCTGGTGCCCTCGGCGGCGTCGGCGTCGAACAGCCCGCGCATCCGGCGCTGGGAGTAGGCGAAGCCGACGGCGGATGCCAGGCCCTGGCCGAGCGGGCCGGTGGTGATTTCCACGCCGGCGGTGTGCTTGTACTCCGGGTGTCCCGGGGTCAGCGATCCCCAGGTCCGCAGCGCCTCGAGGTCCTTCAGCTCCAGGCCGTAACCGGAGAGGAAGAGCTGGATGTAAAGCGTCAGGGACGTGTGGCCGGGGGACAGGACAAACCGGTCACGTCCCAGCCAGTCCGGGTTCGCCGGATCGTGGCGCATCAATTTCTGGAAGAGCAGGTAGGCGGCCGGGGCCAGGCTCATGGCCGTGCCGGGGTGGCCGTTGCCGACCTTCTCCACCGCATCCGCCGCGAGTACCCGGACGGTGTCCACGGCACGCTGGTCCAGATGAGTCCATGACAGTTCTTGCTCTTCCAAATGTGGCACGTAAACCGGGCCCCTCTCTGTGCTGACGGCCGGTGGTACGGGTTTTCCCTCTGGGAGCTTTCCCGCTGAGGGCATTCCGCCGGGGGCACAGTTCGGTGCCCGCTGCGGTTCGTACCAGCCGTTCACCATCGAAACGTTGATCTATCATTTAGTCGCATGCGCAGAGGCAGGGAGCGCCGTTGGGGGCAGCCGCCCGTGCGTGCTGATCTGTCAGACAGCTTAGCCCCATTCCACCTGCCGGGTAGCGTACATCTCACGAATTGGACCGGTTTTCGGCTTATATGAATCACCGCGTGCCGCCGCGGCGGTGAGGCTGCGTTAACCTGGCGGAATTCCAGCGGGTTTCCGGAGGACCCGGACGCGGGTGCCGCCACGGTATGATGGTGCGTGGCTACCAACGGGGGCGAGGACATGCCTGTGCGCTGCGCGTGGACCCCCTCCGAACGCAGTGCGCCGGATCTAGGACGTACTGCGGCGACCAGCCGGACTGAACAGCCAGACAGAACAGAGTGACTGCCACCGTGAGCACAACAGATACGCCGCTTAACGCCTCCCCGGCCCCGGGTCGAATCGGCTTCGGCCGCAAAGCCAAGGCCTACCTGGCGCTCACGAAACCCCGGGTGATCGAACTCCTGCTGGTCAGCACCCTGCCCACCATGATCTACGCCGAGCGCGGCTTCCCGTCCCTGGGCCTGATCCTGGCGACCCTCGTGGGCGGCGCCTTTGCTGCCGGCAGCGCGGGCTCCTTCAACTGCTACATCGACCGGGACATCGACAAGCTGATGCACCGGACGGAGAACCGGCCGCTGGTTACGGGCGAGGTCACGCCGCGGGAAGCGCTGGTGTTTTCCTGGCTCCTCGGCGCCGCCGCCATCGCCATCCTCTGGTTCGGTGCCAACCCGCTCTCGGCGTGGCTGGGCCTCGGCGCCATCGTGTTCTACGTCGTGATCTACACCATGATCCTGAAGCGCCGCACCGCGCAGAACATCGTCTGGGGCGGCGCCGCGGGCTGCTTCCCGGTGCTGATCGCTTGGGCCGCCGTGACCAACACGGTGGAATGGCCCGCCGTCGTGCTCTTTATGGTGATCTTCCTCTGGACGCCGCCGCACTACTGGCCGCTGTCCATGCGCTACGGCGAGGACTACCGCAACGCCAACGTGCCTATGCTTGGCGCGATCGCCGGCGCCAAGGTCGTCTCCGTGCAGGTGGTGCTCTACGCGTGGGCCATGGTGGCCTGCTCGCTGCTGCTGATCCCGGTCGGCGGGGCCGGCTGGGTCTACACCGTCACCGCCGTCGCCGCGGGGGCCTGGTTCCTGTACGAGTCGCACGCCCTCTACAACCGGGCACAGGGCGGCGACGTCTCCAACAAGGGCGCCATGAAGGTCTTCCACGGCTCGATCAGCTACCTCACCCTGCTTTTCATCGCCCTGGCTGTCGACCCGTTCATCGGGTCCGCCATCGTCGGCGGCTAAGCAGAAGTCTCCCGCAACAAACAACGCGCCGGTCACCTGCCGCCCGCTCCGGTCTTCCGGATGGGCGGCGGGTGACCGGCGCGTTTGTGGTTTAGGCGGCTGCTGCCGGAGTGGGTGCTACTTCAGCGGGCTGCTGCGCGCGATGTCGGCGGCGTTGGTGGACGCGCTCATCAGCAGGGCCGCGCCGAGCATGTGGGCGGCAACGAGCAGGGCCGGGATGCCGTTGTAGTACTGCGTGAAGCCAATGACCGCCTGCAGCACGGTGACGCCCAGGAGCAGGAACACCGCCGTGCGGAACGGGCCGGTGATGCGGCCGCGGAACACCAGGACGACGCCGAACAGGGCCCCCGCGGTGACGAGGTAGGCAGGGACCGCATGGATGTGCGAGAACAGGTCCCAGTCCAGGTTGTTGCGCGGCGCGTTCGCGTCGCCGGCGTGCGGGCCCGCACCGGTCACCACGACGCCGAGGCACACGGCTACGGCCGAGATCAGCGCGACGGCGGTCAGCACGGGGCGTGCGGCGCCCGGCAGCGCGGGGAGCTGGCTGGTGCGGAACTTGCCGGTCCTGCCGTAGGCCCGGTTGACCAGCAGGGTCGCGAGGACCACGAGTGCCATCGAGACCAGGAAGTGCAGGCCCACCACCCACGGATTCAGCTGGGTGAGGACGGTGATGCCGCCGATGACAGCCTGGGCCGGGATGCTGGCCAGCAGGCCGAGGGCCAGCAGGAAAAGGTCCCGGCGTTCCTTGCGCAGGTTCCACAGGTACACCAGCATCGCGACTGCGACGGCGGCCAGCGCGAACGTCAGGAGCCGGTTGCCGAACTCGATGATGCCGTGGATGCCCATCTCCGGGGTGTTCACGAGCGAACTGTCGGTACAGCGCGGCCAGGTGGGGCAGCCCAGGCCGGAAGCGGTGAGGCGGACGGCGCCGCCGGTCACCACCAGCACGGTCTGGCCGATCAGGGACAGCACGGCCAGCCGGCGGACGGTCTTGTCGACGGTGACGGGCAGCCGGGAGGAAATCCGGGACACGATCCGGGAAGGGCGGGATGCCGTACTCACAGTTTTCTCAATTCCACTTGAACCAACGGGTTGCTGCGGCGCCGGCAATGGCCGTCCAGAGCAGCAGGACAAAGACGGCGGCGAGATTGACGCTGCCGTGCAGGAAAGCATCCCGCAGCGCCTGGCCCAGCGCGCCGGAGGGAAGGAAGTGCACAATCGCCTGGGCGAGAGCGGGGAGGCGCTCGGCCGGGATGACGATGCCGCCGAGGGCGCCCAGCAGGATCCACAGCAGGTTGGTGATCGCCAGCGTGGCCTCCGGCCGGACCGTGCCGGCCACCAGCAGGCCAAGGGCGGTGAAGGCAGCGGCGCCGAGGACCAGCAGCAGCAAGCCCGGGAGCAGCCCCGGCGCCGACGGCCGCCAGCCCAGGGGCAGGGCGACCGCTGCGACCACCAGCACCTGAAGCAGCAGCACCGCCAGCACCGCGAGCACCTTGCCCAGGATCAGGCCCGCACGGCCCAGCGGTGTGGTGGAGAGGAAACGCAGCACCCCGTAACGGCGGTCGAATCCCGTGGCGATGCCTTGGCCGGTGAACGCCGTGGACATGGCGCAGAGGGCGAGGATGCCCGGCACGGCGATATTGATCCTGCTGGAACCAAGGCCGTCCAGCAGGGGAGTAACCGTCAGGCCCACGAGGGCCAGCAACGGCAGGATGATCGCGAGGATCAGCTGTTCGCCGTTACGGATCATGGTGACGGTCTCATACTTGCCCTGCAGCAGGATCCGGCGCAGCAGGGGAGCGGGGGCGCTGCCCAGCGGGGTGCCGGCGGTGGCGGGGGCGGAGCTCATCGGATCTCCCTTCCGGAGATGTCGAGGAAGACGTCCTCGAGGCTGCGGGCGGCCAGGCTCATGGAGGCCGGCATTATGCCGCGGTCCGCCCACCAGGCCGTGACGGCGGCGAGGTCGGCGGGCGTGAGCGCACCGGTGGCGCTGTAGCTTCCGGCGCGCGTCTCGCGGATGTCGACGTCGGCGGGCAGGACGCCGGCCAGGTCCAGTCCGGGCTCCGCTTCGAAATGCAGCGTCCGGATGTGCTGTTCGCCGGCGGCCGCCAGTTCGTGCCGCAGCAACTGCGCTACGGTGCCTTCGGCGACGTTCCGGCCGGCGTCGATGATGTAGACGTAGTCGGCCAGGCGCTGGGCGTCGTCCATGAGGTGGGTCGTGAGGATGATGGCCATGCCGCGGTCCCGTAGTTCGGCGATTAGCTCAAAGACCAACTGGCGGGACTGCGGGTCCAGGCCGGCGCTGGGCTCATCGAGGAAAAGCACTTCGGGGCGGCCCACCAGGGCTGCGGCCAGGGCGAGGCGCTGTTTTTGGCCGCCGGAGAGTCGCCGAACGGAGGTCCGGCTGAAAGCGTCGATGCCCAGGCGCGCCACGAGTTCGTCCACCGGCCACGGGTCCTGGTACATCCCGGCGATGTGCCTGAGCAGCGGGATCGGGCGGGCCGACGGCGGCAGGCCGCCGTCCTGGAGCATGACGCCGACGCGGGCGCGCAGCTCCGCCCCGGCCGTGTCCGGATCCTGGCCGAGCAGGCTGATGCTGCCGCCGGACCGTTTCTGCAGGCCCTGGGCGCATTCGATGGTGGTGGTCTTACCAGCCCCGTTGGCCCCCAGCAGGGCGGTCACCTGGCCGCGCTCGGCAACGAGGGAGACGCCACTGACCACCCGCAGCATTTTGCCGTCAAGGCTGGGCAGCGGACCAACATCCTTGATGAGCCCGCTGATTGTCAGGGCGGGGGATTCGGGAGATCGCACCAAAGCATTCTACGCGATGTAGTAGGCGCGGCCCCGATCCGGAGCCAGCGCCAGGAAAGCCATGCCTTACTGGATCGGGGGAGTAAATTACGACATGATTGTGTTGTGTATTCCATGAGCCCAACTACTTCTGCCGCGCCTGCCGTGCGCGCGGAGTCGGCCGAGCCTGCCGAAGGCGAGGCTGTTCCCGCAGCAATGCCTGCGGCGATGGCTGCCGACGCGGAGGAACGCACCCGGGACCGAGTCTTGGCGGCTGTGCTCGAACACGGTCCGATCAGCGCCGCGGAGCTCGGCGAGCTGCTCGGTTTCACTCCGGCGGCGGTTCGACGTCACCTGGACCACCTCTCACGTCACGGCGTGATCGAAGTCAAGCGCGCGGCCCGTGCAGGCGCCGGCGCGGGGCGCCCGGCGCGCCGCTACGTGCTCAGCTCGCAGGGCCAGTCCACGCTCGGCAACGACTACCTCGACATCGCCAGCTCCGCGCTGCGGCGGCTCGGCGACATGGCCGGCGAGGACGCGGTACGGGAGTTCGCCGTCGAGCGTTTCGCCGAAATGGAACGCCGCTACGCGCCGGAAATCGAGCGGGCGGGAACCGATATCACGGCCCGCGCGCAGGCCTTGTCCGAGGCGTTGAGCCGCGACGGTTTTGTCGCCTCGGCGCAGTCAATCGAGGCCAAGGCGCCGCTGCCGGCCGCCCTTTCCAGCGTCCAGCTCTGCCAGGGCCACTGCCCCATCCAGCAGCTCGCCGCGCAGTTCCCGGTGTTCTGCGACGTGGAGACCGAACTGTTCTCCCGGCTGGTCGGCGTCGATGTGCGCAGGCTCTCCACCCTGGCGCGCGGCGGCCATGTCTGCACCACCCACATACCTACGGGCCGTCCGGCCGCCGTCGGGGCTCCCAGCCCCGCGGGCCCGGGCAACCCGGACGAAGTATCCAACCATCTGCAAGAAAGGCCGTGATGACGGACCAACTATCAGAGAAGAAGGTTGCTGAATCCACTGTGATCTCGGAGATTCTGGAAAAGAATCCCGAGCTCCACGGAATCGGAACCTACGAATACGGCTGGGCCGACAAGAACGACGTCGGCGCCAACGCACGCCGTGGTATCGATGAGGACGTCGTACGTGACATCTCCGGCAAGAAGAACGAGCCGGAATGGATGCTGGACCTGCGCCTGAAAGGCCTGAAGTACTTCGACCGCAAGCCCATGCCCACCTGGGGTGCGGACCTGTCCGGCATCGACTTCGACAACATCAAGTACTTCGTGCGCTCCACGGAGAAGCAGGCCGCCACCTGGGAGGACCTGCCCGAGGACATCCGGAACACCTACGAGAAGCTGGGCATCCCGGAAGCCGAGCGCAGCCGCCTCGTCTCCGGCGTCGCCGCCCAGTACGAGTCCGAGGTGGTCTACCACCAGATCCGCGAGGACCTGGAAGCCCAGGGCGTCATCTTCCTGGACACGGACACCGCGCTGCGCGAGCACCCGGAAATCTTCCAGGAGTACTTCGGCACCATCATCCCGGTGGGCGATAACAAGTTCGCCTCGCTGAACACGGCGGTCTGGTCCGGCGGCTCCTTCGTCTACGTGCCCAAGGGCGTCCACGTGGACATCCCGCTGCAGGCCTACTTCCGCATCAACACGGAAAACATGGGCCAGTTCGAGCGCACCCTGATCATCGCGGACGAGGACTCCTACGTCCACTACATCGAGGGCTGCACCGCGCCGATCTACACCTCGGACTCGCTGCACTCCGCCGTCGTGGAGATCATCGTGAAGAAGGGCGCCCGCGTCCGCTACACGACCATCCAGAACTGGTCCAACAACGTGTACAACCTGGTCACCAAGCGCGCCATCTGCGAAGAGGGCGCCACCATGGAGTGGATCGATGGCAACATCGGCTCCAAGGTCACCATGAAGTACCCGGCCGTCTACCTCGTGGGCGAAGGCGCCAAGGGCGAGACTCTCTCGATCGCGTTCGCCGGCGAAGGCCAGCACCAGGACACCGGCTCCAAGATGGTCCACATCGCGCCCAACACCAAGAGCTCGATCATCTCCAAGTCCGTGGCCCGCGGCGGCGGCCGGGCTGCCTACCGCGGCCTGGTCCAGGTCCGCGAAGGCGCCAAGCACTCGGCCAACACGGTCCGCTGTGACGCGCTGCTGGTGGACACGATCAGCCGCTCGGACACGTACCCGTACATCGACATCCGCGAGGACGACGTCACCATGGGCCACGAGGCCACGGTCTCGCGGGTCAGCGAAGAACAGCTGTTCTACCTGATGTCCCGTGGCATGCGCGAAGACGAGGCCATGGCGATGATCGTCCGCGGCTTCATCGAGCCGATTGCCCGCGAACTGCCGATGGAATACGCCCTCGAGCTGAACCGCCTGATTGAACTGCAGATGGAAGGATCGGTCGGTTAATGACTGACATCACTACTGAAAAGGCCCGCATCGGCGCGCCCTCAGCCCAGCCGTTCATCAACGGTTTCACCGAGGAAGGCGAGAGCCTTTCACCGCTGAACGCCGCGGAGTCCAAGTCGCCGCTGGCCGGCGAAGCCGTCAAGCGCCACTCGCACGGCGGCGGCGTCGGCGTCCCGGACAGCTCACGCGCCGGCCGCCTGACCTCGTACAAGCTGGCGGACTTCAAGCCGCTGACCGGCATGGAGGAAGACTGGCGGTTCACCCCGCTCAAGCGCCTCCGCGGCCTGCACACCGACGTCCTCAGCGGCGCGGCACCGTCCGTGGCCGTCACCGGCCCGGACAGCGTCCGGATCGAGACCGTCGGCCGGGACGATGCCCGCATCGGCTCCGCCGCCATCCCCGAGGACCGGGTCTCCGCGAACGCCTGGGAGAACTTCACCGAGGCCACCGTCATCACGGTTCCCGCCGAGGTCCAGGCCGAGGGCGAGGTCAGCGTAGTCCTGACCGGCCAGGGCACCGGGGCCTCCGCGCAGCACGTTGTGATCATCGCGGAGAAGTTCTCCAAGGCCGTTGTTGTGCTGGACCACCAGGGCACCGCCGTCGTCGCGGAAAACGTCGAGATCCTGGTCGAGGACGGCGCGCAGCTCACCGTCATCTCCCTCCAGGAATGGAACGACGACGCCGTGCACGCCTCCTCCCAGCAGGCGAAGCTCGGCCGCGACGCCAAGTTCAAGCACATCGTCGTCAGCCTCGGCGGCGACCTGGTCCGTGTCACGCCGTCGACCCGCTTCACCGCCCCCGGCGCCGAAGCGGAAATGTTCGGCCTCTACTTCGCGGACGCAGGCCAGCACCTCGAGCAGCGCCTCTTCGTGGACCACGCCGTCGCCAACTGCAAGTCCAACGTGCTCTACAAGGGCGCCCTGCAGGGCCGGAACGCGCACACCGTCTGGGTGGGCGACGTCCTGATCCGCAAGGAAGCAGAAGGCACCGACACCTACGAGGCCAACCGCAACCTGGTCCTCACCGACGGTGCCCGCGCGGATTCCGTGCCGAACCTTGAGATTGAAACCGGCCTGATCGCCGGCGCCGGCCACGCCAGCGCCACCGGCCGCTTCGACGACGAGCACCTGTTCTACCTGATGGCCCGCGGCATTCCGGAAAAGGTGGCCCGCCGACTGGTGGTCCGCGGCTTCCTGAACGAGATCATCCAGCAGATCAAGGTCCCCGCCATCGAAGAGCGCCTCACGGCCGCCGTCGAGCGCGAGCTCGCCGCCACGGAAAACTAGTGCACGGCACTAGGGAAGACGGACAACGAACATGACGGAACAGCCAAGGGGCGAGCTGGTCTGCAACGCCAGCGAGATCCAGGTCAAGCAGGCGCTGCGGATCCTGATCGATGACTACCCGGTAGCGGTCGTCAAGGACTCGATGGGGGAGATCCACGCCATCGGCGATACCTGCTCGCATGCAGACATCTCGCTCTCCGAGGGTGAAGTGGAAGGCTGCAAGATCGAATGCTGGGGCCACGGCTCACAGTTCGACCTGCGCAGCGGCCAGCCGCTCCAGCTGCCCGCCTACGATCCCGTGCCTGTCTTCGCCGTGACCATTCAGGGCGACGACGTCTACGTAGACGTCAGCACCATCCTGAACGGCGCCGAAGCTCCGAACTTCAGCTGACCGCCGGGGCAAGCCACGCTTGTCCCGGCCGGGCCGGCAACCAGCACCACAAAAACTTATCGACGAGAAAACGCACCGCCGCCGAGGCGGGGGTGCAGAGGAGAACAAGACACATGTCTACTCTTGAGATCAAGGACCTGCACGTCAGCATTGACACCGAGCAGGGCACCAAGGAAATCCTTAAGGGCGTCAGCCTGACCATCAAGACCGGCCAGACGCACGCCATCATGGGTCCCAACGGCTCGGGCAAGTCCACCCTGGCCTCCACCATCGCCGGGCACCCGCGCTACAACGTCACGAGCGGCACCATCACGCTTGACGGCGAAGACGTCCTCGCGATGAGCGTTGACGAGCGCGCCCGCGCCGGCCTGTTCCTGGCCATGCAGTACCCGGTCGAGGTTCCCGGCGTCAGCATGACCAACTTCCTGCGCACCGCCAAGACCGCCATTGACGGCGAAGCCCCGAAGCTCCGCACTTGGACTAAGGACGTCAAGGCTGCCATGGCCCAGCTGCGCATCGACGCCGACTTCACCCAGCGCAACGTCAACGAGGGCTTCTCCGGCGGCGAGAAGAAGCGCGTGGAGATCCTCCAGCTGGAGCTCTTCAAGCCGAAGTTCGCCATCCTCGACGAGACCGACTCCGGCCTGGATGTCGACGCGCTCAAGGTCGTCTCCGAGGGCGTCAACCGCGCCCACGCCGAGGGCAACATGGGCACCCTGCTGATCACCCACTACACCCGGATCCTGCGCTACATCAAGCCGGAATTCGTGCACGTGTTCGTGGACGGCAAGGTTGTCGAAGAGGGCGGCCCGGAGCTGGCCGACCGCCTTGAAGAAGAAGGCTACGACCGCTACCTCCCGGGCGCCGGAGCCGCCGCCATCGCTGCCGCCGACGCCGCAGCACAGGCCTAGTTAGGACTACGCCATGACCGAAATCAATATGGCCCGCACGGGCCTCGAGGATGTCGAAGAGGCACTCAAGGATGTGATCGACCCGGAGCTGGGCGTGAACATCGTTGACCTGGGCCTGCTCTACGGCCTGAAGTACTCAGACGACGACGGCGCCCTGCTGATCGACATGACGCTCACCACGGCGGCCTGCCCCCTCACCGACGTGATCGAGGAGCAGGTAGGCAAGGCCCTGGACGGCATTGTCGACGACTGGCGGCTGAACTGGGTGTGGATGCCGCCATGGGGTCCGGAGCGGATCACCGAAGACGGCCGCGACCAGATGCGGGCCCTGGGCTTCAACATCTAGGATCCCCACAACGACGGCGGGCCCACCTCTTGGAGGTGGGCCCGCCGTCGTTTTCTCTGCCGCGATGACATCGAGTGCTCCGCAACGGCCCTTTTGGAGGCCCATAACGGTGGTTTCGGAGCGGTCGATCGGGTTAAGGGGTCGCGACCTTAAAGGTGTCGCACTGGTTGATGTCGCCGGTCTTGTAACCCTGGTAGAACCATTTCTGCCGCTGCGCGCTGGAGCCGTGGGTCCAGGACTCCGGCGAAACCCGCCCGGTGGCTGCCTTCTGGATCCGGTCGTCGCCCACGGAGGAGGCTGCGGACAGGGCGTCCTGCAGGTCCTGCGTCTTGAGCGGTTCCAGGAACGGCTGACCGCTCTTCGGGTCCTTGGTGGTGGTGGCGTAGCGGACCCACAGGCCCGCATAGCAGTCGGCCTGGAGCTCCACCCGCACCGCGCCGGACTGCGGACCCTGGGGATCCTGCTGGGCGCGGTCGATGGTGCCGAGGACATTCTGGATATGGTGGCCGAACTCGTGGGCCACCACGTACTCCTGCGCCAGCGGGCCGCCCGAGGATCCGAAGCGGTCCACGAGTTCCTGGAAGAAGCCCGGATCGAAGTACGCCGTCTGGTCGGCGGGGCAGTAGAACGGGCCGACCTCCGAGGTGGCGTTGCCGCAGCCGGTGTTGGTGGCGCCGCGGAACAGGACCGTCTCCGGCTGCGGGTACTTCTTGTTGTACTGCGCCAGATAATCCGGCCAGAAGGCATTCAGGCTGTTGACCGTGCCCACGATCCGGCATTCCAGGCGGGCGTCGGCGTCGGCGCCGGTCTTGCAGGCCGGCGCGGTGCTTTGGCTCTGTGTCTGGTCCTGGGTAGTGCCGGCCAGGCCCTCCAGGAGCTGCGGATTGATGCCGAACAGCGCGGCCAACAGCAGCACGATGCCGCCGCCGATCCCGCCGCCGATTTTGGTGCCGCGGCCCATGCCGCCGCGGCTCTGGACCTGCGACGGGTCCAGTTGCACGTTGTCATTGAAACTCATGCTGTCACAATATCCTCTCCCGGCGGCCGGGACCCCGCTGCCCGGTAAAGTTGACCCGATGCCTTTTCTTGACAGACTCCAGCGTTGGGCCGATGAGCGCCCCGACGGCACCGCCGTCGTCGTGGCCGGAAAACGCCTGAGCTGGTCCGAACTGCGGAACGCGGCGGCTGCGCTCGTCCCGGTGACGCCGGCCGTCACGGTGCTGGCCGAGCGCAACTCCACGGATTTTGCGGTCGCCTTCGCGGCGGCCGTCGCGGCCGGCCGCCGCTGCGCCGTGCTGGACCCCACCTGGCCGCAGCAGCTCCTGGACGCCATCACGGCCCGGATCGCGGAAGCCGTTCCCGCTGACGGCACCGGCCTGGGCAGCGAACTCGAGGACGGGTCACCTGAGTCGCCTTTCCTGATCGGGCTCACCTCCGGCACGACTGCGCTGCCCAAGGCGTTCACCCGCTCGCGGCGCTCCTGGCGGCTGTCCTTCGAGTCTTCGGTCGAGTTTTTTGGCCTGGGGCCCGAGGACCGGACGCTCGCACCCGGACCGCTTGCCGCCAGCCTCAATCTTTATGCGCTTGCCGAATGCCTGTATGCCGGCTCTGAATTCCACACCCTCGAGCAGTTCGACGTCGGCGACGCACACACCGCGGTCAGCCATGACGGCATCACCCGGCTGGTCCTGGTACCGACCATGCTGCGGCTGCTCAGTGAGCGCGGCCTGGCCGGCGGCGTGGATGCCTCCGGCCTGCGGAGCATCATCTGCGCCGGCTCCAAGCTCGACGCGCGCACCCTGGAGGCCGCCCGCCGCTGGGCGCCGAACGCGACGATCTTCGAGTACTACGGCGCCGCGGAGCTCAGTTTCGTCGCCGGCGCAGGACTCCGGCCGGGCGAGGCCCCGGCGTCCAGCTTGAGAGCGTTCGGCGGGACGGCGAACGGCACGGGAATCGGCGGTCCGTTTCCCGGCGTCGAGATCAGGATTCTCGACGACGGCGGCGCCGCGGTTCCTGACGGATGCGACGGCAACGTCTGCGTGCGCAGTGGCATGGTCAGCGAGGGCTACCTGTGGGGCGACGACGGCACGGCGCTGCAGTGCTTCGACGGCTGGCACACTGTGGGGGACCGGGGCTACCTGTCCGACGGAACCCTGCATTTGCTGGGGCGCCGTTCGGACATGATTGTCACGGCGGGGACCAACGTGTACCCGCACGAGGTTGAACTCGCCCTCGCGTCCGTACCGGGTGTCGCCGCCGCCATGGCCGCCGGGCAGCCGGACGACCTTCGCGGCCAGCGCGTCGTGGCCGCGGTACTGCCGTCCCACGGCGGTCTGACGGGCACGCAGCTGAAGGCCGGCGTCGAGGATGTCCTGGTCCGGAGCAAACGTCCGCTGGACTACTACGCATTGACCGAGCTGCCCCTCACCGATCGCGGCAAGCCCAGCCGGCCGCTGCTGCTTGAGTGGATCGCCCGGAATGATCCTCGTGTCCGGCGCCTTGGCTGAGGATCCGTTGCCTTCCCGGACGCCTTCGCCTGCACGGCGCCGGGGCGGTCTGTTGCCGGAGGACCGGCAGCCCGTCATCATCGCTGCCCTGCGGACCCCGCTCTGCCGCGCCCACGGAGCCCTGAAGACGCTGCCCGCCCACGAACTGTTGGCGCCGGTACTGCACCGACTGCTGGCCGACTCGGGTGTTGCACCGGACCAGGTGACGGACGTCGTGGTCGGGAACGCGGTGGGCGGCGGCGGCAATGTCGCCCGGCTGGCGGCCCTCGAGGCCGGGCTGGCCGTGGGCGTTCCGGGACTGACCGTGGACCGGCAGTGCGGGTCCGGCCTCGACGCGATCGTGCTGGCATCCCGGCTCGTCGCGTCCGGCGGCCAATTCGGCGGGGGTTCCGGCGGCGGCAGCGTGTATCTCGCCGGCGGGGTGGAGAGCATCAGCACCGCACCACTGCGGGCCAGGCGCGGCGCTGACGGCGAGCCGCAGTTCTTCAGCCGCGCCCAGTTCGCCCCCGGCAGCATCGGCGACCCGGACATGGGGGTGGCCGCCGAGAACGTCGCCGTCCGCCATGGTATTGAGCGGCAACGGCAGGACGACTTCGCGCTGCGCAGCCACCGTCGCGCCCTCGACGCCGCGGCGGCCGGAACCTTCGAAACCGAGACCGTCGCGCTGCCCGGGCCCGATGGTCCCGTGGGCTGCGATGACGGCCCACGCCGCTCGCTGACCCCGGCGTTGCTGGCCCGGTTCCCTGCCGCGTTCGTTCCCGGCGGGACCGTGACAGCCGGCAACTCCTGCTTCGACGCGGACGGGGCCGCCGCCGTCGTGATCACCTCGCTGGCCCGGGCGCGCCAACTCGGCGCACGGGACGGCCTCCTGGTCCTCGGGACGGACACCGCGGGCGTGGAGCCGGCGCTGCTGGGGATGGGCGCGGCGGCCGCCGCTGAACGCCTGCTTACGGTTTCCGGCGTCGCGGCCGGGGATCTCGGGCTGATCGAGTTCAACGAGGCGTTCGCATCCCAGACCCTGGCATGCCTCGACCAGCTGGGCATCGACTCGGAACGCGCGAACCTCGACGGCGGCGCCCTTGCCCTGGGGCACGCCTACGGGGCGTCCGGCGCGGTGCTCGTGTCCAGGTTGCTGGCCCAGGCCCGCCGGGAGGCCGTGGATGGCCGACTGGCCCTGGCCATGATCAGCATCGCTGGCGGGATGGGGACTGCTGCACTGTTCGAGTACCGCTCGCTCCGGTAGCGCCCTGCCGGGCATGCCCGTTCCTGGCTGCGAGGACTGGACATAGTGGTCACATGTCCAGTGCGCAGGACGAGGAATGGGCATGCGCCGTGGTGGGCCTCGGCAGGGGGCATGCCCGGTGCGCCAACCCTGCCGGACATGCCCGTTCCTGGCTGCGGGGAGTGGACATAGTGGTCACATGTCCAGTGCGCAGGACGAGGAATGGGCATGCGCCGTCGCGGGCCTCAGCAGGGGGCATGCCCAGTGCTTCAAGCCGCGGCACGAAACCTGCCCCGGCCCGGTCGTCTCAGGCCGCTAGGCCGTCCGGATCCTCCCGGTCCTCCCCATCGTCAGCCTCACCCAAACCGCGCGCCGCCAGGGCATCGCCGGTTTGCCGGGCGAATGCCACCGTAGTGATGAAGACCGGCAGCACCAATGCACGCGGGTTCCGTTCCAGGCCGCGGGCCCGTGCCGAATCGCGCACATCGGCGTAGGCGCCGGCGATGAACGGGATGCTGCGCAGCATGATGGCAATTGTCAGGGCGAACCGCTCGGGATCGGCGCCGAGCCGGCGAAAGGGCCGCGCCAGCGAGGCTACACCGTCCAACAGCGACTGGACCTGCGTGGTGGCCGTCAGGATTGCCGCCGCCACCACGCAGACCAAAACGTTCAACACAATCCGCACGGCGACCGGGCCGCCCAGCTGCCACCACTGGAACACGCCGATCACAGCCAGCACGGGCAGGATCGGCCGGACAGCCCGGAACAGCCTGCGGGCACCTGCCCCGCTGAGCAGGAATACCCCGCACAGCAAGGCGAGTCCAGCTGCCGCCGCGGCCCAGTCCGCAACGAGAAACGATCCCATCCCGCACGCCAGTACCAGCAAGAACTTCAGCCACAGGGGAGTCCGGTGCACCAGCGAGGTGCCCGGTACATAGTTGGCGAGCAGGAAGCCATGGCCCCTCACGGCTGCGCCGTCCCCCCGCCGGCTTCCCGCACGCCGGCGCCCCGCACCCCGGCGGGTTCCGCCGCGCAGAGCACGCGGTAGTGCGCGACGGCGGCGGCCGCCCCGCCGTCGAACACGATCTTGCCGTCGTCCACCACCAGCACCCGGTCCAGATCGAGCGCGAGGTCGAGGTCGTGGGTCGACAGGACGATCTGCTGGTCCAGCGCCGCCAGGGTGCGGCGCAGCAGTTCCCGGTTCCGCAGGTCCAGCAGGGTGGAAGGCTCGTCCAGTACCAGGATGTCCGGGTTCACGGCCAGCACCGCAGCGAGGGCGACAAGCTGCCGTTCGCCGCCGGAGAGCTCGTACACGCTCTGGTCCGCCAGCCCCAGCAGCCCGAACCGTTCGAGGCAGGCCTCCGCGAGGGCACGCCGTTCCCCGGCGTTCCGCACCGAGCGGCGCAGCGATAATTCGACGTCTTCGCGACCGGTCGGCATCACGAGTTGCGAGAGCGGATCGGTGAAGACGAAGCCGACGCGGCGGCGGACAGCGCGGACATCCCGGACCGTGTCGAAACCTGCCACCGCCACCGCGCCGGAGCTCGGTGCGACGAGGCCGTTAAGCATCCGGAGCAGCGTGGATTTGCCCGAGCCGTTCGCCCCGATGACGCCGATCCGGCGTTCAGCCAGCGTCAGGGACACCGGCTCAAGCAGGGTCTTGGGCTCCGGGCGGCCGTCGACGGCTACCCGGACGGCCGCACCGTCCAGGACAATACTCATGCGCGTCCGTCTGCCTCGCCGGCCAAGTCCACGCGGCGGATCCGGCGGATCAGCAGGTCAGGGAACGCCTTATGCAGCGTCAACGCGACCGTCACGGCGAGGATGTTTTTGATGACGTCGCCCGGGTAGAAGGCCAGATCGGCGAGGAAGGCCGCGGAGAGACTGAGCTTGGCATTGACCATCATGCCGAGGATGCCCAGCCCGTGGACAAAGACGATGCTACTGACCATGGCGGCACAGAAGAGCAGCACAGACCGGACCTTGGCGGAGTGCGCCCCCGTGCGGCGCAGCACGACGACGGTCAGGGCGCCGACGGCCGTGGCGGCCAGCAGGAAGCCGAAGATGTAGCCGGCCGAGGGTCCCGCCAGGACACCCAGCCCGCTGCGCCCGCCGCTGAAGATCGGCAGCCCGGCGAAGCCCAGCAGGAGGTACAGGCCCACGGCAGCGAAGGCGCGGCCCGGACCGAGCGCCAGTCCGGTGAGCATCACGGCGAGAGTCTGCAGGGTGATCGGCACACCAAGCCCGCCCACGGGGATTGCGGCAATCAGGGCAGAACCCGCGATGATCGCCGCGAACACCGCGATCAGTGCGAGGTCGGTCGCGTCCCAGCGGCGTCGGCGGCTCTGGCGCGGGGCCGCCGGGGCGGTGCTGCCTTGGCCGGCCGCGGGGGTGGGGGTGGTGACGGAATTGTCGGTGTTGCTCATGCTGTTTCCTGTCGAGTGGTCGAGTCGAGTGGTGGGGCCGGGGTCTCACTTCCGACGATACGGCCGCGGCAACCCCGCCATTTTGTAGGCCTTCCACTAAGCGGCGGTCCCCTCGCTGGCCAACCCCGCCAAAGGGAGCCGGCGCTGGCGGACGCGGGCCGCCGTCGTCCGCCGCGTTCCCCGATGTCACCCGGCAGGGGAGGTGCCGGTAGACTGGTAGAGGCCGTTCTCTCGGCCACACTGCCCCGGCCCCGTCCAGACTCCATCCGTTGTGCCGCGGCGTTCCCTGTTGTGAAAGGCCTTAGCTGCATTGATTACCGTCCAGGATCTCGAACTGCGCGCCGGCGCCCGTCTGCTTATGGACCAGGTGAGCTTCCGGATCGACAAGGGAGACAAGATCGGCCTCGTCGGCCGTAACGGTGCAGGCAAGACCACGCTCACCCGCGTCCTGGCCGGCGAGGGCCTGCCCGCCGCCGGTAAGGTCACCCGCAGCGGCGAGATCGGCTACCTGCCGCAGGACCCGCGCACGCCGGACATGGAGCAGCTGGCCCGGGACCGCATCCTGTCCGCCCGCGGCCTCGACATCGCGGTCGGCAAGCTCCGCGTGGCACACGAAGAGATGGCCAGCGAGGACGCCGACGTCCAGCGCAAGGCGATGAACCGCTATGACCGGCTGGAATCCGAGTTCCTCGCCGCCGGCGGCTACGCGGCCGAGGCCGAGGCCGCAGCGATCTGCTCAAACCTCGCCCTGCCGGACCGGCTGCTGAACCAGCCGCTCAAGACCCTTTCGGGCGGCCAGCGCCGCCGTGTGGAGCTGGCGCGCATCCTGTACTCCGACGCCGAGACGATGCTCCTCGATGAGCCCACGAACCACCTCGACGCCGATTCCATCGCCTGGCTCCGGGAGTTCCTGAAGAACCACCAGGGCGGCCTGATCGTGATCAGCCACGACACGGAACTGCTTGAGGCCACGGTGAACAAGGTCTTCCTGCTGGACGCCAACCGCGCGCAGATCGACTTCTACAACATGGACTGGAAGCGCTACCTCACGCAGCGCGAAACCGACGAACGTGCCCGCAAGCGCGAACGCGCCAACGCCGAAAAGAAGGCCCAGGTCCTGATGGACCAGGCCAACAAGATGCGCGCCAAGGCCACCAAGGCCGTCGCCGCGCAGAACATGGCCAAGCGCGCCGAACGCCTCCTCGGCGGCCTCGAAGCGGTCCGCGAGAACGACCGCGTGGCTGCCCTGCGCTTCCCGGACCCCTCACCCTGCGGCAAGACGCCGCTCACCGCCGACGGCCTCAGCAAGTCCTACGGCTCGCTGGAAATCTTCACCGACGTCGACCTCGCCATCGACCGCGGCTCCAAGGTGGTCATCCTGGGCCTCAACGGTGCCGGCAAGACCACATTGCTGCGCATGCTCGCCGGTGTCGACAAGCCGGACACCGGCGAAGTGATCCCCGGCCACGGACTGAAGGTCGGCTACTACGCCCAGGAACATGAGACGCTCGACGTCGACCGCACCGTTCTGCAGAACATGCGCTCCTCGGCCCCTGACATGAACGACGCCGAGGTCCGCAACATCCTGGGCTCGTTCCTGTTCTCCGGCGACGACGTCGACAAGCCCGCCGGTGTGCTCTCCGGCGGCGAAAAGACACGATTGGCGCTGGCCACCATCGTGGCCTCGAGCGCGAACGTGCTGCTCCTTGATGAGCCCACCAACAACCTCGACCCGGCCAGCCGCGCCGAAATCCTCGGGGCCCTGAGCAACTACACCGGTGCCGTGGTGCTGGTGAGCCACGACGAGGGTGCTGTCGAAGCCCTCAACCCGGAGCGTGTTGTGCTGCTTCCTGATGGCGTCGAGGACCTCTGGAATGAGGACTACCTGGACTTGATCACGCTGGCTTAGGCCGCTCGCCTTCCTTCGCCGCTCCGCCTTCGTTCCGTGGTTGGGTTCGCGCCTCGCGCGCGCAATTTGCCGCGTGCTCGCTCGTCCTCTCCACCGTCGCCCTAACCTCGCAAGCTCGGCCAGGGAACCCTGACGGCGTGGGCCCCCGCTTAGACGCACGCTACGCAAATTGCCCGCGTTCGGCGCTTACTTGGACGTCACCATTGCGCTTGAGGCAACGTCACCATCCGTGCTGCCAGTGTTTAGCGGATAGGCATCTGTTCGGCGTTGGTGATGCGGTGGAGTTCTTGGTAGGTGATCGAGAACATGGAGTGGTGGTCGCCGGCGCCGGCCCAGAGGAGTTCGTGGTCCTTGAGGGACTCGTCGAGCAGGGTCCTGATCTTCTGCGGGTGGCCCACCGGGGCTACACCCCCGACGCGCTGGCCCGTGTGCAGCAGGACGAAGTCGGCATCCGCGCGGCGGATCTTCCCTGACCCGAGCCGCGCGGCGACGTGGCGGAGATCGACCTTGGCCGCGCCGCTGGCCAGGATCAGCAGGGGAGCGCCGTCGACGTCGAACACGAGGCTGTTGGTGATCGCCGCGACGTCGCAGCCCAAGGCCGCGGCCGCCGCGGCGGCGGTCGGCACCTGGGTCTCAAAGACGGCTACGGTGTCGGCCGCGCCCGCCGCGAGGAGCGCGCGCCGGACGTTCGCTACGGCGTCGGGGYCCATGCTGTGCTCCTTCAGAATCCCTGGGCGTCCAGGATGGCGTCTTCCTCTTCCTCCGCGGTGGCAGTTTTCCGCTTCCGGGGGACAGGACGACGGCGGGGCGCCGGGTTGCTGGCGTGCAGGTAGCCGTCGGCGGCCGCGGCCTGATCCTGGGCGTCCTCGGCGTCAATCTCAGCGTTGCGGGCTTGCTGGCGTGCTGCGTAGCCGAAGCCGACGAACATGAGAACGCCAAAGGCAAACCACTGCAGCGAGTAGGACAGGTGCGTGCCCTCGTCGGTGGACGGTTTGGGGAAGCCGACGGGCATGTCCGCTGCCGGCGGGGTTTCCGAGGCCAGCTGGCCGTAGGCCCCGGTGAGGAGGGGATACCCGAGCTGGGCCGAGTAGGCGGCGAGGTCGATCGACGCGAGCTGCCCGTCCGGCGCGCCGCGCTGCAGTTCCGGCTCGGAATGCTTGAGCCGCGCAACCACCGTGACCTCGCCCGGGGGCGGGGCAGGAATTGAGTCCGGGCTGCCCGGGGTCTTGTTGCCGATGGGCAGCCAGCCGCGGTCGATCACAACCGTCTCGCCGGAGTCCAGCTTGAAGGGGACCACCACCTCGTAGCCCGGTTGGCCGTTGAGCGGGCGGTTGCGGACAATCCGCTGGCCGGCCTCGTCGTAGCGGCCGTGCAGCTCGACCTGTGTCCATTCACGGTCGGCCTCGAGTTTAATGAACTGGTTCCGGGCGTCCGCGAAGGGGATCGGGGTGGCCGAGTAATTCGAGACGACGCGGTTGATCTCCGCGAGCGTTTCCGCCCGGCGGTCCATCTGCCAGCGGCCCAGAAGCACGCAGGCGGTGGCGAAAATGGCGGCCAGGAGCAGGTAGCCCAGCCACTTGCTGGAGAAAAGGAAGCGGTACATTCAGCCGGCCCTGCCCGGGGCGATGGTCGAGGCAGCGTCGTTCCCGGCCCCGCCCGCGGCTTCGTCGGGGGTGCTGTGCAGCGGAAGGGTTTCCTTCCACAGCCCCCGCGTCTGGAGATAATCCTCCAGCCAGGCCCGGTGCTCCGGACAGGCGAGCCAGATCTTGCGCCGCTCCGGCGTGTGGATCTTGGGGTTGTTCCACAGAAGTTGCCACTCGGCGTGCGCACGGCACGCCTTGCGCGAGCACAGCGCGCTGGCGGGCTCGGCCGTCGGGTCGGCCAAGTCAAAAATGTTCATGAAGCTGCCCGTCCGTGGTCTTCGTCGTCGTCAATCAGCTCGCCCTGCAACAGGGTGATGGGGACATCGTCCGCCGCCGGTGGTTCCTGGCCCGTTGTTTGCCCGGAGCGTGGAGCGTCCAATTCGCCCATCGGCACGTAGTCGATCAGCGATTCGCTGTGCACTTCGGCGTGGTCGCTGCCGTTGGCGATCACCACCGCAAACCACGGCAGGAACACTGCTCCGATGACGGGGAGGATCTTGAACCAGCCGTCGACCACAAACACCAGGATCAGGCAGACCATGCGGATGCCCATCGCCACGGCATACTTGATCATCCGCTGACGCATCTCTTCCGAGTGGGCGGCGGCGGCGTCGGTAATGCTGTGGACCTCGGTGTCGCCGGAGTCCTCCCCGGACGTCCGTTCACCGGGTCGGTTCTTGTTTGTCACGGCTTTCAGATCACGCTCCATAGGCTTCCTGCAATTCTCTCACCATCGGCTGGACCGCCCAAACAGCGGGCGGCCCAGAGCGGGGTGGAGCGCGCCGGAGGCTAAGATCGGAGGCAGGAAAATCCAGCCCACCCAACGCGGTGCCAGTGAGCCGCAGAATCCCGGAGCCCAACATGTCTGAAGCAACCTCCACCGGCCGCAGCGTCCTCATCACCGGCGGCAACCGCGGCATCGGCCTGGCCATCGCCGAATCCTTCCTCGCCAACGGCGACAAGGTGGCGGTCACCTACCGCAGCGCGGCCACGCTCCCGGAGGGCATCCTCGGCGTCAAGGCAGACGTCACGGACGAGGCTTCGGTGGACGCGGCGTTCACGGAAGTCGAGGCGGCGCACGGCCCCGTCGAGGTCCTGGTGGCCAACGCCGGCATCACCAAAGACACGCTCCTGATGCGGATGAGCGAGGACGACTTCACCTCGGTCATCGACACAAATCTCACCGGAGCCTTCAGGGTGATCAAGCGCGCCTCCAAGGGCATGATCCGCGCACGCAAGGGCCGCGTGGTACTCATTTCCTCCGTCTCCGGCCTCTACGGCGCCCCGGGCCAGATCAACTACTCCGCATCCAAGGCCGGCCTCGTCGGGATTGCCCGCTCCCTCACCCGCGAACTCGGGGGTCGCGGAATCACCGCCAACGTGGTGGCGCCGGGCTTCATCAACACGGATATGACCGCCGAGCTGCCGGAAGCCACGCAGAAGGACTACCTGTCGAAGGTTCCCGCGGGCCGCTTCGCCGAGGCGTCGGAAGTGGCCGACGTCGTCCGCTGGATTGCCAGCGACGAGGCCGCCTACATCTCCGGCGCGGTTATCCCGGTCGACGGCGGCCTTGGTATGGGCCACTAGGCAATAGCTCTGCGGCCGGCTTTGGGCTCCACGGACGACGGCGGCCGCCGTCGTCCGCGGCGGCGGCACGAGGCCGGGCCTTTGGCCCTAGGCGGCGCTGCGGCCGGGGGCGTGTAATGGGGTTACAGCCCCTGACCGCGCCAAGGCAGGGGCGTGGACCCAGGAGGATTTATCATGGCTGATCTCAGCAAGTGGGCGCCCTCGGACATGTTGGAACCTGTCCGTCGGTTCCTCGACGGCGACCTGACGATGGCGTCGACCATCAAGGTCGAGCAGTTCCAGGACGGCAATACCCTGGTGGTGCGGGCGGAGGTTCCCGGTATCGATCCCGACAAGGACGTCGACGTGTCGGTCAGCGAAGGCATGCTGCACATCCGGGCCGAACGCGAAGAAAAGACCGAGCACAAGAGCAAGACCGGCTATCGCTCGGAATTCCGCTACGGCTCCTTCCTGCGCAGCATCGCCCTCCCGGCCGGGGCAGAGGAAGAGGACATCACGGCCAGCTATAAGGACGGCGTCCTGGAAGTGCGCGCGCCGGCCCCCGTGGCGGCGCCAGGGGAGCCCACGAAGAAAATCCGGGTGGACCGCGCCTGACGCGGGTCCCCGTATGGCGGGCCGCCCGCCCGCGGCGAAGCCCCGCCGGCTGGGGACGAGCGGCGATCGCTTTCCTCAGCCGGCTTCGTCCCTTGCCTGCCGCAGCCATCCCGCGACCTCGGCGTCCAGGTCCTCTTCAGCGCGGAGCTCCACATGATGCATCCACAGGCCGGGGGACGGGTTAACCACCGACTTGAACCGGGGCGAGTCGATGCGGTTGCGCAGCGCAATGGACAGTACGGCCGGGACATCTGAGCGGACATAGCGTCCCGGCCACCAGACGTAGGCGAACCCGCGACGGCGTCCGCGGAAGGCCACCTGGCTGGTGGTCGCCCTGATTTCGGGCGGCGCGGCTGCCGGCGGAGACGTGGCGAGGAGCCGTTCCACCGCGCGGCAAAGGTCCAGGCCGCGCGGTGACCCGCTGAAGACCTCTTCCGGCGTGGATTCGGTGCCGTGGCTCCCCATGGGCGCGAGCCTACGCCCCGGCGCGGTGCCAAAACAGAAGCGTGTGGGCCAATCGAACCGGGGACGCAGGTTGTACTCGGTGAGACCAGGGGAGCGCGCACCTCACGCGCGGGGGACATGTCCACTCTTGGCTGCAGTCTCCGGGGGACATGCCCACTCCCGGCTGCGGGCGATGGACACTTAGGCATTATGTCCCTTGCTGCGCCCGCCATCTGGGCATGTCCCGTGGTCTGGGGCGCCGGGAGTGGGCATGTCCCGCGCATTACCCGAAAACCAATCCGCGCCGCCACCCGAACTAGGCCCGCACGGCTTCTTTGTGGATCCCGAACAACCGAAATGCTGCGGGCCGCTGGCATGATGGACAGCAGACCCCACAGTATTTGGATGTTTGGAACAAAGGAGCTCGAATGGGACTGCTGGACAACAAGACCGCAATCGTTACCGGTTCATCGCGCGGCATCGGCGCAGAGGTCGCCAAATTCCTCGCCGCCGAGGGTGCCGCCGTCGTTGTGAACTACCGCCAGAAGGCGCCGCGCGCCAACAAGGTTGTCGCTGAGATCGAGGCCGCGGGCGGCCGGGCTGCAGCCGTGGGCGCAGACCTGACCACGCAGGAAGGCGTCCAGGCCCTGGCCAGCGCCGCAATGGAGAACTTCGGCTCACTGGATCTCCTGGTCCTGAACGCTTCCGGCGGCATGGAGTCCGGCATGGAAGAGGGTTACGCGCTCAAGCTGAACCGCGACGCCCAGGTCAACATGCTCAATGCCGCCGTGCCGCTGATGGCCGAGGGCTCACGCGTGGTCTTCGTGACCAGCCACCAGGCCCACTTCATCAATACCGTGCCCACCATGCCCGAGTATGAGCCCGTCGCCCGCAGCAAGCGCGCGGGCGAGGATGCGCTCCGCGAACTGGTTCCGGCCCTGGCGGAGAAGGGCATCTCGCTGGTGGTTGTCTCCGGCGACATGATTGAAGGCACCGTCACCGCCACACTCTTGGACCGCTCCAACCCGGGCGCCATCGAGGCCCGCCGCGCCGAGGCCGGCAAGCTGTATTCGGTCAAGGAATTCGCCGCCGAGGTCGCCAAGATGGCCACCGCCGACGTCGAAACCGGCCACACCGAATACGTCGGGGGCGCCGACTACTTCGACAAGTCAAACGGCACGGTCAACAACTAGCAGCCACCGGGATGGCACTTGGCGGCAGTGTTCTTCAATGACACTGCCGCCAAGTGTCATCTGGCGTTAAGGGACTGGCGTTAAGGGACGGGCGTCAAGGCGCGGGCTCAGACGCCGGCGATGTGCCGGACGGCATCGAGGTAGGGCATGTTCACTGCAGCGTCCGCCACCGCGCGGACGGCGGGCTTGGCGTTGAACGCGACACCGATGCCCGCGGCGCCAAGCATGTCCAAGTCATTGGCCCCGTCGCCCACCGCAATGGTGTGTTCCATCGGGATGCCCTCCGCGGCCGCCCATTCGCGCAGGTACTTTTCCTTGGCGGCGCGGTCCACCACATCTCCCAGCACCCTGCCGGTCAGCGCGCCGTCGACGATTTCCAGTTCGTTGGCGATCCAGTAGTCCAGTCCCAGGCCCTCGGCAATCGGCCGCAGGATCTGGTTGAAGCCGCCCGAGACGACGGCGACGGCGTGTCCGGCCGCCTTGAAGGCCGCCACCAGCTCTGCCGCGCCGTCGCTCAGAGTCACCTCGGCGCGGACGGAGTCGACGACGTCGGCCGGCAGCCCGGCGAGCACCGCCACCCGGGCGTGCAGGCTCTGCGCGAAGTCCAGTTCGCCGCGCATGGCCGCCTCGGTCACGGCCGTCACTTCCTCCCGCTTGCCCGCATAGGCGGCCAGCAGCTCAATGACTTCCTGCCGGATCAGTGTGGAGTCGACGTCCATGATCAGGAACTTCCGCGCTGCCTGCCGCAGGGCAGCGGGAACGATTGCCGTTTCGACGCCCTCGACGCCGGCCGCGGCGACGCTCCGGCGAAGGTCGGCCAGCCCCGCCTCGGTCAGGGCGTCCGGCAGCGTGCAGTCCGCGGAGTAGACCGCGAAGCGGCCGTCGCCGGAGGTGCTTTCGGCGCCGACGGACAGCCCCGCTCCGGACAGCGAACGGCGCAGCTGCTCTACTTCGGGAAGGGACAAATGCACGCCGTAGCTGACCGCGGTCACGTTCGAACTCATGGCCTCAATCCTAGCGAGCGCGCCGCAGCCGCCCGGAATTCGTTTCGCGCTGGTGACGCGCCCGGGGGACACCGCCCTCTGGCCTGCGGCCCGGTTATCAGTAGTCCGCTTTTTTGTCCTAGTGTCTACTCCTATGAGTGATGTTCTTGAAATGGCCGCCGTCAGCGTTGTACGTGGGGCGAAAACGCTCCTGGACAAGGTTGACTGGCAGGTCAAGGAAGGCGAGCGTTGGGTGATCCTCGGTCCCAACGGCGCTGGCAAGACCACTCTGTTGCAGGTGGCCGCAGCACGCCTCCATCCCACCAGCGGCATGGCCGGGATCCTCGAAGAGATCCTCGGCGCCGTGGACGTCTTCGAACTCCGCCCGCGGATCGGCCTGTCCTCCGCCGCCCTCGCCAACCAGATCCCCGAGCACGAAAAGGTCCTCAACGTCGTCGTGACCGCCGCGTACGGCGTCACCGGCCGCTGGCGCGAGGGCTACGAGAAGGACGACGAACGCCGCGCCTTCGCCCTGCTCAATGAGTGGGGGATGGGCCCGCTGCTCAACCGCCCCTTCGCCTCCCTCTCCGAAGGGGAACGCAAGCGCGTGCAGATTGCCCGCGCGCTCATGACGGATCCTGAACTGCTCTTGCTCGACGAGCCCGCCGCCGGCCTGGACCTGGGCGGCCGCGAGGACCTCGTCCACCGGCTCAGCGAGCTGGCCCGCGACGAGGCTGCCCCCGCGATCGTGCTGGTCACCCACCACCTCGAAGAGGTCCCGCCGGGCTTCACCCACGCACTCCTCCTGCGCGACGGCGGCGTTGTTGCCTCCGGCCCGCTGGCCGAGGTGCTGACCGCGGAAAACCTCAGCAAGACGTTCGGCGTCGACCTCGACGTCAACGTTTCCGGCGGCCGGTACACCGCCACCGCCCGCCGCTGAAGAAACCACTGACAGCGCGTGGAGTTCCTCAGTAGCGTCTTCATTTTCTTCGCCGGCCTCTGGGCCGGAACCATCAACAGCGTGGTGGGCTCGGGCACCCTGGTGACTTTTCCGGTGCTGATCGCCCTCGGCTTCGCCCCGGTGACCGCCTCGATCAGCAACGCCATGGGCCTTGTGGCCGGCAGCGCGGCCGGTGCTTGGGGCTACCGCAAGGAGCTGGCAGGGCGGCGGAACCAGCTGCTCCGGCTGCTGCCCGCCTCACTGCTGGGCGGCATCACCGGCGCCTACTTGCTGCTGCACCTGCCGGAAATGGTGTTCCACTACGCCGCGCCCGCGCTGATCGTGGTGGCCCTGCTGATGGTGGTGTTCCAGCCCAGGCTGCAACGCTGGGTGCAGAACCGGGAAGAAAACCCGGAGCACGCCATCCGCGACAAACGGCACGGGATCCTGCTGGTGGTCCTGGTCTACCTCGCCGGTGTCTACGGCGGATACTTCGTGGCGGCGCAGGGCATCCTGCTGGTCGGCATCCTCGGGGTGTTCATGGCCGGAACCATGCAGAACGCCAACGCCATGAAGAACATCCTGGTCCTCGGCGTGAACCTCGTCGCCGCGGCATCCTACCTGCTCTTCGCCTTCGACCGGATCAGCTGGCCCGCCGTCGGGCTGATCGCCGTCAGTTCGCTGATCGGCGGCCTGGTCGGTTCCAAGGTGGGCCGCCGCCTGTCGCCGCCGGTGCTGCGCGGCGTGATCTTCATCCTGGGAACCGTGGCCCTGGGCTTCATGATCGCCAAACTGGTGAATTGACCGGCGCATGAGCTTCCACTACCTCGAATCCGCCGACGACCCCCGGGTCGCCGACTACACCCAGCTCACGGACGTGCACCTGCGCAAGCTCCGCGAACCCGCCGAGGGCATGTACATTGCGGAGTCCTCCCGGGTGCTGCGCCGCGCCCTCGCCGCCGGGCACCGGCCGCGTTCTTTCTTCCTTGCGGAGAAGTGGATCCAGGACCTCGCCGATGTCTTTGAGGAGTATCCGGACGTCCCGGCCTACATCGGCTCGGCCGCGCTCCTGGAGGAGATTACCGGCTTCCACCTGCACCGGGGCGCGATGGCAGCCATGCACCGTCCGGCGCCCGTGCCGCTGCCCCACCTGCTCGCCGGTGCCCGCCGGATCGCGGTCCTCGAGGACATTGTGGACCACACGAATGTCGGCGCGATCTTCCGGTCCGCGGCCGCCCTGGGGCTTGACGCCGTGCTGGTCTCCCCGCGCTGTGGCGACCCCCTCTACCGGCGCAGCGTGCGCGTGAGCATGGGAACCGTTTTCCAGGTCCCGTGGGCCCGGCTCGACACGTGGCCGGGGGAGCTGGCGGTGCTCAAGGAACACGGCTTCCTGGTCGCCGCGATGGAGCTGACCCCGGACGCGGTGGACGTCGATGTGCTCGCGGCCCGGAACCCCGAACGGCTGGCCCTGGTGCTTGGCACCGAGGGCGCCGGGATGAGTGAGGAGACCCTGGCCGCCGTCGATCTGGCCGTGAAGATCCCGATGCGCCCCGGCGTCGATTCGCTCAACGTCGCCGCGGCCTCCGCCGTCGCGTTCTGGGAACTGCGGCCCCGCGACTGACACTCCGCGGCCGCCCGCCGGTCGGTTCGGAGATCCTCCGCGGCCGCCTGCGGGCCGGTTCGTCCAGTCGGGGGATCTGGGCTATTATTGGTAGCTGGCCGTGCTGCGCCTTCCGGCGCCGAGCAGCCATCCCACTCATACCTGGCAGCTGGCAAAATCCAGTTGCGTGAACAAAGGTCCAATTATGCAGTCTGATATCCACCCGAAGTACGAAGCTGTTGTTTTCAACGACCTGGCTTCCGGCGTCAAGTTCCTGACCAAGTCCACTGTGTCTTCCTCGAAGACCATCGAGTGGGAAGACGGAAACACCTACCCGGTCATCGACGTCGAAATCTCCTCCGAGTCCCACCCGTTCTACACGGGCAAGCAGCGCATCATGGACTCTGCAGGCCGCGTCGAGCGCTTCAACGCTCGCTTCAAGGGCTTCGGCGGCAAGAAGTAACTTTCTTCACTCCAAAGTCTTTTGGAAAAGCCCGCACCGGCAACGGTGCGGGCTTTTTGCGTCCCGGCCGCTTTGCGTACCCGGACCCTGGCCGCGTGGCAGGATTAAGGGTATGACTTCCTTCCCTTCGCCCGCAGCGTCCGCCACCGAGGACGACGGCGGCCGCCGCCACGGCGAGTACAAGGTTCCCGGCGGCAAACTGGTGGTGGCCGACCTCAACGTCGTCGACGGGGTCCTGGCCCACGTCTCGATCAGCGGGGACTTCTTCCTGGAACCCGACGAGGCGCTCTTGGAGATCAATCGCAGCCTCACCGGCCTGCCCGAGGATGCCAGCGCGGCCGACCTTGCCGCGGCGGTCAAGGCCGCGCTGCCCGAGGACGCTGTGCTCTTCGGTTTCTCCGCCGAGGCGATCGCCATCACGGTCCGCCGGGCCCTGGCCAAGGCCACGGGCTGGGCCGACCACCACTGGAACATCATCGGCCCGTCCGTGCTGCCCACCCACGTGAACGTGGCCCTGGACGAGGTCCTCACCGAGGAGGTCGGCGCCGGCCGCCGCAACCCGACGCTGCGGTTCTGGGACTGGGAGGAGCCGTCTGTGGTGATCGGCAGCTTCCAGTCCGTCCGCAACGAGGTCCACCCCGACGGCGTGAGCCGGCACGGCATCAGTGTGGTCCGCCGGATCAGCGGCGGGGGTGCCATGTTCATGGAGGCCGGTAACTGCATCACTTACTCGCTCTACCTGCCGCAGACGCTCGTGGACGGCATCAGCTTCGCCGACTCCTACGGTTTCCTGGACGCGTGGGTCATGGCGGCCCTGGAAAAGGTCGGCATCAGCGCGTTCTACGTGCCGCTGAACGACATCGCCACCGAGCAGGGCAAGATCGGCGGCGCCGCACAGAAGCGCCTCGCCAACGGCGGCATGCTGCACCACGTCACCATGAGCTACGACATCGACGCCGACAAGATGGTCGAGGTGCTCCGGATCGGCAAGGAGAAACTCTCGGACAAGGGCACGACGAGCGCAAAGAAACGCGTCGACCCGCTGCGCCGGCAGACCGGACTGGCCCGCGCCGAGATTGTCGCCGCCATGATGGAGGTTTTCACCGAGCGGTACGGCGCGACGCCGGCGGAACTTACCGACGCCGAGCTCGACGCCGCCCGGCAGCGGGTGGAGACCAAGTTCGGCACCACGGAGTGGCTACACCGGGTCCCGTAGCGTCCCCACTATCGCGCCGGCTGCTCCGCAGCAGTCCTCCGTACACACCCCCAGCGGCCGTTTGCATGCGATGGGCGCCCGGGCGGGCGACGTCCTTCGTCGATTCGCCACCAATGGCCGCTATGCCCACGCGTATAGCGGCCATTCGCGTCAGATGGGCGCCCCGGCGGTTCCTAGCCCGCGGCCTGCGCCGTGAGGGCCCGCAGCAACTGGCTACGCTGTTCGATGATGATCCGTCGCAGCGCGCGGGGTGCGTCCGTATGTTCGGCGAGCCACTTGTCCGTCCGGACGATCACCGGGTGCTCCTCCGGAGGCAGGTCGGGGGTCAGGTCCTGGCCGGCCGGGTAGAGGCCGCGAACGATCCGGCTGGCGATCTCGATGCTGCGGTCCGCCCAGACCCGCTCGAGGCACTCGAAGTAGGGTTCGACGTAGCCGGCCAGCAGGCCGGCCGGCGCGGTGTTGAAGCCCGCGATGGTGGCACTGAGCAACTGGTTGGACAGTGCGGTGCCGTGCACGGCGGCGTCCCAGGCGGCATCCTTGACCGAGGGCTCAGGCCGGGCCGCTAGGGCGGTGGCGTGCCCGGACTTGCCCGAGGCGGTGTTGTCGCGGGCCAGTTCGGCGTCCAGCTGCGCCGGGTCCGCCTGGCCGTTGGCCGCGAGGGCGTGCCAGAGGTTCCAGCGGAGCTCCGCATCGACGGAGAGGCCCTCGATGACAGTGCTGCCGTCCAGCAGGCCCTTCGCCAGGTCCAGCCGTCCGGCGTCGAAGCGGCTCGTGGCGGCGAGCGTGCGTGCCCAGGCCAGCTGGTGGTCGGAGCCGGGCGCTGCCTTCTCCAGTTCGGCGGCGGCGACGTCCAGGAAGGCGCTGCGGACGGCGTTCCGCCCGGCCGCGGGAACGTAGCGTTCGATCGCCGTTCCGGCGTTGCCGAGGACATTCAGGAGCACGCCGATGCCGGTCTCGAAGGCGCCGAAGCGCTGCACTGCCTCCACGTAGCGGGCCGCGGGCGTGACGGCGTCCCGGGCGGAATCCCACAACGCGGTCCAGCACAGTGCCCGTGCCATCGGATCGCTGATCGTCCCCAGGGAACTGCGCACGGTGGCCTCGGAGTGCGGGTCCAGCCGGACCTTGGCGTAGCTGAGGTCCTCATCGTTGACCAGCAGCAGCGCCGGTCGCGCCTTGCCGGCGAGCTGGCTTACCAGGGTGAGTTCGCCGTCGACGTCGGTCTCCACGCTGTCGGTGCGCACCAGGGCGCCGGCGGCATCGGGGTTGTAGAGGCCGATCCRCAGCCGGTGCGGCCGCGGCTCCTGCCGGCCGGTGATCGGGTCCTCCGCGTGCTGGTGCAGGGACACGGTGGCCAGGACGCCATCGTGCTCCTCGATCTCGGAGGTGAGGGTCGAGATGCCGGAGGTCTGCAGCCACTGCCGGGCCCAGGTGGCGAGGTCGCGGCCGGACGCGGCGCTGAGCGCGGCCAGCAGGTCCTCCAGCGTGGTGTTGCCGTAGGCGTGGTCGCGGAAGTACTGGCGCGATCCGGCGATGAACGCCTCGAAGCCCACGTAGGCGACCAATTGCTTGAGCACCGAGGCGCCCTTGGCATAGGTGATGCCGTCGAAGTTCTGCTTGGCGGCCTCAAGGTCCGGGATGTCCGCGACGATCGGGTGCGTGGTGGGCAGCTGGTCCTGGACGTAGGCCCAGGCCTTGCGGTTGTTGGCGAAGTTCACCCAGGCGGTTTCCCAGTCCGTGGTGCGGTCCACGCCGAGGGTCCCCATGTAGTCCGCGAAGGATTCCTTGAGCCACAGATCGTCCCACCACTGCATCGTGACCAGGTCGCCGAACCACATGTGCGCCATTTCGTGCAGCAGGGTGTTGGCCCGGCCCTGGTACTGCGAGTCGGCCGCCCGGGAGGTGAACACATAGCTTTCCGTGAACGTCACCAGGCCGGGGTTCTCCATGGCGCCCAGGTTGTACTCGGGCACGAAGGCCTGCTCGTACTTACCCCAGGGGTACGGGTAGTCGAAGAGATCGTTGAAGAAGTCCAGGCCGTTCCTGGTCAGCCGGAACAGTTCCGCCGCGTCGAAAGACGGCGCCATGGAGGCCCGGCAGTAGAGGGCCAGCGGCACGTCCAGCGCGGTGCCGTCCGAGAGGGTCCCGTGCCAGGTGTCCTCGGCCTTGAAGTAGGGGCCAGCGAGCACCGTGGTGATGTAGGTGGACATCGGCTTGGTGGGGGCGAAGTCCCAGCGGCTTGTCGCCGGATCACTGGTCAGCTGGGTGCGTAGGGCTTCGACGCCGTTCGAGGACACCTGCCATTCGGACGGGGCCATCACGTGGAAGGTGAACTCGGCCTTGAGGTCGGGCTGTTCGAAGTTCGCGAACACGCGCCGCGCGTCCGCGGGCTCGTACTGGGTGTAGAGGTAGCACTGGCCGTCGGCGGGATCGAAGAAACGGTGCATACCCTCGCCGGAGGTGCTGAACAGGGCGGTGCCGGTGACAGTGACTTGGTTTTCGGCCTGCAGATTGTCCAGCCGGATCCTCGAGCCGTCCACCACGTCCGCCACCGGCAGGCCCTTGCCGTTGAGGAAGACGCTGTGCACCTTGCTGCTGATGAAGTCCAGGAAGGTGGAGGCGCCGGGCTCGCTGGCGGAGAAGTTGATGACGCTGCGGCTGGTATAGCCCGCGACCATGGGGTCCGCCGCCTGCCGGACGTCAAGGGACACGTCGTAGCTGTGGGTGGTGATCAGGGCTGAGCGGGCGGCCGCTTCGTCACGGCGCAGGTTCTGGTTCGACACTCCGCTATCTAATCACGAGCGGTGCCGCTGCACAGCCGGGGTCAGCGCCCGGTAACAGCGCCCGGTATCAGTGCCCGGGGATGAGGACGACGGCGGCGCCCAGGCCCAGCGCGGCGATCAGCAGCCACGAGGCCAGGGCGGCCAGCAGGGCACGGGTCCCGGTGCGCAGCAGGTGCCGCACCCGCACGGCCGAACCAAGTCCGAACAGCGCCATGCCCAGCAGCAGGTCCTGCAGCACGGCGGCCGCCCCGAGCGCCGCGGGGGAGAGCCAGCCGGCGGACCGCAGGGCCGCCATGGCGATGAACCCCACCACGAACAGCGGGACGACCGGCGGGAGCTTCCCGCCGTCGTCGGATCCAATCCGGTGGTGGATGCCCGCCGCGGCGACCATGGGCGCGAGCAGCAGTACCCGGGTGAGTTTGACGATCACGGCGACGGCGAGAGCCGAAGCCCCGGCGGTCTGCGCGGTGGCGACCACCTGCCCGACGTCGTGCACCGAAGCGCCGGCCCATGCCCCGAAAGCTTCCGGGCCCAGTCCCAACGGGCCGATCAGGAGCGGCAGGACGCCGATGGCTAGCGTGCCGCATAGCGTGACCAGCGCGATTGGGAGCACGGTGTCAGCCTGCCGGATGCGGCGCACCGCGGCCATCGCACCGATCGCGGAGGCGCCGCAGATGGCGAACCCGGTCGCGATCAGCAGCGACACCGGCGGCGGCAGCCGGAAGAGCCGGCCGATGCCGTAGGTGCCGGCGAAGGCCGCCAGCACCACCCCGGTGATCAGCAGCAGCGCGGGCCAGCCCAGGCCCAGGACATCCACCACGCTGACTTTGAGCCCCAGCACCACGATGCCGCTGCGCATCAGGTGCTTCCCGGCGAAGTCCAGCCCGGGCCGGCCGGAGCCGGCGCTCCAGCCGGACACACCGGGCAGGTTCGCGGCCAGCAGTCCCAGCACCACCGCCACCGTCATGGCCGGCAGTGCGGGCAGCGCCAGGTGGACGGCGAGGGCTGTTACGACGGCGGCGGCGCAGGCGAGCAGGCCCGGCAGCAACGGCTGCAGCCGGGCCGGGCGCCGCTGCAGGAAGGCGGGTCGGATAAGTGGCACGCACCCAACCTTGCCGTAATTTGCGGACAAACATCGAAGCGCGACACGGAACCGCTCCAAAGCCGGACGCAGGTGTGAGCCGCAACACGCCCCACCGGATGCACCGAAATGATTTCGTAACGAAAAGGTGGTTGGCTAGTGGGCATGTCTGACCTTTTCCAGGATTACTCCGAGGCCGCCGGCCGCAGCGGCGCCTACGACGAGATGTTTACCCCGGACCAGCAGGCCCGGCGCTCCTACGGGCAGGTGGCCGGGGCGCTGCAGGAGCTCTCACTGGCCGACGTCACCGCCCGCGCCGACTCGATGGCACGGACCTTCCTGGACCGCGGCGTCACCTTCGACTTCGCGGGGGAGGAGCGGCCGTTCCCGCTGGACATCGTGCCCCGGGTAATCCCGGCCGACGAGTGGTCTGTCCTGGAACGCGGGGTGGCCCAGCGCGTCCGGGCCCTCGAAGCCTTCCTGAACGACGTCTACGACAAGATGACGGTCGTCGCCGACGGCGTCATCCCGCGGCAGCTCGTCACCACCAGCGCCCACTTCCACCGCCAGGTCCACGGTTTCGAACCGGCAGGCGGCGTGCGCGTGCACATTTCCGGCATCGACGTCGTCCGCGACGCGGCCGGAACGTTCCGCGTCCTGGAAGACAACGTGCGCGTCCCGTCCGGAGTCAGCTACGTCCTGGAGAACCGCCGCGCCATGGCCAAGGGCCTGCCGGAAGCGTTCGGCCAGCAGCTCATCCGCCCGGTGGAGGAATACCCGCGCCGGCTGCTCTCCGCGCTGCGCAAGACCGCGCCGTCCGGCGTCGACGATCCCACCGTCGTGGTCCTGACCCCCGGCGTGTTCAACAGCGCCTACTTCGAGCACACCCTGCTGGCCGGCCTGATGGGCGTCGAGCTCGTCGAGGGCCGGGACCTGATCTGCCGCGGCAACCGGGTGTACATGCGCACCACCGCCGGCGAACAACGGGTGGACGTGATCTACAAGCGGATCGACGACGAGTTCCTGGACCCGCTGCAGTTCCGCTCCGACTCCATGCTTGGCTGCCCCGGGCTGGTCAATGCCGCCCGCGCTGGCGGCGTCACGATCGCCAACGCGGTGGGCAACGGCGTCGCGGACGACAAGCTGGTCTACAGCTACGTGCCGGACCTGATCCGGTATTACCTCAGCGAAGAACCCGTGATCGCCAACGTGGACACCTTCCGGCTTGAGGAGAAGGAAGCCCGCGAGCACGTGCTGGACCGGCTCGACGAGCTGGTGGTCAAGCCGGTCGACGGATCTGGCGGCAAGGGCCTGGTCATCGGCCCCGACGCGTCCAAGGACGAGCTCGAGGCCCTGCGCAAGCGCATCATCGCCGACCCGCGCGGCTGGATCGCGCAGCCGGTGCTGCAGCTCTCCACCGTGCCCACGCTCAGCGGCGACAAGTTCGGCCCGCGGCACGTGGACCTGCGCCCCTTCGCGGTCAACGACGGCGACGACGTCTGGGTCCTGCCCGGCGGCCTCACCCGGGTGGCGCTCAAGGAGGGGTCCCTGATCGTGAACTCCAGCCAGGGCGGCGGCTCCAAGGACACCTGGGTGCTGGCGGACTCCCCGCAGGTCCCGGTCGAGGTCATCCCGCGGCCTGCCATTGCGGTCCGCGAGCGGGTCTCGGTCTGGCCGGTGGAGAGCAACTGGCGTGACAGCCAGAAGGAACAACAACAGCAGCAGATGTCCGACGCGCGGGAGGTAGCCGAGAATGCTTAGCCGTATTGCCGAGTCACTGTTTTGGATCGGCCGCTATGTGGAACGCGCGGACGGCACCGCACGGATCCTGGACGTCCACCTCGAACGGCTGAACCACCTGCCGATGGAGGAACAGCGCAGCGTCGCGCAGGAACTCCTCGCCGTCATGGGCGCCCGGCCGCAGTCCGAGGACTTCGGCCTGGACGAGCTGCTGCATGCTTTGGCCTACGACAAGCACAGCGCCACCTCGATCGCCGGTTCCCTGGGGGCCGCGCGTGAGAACGCCCGGCGCGCCCGGGAAACCGTGTCCTCCGGTCTGTGGGAGAGCCTGAACACCACCTACTACGGGCTGAACCAGCACCGCAAGGACGTGGTGGGCACCTACCGCTTCTGCAACTGGGTGTTGGAACGCACCGCGATGGTCAGCGGCCTTGCGGACACCACGGTCAGCCACGACGAAAGCTGGCTGTTCCTGGTCCTGGGACGCTCGCTGGAGCGGGCCGACATGACCGCGCGGATGCTCTCGACCCGGGATGTGCTCTCGGCCGGGATGTCCTGGGTCAACATGCTCCGCTGCGCCGGCGCGTACGAATCCTTTTTGCGGACCCGCCGGGCCGCCTTCGGCGATCAGCACGCGGCCGAGTTCCTGCTGCTGGACCGGCTGTTCCCGCGGTCCATCGTTTACGCCCTGCGCGACGCCGACGATTGCCTCGCCAAGCTGGACCCCTCGGCGCAGCGCGTCGGCTTCATCAATGACGCCCGACGGATCGTGGGCCAGGCCCGGACCTTCCTTGAGTTCCATCGCACCGACGACCTGATGTCAGAGCTGCCGGAGCACATGGAGCGCGTGCAGAAGGCCGTCTCGCAGGCCTCGGACGCCATTTCCCGTAAGTACTTCAATCAGGCAGACGAACTGGCCTGGGTGGGAGAAGTTTCATGACCCGGCTCAGCATCACGCACAAGACCGCGTACAAGTACAACAAGCGGGTCACGCTCTCCTACAACGAGGCCCGGATGACGCCGCTGACGGACCCGCAGCAGGTGGTGCTGGAGTCCTCCATGAAGGTCTCGCCGTCGCAGGCGGCGCTCAGCAGCTACCGCGACTACTGGGGCACCCGCGTGACGGCCTTCGACATGCAGATGCCGCACGACCACCTCGAGGTCCTCTCCACCACCACGGTGGAGGTTCACCGCGTCGAGCGGATCCCGGCCGAGGCGGACATCGTCGGCTGGGACGTGCTCTCTTCGCCCGAAACGCTCAACCAGTTCAGCGACTGGATCCCGCAGTCGCAGCTGACCGGCCCCGGCGCCGAGGTGCTCGCGATCGTCCCCGGCGTCGTCGAGGGGCGCAACCCGCATGAGGCCGCCATGGCCGTGTTCGAATGGATGCGCGGCGAGATGAGCTACATGAAGGGCTCCACCGGCGTCACCACGAACGCCGAGGAGGCCTGGACTCAGCGCCAGGGCGTCTGCCAGGACCTCGCCCACTTGGCCATCGGGGCGTTGCGCAGCTGCGGAATCCCGGCCCGGTACGTCTCCGGTTACCTGCACCCGCGTTCGACGGCGGATCTCGGCGAGACGGTCGCCGGGCAGTCGCATGCCTGGCTGGAATGGTGGGACGGGGAATGGCGCAGCTGGGACCCGACAAACCACAAACCTGCCGGGGACTTCCATGTCACGGTGGCGCGCGGCCGCGACTACCGCGACGTACCGCCGCTCAAGGGCATCCTGTCCGGCGGCGGAGGGTCCGCCCTGTCAGTGACGGTGGAAATCACCCGGCTGGCCTAAGCCGCTTTCCGGCCGTCCGCGGTTGGGGGTTATTCGAAGCCCGAGCGGGTGGCGTCGTCCAGCGGCGTCCACCACGTCAGCGGCGGCACAATCTTGAAACGCCTGCCGGTGATCGAGTCCGGAGTGATGCGGACGAAGTGGTCCTTCTTGCCGGCCTGCCACGGGAAGAGCAGCAGGCCCACCGTATCCAGGATCTCCTCCGTGTTCTTCACCGCGGCGGCCTGGCCCTTGATCACCACGCTCCAGGCGATGCCCCTGTCCGCATCGACGCCGTCGGCCTCCACTGCTACCGGAGTGTCGCCGGTCGCGGCCTGCAGCTTCGTGCCCTCCGCGGTGCGGAAAACGAGGGTTCCGTGGTCCACCTTGTAGTTGATCGGGAAGATGTCCGGATGGTCGTCCACCCACACGGCCATCCGGCCCACGGTCACGCTGCGCAGCAGCCGCCAGCACTCGTGGTTGTCCAGGTTTTCGACTTCATGGGGCTGGCCTGCGGCCGGTTTCGGATCGGTGCTCATGGCGCCGAGCCTACGTCAGCCGGCGACAATCGGGCTAGGGCATAACGGCCCGGCGGCGTAATAATCCCCGAGCTTTTAGGGTCCGATCGGAAGGTATCAGGGTATTCTGGCAACACGTCATCGGCGCGGATGTACGTCGTGAGGATTGGGGCCAATGTAGATGCATTCACCTAATAACAGCCCGGAGATCGTGAATTCCGGCAACCCCCGGATCGAGGACCTGCTCAAGGACTTCGTGTCCCGCGCCGGAGAGCTGCTCCAGTCCCAGGAGCGCATGGCGGGCCTGCTCGAAGCCGTCGTCGCCGTGGCCGAGGATCTCAGCCTGGACGCCGTCCTGGAACGCGTGGTGCAGTCCTCCTGCCGCCTCCTGCACGCCCGCTACGGCGCCCTCGGCGTGATCGGCGATGACCACGCCCTGAGCCACTTCATCACCGTTGGAATCGACGGCGAGCTCGCGCAGCAGATCGGACCTTTGCCGACCGGGCACGGGGTGCTGGGCCTACTGATAAGCGATCCCCGGCCGTTACGGCTGCAGGACCTGCGCAAACATCCGGAGGCTTACGGATTCCCGAAGCACCACCCGCCCATGCAGTCCTTCCTCGGCGTGCCGGTCCGGGTCCGGGACACCGTGTTCGGCAATCTCTACCTGACGGAGAAGGAAGGCGGCGGGGACTTCACCGCGGAGGATGAGGCGCTTGCGGTGGCGCTGGCCGCCGCAGCGGGCGTCGCGATCGAGAACGCCAAACTCTACGACGACTCCCGGCGACGTGCCCGCTGGCTGGAAGCGTGCATGGATGTGTCCGGGCTGATGCTCGCCAGCGACCGGGACTACTCCGCGGGCGGCCTCGACCCRATCGCGGCGCGGGCGCTGCAGGAGTCGGATTCGGCGCTGGCGCTGATTGTGGCTCCCGCCGTGTCCGGGCCCGGGTTCATCGTGGCGGGCGCCGCGGGGGAGCGGGCCAAGGACTTCTCCGGCACGTCGCTCTGCCTCGACTCGCCCGAGCTGCAGGACGTGCTCTCCGGCGGCGAGCCGGTCATGCTTGACCACGCCGGCGGGGTTTTTAACGGGGTCGACGGCGGCGGCCTGGGTCCGCTGCTCGCGGTGGCCCTCAGCACGCAGGGCGCCCACCACGGCCTCCTGCTGCTGGCCCGCAACCCGGAGTCGCTGCGCTACGCCCGTACCGACGTCGAGATGGGCGCTGTTTTCGGCTCGCACGTGGCACTCGCCCTCGAACTCGCCCGCGTGCACCGGCTCCGCGAGGAACTGCTGGTGTTTACGGACCGGGACCGGATCGCCCGGGACCTGCACGATCTCGTGATCCAGCGGCTTTTCGCGGCCGGCCTGAGCGTGCAGAGCCTGACGCGGTTCACCAAGGACGAACTCGCAACCGAGCGGATCCGCAATATCACCGGCGAACTGGACGAAGCGATCCGCAGCCTGCGCGACACGATTTACTCGCTCAAGAGCAGCAGCGGCGAAACGGAACTGCTCAGCGGAAGGATCCGTCGGGTGACCCGAAGCTCCGCCAAGTCCATGCCCTTCACGCCCCGGCTGACGCTGACCGGCCCGGTGGACGCCGTCACGCCGGACAAGGCGGACAACGTCGTGGCTGTGGTTTCCGAAGGGCTGAGCAACGCCATCCGGCATTCCGGTGCGGACGCTATCTCGGTGTCGGTAGCCGTCATCAAGGGCCAGGTCACGGTGGTCATCACGGACAACGGTTCCGGCTTCAATGACAGCCAGGAGCGCAACGGCCTGGCCAATCTGGAAGATCGGGCGCGGATGCTGGACGGCCAGTGCACCATCACGACGGCGCCGGACGCCGGAACCAGCGTCGAATGGTCCGTCCCGCTCTAGCCGGCGTGCCCGGCTTCGGCCCGGCGGGCAGGTCGGGCAGGCACCCTCAGTGGATGCTGTGTCGCCGGCCGGCGTCGGCCTCGGTGCCGTTGGCGGGCGTTCCCGCGCCGGCCGGGCTGGCGATGAACACCGCCGCCTGGGTGCGGCGCTCGAAGCCCAGTTTGGCCAGCAGGGATGAGACGTAGTTCTTGACGGTCTTTTCGGCCAGGAACATCTCTGCCGCGATCTGGCGGTTCGTGAGCCCGCCGCCGACCAACTCCAGCACCCTGCGTTCCTGCGGCGTGAGGGAAGCGGTCCGGGGATCAACTTCTTCGGTTTCCACCAGGCTTTCAACGATCCCGGCGGCCACGCCGTCCTCGAAGAGGGATTCGCCCGAGGCGGCGCGGCGCAGGGCGCCGATCAGGTCGGTTCCGCCGATCTCCTTCAGGACGTAGCCTGAGGCTCCGGCGAGGACGGCGCCGCGAAGGGCCTGTTCGTCGTCGAAGCTGGTGAGGATGATGCAGTTGAGCGAGGGGTCGACGGAACGAACGTCGCGGCAGACCTCGATCCCGGTCCCGTCGGGCAGCCGGGCATCCAGAACGCAAACGTCCGGGTGCAGCGCTGGAATCCGCCGCGTCGCCTCCACGGCTGATCCCGAACTGCCGACGACCAGGAATCCCTCGCCCTCCAGGAGTTCCTGGAGGCCCCGGCGGACCAGCTCGTGGTCGTCGAGGATGAACACGCGGATCACGGCCGGGTGGCCCTCGGTTGCAGTGAGACCGGCATCTGCCCAGGCAATCATGTTTCTCCCRTCCGGGCGCTGTCGCTGCCACCGGTCCCACGGAGCTCCCCAGCTCGCGTTGCAGGTCCGTGGCGGAGCGCGCCCGTCCAACTTGTGCGGGACCCTGCTTGCTGATCCCTTAATTGCGGTGAAGTCGTACCTTCCATTGTGGGCTTTGGACGCCCCCAATGGTCGCGAAGCGGGAATATTTCTTCGCCGCGCACTGAAAGTCTGCGGCCGGTGCGTTGCCCCGGACAAGGGCCGTTCGGCCCACGACGCCGGGCCGGCTGGGCCCGCCGCCGTGACTTTCGGCCCTAGCCTGCGGACCCGGACGCCGGAATCCTTGGAGCTACGTGCCATGGGGGCACCACGAAGGGACCAGTCATGAGCGAGGCTACGGGCATCCGGACCATCGTGGTCGGAGTCGACGGATCGGACGCTTCGGTGGAGGCCCTGCGGCAGGCGCAACGGCTGGCGGTCCCGCTGTCGGCCAACATCGTGGCACTGGCCTGCTGGGACGTTCCGCCGGTCTACGACGGTTACGTCGCCATGGGAATCAACGATTTCGACGTGCGGGCGGGTGAAATCCTGCAGGAGACCGTGGTGAAGGCCTTCGGCGAAGCCACCCCCGCCAATGTGGAAACGCGGCTGGTGCAGGGGCACCCGCGCAAAGTGCTCCTCGATGAGAGCCGCGCCGCGGACCTGCTGGTGCTGGGCCGGCGCGGGCACGGCGGCTTCGGCGGCCTGCTGCTCGGCTCGGTGAGCTCCGCCCTCGTGGCGCACGCGCACTGCCCCGTACTGGTGGTGCACACACCGGAAAAGCGTTAGCCGGGGCTGACAGGGGGCCCGGGGCGGCCGCGTCCGTCCGGGTCTATTCGAAAGAGGCCCGCCGCGGGTCCGCCAGCCGGGTGTGCCAGACATCCGGGTTGTTGACCTTGAAGCGGCGTCCGGTGAGGGCCTTGGGCGCCAGCCGCACGTAGTAGTTCTTTTCACCGGGCTGCCAGGGCTCCAGGAGCAAGTCGTCCACCGCGTCCTTGTCCGCTTGGTCTTCGATCAGTTCGGCTTCGCCGCGGGCGACGACGCTCCAGGCTGTCTGCTCGTGCGAGTCGTAGCCGTCGATCTCAAAGGCAACCGGTTTGGCCGTGATGGCGCCCCACAGCTTGGTGCCACCGGCCGTGCGGAACACGATCGAGCGGCGCTGCAGGACGAAGTTCACCGGAAATACCTCCGGGTGGCCGTCGACGATCAGGGCAATCCGCCCGACAACTTCGCTGTCGAGCAGCACCCAGCACTGGTCGATGGACAGCTGGAAATTGGGCGGAGGCGTCGTCGTATTCACAGCTCCACGTTACGGACAGGCCGGGCAGCCCATCAGGGCCATAAGGCCCGTGGCGCCGGGACGGACGGCCCGCTTGACTACGGCCCGCTTGTCCACGGCACACCGGACCCGGCGGCCCCGGTCCTACCAGGGGCTGGGCTTGTAGTCCTTCAGGAAAACGCCGTACTGGTCCTCGCCGGACTCGCCCATGACGATCGGGTCGTAGACCCGCGCGGCGCCGTCGACGAGGTCCAGCGGCGCATGGAAGCCTTCCTCCATCAGCCGGACCTTCGTGTAGTGCGGCCGCTCGTCGGTGATCCAGCCGGTATCGACGGCGGTCATCAGGATGCCGTCGGAATCGAGCATTTCCTTGGCGCTGGTCCGCGTCATCATGTTCAACGCGGCCTTGGCCATGTTGGTGTGCGGGTGTCCGGGTCCCTTGTAGGCGCGGGAGAACTGGCCCTCCATGGCGCTGACGTTCACGATGTACTTGCGCCGTGCGGTGGAGCGCCTCATCGCCCCGCGCAGCCGGCTTACCAGCAGGAACGGCGCGGTGACGTTGCAGAGCTGCACTTCAAGCATCTCCAGCGGATCCACCTCGTCCACCACCTGGGTCCAGCTGTTGATGCTGGCGAGGTCCGGAACCAGGCCGCCGGCGTCGATCGCGGTGCCGGAGGCGATCCGCTCGAGCGAGGCGGAGCCGGTGGACAGCGCCAGCGAGGTGATGGCGTCGCCGGCCAGCACGGGATGGTCCAGGACCGAGCTGGCCAGGGCCAGCGGGTGCTTGTCGTGGGCGTGGCCGAAGGTGACCAGCTCGGGGCCGCCGTTGGCTGCCTGCAGCTCCGCGGGCAGGGCTTCGTCCTCGGCGTCGACCAGCGGCTTGTATGCGTTGCCCGAGCGCCGGACCGTCTGGGCGGCGTTGTTGATGATGATGTCCAGCGGGCCCGCGGCGTCGAGGGAGTCCGTCAGGGCCATCACCTGCGAGGGATCACGCAGGTCGATGCCGACGATCCGCAACCGGTGCAGCCAGTCGGCGCTGTCCTCCATAGCGGCGAAGCGCCGGGCGGCGTCCTTCGGGAAGCGCGTGGTGATGGTGGTGTGGGCGCCGTCGCGGAGCAGCCGGAGGGCAATGTACATGCCGATCTTGGCCCGTCCTCCGGTCAGCAGCGCACGCCGGCCGCTCAGGTCCGTCCGGGCATCGCGCTTGCTGTGGTTGAAGAGGGCGCACTCGGGACACAGCTGGTGGTAGAACGCATCCACCTGCGTGTAGTGCTGCTTGCAGATGTAGCAGGGCCGGGACCTGATCAGGTGGCCCGCAACCTCGCCGGTGGCCGAGGTCGCCAGCTTGTTGCCGCGGGTCTCGTCATCGATCCGGTCCGGTGCGGCGGTCGCGGTCTGGGCGATGACGGCACGGTCCGCCTCGGCGATGAGGTCCCGCTTCGTGCTCCGGCGGTGCCGCTTGACCGCTTTGAACATCTTCCCGGTCGCGCGGCGGATCGAAACGTAGTCCGGGTGTTCCTCGTCGTAAACGTGGATGCTGTTCAGCACCTTGAGGCAGGCGGCGATTTCCGCGGGGGTCAACTCAGCCGGGGCCGGTGAATCGCTGGCCGGCACGGGGGGCAGATCGGGAGAGCTCATTGGGCTAATTTTACAGCCTGCAACGGCCCCGACCCGACGCCGCAGATTGCCGGCCCGGAACCCGGGCCGCCAACCGGCGGCCCGGCTCAGGCCCGCGGCTTAGTACGCCTTGGTGGAGGACTTCCCGGGAGGCTCGACGCCGACGGCGGCGGCGTGCACCTCGCCGACCTTTTCCACGGACTCGCGGCCGGCCGGCCAGTTCTCGGTGGCGGTCTTCACGGCATCCGGCACGAGGTACAGGTTGGCCGCGGAGAGGGAACGTTCGGCGTCGCCGGGCTCGGGAACTTCCTGGCCCTTGGACAGGACCGTGATGCCGGAGTCGGTGACCTTGAACCCGCGCGCCCGGTCTAGTTCGGGATCCAGGCCGATCGCGGCACCGGCCGGGATCCGGACGTTCTTATCGACGATGGCACGCTTGACCACTGCGCCCGCCCCGACCTGGACCTTGTCCATCAGCACCGAGTCAAGGACCCGGCTGGCCGTGCCGACGTAGACGTCGTTGGAGAGCACCGAGCCTTCCACGATGCCGCCGGAGATAACGACGCCGCTGGCCACGATCGAGTCCAACGCCGTGCCCACGGTGCCGCCCTCGCCGCGGACGAACTTGGCCGGCGGCGAGATGCTCTGGCGCGTGTAAATCGGCCATTCCGAGTTGTACAAGTTGAACACCGGCACGGGGGAGATCAGGTCCATGTGGGCGTCGTAGAACGAATCGATGGTGCCGACGTCGCGCCAGTAGGTGCGGTCACGCTCGGTGGAGCCGGGGATGTCATTGAGGGTGAAGTCATACACCCCGGCCTCGCCCTGGTCGACGAAGTAGGGAATGATGTCCCCGCCCATGTCGTGCTTGGTGTCGAGCCGCTCGGCGTCGACGTGCAGCGCCTCGACGAGGGCGTCGGCGTTGAAAACGTAGTTGCCCATGGATGCCAGGAACTGCGTGGGGTCCGCGGCGAGCCCGGGCGTGGAGGACGGCTTCTCCACGAAGGCCGCGATCTTCTCCGGGTTCTGCTGGTCAACCTCGATCACGCCGAACTGGTCGGCCATGTGCAGCGGCTGCCGTACGGCCGCCACCGTCGCCTTCGCGCCGCTGGCGACGTGCTGCTCGACCATCTGCGCGAAATCCATGCGGTACACGTGGTCCGCGCCGACCACGACGACGATGTCGGGGTTGGCGTCGTGGATCAGGTTGAGGGACTGGTAGATGGCGTTGGCGCTGCCCAGGAACCAGCTCTTGCCGACGCGCTGCTGGGCGGGTACGGAGGCGATGTAGTTGCCGAGCTGGGTGGACATGCGCCACGTTTCGGAAATATGCCGGTCAAGGCTGTGGGATTTGTATTGCGTCAGGACGACAATCTGCAAATACCGGGAATTCACCAGGTTGGAAAGGGCGAAATCAATGAGCCGGTAACTTCCGGCGAAGGGAACGGCCGGCTTGGCCCGGTCGGCCGTCAACGGCATCAGCCTATTTCCCTCGCCACCTGCGAGGACAATGGCCAAGACTTTCTTTTGCTGCGGCATGTGATCGCTCCTGAACGCCTTCGTTGCTCCCCAAAAACCGTCCGGTGTGCCCGGACCTCTTCACACTAGAACAGATCAGCCGGAAGGACTACCTTGGGGTTTGTGCGAATAGACATTGTGACCAAGGAATTCCCGCCCGAAATCTATGGGGGCGCCGGCGTCCACGTGGCCGAACTCAGCCGTGTGCTGGCCCAGAGGGTGGATCTGCAGGTGCGGGCCTTCGGTGCCCCGCGCACTCCGGACTACCACGGGGCCACCGTAACGTCCTATGCCGTGCCGGAGGACCTGGCCGGCGCCAACGCCGCGGTGCAGACCCTCGGCGTGGACCTGAGGATCGTCCCGGACATCGCCGGCGCGGACCTCGTGCATTCGCACACCTGGTACGCCAACATGGCCGGGCACATCGCCTCGCTGCTGCACGGCATCCCGCACGTGCTCAGCGCCCACAGCCTGGAACCGCTGCGGCCCTGGAAAGCCGAACAGCTCGGCGGCGGCTATGCCCTGTCCTCCTGGGTGGAGAAGACCGCCTACGAGTCCGCCGCGGCGATCATCGCCGTGTCCGAAGGGATGCGCCAGGACATTCTGCGCAGCTACCCGGAGGTGGACCCCGCGAAGGTCCGAGTGGTCCACAACGGCATCGACGTCAGCCTCTGGAACCGCGACGAAGACGAGGACGTGGTCCGCGCCCTGGGCATCGACCCTGAGCGGCCGAGCGTCGTCTTTGTGGGGCGCAACACCCGCCAGAAGGGCGTCCCGTACCTGCTCCGGGCTGCTGCGAAGCTTCCCGCCGACGTCCAGCTGGTGCTGTGCCTCGGCGCCGCGGACACGCCGGAACTCGCCGCGGAGACTGCCCGCCTGATCGAGGAACTGCAGGGCCAGCGCAGCGGCGTGATCCTCGTGGAGCGGATGCTTCCGCGCCGCGAGCTGATCCAGGTCCTCAGCCACGCCACCGCGTTCGCCTGCCCGTCCATCTACGAACCGCTCGGGATCGTGAACCTGGAGGCGATGGCCTGCGGCGCCGCGGTGGTGGCCAGCGCCACGGGCGGCATCCCGGAAGTTGTGCAGCACGGCGAGACGGGCCTCTTGGTGCAGCTTGAGCAGGTCACCGACGGCACCGGCACTCCGCTCGATCCGGAGAAGTTCGTTACGGAGTTTGCCGCGGCCCTGACCGAGGTGGTCTCCGACCCGGCGCGCGCCCGCGCGATGGGCCAGGCCGGCCGCCGCCGGGCCGAGGAGCACTTCTCCTGGGAATCCATCACCGAAACCACCCTCGAGGTCTACCGCTCGGTTCTTCCGCAGTAGCGACGCAGCACGACGACGGCGCCGCCCCGGATAAGGGGGCGGCGCCGTCGTCGTGCCGTGCTGTTTTTGAGCTCGGTTGCTTTCTTAGCGGCGCTGTTGCTTAGCCGCGCCGCGCCTTGCCGGAAGCGGCCTTCCCGGATTTGGCCTTCGCCTCGCGCGCCGTGCGGGCCAGCAGGATCTTCTCGTCAACCGGGGCGTGGCCGCTGGCACGCTGCTGGCGGAAGAACTCCCGGGCCTCGTCCTGGCGGGTCTTCTCCGCCCCGGTGGCGATAGCTGCGCGGAGGTGCTCCGGGCCGAAACCGAAAGCGTCCACCAGGTCCAGGGCATGCGGGCGGATCTTCACGAGCAGCCGGTTGATGTACTCGCCCACGGTGCGGGCGCGCTGCATCGAGAGACGGCCGTTCATCAGATACCAGGACAGGTTCTTCTCGATCAGGGACAGTCCGAAGAGGTCGCGCAGCCAGGTCAGGACCGCCTTCGTGCCGGGGTCGGCGACCTTGCCCAGCGCCTCGGTGAAGGCCTCCCACTGCAGCAGTTCGGCGTGCGCCTGGGCCGCCTCGATGAGCTCGTTCTGGTGGCTGTTGAACAGCGCGGCGGCCTGCTGCTGCGGCAGCTTGTTCGCGCCCTTGAGCGCCGATCCAACCTCGGCCACCATGGCCTGGACGCGCTCGGTCAACAGGGCCCGCTGGCCTGCCTCGTCCTTGATCGCACTGGCGGCCTTCTGCACCGAGCCGGAGTCCGCCATGAACTGGGCGACGCCGCGCAGGCCGGTCCGGTGGATGGCGGCGCCGGTGGCCTGCCCGACGACGTAGCGCGCCAGCACGCCGAAGTCCACGTTACGGAATTCCTTGGCGTAGTCCGCCAGCAGGCGCTTCGCGACCAGCTGCAGCAGCACGGTGTTGTCGCCCTCGAAGGTGGCGTAGACATCGAGGTCGGCGCGCAGCGAAGCGAACCGGTTCTCGATCAGGAAGCCGGCGCCGCCGCAGGCTTCGCGGCACTCCTGCAGGGTGTCGAGGGCGTGCCAGGTGCTGAGCGGCTTGAGCGCGGCGGCCAGGGTCTCGAGGTCCTGGCGGTCCTCGTCGGTGTCGTTCCGGCCGGAGAACACGTCGTCGAACTTCTGCAGCAGCTGTTCGCTGGCGAAGCTGGCGGCATAGGTGGTGGCGAGCCGGGTGAACAGCCGTCGCTGGTGCCGCTGGTAGTCCAGCAGGACCTCCTCGTCTGTGGCGGAGGAGGCGTTGAACTGGCGCCGTTCGGAGGCGTACTGGATGGCGGTCTTGAGGGCCAGCTTGGACGCGGTCACGGCGGCGCCGTCGAGGGACACGCGGCCCTGGACCAGGGTGCCGAGCATCGTGAAGAAGCGGCGGCCCGGGCTGGCGATCGGCGAGGTGTAGGTGCCGTCGGCGTCGACGTTCCCGTAGCGGTTGAGCAGGTTCGTCCGGGGGATCCTGACCTGGGTGAAGTGCAGCCGGCCGTTGTCGATGCCGTTCAGGCCGCCCTTGACGCCGTCGTCCTCTCCACCGATGCCGGGCAGGAACTCCTTGGTCTCCGGGTCACGTAGGTCCATGTAGAACGCGTGCACGCCGTGGTTGACGCCGTTGGTGATCAGCTGCGCGAAGACGACGGCGGCCAGGCCGTCGATGGCGGCGTTGCCGATGTAGTCCTTCCAGGCCGCGCGGAAGGGCGTGTGCACCACGAACTCGCCGGTGGCGGCGTCGTAGGTGGCGGTGGTGGCGATACTGGCGACGTCCGAGCCGTGGCCGGTCTCGGTCATGGCGAAGCAGCCGGGGATGTCCAGGCTCATGATGCCCGGCAGCCACTTCTGGTGGTGTTCCTCGGTGCCGAGGTGGTTCACCGCGGAGCCGAAGAGGCCCCACTGCACGCCGGCCTTGATCTGCAGCGAGGGGTCGGCAATGACGAGTTCCTGGAAGCCGGCGACATTGCCGCCGTGTTCGTCCGCACCGCCTACCTCCGCAGGGAAGGCCCGGTGCACGGCGCCGTTCTCCACCAGGATCTTGAGCTGGCCGAAGGCCCGCTTGCGGTGTTCGGTGTGGGTGAGCCCCTCGGTCTTGTGCAGTTCCGGGCGGCCGGCCAGGTCCCGGGCCTGCCGGCGGACCGCGGCCCACTTGCCCAGCAGCTGTTCGCCGAGGGCGGCGACGTCGACGGCGGGGGCACCGGCAGCGGAAGCTGCGGCGGGCGAGGTCCGGGGCGCGGGGGCCGGGGAGGTGGGGTGGCCCGCGGGGCGGTCGGCTAGTTCAGTCATGTCGATTCCTTCGTTGGCACTGACATTGCGGTTCTGGTCGTTGGTGGTTCTGGTCTTTGGTGCTCTGGCAATTGGTCGTGTTGGAGCTGGTACGCGGCTACGGGGCCGGCGGATCTTGGAGTTCGGGTGCGATGCCGAAGCAGAGCCAGTCGGTGATCTGGCGGGCCATCGCTTCCTGGCCGGGCTTGGCGGGGGAGTCCGGGCTGGCGAGCCACTGCTCCCCGGCGTTCCGGACCAGCCCGATCGCGGCGTTGGGCCAGTAGCCGATCACGGCTTCCTTACCGGCGACAGCACGCAGTTGGCTCCGCATGGGCAACGCGATCATCTCGCTGATCGACGCGAAGAAATGGCCGAGCGCCCCGGCCGCGGCGATCGAACCGTTGTGGCTCTCCGCCTCGCCGGGCGCGTAGCGGGTGACGAAGGTGTAGACGTTCGGGCTGGTCTCGGCCATCTGCAGGTAGGCGGACACCATGGCGTAGAGCCCTTCGCGCGGGGTCTGGGCGCTCTGCGCGGCCTCCTGGATGCGCCGCTGCATCTGGCTCAGGACCACTTCGCCCACGGCCTGCTGGAGGCCGGCCTTGTCTCCGAAGTAGCGGTAGAAGACGGATTTGGACGTTCCGGCCGCTGCAGCGATGTCCTCCATCGAGGCTTCGCTGCCCAGGGCGTGGACCGCCTTCCGTGCGGACTTGATCAGCTCCCGGCGCCGTTCCTCACGGTGGGATTGCCAGCGGGAGGCCCGGCCATCGACTGGGCTCCCCGAGGCGTCGCCGGGGTTGCTGCGCGCAGCACTGATGCCGGCACTGACCGGTCCGGGGGGTTCCGCCTGCAGGATGTTCACGATACCCAGCGTATCAGGTACGCTGGGTATCAGTAATCCGCTTTGATCAAAGGAGAGAGCACATGCCTGAAAACGGAACATCCGCGACCGGACCGAAGGACACCACGCCGGGCGCAGGATCAGCCGCAGCGCCGCAACTCCGCAAAGCCGTTGTGGTCGGCGGCAACCGCATCCCGTTCGCCCGCACCGGCGGCGCCTACACCAAGTCCTCCAACCAGGACATGCTGACCGCCGCGCTGGACGGACTGATCGCACGTTTCGGCCTGCAGGACGAGCGGATCGGCGAGGTTGCCGCCGGCGCCGTGCTCAAGCACTCCCGCGACTTCAACCTCACCCGCGAAGCGGTACTCGGTTCCGCGCTCTCCGCCGAAACCCCCGCGTACGACCTGCAGCAGGCCTGCGCAACCGGCCTCGAAACCGTCCTGGGTCTCGCCAATAAGATCAAGCTGGGCCAGATCGACTCCGCCATCGCCGGCGGCGTCGACTCCGCCTCTGACGCGCCCATCGCCGTGAGCGAGGGCCTGCGTGAAATCCTGCTCGACCTGAACCGCGCCAAGACCCTGCCGCAGCGGCTGCAGGTGCTGAGCCGGCTCCGGCCGAAGGACCTGACCCCGGATGCCCCGAACACCGGGGAGCCCCGGACCGGGCTGTCCATGGGCGAGCACCAGGCGCTCACCACGGCGCAGTGGAAGATCACCCGCGAAGCCCAGGACGAGCTGGCGTACAACAGCCACCGCAACCTGGCCGCCGCTTACGACGCCGGCTTCTTCGATGAACTCCTGACCCCGTACCGCGGGCTCAGCAAGGACTCCAACCTGCGGCCCGACACCACGCTCGAAAAGCTCGCGGGTCTCAAGCCGGTCTTCGGCAAGAACCTGGGAGCCGAAGCAACGATGACAGCCGGCAACTCCACCCCGCTCACCGACGGCGCCTCCACCGTGCTGCTCGCCTCGGAGGAATGGGCCGACGCGCACGACCTGCCCAAGCTGGCCACGGTACTCGACGGCGAGGCGGCCGCCGTCGACTTCGTCCACGGCAAGGACGGCCTGCTGATGGCTCCCGCGTTCGCTGTCCCGCGGCTGCTGGCCCGCCACGGCCTGGGCTTCGAGGACATCGACTTCTTCGAAATCCACGAGGCCTTCGCCGGCACTGTGCTGAGCACCCTCGCCGCATGGGAGGACGAGGAATTCTGCCGCACCCGGCTCGGCCTCGACGGCGCCCTGGGCAGCGTCGACCGCGCCAAGCTCAACGTCAACGGTTCCTCGCTCGCCGCCGGGCACCCGTTCGCCGCGACCGGCGGCCGCATCGTCGCCTCGCTGGCGAAGATGCTGCATGACAAGGGACAGGTCGACGGCCGCCCGGCGCGCGGGCTCATCTCCATCTGCGCCGCCGGCGGCCAGGGCGTCGTCGCTATTCTCGAAGCACACTAGGGGGACCGGATGACTGACAAATACACCCAATTCGTGAGCCGGGGCCTGGGCAAGGACATTGCCAAGAAGCTCGGGCTGCCGCAGCCCGTGGTGCTCCGCCGCCACCGGCCGGGCCAGCCGCTGGTGCAGGGACCCGTCCTGGTCCAGGGAGCCGGCAGCGGGGCGGATGAACTCGCCGCTACGCTGTTGTCCTGGAACCTGGACGTCCGCCGCCACGCCGTGCCGCGCGAAAAACTCGGCGCGATCATCCTGGTGCTGGACGAGGCCGCGCGGCCCGAGGACCTTGAAAAGCCCGTGCTCAGCGCCGCGGCCTCGCTCCGGGACCTCGCCGCGAACGCGCGCGTGGTGACCGTTTCCCGCGCCGCCGCCGGGACCACGGACCCGGCCACGGCGGCGGCCCGGCAGGGCGTGGACGGCCTGCTGCGCTCGCTCGCGAAGGAACTGCGCGCCGGCGCCACCGGCAACGGCATCCTGCTCGCCGACGGCGCACGGATCACGAGCCCCAGCGCCCTCGGGGCCCTCCGGTTCTTCCTCTCCGGCCGCTCCGCTTTCGTGGACGGCCAGTTCCTGACGGTCTCCTCCGAGGCCGGCCAGTTGCCTGCCGACGCCGAGAAGCCGCTGGCAGGGAAGGTCGCGGTCGTGACCGGAGCCGCCCGCGGGATCGGCGCGGCCATCGCCCGCACGCTGTACCGCGACGGCGCCAAGGTCGTCGTCGTCGACATCCCGGCCGCCGGGGACCACCTGGCGAAGGTCGCCAACGAGGTGCACGGTACCGCCCTGCAGCTGGACATCAGCCGGGAAGACGCGGGGCAGCGCATCATCGACCACGCCGTGGAGCGCCATGGCGGCCTGGACATCCTGATCCACAACGCCGGCATCACCCGGGACAAGCTGCTCGCCAACATGGACCAGGGCCGCTGGAGCTCGGTGATTGCCGTGAACATCGCCGCGCAGCTGAGGATCAACGAGGCGCTGCTGGCCTCCGAGCACTTCCGAAACTCGCCGCGGATCGTCTCCGTCGCCTCCACCAGCGGCATCGCCGGCAACCGGGGGCAGACCAACTACGCGGCGTCCAAGGGCGGCGTGATGGGTATGGTCCGTGCCACGGCGCCGCTGCTCGCTGTGCACGGCGGCTCCATCAACGCCGTCGCTCCCGGTTTCATCGAAACCGAAATGACGGCCCGGATCCCGTTCGCCACCCGCGAGGTGGCCCGCCGGCTCAATTCGCTGCAGCAGGGCGGCCAGCCCGGGGACGTGGCGGAGGCGATCGCCTTCCTCGCCAGCGACGCCGCCGGCGGCATTTCCGGCGAAGTGCTGCGTGTCTGCGGGCAGAACCTGGTGGGCGCATGAGCGGTACTCAGCCCGTCCTCCTGGGCGAGATGCCGTCGCTGTCCAAGCTGTACGTCAACGCTGCCGCCACCGCTGCGCGCCGGCGGGTGCTGGGAACGCACGCGGGCACGGAACTGCCCGGCTGCAGCCATGAGGTGCGCGGCGTGACGGCCGGGGTCGCCAACCTGACGGCCTACCAGCACCTGATCGGGGAGACCGCCAGCGACGTGCTGCCGGCCGGGTTCATCCATGCCCTGGCGTTCCCGCTGTCCATGTCCGTGATGAACCGGGACGACTTTCCGTTGCCGTTGTTGGGGATGATCCACCTCACCAACAAGGTGGTCCAGAGCGCTCCGGTGCTGTTCTCCGAAGCCCTGGACATCCGGGCCTGGGCGGAAAACCTGCGCGGCCACCGGGCCGGCACCCAGCTGGACCTTGTGGCTGAAGTGCGCGGGGCCGGAGAGGACTTCGTCCGCTGGCGCGGCGTGTCCACCTACCTCGCGAAGGGCGTGTTCCTCCCGGGCATCGACAAGCCGTTCGCGGCCGCCGCGCCCGATGGCTTCAGGGCCCCGAACCCGACGGCGCTCTGGCAGCTCGGCGTGGACACCGGGCGGGCGTACGCCTCCGTTTCCGGTGACTTCAACCCGATCCACCTCAGCGTGCTCAGCGCCAAGGCCCTCGGCATGCGGCGTTCCATCGCCCACGGCATGTACCTTGCCTCCAGGGCGCTGGCCGACGTCGGCGCGGCCAAGGGCGACGCCTTCAGCTGGGACGTGGCGTTCGAGGCGCCGGTGTTCCTGCCGGCCCGGGTCGCGCTAGACATCAGCACGGTGCAGGGCGACGACGGCGCGTGGTTGCGCTCCGACTACGTCGCCTGGAGCCCGCATTCGGGGCGCAAGCACTTCAGCGGGTCGGTGGCGTCGCTGAAATAGCGCGCCACCGAACAACGACGGCGGCCGTCTCCGACTATTTCGGGGGCGGCCGCCGCCGTCGTTCTGGCGGGGAGCGCGGCTGTGCCGTTCGGCTAGCTGGTGCCGGCGGAGGAGGCGTCCGGTTCCCGGTGTCCGTCGCTGGACTTCGCGTCGCTGGATTTGGGGGCGCCCGATTCAGCGTTGCCCGATTTCACTACCCGCAGCATCCGGTGCAGGCTCAGCAGGATTGACTCGACGGCGCTCGGGGCGCCGGCGGACTGGTCGTCGGCGGCGACTCGCGCGGTGAAGGCCTTGACCGCCGCGTCAGCCTCCTCGACGAGTTCGGCCTGCCGCTGCGGTTCCTCCTCCTCCGCAGCCCGGAGCACGTCGCCCGCCATGGTCATGGCTTCGGCGAGCGGCTCGGCATACCCGTCCGGAATCACGAAGGGGGTGTCTTTGGCCCAGATGACGTCCGAGAGTACCTGGGTGACGTCCTGGATATGGAAGGTCAGCCGCTCCAGGTCACGCAGGTTGCGGTAGTCCTCCTCGACGTCCCGCGGGTGCAGCCGGCKGCGGGGATTGGCTTGCCGGCTTGCGTCGGCTTTCTGCACGGCAGCGCGCACGGAGCGGGCGCGCCCCGCGAGCGCCTCGGAGCGGCGGGACCAGTCCTCGTGTTCCGGCGGCCAGTTCTCGCGGAGCGCCTTGCCCATATCCCAGAGCTGTTGGGCCAGGGCCAGCCGCAGCTCGGCCAGACTGAGGGCGGCGGCTTTGAAGTGCAGCGGCGGGAAGACGAGCAGGTTCACCACGATGCCGACGCTGACGCCGACGCCCATTTGGAAGAGATAGCCGAACGAGAACTTGTCCGGGTTGTGGCCGCCGACCAGCAGCACCAGCAGCGCCGCCGTCGGGATCCAGTCGCTGCCGGAACCGATCTTCGGCAGGCCGGCGAGGATGACGCCGAGTCCCATCATGATCGCGACCGACAGCGGCGTCGGGTTTCCCAAGCTGAACAGCGCAAAGGCGAGCCCGATGCCGAGGGCCAGGCCCACCAGCGTCTGGACTCCCTGGCGCATGGAGCCGGAGACGTTTTCGTACATCGCGACCAGGGCGCCCAGGGGCGCGTAGTACGGGTAGTCAGCCGCGGAGCCGGGCATAAACGGGGCGATGAAGAACGCGACGCCCGCCGCGATGGCCGCCTTCGTGGCCAGTTGCAGCCGGGGCCACAGCAGGGCGGCAGAGACGCTCCCGGCCACGGTGCGCGCGAGCCTGCGGGCCCAGGAGGGGTGGGTGCCGCCGTCGTCGTGTTCTTTTGCATTTGCCATCCCGGCTCACCCTAGGGCCGCGGCGTTGCTGCTACAACTGGACGAACCCCTACGGGGATGCCAGCGGGGTCGACGCGCAGGCCTTCCGCACCGCGGCCGAGAGTCGTTGGGCCCTTCCGTTGGTGCGTCCTTCCTCGCTGCGCCTGGGCACGTAGCCGAAGCCGATTCCGTAGCCGGGATCGGCGAAGCCCAGGGCCGCGTTGGCGCCCTCGTGGCCGAAAGCGAGGTGGCTGCCGAAGTCCCGCCCCGGGTGCGGCTTCATGAAGACCACGCCGAAGGCGTTGTCCTGTCCGGAGGAACGGTCAAGGCCCCACACCTGCTCCTCCGCCATCAGTCCGATGGTCCGGGGCGCCAGGAAGCCCGGACCGCCGTCGACTCCGGTGGTGGCTGCGGCGTAGAGCCGGGCGAGTCCTTCCGCGGAGCCTATCCCTCCGGCGCTGCTCATGCCGCCTGCGCGGATGACGCGGTGGTTGGGCAGCTCCATGATGCCGCTGACCGGCGCGTTGCTGTTCAGTCCCGCCAGGCTGAGCGGGTCCAGCCAGCCATCGGGGTCCTCGGTGTACAACACCTCGCGGAAGCGCTCCTCCTCCTCGGCGGGCAGGCCCAGGAAGAAATCGATGTCGAAGGGACGGCGGAGGCGCTCGTCAAAGAGTTCCTGCAACGGGGCTCCGGCGACCCTCCTGCACAGTTCCTCCATCAGGATGCCGATGGTCAGCGCGTGATAGCCGACGGTGCGTCCCGGGCGCCACAGCGGGGCGGCGGCGGCCAGACGGCGGGCGGCTTCCGGCGTGGGGAACTCCTCGAGCGCGAAGCCGCCGGCGATGCCCGGCAGGCCCGCCTGGTGCGAGAGTGCCTGGCGGACGGTGAGCCGGTCCTTGCCGTGCGCGGCGAACTCGGGCCAGTAGGACGCCACGGCCGCGTCCAGGTCCAGCAGCCCGTCCTGTACCAGCAGGGCGATGACGAAGGCTGCCGCCCCCTTGGAACACGAGTAGGTACCTGTGATGTCGCCCGGGCCCAGCCCGGGGCCGCCGCTGAGCTCCAGTACCTTGACGCCGCCGCGGTACACCGCTAACTGGGCACTGTACTCAGGATCCTCTGCCAGGAATGTGTCGAAGAGTTCACGGACGGCGGCAAACGCCGGGGCGGCGGTCCCGACGGAAAGCTGCGGTCCGGCCGCCGGTCCGGAGTGTGGCTGGGTGGAAAGTTCCATTGCCCCACCCTAGCGCCGCCGTCTGCACCGCCCGCCGCGGCCGGTGCCTAGCCCGCGCCGTGTCCGGCGGTAACCTCTTCGCCGGCCCGGACGGGACCCGGCGGCGTGCCGTTGCCGAAGGGGCGGCCGCCGAGGGCCTCGCGGCCGTGCTCCGAGAGCCAGTTGCCCAGTTCCGGACCCTTCGGGACGATCCCGGTGGGGTTGATGTCCTCGTGGACGATGTAATAGTGCTGCTTGATCTGCACGAAGTCGGTCGTGTCACCGAAGCCGGGGGTTTGGAACAGGTCCCGGGCGTAGGCCCACAGCGCCGGCATTTCGCTGAGCTTCTGGCGGTTGCACTTGAAGTGCCCGTGGTAGACGGCGTCGAAGCGTGCCAGCGTGGTGAACAGCCGGACGTCCGCCTCGGTGATCGTGTCGCCCACCAGGTAGCGCTGCCCGGTGAGCCGTTCTTCCAGCCAGTCCAGCGCCGTCCAAAGCCGGTCGTAGGCCGCGTCGTAGGCGTGCTGGGAGCCGGCAAAACCGCAGCGGTAGACGCCGTTGTTGACCTCGGTGAAGACCCGCTTGTTGACGGCGTCGATCTCCTCCCGGAGGGCTTCGGGGTAAAGATCCGGGGCGCCGTCGCGGTGGAATTCCGTCCACTCGGTGGAGAAGTCCAGGGTGATCTGCGGGAAGTTGTTGGTGACCACTGCGCCGCTGGGCACATCGACGATCGCCGGGACCGTGATGCCGCGGGGATAGTCCGGGAAACGGCGGAAGTAGGCCTCCTGGATCCGCTCAATGCCCAGGACCGGGTCCTTGCCGCCGGGATCCAGATCGAAGGTCCAGGAGCGTGCATCGTGGGTGGGGCCGGGCTGGCCGAGAGAGATCACGTCTTCGAGGCCGAGGAGGCGCCGCACGATCACGGTCCGGTTCGCCCACGGGCAGGCGCGCGCCGCGACCAGCCGGTAACGGCCGGGTTCGACGGGCCAGCCGGGCTCCCCGTTGGCCCCGGGCGCGCCGTCGCGGGTGATCCGGTCCTCGATGTAGTTGGTGTCCCGGTTGAACTCCGCACCGCCGGTGACATAGGCGCCCCGCGTGCTGAAGGCCTGGTCCGATTTCGTGGTTGTCTCACTCATGCTCCCAGCCTATGCGCAGCAGGCCAGCCGGACGCACCTGACCGGCCGCACCGGCCCCGGTCAGCCCAGCAGGGCAGCCCAGCAGATCAGCCCATCCGGGCAGCCTGGGCCACGAGGCCGAACAGGCCGGCGACGACCGGCGCCATCGGCTGCCATGCCACCCACCAAGCCGCCGCCACCACGACGCCGAACAGCCCGATCCAGACAAACGCCGGCAAGGGCGTGGAGCGGGCAAGCAGGTACGCGTCCGACGTCGACAGCCGGTTCCGGTGCCGCGAATGCACCGCCACCAGCTTGCCCAGGTCCCGGACGGCAGCCACCAGCAGTGCCAGCCCCAGGCCGATCATCACGTGTCCAATAAACACCGCGGGGACAAAGAGGACCAGCAGCACTGCGGCGAGGACCGCCGCGGCGGTGATCAGTACACCGACGCCGTTGCGCAGGAAGAGGAAAGAAAGCAGCAACACGAGGGTGCCGACCGACATCGCCGCCGGCCCCCAGCCGTTGAAGCCTGACCAGACCATCGCGGCGCCGACGACGGCGGGGACCGGATAGCCCCAGAATGTCGACCAGGCGGCGGCCAAGGGCCGGCGGCTGTAGCTCGTGGTCGTGCCGGAATGGTCCAGGCTCAGCCTGATGCCGCCAAGCCGCTGGCCGGTCATGAGTGCGGCGAAGGCGTGGCCCAGCTCGTGCGTCACGGTGGCGAGCAGGCCAAAGTACCGCCAGCTGGCGCGCGGCAGGGAGAGTGCGACGGCGACGGCGACCACCAGCAGGAGTTCGGTTCCGGTCACCACCGGTGCGGGCGCATGGCTGAACCCGTCCACAATGCGGTGCCACCACGTTCCGGCCAGGTCGTCGGTGGCGAGGGCAGTTGACTCAATGCTCATGGGGGGACTGTTACGCCTTCGCTGTTATGCCGGGCCGGCGCTGTGCCGGATGCAGTAGGGCGTCCACGGCCTGGCCTCAAGCCGGCCCTCGGCAATCGGGCCGCCGCACACCTCGCAGATGCCGTAGCTACCTGCGTCGATCCGGACCAGCGCAGCTTCAATCTGTGCGAGCCCGGCCCTGCTTTGTTCCAGCAGCGCGGAGGCCTGGGAGAGTTCGAAAGCGATCGTCGCCCCCTCCGGATCGTGTTCGTCGTCGACGTTGGAATCCTGCCGGGCGGCATTCACCGACGTGATGTCCCTGCGCAAGGCGGGCAACAGGGCAAGCTTCCGCTCGCGCTCCTGGCTGAGGAGGATCCGGAACCGTTCGACGTCGATCATAGGGTGCAAGGCTAGCGCGGCCGGCCGGGAAGCGTCGAAACCGCCCCAAAACGCCCCGGCCCTGCCGGCAGGTCCGGGCGGCATGCGGGGCCGAAAGGCCTGTTCGCGGGAACCGGGCCGGCCGTACAGTTGGATCAGATTCAGCAGGACCCGAGTTCCGCCCAGCCAGGGAGACGCCATGGACACGCCGGTTCCCAAGAAACCCGAGGAAGAAGCCGGGGCGCTCGCAGCCGTGGAGACGCACCATGCGGGGATGCTCAAACGGCTCGAGGCGCTGATTGCCGCCCTGACCCATGCGGTGAAGGCCCGCGACACCGGAGCCGAGCACGAGGCCCACGAGGTGCTGGTCGAATGGTGCGAGACCGAACTTGTCCCGCATGCGCTTGCCGAGGAGGGCCCGCTGTACGGCGGACCGGGGGCTATGCCGGAGGGACGGCTGCTGGTGGCAGGGATGCTCGCCGAACACAAGGCGATAGTCGGCCTCGTGGAGCGCCTCCGCGCCGCCCAGGGAGTGGACGCCGCCGTCGCCGCCGGCACGATCGGACAGGTCTTCGCCCTGCACCTGGAGAAAGAAAACCGGCTGCTGATGCCGTTCATTGTCGAATCGCCCGGTCTCAGCCTCGCCGCCTCCGTCGCCGGCCTGCACGAGCTGGTGGGGGAGGCCCACATCCACGCCGCCCCCGGTGCCGAACCGCCGGCGCGCCCGGACAACGGCTGACGCGCCCATGAGGGACGGCACGGAACCGGCTGACCACCACCCCGCCACGGCAGACGACGCCGACGCGCTGCTGCGCGAACTGGCAGCGGCCCACGGGGTGGGAACCTCCTATTGGGGCTGGGACGGGGTGGAGCGCTCCGTTGCCGCGGACACCCTTCGCCAGGTCCTCACCGCCCTGGGCGTTGCCTCCGCCGGTCCGGGGGAGATCAAGCGATCGCTGGAGGCAGCCGAGCTGGCCCCCTGGCGCCGGTTCCTGCCGCCGGTCGTGGTGGCGCGGGAGGGAGCAGCGGCATCCTTCGAAGTCCACGTCCCGCACGGGACCGACGTCAATGTCCGGGTCGTCGCCGAGGATGGCGCCCGGCACGACGTCCGGCAGCTGGAGAACTGGGAGGAGCCTCAGGAGATCGACGGCGCCCTGACCGGGCGCGCGAGCTTCGCCATCCCGGAGGGGCTGGCGATCGGCTGGCACACCATCCAGGCGGACGCGGCCGGCACCGCGGCGGAGTGCCCGCTGGTGGTCACTCCGGGGCGGCTGCGGACCACTGCAGCCCTGGCGGCACGCCGCAACTGGGGACTCACGGCCCAGCTCTACTCCGTGCGATCAGCGCGTTCCTGGGGGATCGGCGACTTCGCGGACCTGGCCGATCTGGCCGCCGTTGCCGGGGCGGAAGGGGCGGGGTTCATCCTGGTCAACCCCCTGCACGCCGCGGAGCCCCGGCCCCCGGTGGAGGACTCGCCGTACCTGCCAGCCACCCGGCGCTTCTTCAACCCGCTGTACATCCGGGTGGAGGATATCCCTGAATACGCCTACTTGGAGCCCGGTGCGCTGGCCGAGGCGGACAGCCTCGCGACCCGCCTGCGGGCCGCCAACCGGGAGGCGTCCCTGCTGGACCGCAACTCCAGCTACGAGGCAAAGCTGGCGGTGCTTGAGCGGGTGTTCCGCGTCCGGCGGGGACCCTCCCGTTCACGCCGGTTCAGCGACTTCTGCCGGGACCAGGGCCAGGGGCTCGACGACTTCGCGCTGTGGTGCGCCCTGGCAGAGAGCCTCGACCCCTCGGCGCCCGAGTGGGCGGACGCCGCTGCCTCCCCGGACACCGGGTACTGCGCCGCCCAACGGACCGCGCTCGCGGACCGGATCGAATTCCACCGCTGGCTGCAGTGGATTTGCGACCAGCAACTGGAATCGGCGCAGGACGCCGCGCGGCGGGCCGGCATGGACATCGGCGTCGTGCATGATCTTGCGGTCGGGGTGAAGCTCGGCGGCGCCGACGCCTGGACCCTGTCCGGCGTCCTCGCGCACGGCGTGACGGTTGGCGCGCCTCCGGACATGTTCAACCAGCAGGGCCAGAACTGGACCCAGCCGCCGTGGCACCCGGGGCGGCTCGCCGAGGCCGGCTACGCCCCCTACCGGGACATGCTGCGGACCGTGCTGCGCCACGCCGGCGGGATCCGGGTTGACCATGTCCTGGGCCTGTTCCGCCTCTGGTGGATCCCGGAGGGCGCCGGGCCGGGCGGGGGCACGTACGTGTACTACGACCACGAAGCGCTGATCGGCATCCTGGCCCTCGAGGCCCAACGCGCGGGGGCAGTGGTGATCGGCGAGGACCTCGGCGTTTTCGAACCCTGGGTCCGGGACTACCTGGCCGAACGGGGCATCCTCGGCACCTCGATCCTGTGGTTCGAGCACGACGGCGACGGGCCGCTGGCGCCGGAACGCTACCGGCAGCAGTGCCTCACCAGTGTCAACACGCACGACCTGCCTCCTACCGCAGGCTACCTGGCCGGCGCGCACGTGACGCTCCGCGAGTCGCTCGGGCTGCTGCGGCGCCCGGTCGCGGAAGAACGCGCCGCCGACGCCGCAGAGCAGGAAGCCGCGCTGGAGCTCGTCCGGGAGCGCGGGCTGCTGCCGGCAGCGGCGGAGGCCGGGGAGCAGGCCACGGTGGAGGCGCTGTACGCGTTCACCGCCCTCACGCCGTCGTCGTTGCTCGGTGTGGCGCTGGTCGACGCCGTGGGGGAGACCCGCACGCAGAACCAGCCCGGCACCAGCACGGAGTACCCCAACTGGCGGATACCACTGGCCGGGCCGGAAGGCGTCGTGCTGATCGAGGAACTGCCTCAGGACGCAAGGTTCCGTTCGCTCCTCGGCACGGTCCAGCAGGCCCTCCACCCCCGCGGATAAGTCGTTCGTGGCCGGCCGGCAGCTGGCTGAACCGGCTGCGGATGGGCTGCCGCACAGCCGCGGCCAGCGTGTCGTTGCGGACTGCGGCATCGGGGTGATAATTTCTCTTGCCGCCGAAAATTTGCGGACACATACGGCTTCCGCCGACCCACTCCCCACGCTTCACCGCGCACCAGAAAGGCCGCAATGGCGCTGCTCCTTCCCGACACCCTGCCGACCCTTCAGACGGCCACCGGCAGGTTCGTCCTGGCACCATTCACACCGCTCGACGTCGAGCCGCTGGCGCGCCTTCTGGCCCGCGACGAGATCTGGTCCCAAGGCTTTAGTGACAGTGAGGCCCGGCCCGCGGGTGAGGCCGAATTGTCAGCGTTCGTGGACCGCCGTTTCGCGGGGCTGCAGGTGTTTTCGGTGTACCAGCAGCTCCCGCTGGGACAGTCCCGTTTCGTCGGAACCACCGGCATCACCGAACACGACGAGAGGACGGAGCGCGTGAAGATCGGCCGGACCGTGCTGGACCCGGACCTCTGGGGAGCGAAGGTGAACCACGAGGTGAAGATCACCCTGCTCGACTGGTTGTTCTCCTGCGGGGCTGGACGGGTTGAATGCGACGTGGACAGCCGCAATCAGCGGTCGCTGGCCTCGCTGGCCCGGTTCGGCTTCACTGCCGAAGGCACCCGGCGCCGGTCCTCCCGCAACGCCGACGGCGTCTGGCGCGACTTCGTCATCCTGTCGCTGCTGACCGAGGAGTGGCCGGAGCTGCGTCCCCGCGCGCTGGCTTCCCTGTCCGGGCAGAGGCCCGCCGGGCTGCTCGCCGTCTAGGTCCGGGCCGGGGGACGCTCGCTTTGCTCACGGCTCCGGCGAGATTCTGGAGCACCATGTCCGGCACCTCCTCCCCGCGTGCCAGAGATAGAGGCGTGACGGTACTTGCGGCGTCGCCGAAGGGCGGTCACGAGACGGGTAGGTAGTAGATCCAAGAGGTTGAGTACCGTTGCCGTCCGCCATCAGGACCGGGGCAGGTAAATCGAGTACACGTTACTCGTGTACCTGCGCAGCGCCGTTCGTAGGTTGGGGCTACTGGGTCTCCAACTGAATACGAAGGTCTCGCCTCATGTTCGATTCAAATGCTGCCGTCTTAATTTCTGTTGCCGCAGGCAACCCTAAAAATCGTGATTCCGATGCCCCGGACGGGGTTAAACAGATTTCCCGTCCCGCATGGTGCCGGCAGGACCTGGTCGAGGACATCCTGGGCTCCCTGACCGGCCGCGGCTCACCCGGCGGCTCCTGCGGCGCGGTGGTAGTCGGGGCGCCGGGAGTGGGCAAGACCTTTCTGGCCCGCCAGGCGCTGGAGCGGCTGGACGACAGTTACCTTGTGGTGCAAGTAAATGGCAGTTCCACCTCGGCGTCGACGCCCTATGGCGCCTTGGGATCGCTGCTCAACGACCTCGACGAAGGATGCGCCGAACATCCGCTAAAGGTGGTGGCCGGACTTGCCCAGTTGCTGCGGGACCGGGCAAAGGGGCGCAACATCGTGCTGTTTGTGGACAACACCGAAGGCCTGGACGAGCTCGCCGCGCTCGTCATCAACCGACTGACCGTCCATGGAACCGTTCGCCTGCTGGCCACGGGAGAGGATCTGCTGGCGGCTCCGGGCGACTTGGTGTCGCTGTGGAAGGACAGGCTCATCGGTCGGACAGACGTGGGCGCTTTCAGCCTCGCCGAGGCAAGCCAGTGGCTGCGCAGCTTCTGCGCCGCCGAGGTCTCAACTGCCGCAGCAGTGGCTTTCTGGAGGGCCAGCCGCGGCAATCCGCGGGCGCTCGAACTGATCCTGCGCGATCAGATTGACGCCGGCACCTTCATTGAGGACGCCGGCGTCTGGGTGCTGACCAACCGCACATTCGTGTACGGCGCATGCTCCCGGGACGCCGTCAGCGCCTGGGCCAACCCGGAGTCCGAGGCCGAGCAACAGGTCCTTGAGCTGCTGGCGCTCAGCGGCGGAATGCCATTGAACACCCTCCTGCGCCTGTGCAGCGCCGAAGCCCTCGACTCCCTCACCCGGCGGGGCTGCCTCGACCTGGCAACCGACCGGCGGCCCCTTGTCCGACTCTCGAACCCGTTGGCGGAGCGCGCGATCCGCCAACGCGTCCCCCACGGCCGCAGCCGGACGCTGCGACGGCTCGCTGCACAGACCCAACGAGCAACTGACAGGTCGGCCACGGAAACCCTGGAGCTGGCCCGGTGGGCCCTCGACTGTGGGGAGGCCTTGTCCCCTCAGGAGGCCAGGCATGCTGCCCGGCTGGCCAATCTCGCAGGTCAGCCGCAGCAGGCCCTGAGGTTCGTGGAGCTCCTGGCTCCGAAGGAACGCGGCACCGCTTTGGCCCAACAGGGCCGGGCGTACGCAGCCTTGGGGGACGCAGCAAAGGCCGAACAGCTCTTGTCGCCGGATGCCCTTGACGCCATGGACCTTGCGCTGGGCTGTTGGGTTGAGGCGATGCTGGTGCGCAGTTCCGTCCTCGCATCCCGTCCAGGCCGCGGACCGGAAGCCCGCGCCGCGTTGGACCGGGTGGAAGCCAGGCTGAACGGAGCCGCTGCCGCCTCTGTCCAGGACGCGGCCGGTATCGCCGCGCTGCGGGAGGACGTCGCCCTGGCCAGGGCCGAACTGGACCTCGGCGAGGGCAGATACCGGCAGGCGACGGATGCGCTGAGCCGGCTCTATCCCGCATGCGCGACCCAAGGCAATAAGGTGCATGCTGCCACGCTCCTATGGCAAGCCTGGACGATTGTGGGACGCCATGCGGAGGCCCGGGCCCTTGTCCACGACATGCAGATGCGTTTCACCGCGGAGGAGCTGGCGGCGGTCAATGCCAGGTCAGCGGAGCAGGCACTGTTAAGCGTCTTCCTCGGGACGGCCTCAGATCCCCAGCTTTGCCATAGCCCCGATGCGGGACGGTTCGGCGACGGGATCGCCGCCGTCGCCGCCGTCGCATTGGACCAACTCGCCCAGGGGGCTCTTGACGCGTACTGCGGCCGGGCGGAGCGTGCGCTGGAAAGGCTGTTGCCGGCACATAGTCAGCTGGGGCAGCTGGATACGTCCGGAGCGCAGGCTTTGGCCAGTGCCACGATCGCCTACTGCTACGCCTTGCTCAGGGAAAACGACAAAGCCCTCCAGTATCTGCGCTCTGTGGAGCTGGACGGACGTTGCCCCTCTCAGCTCTCCTTGAGCGTGCGTTCGCTGTTTCAGGTGCTCGCCTCTGCCGAGCTGGCGTCTAAAGAAAAGGCCGGCGTGCGACTGCTGGAACGCGCCGAGGAGGAACGCCGACGCGGCGCGAAACTCCCTGAACTGCTCTTCCTCTGCACTGCCGTGCGCCAAGGCTGCCGGGGCGCTGCCCCCCGGCTGGTCGCGGCGTCAGCTGCCGTCCAGGGTCAGTTCGCGGACGTCACTCACCTGTTCGGAACGGGCATTGTGGAACAGGACAGCGCCGTGCTGCTGGAGGCCGCTGAGGCCGCCGCCCGGATAGGTGATGACCTGTTCGCCAGGGACGCCGCCAGGGAGGCCCAGAAGGTTGCCGACGCGGCGGGGGACCGGGCCGCGGCCAGGGCAGCCAGACACCGGATCAGCAGCAGTGTCCAGAAAATGGGCGTCCTGCCGGCGGAGGAGGACGGACCGACGCTCACAGCGCGCGAACAGGAGGTAGCCCAGCGTGCGGCCGCGGGTGAGAGCAACAAGGCCATCGCCGCGAAAATGTGCATTTCCGTGCGGACGGTGGAGGGCCATCTTTACCAGATCTACGGAAAGCTTCAGGTCTCCAGCCGTGCCGACCTGAAGATGACCTTTGCCTAGGGGGCCGGCGGACATGGACAACGACGACTTTCCCCGCGCCCTGGTGGGCTGCTCCGACCTGGTAGCTTCAATCGTGGCCGCGCTGCAAGACCCTGACCGGGTAGGAGTCCTGCTGGCGGGGGACGCCGGCTTGGGAAAGAGTGCGTTGGCCGGGGCGGTGCTCCGGCAGCTCGGCGCGGCGGTCAAGCCCTTTTGGATCTTTCCCGCAGCGGCGATGACGAAGCTCCCTTTCGGCGCGCTGGCTCCATACCTGGGCTCATACCCCTTGCCGGAGTCCGAACCGTGGCCGTCAGTGCCCCGCCGCATGGAGAAGGTGCTTAGCCGGCGGCTCGAAACCGGGGAACCCACAGCGCTTGTGATCGTGGAAGACGCCGGGAACCTGGATGCAGACAGTTCCAGGGTGCTGGCGCAACTGGCCTTGATGGGCCTGGTAAAGCTGCTGGTGCTCTCCAGACCAAAGCCGGGACCGACAGCAGCTTTTGTTTCCCTCTGGAACGAGGGGCTGCTGCGGCGCTTTGACCTGTCACCGCTCACCGATGCGCAGGCCCGCGAGCTCTGTAGCCAGGTGCTGGGTGGTGAGGTTATCAACAGCGCCAGTACCGCTTTATGCAGGATTGCAGGCGGAAACCCCCTGCTTCTGCTCGCGTTGATCCGCCAGGCCCAGCGCACCGGTGAACTGGTGCTGCGTAACCACGTCTGGATGCTGAAGAACTTTCATCTGCGCGTCGATCAGCAATTGAGGGATCTGGTCCGGGAACAGCTCGCCTGCAGGTCTGCGGCCGAGACGGAGATCCTTGAGACGGTCGCGCTCGCGGAGCCTCTGCCCCTGGCCTGGCTGCACCGGCTCGCCAGTGATTCGGACGTTGACACCCTGATAGAGGACCGGCTCATCACCATTGCCCGGGGGCCGCAAAGGTTGGTGCGGTCGGCCTCCCCGCTGCTGGGAAAGGTGGTGCGCGCCCTTGTTCCTCCGGCCCGCAGCATGATGATCCGCTCGCGCGTGCTCGATGTTGTGGACGGCACGATGCCGGAGGAGATGCAGACGCGGTTGGTCTGCTGGTCCCTGGACTGCGGAGCCGAGGTTCCCGACGAGCAGCTGTTGGGTGCAGCCGCCAGCGCCAACCGGCATTTCGAGCCGATGGTAGCGCTGCAAACGGCCGGAGCGATCGATGGCGAAGTGTTCCGGGCGGCAGCGAAAGTCCAAATGGCAGACGCCCATTTCCATCTTGGTGATCTTCCGCGCGCGGCGGCGCTGCTGCAGGACTGCGTCGACTCCGCCGCGGACCACGCGACGGCGGGGGCAGCATCCATCCTCGCCGCCCGCGTGCATCTCGGCATGGGCGGGCAGACCCTGGAACTGAGGAAGATCGCCGCCTCCTGGCGCGCGTCGGAGCAGCGTCTGGGAGCAGGGAGCCTGACGCCCGGACCGGCCGAGTCAGCCGGTAGCCGGCTGCTGATTCTGCATGCGCTCCACTTGGAGGGACGTTACGCCGAGATCGAGGATGAGCTGGCCGAACGGCTGGCCGACACCGGATCAGATCCGATTACCCGCGCCAAGATTCTCTATCTCTGGGCTGAATTGCTGGTCGCCACCGGTCGGCCGGACAGTGCCTTCCGGGCGAGCGGCGAAATCCTGCAGCTGCTGGGGGGAAGTTCCACGGCGCAGTTCCGGGCGTATGAGCTGGCACGCTTCAAGCATTCGCTGGCACTGGTTCGCCTGGGACGATGGAACCTGGTCGCCATGCCCCCTACGGAGGCCCCCTGGCACGGATTCCGCAGCGGGTTGCACTTCAGCGGGGGACAGTCCTTGGTGGAAGGGCTGGCGGCGCTAAGACAGGGCGACATGGTGACCGCATTGGGCAGGCTTTCGGTCACCATTGAGGCCTTCTTTGAATCAGACTTCGACCACCTCCTGCCGTATGCCTTGGGTTTGGCGGCCTATGCAGCTTCCCTGCTCGGGCAAAACGACGTGGTGGACCGCTACTGCGAGGCTTTCAACCGGGTCCCGTATCGAGGGTCCGCACACTTCCAGCTGATGGGGCAGGCCCACGTCGCGGCAGCGCGGGCGGGACTGCATGGAGCAGCTAACGGCGTCCGGGAGCTGTCAGTGCTGGCTGATCGGGCCAGAGGCATGGGACTGCTCGCGGCGGAGCGGGATGCCCGAGAACTGGCGCTTCGGCTCGGCGACAGCGGCCAATTGCCGCGGCTGGTGGAACTGACGGATCACGGCGAAGGCCCGGAGGCCGAGTGCCTCAATGCCTACGCGCGGGCCCTTCTTCAGCGTGACGCTGAGCAGCTGATCGCGGCCAGCGAAAGGGCACAGGAACTGCGGTACCACCTGCTGGCGGCGGAATGCCTTGGCAAGGCCGTCTGGTTCCTGAACGGCAGCGGGGACCGCAAGCGCGTTCGCGCCGTGGCCCAGTTGCTTCAGCTCAGGCGCAGGGAGCTGGCGGGAATCAGCACCCTGTCCCTGTTCGGCACCGATGACGCCACCTCCCTGACGCCCAGGGAACGCGAAGTAGTCACGATGGTGATCAACGGCAACAGCAACCGCGAAATTGCCCAGCTCGCCTCACTGTCGGTCCGCACTGTTGAAGGACACCTCTACCGGATCTTCAGCAAGCTCGGCATCAACCGCCGCGAAGACCTGACGAGTTGTGACCTGATGGCTGTGCGAAGCGACGCGCTCAGTCCCCGCTGAGGACCGGGGAGAACAGGAACGGTGGTTGGGCTACTGACCTGCCTCCATGACCAGGCCAACAGGAATGTCCTGGCTTACGGCAGATTTCCTCGCTCAACCGCCACGCGCCGTCTTCACTGGCTGAGTTCCACCAGTTCCCTGGCCCCGACGCCCATCGCCGCCAAAATCACATCGACCGCCTCGTCCACCGAGGTGGTGCCGGTATCAAGCACCAGATCGGCGTCGAGCGGCGGTTCATACGGAGAGCCGATCCCGGTGAAGTCCGGTATGTCACCGGCCCGGGCCCGTGCGTACAGTCCCTTTCGGTCCCGCGCTTCGCATACCTCCAGCGACGTGGCCACGTGCACCAAGACAAACGAGCCGACAGTCTCGGCCATCGCCCGGACCTCCTGACGGGTCGACTCGAACGGCGCGATCGGAGCGCAGACGGCAACTCCGCCGGACTTGGAAACCAGGGAGGCGACCCACCCGAGCCGGCGGACGTTGAGATCCCGGTCCTGCCGGCTGAAGCCAAGACCCGAAGACAGGAGCCTGCGCACGTCGTCGCCGTCCAGCAGCGTGACGGGGCGGGAGTCTGCCCGCTGCAGCCGTTCCGCCAGTGCGCGGGCGATTGTAGATTTCCCGGAACCGGACAGGCCCGTCAGGAAAACGACAGCACCCAGCGGTGGGGTGCCTGCTGCCAGCGGTTCGGGAGCGGCGGCGGCACGCCGCCTCGGCGCTGCACTGGCCGCGGCCCCCGCATCGGAGGTGTAGTTGAGCAGGATGGAGGCGCCCAGCCGGAGCAGCACGTAGTCGCGCAGGGTCCGGTCCCGGGCGCCGGACGCACCCTCGAACGCGGGCAGGACCAGCAGTCCGGTCCGGGCTCCAACCAGCTGCTCCGTGCAGCGTTCAAGGACGGAAAGCAGTTCCAAGACCGTATAGTTTCCGTGCTCCTGGCAGCCGGCAACCGCGACAAGCCACAACCTGGCGTGATGGCGGATTGCCATACCCATCGCTTCGGCGAGCTGGGCAGGCTCCGGCAGCCGGTCGAACGCCGCCACCAGGCTCGGATCCGTGTCCTGTCCCGGTCCGGTGAGGGGCCGCGTCAGACGCAGCCGGCGCATGGGCGGGTGCTCGGCGGGCTGAAGGGCTTCCAGCCGGCCGGCAAGGTGCATGGTGCCGTTTCCCGCGCCCTGGCCGGCGGATACGGTCAATCTAGCCAGCGGTGTGCCATCCGGATCCGTGATCAGCAGGGCGCTGCAGTCCACCGCCTGTTGGCCGACGGCGGCGGGCACCGAGAGCGTAAACGGCCAGGGCCATTCCGGTGGAACGTTGGAGGGCAGAGCATAGCCGTCCGCCGGGCCGTACAGGCCGCCCAGCAGGAGTTCCAGCTCATCGAGCCGGGCGCCGGTCAGAACGTGTGATGGTTCAGAACCGAAGAGCAAGCTCACAGTGTCCCCCTGATTCCGCTCGTTGAGTTTAACAAGGCGGCTGCCTCGCGCCGACGTCGGCTCTCCACGGTGGCCAGCGCCGGGAAACCCTTCTGCCGGCGCAGATACATCCATGCCAGGGGCGCCACCAGCAAGGCGGCCACCAGAATCCCTGCTGTTACCGGGTCCGGGACGGAGAGCATCTTTAGCGCCGAGGCCAGCAGCACAAAGGCCAACGCCCGGCGCACGAAGCCGCCCGAGAGACGGGAGGACAGCATGGCCCCGAGGTAGACGCCGGGGATGCTGCCCAACACTAAGGGCAGGGTCAAGCCGAGGTTCAGATCGCCGAAGAGCGTGTGCCCCACGGCCGCAGCGAAGACCAGGGGAACGGCCTGCAAGAGATCGGTGCCGACCAGCTGGTTGGCCTTGAGCCCTGGGTAGATGAGCATGAGCCCGATGATGATCAAGGATCCGCTTCCGACGGACGTCATGCCCACCACAATGCCGCCCAGAATGCCCAAAAGGACGGTGGGCAGAACCCGGACCGCCACCTGCGGCCGCTCTGTAGGCAGCTCGGCTCCGCGCCCGTCCGCGCTGCGTGCGCGCTCGGCAAGCCGGAGGTAGGCCCGCACCACCAACAGGATGGCGCTCAAGAGCAGAGCGAAGCCGAGCGCCGTTTTGACCATCTGCTGGACGTCCTCGCCGGGGCCCAGCCATTTGAGGACCAGCACGCCGCAGAAGGCTGAAGGCACCGAACCCACCGCCAACCACTTAACCACGTCCAAGTTCACCGTCCGGCGCCGCAGGTGTACCAGGGAGCCCACCGGCTTCATGACGGCGCTGGCGACGAGGTCGCTGGAGACCGCGGCGAGCGGGGGAACGCCAAAGAACAGCACCAGTGCGGGGGTCATCAGGGCGCCGCCGCCCATACCTGTCAATCCAACGACGATGGCTACACCGAAAGCGGTCAACGCCAAGTTCAGGTCCATGGCCCAGATCCTGCCACCGAGGACGCACCGGACAAACAGGTAGTTCGGTGCCTCCGAGAGTAGTCACCGGGGCCGGGCAGACAGTGTAACCAGGTCCGATGCCGCGTGGTCAGGCGCGAAGCGCCCCCGCCGCAACCCCGCCGCAGTCCTGACGGACGGCCGATCGACGGGCAAGGCCGCCGCCGGCACGGCATTCACTCCGCTAGCCGCTGGTGGTGGTTGTTGCGGTGAGGTCGAAGCTGATGTCTTTGGTKGCGTGGTAGTTCAGGTGGGTTTCGGCGGCGATGGTGTTGGTTCCGTTGACCAGCAGGGAGAGTGGGACGTTGAAGGTGACCGGGGCGGCGTTGGCGTTGGAGGTGGGGATTGCTGCGGTGGCGTAGGTGTTGATGGTGACAGTGCCGGTGGGCATGCGGGTGCGGCCGACTTCGGTGCCGTTGACGTAGATGACGACGCCGTCGTCGGCGACGGTGGTGAGTTTGAGCGCGGTGACGGCGGAGGCGGTGGGGATGGAGAAGCTGCGCAGGAAGTAGGCGGCCAGGGGSCGGGCGCTGGTGGTGGCGGARGGGTTGAGGTTGGTTCCCARCGGRGTTGAGCCGTAGCCCAGGGCGCCGGGACCGGTGTTCCAGGCGGAGGAGTTGTAGCCGGRGTTYTTCCAGGCCGGGTCCGGTGCGGTGGTGCTGTACCGGTATTTCCACACTGATTTGGCGGGCACGACGACGTCGGTGACGGAGCCGGAGGAGGTGGAGACGGTGACCGGGGTGGTTTTGGTGCCGGTTGCTCCCTGGGTGTCGGTGACGGTCAGGGTCACGTTGTAGGTCCCCGCGGCGGCGTAACTGTGCGAGGCCGATACCCCGGTCCCGGTGCTGCCGTCTCCGAAGGCCCATCCGTAGCCGGTGATGCCGGCGTCGTCGGTGGAGGCGCTGGCATCGWAAGCCGCGGTCAGACCGGAGGCCGAGGCGGTGAACGACGCCACCGGCGCGGCATTCACCGTGAAGGGAACGCGCTGCACCGCAAGGACGGCCGAGGTGTCGACGACAGTCACCTTCAGCCATTCATCCATCGTTGCTCCGCCTTCCACCGTGATCCTGGAAAAGTTCGGGACCGGGGTGGTGAGTCCGTAGTACGACAGCCACGTCGACGACGTCAGCGGGCGGTCGCTGGCGAAGCTGTGAGTGTCCCCGTTGAAGAGGAAAACCGGGAGTTGATAGGCCAGGGATTCGGAGGCGAAGGCTTTCACCAACGGTTCGTAGGCGGTGCGGCTCGGGGTTCCCTTGAACATATCGGCCTGGGTCGTGAAGACCACGGCACGGCTGGCGTTCGCGGTGGCACGTTGGAAGGCAGCGTGAATGAGGGCAATGCCAGCGTCGGTTCGTGCGTTGACTTCGGCGGTCTGGGCACTCGTCGGCGCTGAATATCCGCTCCAGGTTGCCAGATCGTTGGCCGAGCCCACGATGTGCACCGCGGCGAACGTGAGGCCTTCCCGGTCGTAGAGCACGTTCTCCGGATAGCCGGACTGTGCCGTGACGCTGGCCGCGTTCCGTCCGAGCGTAGTGCCGGGAGCCGGGAAAAAGACCTGGCGCAGGGCGGCCAGGCGGTCGAGCGGATTGGCGGCACCCACGGAGGCACCCGAACAGTCGGCCCATTCATTGTCGCCGGGCGTATAGACCATCGGATCGGCAAAAGTGTCGAAATTCGCCCTGATGTTCGCGTAGTACGAGTCGGAGCAATTAGGCGGGCCACCGATGTCGCCGAGATGGGTCACCAGCTGCACTTGGGGATCCGCATTGATCTGCCCGATCCGCTGCGGGAAAACGCTAAGCTGCGTGGAGCCGTAGGGAGTGTCCCCGATCACGGCGAAGCTGAAGGGGGTAGCGGCCGCGACCGTTTCCGCGGCGGCTGCGGTGAAGGTCAGGGACAGCGCGATGGCGGCCAGAGCTGAAACGAGCTTGAGCTTCACCGACATCTCCTCGCATTAGGACAGCTAATCCTGGAGACCGTTCCTGCCGCAATCACGGTTCGGGTGGCCCAGATCCGGGTGCCGGTAGCCGCTCCAAACCGTCTCGGGTACCGAAAGGCTACAAGTGGGGCATCCGGTTGTCCAGCACGCGTGCCGCCGTGAATTCGCACTGTAAATCCGCGCGAATCCGCGGCGGCGCTGCGGACTCACGGGACCTGCGTTCGGCCGGGGTTCGCCGGCCAAGTAGGGCCGGGCCTTTGCGAGTGGTCCGTACCCGCCCATCAATGGCCGGCCCAGTAGTCCGGGCCAAATACGCGATGAGACTGCCGGAAAAGACGCGTACTGCTTACTCGCGTGCCCGGCCGGAGGCACTCCTAGGTTTGTTTGATACATCCAGTCAGCAAACACCTCTGGGTACTGAGTAGGTCTCGACAATGTGCTCTTCGAACATCGGCTCCGTGACGGGCTTTTCCAGCTTGTCCTGGCAAGTTTCGGCGCGCTGCGGCCACCGTGTCCCGGCCGTCGGCCCGGTCGCAGACGGCGGGGACAGTGCCGGCCGAACCGCCATCCCGGCATGTGGCAGATTCGGCGGGCCGCAACTCAACTGGCAATCCAGCGTCCGCCTCGATTTGTACTACGTAAAAAAACTGGTCTCTCGCCGGCGACATCATCCTGCGGCCCAACGCCACGATGATGAAGAACCCAGCCGGCGCTTACTAAAACGGGGGAATCATGCCTTTGCTCAAACACGAGCGTCCCATCAGCGCCGAACTGTCGGATGCCAAGCTGGCCGCGGCGCTGGCTGAAGGGGCCGGAGACCTCCTGAGGACCCTGCAGGGCCGGGACACCACCTTCACCCCCAAATCCCTGGGCGCGGAGGGGGACAGGCGCTCCCATCAATTCCTGAAGAAGATGCTGCTCCGCACCCGGCCCAAGGACCAGGTCCTCTCCGAGGAGGCGCCGGACCAGGTCTCGCGCCTGCGGGCCGAACGGGTATGGATCATTGACCCGTTGGACGGGACCCGCGAATTTTCCGAAGGCCGCCGCGACTGGGCAGTGCACGTCGCACTGTGGCAGGAAGGCGAGCTGACGGCCGGCGCAGTCGCGCTTCCCCGGCTGGACATGGTCCTGACGGGCGAGGACGGCGGCGGATCCGCCGCTCCCCACACGGGTCTGAGAATGGCCGTGTCCCGGAGCAGAGCGCCGGAAATCGCCGGCTCCGTGGCCGCAGACATCAACGCCACCCTAATTCCGATGGGCTCAGCCGGGTTTAAAACGTGCGCCGTCGCCAGCGGCGAAGTCGACCTTTACCTGCACGACGGCGGCCAGTACGAATGGGATTCCGCCGCACCCGTCGTCGTCGCCCGTGCCGCCGGACTGCATGTGAGCCGCCTCGACGGCTCGGCACCGCGGTACAACCAGGAAAACCCCTACCTCCCGGACCTGCTGGTCTGCCGCCCGGAACTCAGCGGACTGGTGTTGGCAGCAATCGGCAGGGCAAAACAGCAAAGCCCCCAAACGAAAGGACACGCCGGTGCGTGACGTGACCGAAAGCCCTAGGCGCATTCTTTCCCAGCTTGAGGTTCTCGAGTCCGAGGCCATCTACATCCTCCGGGAAGTGGTGGCGGAGATCGAGCACCCGGCGCTGATGTTTTCCGGCGGGAAAGATTCGATCGTCATGCTGCACCTCGCCGGTAAGGCGTTCGCTCCTGCCCGTATACCGTTTCCGGTGCTCCATATCGACACCGGCCACAACTTCCCGGAGGTGCTTGAACTCCGGGACCGCATGGTGGCCCGGTACGGATTGAACCTGGTGATCGGATCCGTTCAGGACGCCATTGAGCGTGGGATTGTTCGGGAAGAGCCGAACGGCTCCCGGAACCGGATACAGACCCCGGTGCTGCTGGAAACGGCGGAGAAGAACGGCTTCACCGCCCTGCTGGGCGGTGCCCGCAGGGATGAGGAAAAGGCCCGGGCCAAGGAGCGCATCTTCTCCTTCCGGGACGAGTTCGGCCAATGGGACCCCAAGAAACAGCGTCCCGAGTTGTGGAACCTGTTCAATGCCAAGGTCCACTTGGGTGAAAGCATCAGGGTGTTTCCGCTGTCCAATTGGACCGAGCTCGATATTTGGGAGTACATCGCGGCCGAAGGCATCGAAGTGCCCTCCCTCTACTACGCCCACCAGCGCGAGGTTTTCGAGCGCAACGGCATGCTGTTCGCAGCTAACGAGCTCTGCCAACCCGCCGCCCACGAGCCGACATTCACGGAATCGGTCCGCTACCGCACGGTGGGGGATGCCACCCTGACCGCCGCCGTCCGATCCCATGCCGACACCGTAGAGCTGGTCCTCGAAGAAGTCGCTGCCTCCCGGATAACCGAACGCGGGGCAACCCGCGGCGATGACCGGGTCAGCGAAGCGGCGATGGAAGACCGAAAGAAAGAAGGCTACTTCTGATGGACCTGCTGCGATTTGCCACTGCCGGATCGGTCGACGACGGCAAGAGTACCCTGATCGGTCGCCTGCTGTACGACTCCAAGTCCATCTTCAGCGACCAGCTGGAAGGAGTTGAGCGGACCAGCCGTGAAATGGGCTCGGAATACACAGAACTGTCGCTGCTGACGGACGGGCTGCGGGCCGAGCGGGAACAGGGCATAACCATCGACGTCGCGTATCGGTATTTCGCCACCCCGTCGCGGAAATTCATCATTGCGGACACCCCCGGCCACATCCAGTACACCCGGAACATGGTGACCGGGGCCTCCACCGCGGACCTGGCGATTGTGCTGGTAGACGCCAGGAAGGGACTCGTTGAGCAGAGCCGCCGCCACGCCTTTCTGGTTTCCCTGCTCCAGGTTCCACACCTTGTGCTGGCCGTCAACAAGATGGACCTCGTGGGTTACTCGCGCCAGGTCTACGAGGACATCCGGCGGGAGTTCACGGAGTTTGCGGCAAAGCTGCAGATCGCAGACCTGACCGTCATCCCCGTCTCCGCCCTGCACGGGGATAACGTCGTGGACCGCTCGGAGAACATGCCCTGGTACGAGGGCGGTTCACTGCTCAACCACTTGGAGAACGTATACATCGCCAGCGACAGGAACCTGGTGGACGGACGGTTCCCTGTGCAGTACGTAATCCGGCCGCACACCAGCGAGCACCACGACTACCGCGGCTATGCGGGCAAGATCGCCGGCGGGGTGATGCGAACCGGGGACGACGTGATCGTGTTGCCCAGCGGGCTGCCCAGCCGCATCGCGTCCATCGAAACCGCCGATGGTCCGGTGGACGAGGCGTTTGCGCCGATGTCTGTGACAGTCCGGCTGGAGGATGACATCGACATTTCGCGCGGGGACATGATCTGCCGGCCGCACAATCAGCCGAGCGTGTCCCAGGATATCGATGCCATGGTCGCGTGGATGAGTGAGGAGCCTCTCCGGCCCGGGCAAAAGCTGGCCCTCAAGCACACCACCCGCAACACCAGGGCCCTGGTGCAGTCCGTGCAGTACGAACTCAACGTCAACACCCTGCACCGGGACGAATCCGCCCCCGAACTTGGGCTGAACTCCATCGGCCGCGTCCGGCTGCGGACGACGACGCCGCTGCTGACCGACGAGTACCGGCGGAACCGTGAAACGGGCGGATTTGTACTGATTGACGAAAACACCCACAGTACCGTCGGCGCCGGAATGATCATCTGAAGCCACTGGCCGGGGCCATCACGCGTCACTTATCGGGGAGGATCAAAAGCAATGAGGTCAGGGAAAGTTTTTCAGGAGGGTCCGCGTGCTGCGACACCGGGCACTGAGCGGATTCTGCTGGTGGGTTCCAGCGGCGGTCATCTGGCGCAGCTGATGTCGCTGCGCCCCTGGTGGTCTGCGCATGAGCGGGCGTGGGTCACCTTTCCCACCGAGGATGCGAAGTCGAACCTCGAGGCGGAGACCGACGTTTCATGGGCGTTCTCGCCTACTACACGCAATATTCCCAATCTGCTCAGGAACGCCTGGCTTGCCTATCTCGTGATTCGCCGCTTTCTCCCCACCGTCGTCGTCTCCACCGGCGCCGGGAGCGCTTTCCCGTTCTTCGTCGCGGCCAGGGCTCTGGGCATCGCGACTGTGTACATAGAGGTCTTCGACAGGGTTGAGAGCCCCACCTTGACCGGCCGGCTCTGCCGCCCCTTCTCGGATCTCATGCTTGTCCAGTGGCGGGACCAACTTGGTCTGTACCCGGATGCGCAGTTGCTGGGAAGACTCCTCTGATGAGCAGGGCATCCAGGACAATAACGGTACTGGTGGGAACCGACTGCCATCCGTTCAAGAGAATCATCGACTGGGCCGACAAGTGGGCCCAGGCGAATCCGTCGGACCGGGTGATGGTTCAGTACGGCCACAGCGCACCACCGCGTATTGCCGCCGGCCGGGACTTCGTCTCGCCCAAGGAGCTGGCCAACCTGTTGGAGAGCAGTGAGATCGTCATTCTTCACGGTGGCCCTGCCACGATTTCAGAGGCGCGAAAGGCCGGCCACCTCCCATTGGTGTTTCCCCGGGACCCGCAATACGGGGAACATGTCGATGACCATCAGCAACGGTTCACGCGCTGGTCCGCCGAGAGGGGCCTCGCCATTTGCGTGGAGTCGGCGCCGGAACTGGACGCCCATGTGGCCGCGTCGGCGGAGAACGGCGCGGGAACCCGTCTCCTGATGGAGACCGAAACCTTCGGCGCCGACGAGGCCGCGCAGAAGCTGGCCGCACTGCTGCACAAGCGCCGGACCTCGACGAACCGCGCCTCCGTCGGAGCGCCCGTGGTGCTGTATGTTGCTGCTCCGGCCCACTCCGTGGACACCGTGCTGGAGTCGGTCGGGGGCCGCGCCTCAGTGGCTGTCCTCGGCGATACGCGCCAGCTCTGGCAGCGCGGCATCCTCGACAACGAGGATTGCAGCTGTGGCGTTCCCTTCCATGAGTGCGGGTTCTGGAAGGCCGTCGGCAAGTCCGCGTTCGGCGGTTGGGACGAAGTCGATGTCCGCGGTGTCAGCAGGCTTGCCGACGCCGCCATGCCGGCACGGAGGTTGGGGCCGGCGGCGCTGGCTGGAAGGCGGGAAGGACGGCTGCAGCTGGCCCGGTACAGCGGTTATTACCAGGCCATCTATGCTGCTGCCAGGGATGTCTCAGGTGCAGACGTCCTGGTCGACTCAGGCGAGGACCCAACGCTGGCCTACGCGCTGAGCCATAATCGAGAGATCGACCTCCGATTCCTCGAGATCGCCACGGCTGCTCCGTTCTGGTCCAAGACGCGGACCGCAGCCATGCGGGACAAACCGTCCTGGCTGAGCGCAGCATGGGCGGCCCACGCATTGAGCCGCCACCACATTCCCCGGGCCTGCCTGCCGCCGTCGGCCGCAAACGATAAGCAAGTCGTCGCAGGGGCCTGGACCGAGTTAGGACTGCCCGGTGGCAGTGCCGGCGACGGCGCCGCCGATGGTGCCGCTGGCCGGATCGGCCGGCCCACGGGGCCGTTCCACGCCATGGCTGCACGTCACGCCATGGCCGCCCGTCGCACCAACTCCGTACCCGACCCCGTTGCAGGGTGGTGATGACCATGGACCGGGTCACGGCCATAATTGCCACGAGGGACCGCCCGGAGATGCTGCGACAGGCGGTCAGCGCCGTGCTGGCGCAGACCTACGCCGGATTCATCGAAGTCCTGGTGGTCTTCGACCAGTCCGACCCTGACTATTCCCTCGCCGAGGAATCAGCTTCCCGAAGCGTGCGTGTTCTGACCAACGGGCGGAAGCCGGGACTGGCCGGTGCCCGCAACAGCGGCATCGAGGCAGCAACGGGGGAGTTCATCGCGTTCTGTGACGACGACGACCTCTGGCTAGGGCACAAGATCGAGGCGCAGGTGCAGGTGCTGGCGGACAGTCCCGGCACTGAGTTCGTGACCTGCGATATTACGGTCTCCTACGACGGGCAGTCCCACGACCGCCCGTTGGGGAAGTCCTGGATCACTTTCGTCGATCTGCTCCGCGACCGGCACACAGAACTCCATCCCTCGACATTCCTGATGCGGCGCTCCGCCGTCCTGGACGGGTTCGGTCTGGTGGATGAAGACGTCCCCGGCGGATTCGGCGAAGACTACGAGTTTCTCTTGAGGGTCTCCCGCCGGGGGCCGATTGCCCACGTCCGCCGGGTTTCGGCCATGGTCAGGTGGGGGAGCCAGTCCTTTTTCTTCCGCCGCTGGCAAACGATGTGTGATGGTCTGTCATGGATTCTGGACAAGTACCCGGAGTTCGACACGGTACCCGCCGGGGCTGCCCGGATCAGGGGCCAGTTGGCGTTCGCCCACGCGGCCATGGGTGAGCGGCGAAAGGCCCTGCGTTGGGCGGTATCGGCTGCCCAACGCAATCCCTTGGAACCACGCGTTCCCCTGGCTGCCGCCGTCGCGTGCGGCATTGTGACTCCGGCCCGCGTTATGGAGGCACTCCACAAACGGGGCCGCGGCATTTAGCGGCCGGCGCCGCCGGTCAACCGCTGACCAGCTTCCGCCAAGCCGCGGCGGAAGGCGCGTCCGTCAGGCGGTAGTCGCCGATCTTGACCGCGGAGTCCCAATACGCCACGAAGAGGGCATTGTTGTCCTTCAGGTACTTGCCGACCTTGGTAAGCCACGCACCACGTCCCGCCCCGCTGGGGTCCGAGGGAATGAGCCGGCTTCCCGTCTCGGCAATGCCGAAGGGCTTTCCCGCCCCCTTGGAGACCGCAACGACGTCTCCGTAGACCTTGGCCGGGTCCGGGTAGGTCGAGGGACCGGCGACGCTCCCGGCGTCGTTGTAGGGATCCCAGGCCAGGACGTTGATGTAGTCGGCCCCCGGGTAGTAGTCCTTCCAGTTCAGCTTCGAAGCCGGGTTCACGGTCCATCCCATGAGGATCAGCGTGGAGTGCAGGTGCTCGTTGTCCGCCTGGTCCTCCAGCCGCGCAATGTGCTGCCAGGCCGCGCGGTAGGCGGCCGCAGTGAATTTGCCCTGGGCGATTTCGGCCTCGGGTTCGTGCACGTAGGACCAGTAGGTTTCCTGGTCCCGCGGGGCCGTCTTGAACCAGGCCAGCAGGGCCGCGTCATATTTTCCTGCCAACACGTCTGCCGGCGGCGGGCGGAAGGAGATCACCAGGGATTTGCCCTTCATGGTGCTCAGCGAGGACCAGCTGGAGGGAACCGTGTTGTCGAAGAGCCGGACCGTGCCCAACGAACCGAACCGGCCTTCCTCCCGCGCCAGGGCCTCCTCACGCGTCCCGCCGGAGCTCGACTGGCCCAAACTCGAGCCGAAGACGGTCTTGCCCGGGGCGGGAGCAGGGGTGCCAGGCGGCGGGGTGGGAGCCGGGGTGCCAGCAGGAACCGCCTGAATGGAGACGTCATCCATCTGAAGAGACTGGCCCGGCTTCAAGCCCCACGCCAGGATATTGAGATCCATCGACGAGCCGCTGTAGGCGGCAGTGACATCGAAGGCGACTTTCGTCCAGTTCTTCGTCGTCAGGTAAAAGGACGAACCGGTGAGCGGGACGTTGCCCTGTTCCTCGCGGATCCGAACCTGGCCCGATATGCCAGGGGTGTCGGTGCGGACCCAGGCGCTCACGGCGTAACGGGTTCCGGCCTTGGTGGACTTGACCGTATTAATACTGTCGTTCAGCACGGCGGTCTGGCTGCTTTTGGTGGTCAGCACGACGGCATGCGCGCCCCCATGGCCTCCGTTGACAATGGCAAGCTGCTGATTGCTGCTGTCATTGGTCCGCCAGCCCGAGGTGCCATTTTCGAAACCGCCGTTAACCACCAGTTCGGCCGTACTGGCCTGAAGCGGAGGGGCGCCCACCGCGGCAAGCCCCAGGGCGATTGCCACGGTGGCGCCGCCGGCGGCAAGTGTCCGCCGGCCGGTGCTCCGCGGCGCCGCGGCGGGCCGGGTCAGAGGTGTTCCCTTGCCGACGGTTGAGTTGTCTTTAGCGTCTTTCAATCGATTCATGAAGTCACTCCTGGGCCCGGAGGGCGTTGATCACGATGCACAGTGAGACCCGGCTGCGATCAGGATTTGTGAATCAGGCCAAGGCGGCCGTGTTGATTGGAAGAGACGTTACAACACATTTGTAACAAATTCCCACCGGCGCAGCACTAATATTTTGATCGTGCCAAGTCAGGAGCTTTCAGCGCTGAAGGAAGCCGGGTCCAAGCAGCGACCGGTGGAGTCACGGTTTATCCTGCAGCCTGTCTGGTCTCGGATTGCCTGTATCACGAATTGGCCTGTATCAGGGAAGCAATATCGTGCACAATGGGACCACATGCCGCAGGCGGCAGTTTGGGGGAACCGGCGGAGGGACCGATTATGCGCAACCGGTGGCGGGTACAACGCCTTGTGAGCGGCACAGGCACGTCGCCGTTGGACACTCTGGTGGAGCAGCTCTGGCGCCTCCCGGTCGCTTCGGGTCAGGTCCGTGTTGTCCTCAACCCCGCTGCCGACGATGAATGGCGCGACGTGGAATCGTATTGGGTGCTTCCCAACGCGTCACAGGCGCGGCTGCTGATCCCGCTGGCGACGCCGCAGGTCACGGCCGCCAGTCTGCTCCAGTACCGGGCGTTGCGCCGCGGCAAAGTCAATACGGCGCGAATCCTCTTGGGATCGTTGGCCCGGCTGGGCATACGGCCGGTCCTGACCAGGTTGTGCGTTCAGGAGCGCGTGGCTCCGGTGGCGCGGGGAGCCCGGGAAGCGCTGCCGCTTGCCGCCGTGGCGGCCAAGCTGCGCGGCAGCGTCATGACAGAGGGAGAGGCCGGGCCGGACTTCCACGCTACGGGTCACCAATTGTTCGCCTCGATAGGTATCCGGGAAGGCGATAATCGCAAGCCGACGCTGCAGCTGGTGGACGGGGCGGGGAAGCCGGCCGGCTATGCCAAACTGGCCTGGAATGAGAGCAGCAGTGAGTTTGTCCGGACGGAAATCGGTGCGTTGAGGGCCGTCGGCGCGTCGGCCGGGCCGGTACGGGCTCCCGCTCTGCTGGCCGTTGGAACCCACGGTCAGTTTTCGTATCTGGTGACTGAGCCCCTGCCTCTGGACGTGCGCGCCGTGCGTGGACGTGTCAAGGGCCCCACCCCTCAGGAGCTCTTCGCCCTGTGCCCCGTTAGCAGGGTGGACACGCTGTCCTCCACCGAACACTTCCAGAATTTGAGCCGCCGGCTGGCTGCCCTTGACCCGGCGTCTGAACCGGAGTTGGCGCAGGCCCTGGCCCGCCTGGAAGAGTTGTTGCGCGCCGGGGATCCGTTGTTGCCGGTGGCCGAACGCTGGCACGGTGACCTTGTTCCCTGGAACACCGCAAGGGATTCCAAGGGTCTCCTGTGGTGCTGGGACTGGGAGTCGTGCGAGCCCGATGCGGTCGCCGGCCTGGACGCCGTGCACTGGATGTTCAGTGTCAGGCGCGAACGCGGCGAGGGTCCGATGGCAGCCAATCTGCTCCGTGCCATGGCGGACGCCGGACCGTTTTTCGAGGCAGCGGGTGTTCGGCGGGACGCCTGGCCCGTGCTGGCGGGGGTCTACGCGATGGTGGTAGCCGAACGGGCGTGGACGCTGGCTGTCCGCAACGGCGGCTGGGCCTCGTCTTGGATCTCCGTGCGGGAGCTGATCGACCTGCTCGGCGCCGCCCAGGGCCTCCTTGATGCCCTTGATGGGCAAGGAGCGGTTGAGGAGTCACCTGCCGGCCCGGCTGCGTCCACGGCACCGCCGGCCTAGGGATCCGCTCAGGCCCAGAGCGGATCCCGCTGGAGATAATCCGCAAGTTCCTTGTTGTGCGGGGCGTAATAGGACGTGAGTTCTTCTCTGGCGGCCTCGGGCATGGTGGACCGGGCGCTGGCATTGAACGTTTTGGTGGTTGGCAGGCTATATGGGGGGATGCCAAGGAAATCGCACACCCGGTTAAAGACGCCCTGGACGTCGTCGTACATATCCTCGCTGCGCAGGACCAGCAACTGGCCCTCCGGAAACGCGCGGTGCCAGTTCTGCAGCTGGGGCAGATACACGCCCCTGGCGCGGTAGGTGTAAAAGTCATGGGCGGTGCTGTAGTACCGGGAGTCGGCCGCCATTTTCCCGGACTCGCCCTCAAGCCTCGCGTCCTCGGCGGCCAGCGCCGCCTCGAAGCTGAGCGGCTCGACGCCGTTCTGGACCCTTTCCTGGTAATGGGAGTAGGCGCGTTCCACTGGATCTCTCAGCAGCGCTATCGCCTTGATATCGGGGGCGACCGCGCGCACCTGCATTGCGATCCGGGGGTCCCAGAGATAATACGGGGACGCCTCCCCGCTGATCGGACGGTAGCCCAGTTTCCGGGACAGCAGATTGCGGTACGACTCCGTGTGGAAGTGCGAGCGATACCAGAGCTCGCCTCGCCCGCGCTCCTTGAAGAAGTAATCAGTACTCTTCTTGCCCCGCACCTGTGGAAAGAGCCCCAGGACGCCGGGGTGCATCAAGAGGTAGTTGTACAGGGAGGTTGTGCCGCCGCGCTTTGCGCCGACGATCAGGAAGTCCGGCGCTGGCCTCGCTCCCACGGTCCCCTTGGCGTAGGACCGGGTGACCAGGTCACCGGCATCCTTCATCCACCGTGGTGCTGCGTCTTTGATGTCGCTGAGTCCAAGCATTGCAGATTCCTCATTGGTCTAGTGAGTGGTTACAGCAGGAAGGGATTCCAGGGAGGGGAGGGACTAGGTGGCGGTCGCGGTTTTACGGCGCACGGTGCGGGACAGGAGGGCAAGGTCGTCCAGGTGCAGCCGCTTTCTGTCCAGCCAGCACCACGTGGCGAGAGCGGCCATGCTGGCGGACCCGGCAACAAATACGGCCGCCGTTGACTGGCCCATCAGCACCCTGGTCAGCACGCTGACCGGTGCAACACAGGCGCCGGCGACAAACAGAGCGTAGAAAACCCGCCGCGCGCCGAACTTGATGCCCAGGAAGATACGGCTTTCCACGGAGGCTAGCACCGAGTCCAGCAGGAGGCTGAAGGCCCAGGAAACTGCCGCCCCCGTGATGCCCCAGAGGGGAACCAGCCACAGGTTCCCGATCACGTTCAGGACCAGCACAACCACCTTGTTCGCGGCCATCCACCCGCTTCTGCCGCTCATCATGAGCAGCGCGTCCACATTCCCGGCCATCAGGAACGCTATGGCGCCAACGCACAGCACCATTAGTGCCGTGCTCCCGCTCTCGAAACCGGGGCCCAGCCAGCCAAGGACGGTCGGGGCGAAAAACATGAACAGCGCATAGATCGGCGCCCCCAGCAGCACTATCCAGCTGACCGTTGTGGAGTAAAGATCCTGAACCTGGCGCGTCTTGTTCTCGCTGAGCAGGGCACTGAACCGCGGCGATATCACCATCCTCATGGCGGTGGAGACGATGAGCCCTACGCTGATGAAGCGGCTGGCGGCCCCGTAGACGCCAGCTGCCCCGGCCCCTGCGATCAGGCCCACCAGCACCACATCGAACCAGATGATCGACTGCTCCACGCCCGACGAGAACCATCGGGGTAACGCAAACTTCCATATCTGGACGTTGAGCCCACGGTCCGGCCACAGGGTCCCCCGTCCGCCGGCACCCCGTTCGTGCGCGTCGACGCGCCGCCACAGAACCATCAGGGCCGCCAACATTCCGATCGCCGCGGGCGCAGCCCATGCGATGGATGCCAGCACCGGGATCGTGCCCAGGCCCAGGGCACCGAGTCCGAGGGCGCCCAGCACCAGCAGGGGGCGGGCGACCGGCAGGCCGATGTTGCCGATGGCCGCATACGGCACAATGCTCCCCAGGCCGCGGGTTGCGGCAAGCGCAACCACCATGATCGCGGCCGCGGGCAGGAACCAGCTTGCCCCCTGCACCGCCTGCACTAGCTGTTGGCTGTCGGCGTCACGCCCGGTGCCGAGTTGGGGCGCAAGCACGGCCATCAGCAGTGCCAACAGGATCCCGACCACGGCGGTGGGAACGAGCAGGGCCATGGTGGCGCCCCGGAGCTTGGACCGGTCCGAGATCTGCAGGCGGGGGAGTACCCAGACGGCAGCGGTATCCATGCCGGCTTTCGCCAGGCCCAGCACGATGGTGAAGATGGCGATGGTCTGCAGCACGACGCCGGAGCCCGCTTCGCCCAGTGCACGCGCAAGGATGAACGTCAGCGCAAAGCCCATGACTGAGCCGATCGCAGCTCCCAGGATTCCGATGATGCCGCCGCGTGCGGCCTGCCGGCGTTCCGCGCTGTGGGGGGAAGCCCCCCGGTCAACTTCCTGCTCCACCCCGGCGGCGCTCACGACGACTTGAGGCTTCCGGCTTTGGAAATTGAATCGGAAACGGACGCCTTGGAAGCTGACTCCGCGAGGAGCGCCTTGGAGACTGTTCCCTGGGCGGCCGCTTTGGGCAAGCTTTTGACTTCCCGGTGCCGGCCCTCCTTCGCGGAGGCTTCCGGGTCAAGGATCCTTCGCCCGGATGGGACCAGTACTGTTCCCGCGAGCTGTGCCTCGATGTCGCTCATTTCGGCGGCGTTCAGAGCCAGCGCATCGATCCGGGTCCGCAGGCATTCCCCGACAAGCAGAACGAAATCGGAGAGACGACCGGCTGCCAGACGGCTCGAATGCGGTGCTGACGGCGGCAGAGCCAGAATGATCACCTGGCCCGAGTCGCGTCCAATGAGTTCCCGGCGGACCGCTTCGGTCACGAAGTCATCGGCGTCGAAGATTGTCCGTCCGCGTTGTGGCTGGAACACCGAGAGGGACTGTACGAGGCCGGATCTGAAGAGGCGGCCGTCGGTTCCGGCAGCATGGCTGTCCAGCTGTAGTCCGGCCGTCAGGACCCTCATTTGGTCCTCCGAGGCCCCCATCATGATCAACTCGACGCGGGTTCCAGCCTCAGCCAGCACGACCGCAAGGTTGGCAGCCACGTCCGAGGGCCGCGAATGTTGAGTCTCATCGATGACTGTCAGGGTGCGCAGCCGGTTGTTTGAGCTCGCCAGGAGCCGTTCACGCACCACACGGAACTGGTCCAGGTCCGCGCCCGCGGCAGGCATCGTTGCGCGGGAGGCGCTCAACCGGACCAGCAGGGGGCCCGCGCCCGCCCCGCGCACGTCGTACCAGTCCCGGACGCGCCGGTCCAGCATATTGACGGCGAACGCAAGCACCAGCCCCAACACGAAGGCGGCCAGCGAGCCGGTGAGCATCACCGTCACCGGCTGGGGGTGATAGCTCACCTCGTTCTGTGCCGCCGGGTTCAGTACCGTACCGCCGTTCGTGTCGATCAGGGACAGCTGGTTCAGCTGCGACTGGACACTCCCGATCTGGGCGAGGATCGAGGGTGCACTGCCACCGGCGCGCGGGAGAGCCTTCTGCAGGCCCGACAGCTGCTGCTGAAGCTGGCCCTGGAGCTTGGACTTCCGTTCCTCAGCCTGGCCTTGGCGGTAGGAGAGGTAAGAATTGGCGAGCGCATCCGCGCCCGCCCTGGCGTTCTGCGCCGTGCTCGAAGTGTAGGAAATCGCCATCGTCGTACCGTTGGCCAACGTCGTGACATTCACCCCGGCCCGGAGCGCCGCGACGGAGTCGCCGTGGGCCAGGTTGGCCGCGGCGGACTGGGCCACCACGAAGGAGCTTGCCAGCTGCTGTTCCGTGGAGGCGTCAAGCAATGCTGAGCTCGCTTTGGCGGGGTTAAAAGGGTCGGTGGTGATGACGTTGAGGTTGACAACGGTGGAAGCCGTCACGGAAGTCGGCGTCAAGCCCAGGTAGACCGCGGAGGCGCCGATTCCCAGGAGGGTGACCAGTGCGATGGTTTTCCATTGCCGTCGCAAAACTACCGCGTAGTGACCGAGTCCGACGGAAGAATTCTCGTCCATTTGTTCCTCAATCTGCCGACAGATCGCCGGCAATACGCCCAAAACGGGAGACCTTACTCAGCGCCGGGCCGGGGCTGATGGCACGACGATATAACCCGGCCGGCCGGGGGCATATAGGTATTTGTGTGCAGGTACTACTTAGGAACTACTCGTTGCCCAGCATTGTGCCGGTTGTCATACTGAACGCCGATCGCCAACCAGCCCGATACCTTCCTAAGAGGACGCCAGGCATGACAACGGACCTCCCGGCCGCGACAGCCGGCGTCGCGGCACCGCACCGAACCTTCGTTCAGCGCCAGGATCGGGAACGACCCGGGGCCACCGCCGAGTTGCCGCGCTGGCCGTTTGCGCTGATCTTCCTGGGTTACCCCCTTTGGTGGCTCGCCGGCCTCAGCGATCTCATTTGGATCGGCGTCGGCGGAATCATGTTCCTGTATTTGGTGCGATTCCGTTCGGTGCGGGTGCCGAAAGGATTTTCGGTGTGGGTGCTTTTCCTCCTCTGGATGACGTGTTCGTCCATCGCTATCGATTCACCGGATCGGATGCTCGGATTTGTTTACCGGCTGCTGGTTTATCTGGCGCTGACTGTCATTTTCGTCTATGTCTATAACGCCAAAGCGCACCTGAAGGTGCAGTACGTGCTCGGCTGCCTGACGGTGTTCTGGGCGGTCGTTGTGCTGGGCGGCTATTTGGGACTTCTATTTCCCACTGTGGTCATCCACACCCCGCTGAGCTTCGTTTTGCCGCAATCCCTGATGCGGAACGAGCTGGTGAACCAGATGGCCATCCGGCGGCTGACGCAGTTTAATCCCACCGCCTGGAGCTACATCGACCCACGGCCCAGCGCGCCTTTCCTGTACACAAACAATTGGGGCGCCGCATATTCTCTGCTCCTGCCGCTGGTGGTGGGCTACCTCTGGCAGATCCGCAGGAGCCGCCGCTTTTGGCTGGTGCTGGCGGCCATTCCGGTCTCCTTCATCCCGGCGTTCCTGACCCTTAACCGGGGCATGTTCCTGGGTCTTGGCATCGCGCTGCTCTACGCCGCCATGCGGATGGCACTGGCAGGAAACCGGAAGGGCCTTGGCGCGCTGCTGGGTATGGGGATCCTGGTGGCGATCATCGTCCAGGTCCTTCCCGTCACCGAACGCCTGCAGAACCGGCTCGGCGTCAGCAGCACCACCGAGGACAGGGAGTCCCTCTACGCCGAGGCCCTGAACGAAACGCTGAAGTCACCCATTTTTGGTTTCGGGGCCCCCAGGCCATCCGTCACCATTGGCGCACCGTCGGTGGGAACACAAGGTCAGATCTGGATGGTGCTCTATTCCCACGGCTTCCTTGCGGCAGCCTTCTTCCTGCTCACGTTCGCCGTCATGTTCTTCTATACGCTGCGGCTCTCGGACCCGGTGGGCCTGGCCTGCAACACCGTCCTGCTGGTGTCGCTAGTGGAAGTGTTCTACTACGGCATGCTCACGTCGGGCCTGGCGCTTATGCTGATCGCAGGGTCAATCGGCCTGCAGAAGGCAGCCGCACTGAAACGGGGGCTGCGACCGCCGGGCAAAGGGGTGTTCCCATCGAACTTCTAAGCGAGCTCCGCAACGATATCAAGGCAAACCGTGGCCAATCCAAGGGCCAGTTCGTCATGGTTCTTTACCGGATTGCGCACGCAAGCCGCAAGCCATTGGATAGACGCCCCCGGCCGCATGCCGTCGTCGTCGGCGCGGCGTACAGGCTGCTGGTGGAGTGGGTGCTGGGCGTCGAGATTCCCTGGCGCACCAAGGTCGGTTCCGGCGTGCGCGTCTACCACGGCGTCGGCGTGGTCATCAATGACCGGACCGTCATCGGCAACAATGTCGGCATCCGGCAGAACGTCACCATCGGCAACAAGGGTGCCGCCGGTCCGTGCCCGGTGATCGAAGACGATGTCGAGATCGGTGCCGGGGCAATCATCGTCGGCGGCATCCGAATCGGCAAAGGGGCCCGGATTGCAGCCGGCGCCCTGGTGACCAAGGACGTGCCACCGGGGTATATGGCGATAGGGAACCCGTCGGTGCTGCGGCCGCCGCTGGCTGTTTCGGCGGACACAACCCCCGCCTGAGCGGCCGTCCGCACTCCGCGGCTATCGGGTGGCGCTATAGACGTCGGTGCCGAAGTGGTTCAATCCGGAAACCCCCGCCATACCAAGATGCGGCAGGGAAAACGTGTCCTCGATACTGGCAAGCAGGCTGTAGTGGTTGTAGAGAGTGTCGGACGAGGTATTGGGACGCACGAAGGGCGAGATCACCAGGGCACCAACCTTCCCCCCTCCCGCACCGAAGACTGCCTGCAGCGGGGCCCCCCGATCGATGTTCTCCCCTTCCTCCTTGTCGCCCTCATCGAAGGTGATGACCAGCATCCCGTCCGCCATAAAAGCAGGGGAGGAGGTGATCGCCGGAACCCACTTCTTCAACCATGCATCAGCCGTGGCCAGACCGCCTGCCACCCCGTCGACGCAGGGGGAATCGTGTCCGTCGTTGCACGTGTTGGGCGTGATGTAGGACAGATTAGGGGTGGTTTCCACCGCTTTCAGATCCGCGGTCAGCCCGGTCAGGTCCACGACGTTCTTGGCGCAATCGGGGGAATCGGTGATCGCAGCAAAGTACACGAACGGATTATGTCGGGTGGCGTACTGGTCGCCGATCCTGGGCGTCTTGGTGGTGTCTGCGGCGTTCAGTTTAGGGTGCCGACACGCGGTGCCCATGTCCTCCATGTAACCCTTCCACGACAGCCCCGCTGAGCTCAGCTGCCCTGCAACGGTGGGCACACTATCCGGGTAGAGGCAGCCGAAGCCGGCAAGCTGGCCGTAGGACGCCGTGCCGGTCTGAGTAAATTCGTGGTAAACGGCACAGTCATGCATGGTCTTGGGGTTGGGGCCCTGTCCCGAGATCTGCGCTATGTAGTTCGGCAGCGAACTCGGCGCCACGGCATAATACGACGTCAGGAGAACGCCTTGCTGCCGCAGCGTCTGCGACAGGTACGGCGCCTGCGATTCCGCGCCCCACGCCCGGTCGTAGCTGGTGTTTTCCAAGTTGATGACAAACACGTGAGCCGGCTTGGTCGCCGCCGCCATGGCCGCGGGGGTGCCGCCCGCTCCCGGTTCGGACCCGGCCGGTTTGCCGCCGCACCCCGCCAGAAGGGATGCCAGGGCCAACGCAGCCACTCCAGCAAGTGCCGCGCCAGCAAGTGCCCGTCCGCTACCTGCCCGTCCGCCAAGGGCCCTGCCGGCGGCTGCTGTGGCCGGCAGCGTCGCCATGCCGGACTGCCGGCGGCGGGTTCGGGCGGAGGTACTGCGGTGCGGCCTCATATTGTTTCCATTCCCTCTGTCAGCTGATGCTGCGGCTTTGTTGGCTCTACAACTAGCACCAGCGTGCGGACCGGTCTATAGGTAGTAACGCCTTCATGGCGGCCCGGACGGCATCCGGAGGCGACCTGCCGGCTCCCCTTCGCCCCGCTCGGGTAGCGCCGCGCCGGGGGCGAGTAGTGCAGCAGATTTGACGGGTAGCGACGGACAGGATTCGGGTAGCCGGATGCCTTAATCCGCCTTACTTTTAGCGGTCACGGCGTCATACTCTTGCTTCACTCTTCGACTCTGAGGAGTGCCTGGTCTTCAAGCATGCGCCTCTTCCTGGCGCATTCCGGTCTCTTTCTAAGGGGGCTCCCTGTGTCGAGGGCGCGCGCTGTTTCAAAAATTGTTGGCCCGCTGGCCATTGCTTCAATAGTGTTCTCGACCCTGGTGGCCAATCCGTCACCGGCCTCGGCGGCGCCGGTGGTGGTGCGGAATGGATCGACGGCAGCGACGGCCGCGGCCTCCTGCTGGGAGATCAAGCAGGACAACCCCGCAGCCGCGGACGGCACCTATTGGCTGCTGACGCCGGCCATGGATGCCCCCGCCCAGTTCTACTGCGACATGACCACCGACGGCGGCGGCTGGGTCCTGGTCGGCAAGGGCCGGGAAGGCTGGGTAGTCAACAACAACGGGAAAGGCTCGCCGTCGGCGCTGCGCACTGCCGGACTGAGCCCTATGTCGTCAGCGACGACGCAGTACTCGGCCACTGTGGTGGAGGCTCTACTCAACGGCGGACGTCCGGACGCCCTGGCCGACGGTATCCGGCTCAAACGAGCCATGAATGCGGACGGAACGCAGTGGCAGGAAGCCCGCTTCAATACGAATAAGCAAGACCGCTGGGTCTGGACGTTCAGCGCGGAGCACCAGGTGGCCTGGTATTCCTTCAACGGCGTGCGCGGCGGCGGAGGGCTGACGTCCAACTTCGGGGCCGACGATGCTTACCAGCGGATCTACACGAATTCGCTGACGGACCAGGCACAGGGCTACACCCAGGGCTTCTCCTATGGCCCGACAGTCGCGGGCACCAGCAGCAGCACCAGCTACCTGTGGTCGGCCACGGACGGGCAGGGCTCCGCCCGTCCCTACACGGAGATGTATCTCCGTCCCCAATTTACCTCCCTGGACGCGGGGTTCACGCGCATCGGTGACAACGGCAGCGCCGTGAAAACGAATGCGCCGGTCGCGGCGTCCTTGGCGCTGGACAGCCCCTGGGGCCTGGCCGATCCGGTGACCCCGAAGCGCGAAGGCGACGTGCTGTCACAGGCGTTCGTCCAGAGCGGCAACACGATGTACGTGGGCGGCAACTTCACCGCCGTCCAGCGCACCGCCAATTCCACCGGGGCGGATAAGGTCCCCCAGGCGTTCCTGGCGGCATTCGACGTCACTACCGGCCAACTGCTGCCTGGATTCGCCCCGAAGTTTGACGGCTCCGTGATGTCCCTCGCAGTGCTGCCCAATGGCAACGTCGTGGCCGGGGGCACATTCACCACCGTGAACGGCGCACCGTCGCCCTCCCTCGTGACACTCAACCCCACAACAGGTGCCACGGCGACGAACTGGTCGGCGGTAGTGGAAGACCGCATCGTAGGGGACGTCATGAGGGTGACGGATATGGCCGTCAACGGGAAGTGGCTCTATCTGGGCGGTGCTTTTACCCACCTCGGCGGAGGAAGCCAGCCGACCGCGGTCACCTATGCGCGGGACCTGGGCCGCGTGTCACTGGCCGACGGCACACCGGACCCGGACTGGAACCCCAACATGGACGGGACTGTCATGGGCATCTCGCCGTCCGCGGACGGGAGCCGGGTCTATGCCGCAGGTTTCTTTTCCAACGCCAATGGGATGACTGCGCGCAGGGCTGCCGCCGTGCAGACCGTTGTCGGCGCCCCGTTGGCCACCCCGGCGTGGAACCCGGTCTGGAGTGCCCCCAAGGATTACCAGCAGACCGTGGGGGCCGTCGGTGACCGTGTCTGGGTTGGCGGCTCGGAGCACGGGCTCTTCAGTTTCTCCCCTTCGACGTTTGATCGGCTTTCGGGCAACATTGGCAAGAACCACGGCGATTTCCAGACGATGACGTCGAGCCCGACCGGCATGCTCTACGCCGGCTCGCACGGCCACGACTGGAACTATTCCAACGCGTTCACCTGGCCGGACGTGGGAACCGGCTGGACCGAAGCCGACGCCTTCAGCTATATCGGCGCGTGGGACGCGGGGACCGGCCAGATTGTCCCCACCTTCAGCCCGACCATCACCTGTGCCAAGAAGGCGGAAGGTGTGTGGGCGTCCGTGGTGGACAGCAATGGCACCTTGTGGGCAGGAGGAGACATAGCCACCGCGGCAACGCGAACTTCGGTGTCGAGGTGGGCGGGAGGCTTCGCGCGATTCCCGCAGACGGACGCGACCGCCCCTACCACCCCAGCCAACGTGACGCCGTCGTCGGACGGATCCACGACGGTGAAGCTGACGTGGGGCGCCGCTACGGACAACAGCGGCAGCGTTTCCTACCAGATCCTGCGTAACGACCGCGTTGTCGCCACCACCACCGGGACGAGCATGACCGTCCCGAAGGGCGGGGAAAACCGGTTCTTCGTGCGGGCGGTGGACGCCGCCGGCAACCTTTCCGCCAGCTCGCCGGCGGTGGTCACCAGCGGTGGAAATCCCTCRCCCGTGGCCGCCTTCACCTCCGCCGCCGACGGCTGGATCGAAACCTTCGACGCCTCGGCTTCAACCGACAACGGGAGTATTGCCGACTATGCCTGGAACTTCGGCGACGGCACCACCGGATCCGGCGCCACCGTCAGCCACACCTACGCCGCAGCCGGGACCTACCAGGTCCGTTTGGTGGTCACCGACAACGGCGGCGAACGAGCGGGCCTGACGAAGACGCTGACGATTGTGCAGCCTGCCCCGAAGGATGCCTACGGAGCTGCCGTTTACGGTGAGAATCCCACGCTGTACTACCGGTTGGGCGACGGCAGCGGCACCACCGCGGCGGATTCAGGCAGCTCGGATAGCCCGGGGACGTATTCGGGCGGCGTGGCCCTCGGCTCCGCCGGGGGACTGCCGGGCCTGCCGGACACCGCCGCCACCTTTGACGGCACATCCGGCCTGGTGGCCAGCCAAAAGAGCTACGACAACCCCAGCACCTACTCACTGGAGCTGTGGTTCAACACCACCACCACCCAGGGCGGCAAGCTGATCGGCTTCGGGGACCAAGCAACCGGAACCTCCAACAACTATGACCGGCACGTGTACATGCAGGACGACGGCCGGCTGGTGTTCGGCACCTGGACTGGCCAGCCGAACACCATTACCAGCCCCGTCGCCTACAACGACGGCAAGTGGCACCTGATGGCGGCCACGCAGTCCTCCGACGGCATGGCCCTTTACGTGGACGGTGCGAGAGTGGGGACGAATCCGCAAACCCAGGCCCAGCCCTACGCCGGGTACTGGCGGATCGGCGGCGACACGACCTGGGGTTCCAGCAGCCCGTTCTTCGCCGGAACCCTCGATGAGGCGGCCGTCTATCCGGCGGCACTGACGGCGGCAAAGGTGGCCCAGCACTACCACCTCGGCGGCGGCAACCTGGCTCCGGCAGCGTCCTTCAGCTCTGCGGTCAGCGCGGACTCGGCGGCTCTGGACGCCTCCGGCTCCACCGATGATGGCAGCATCGCCAGTTACGCGTGGGACTTCGGCGACGGCACGACAGGCACGGGCGTAACCACCACCCACGCCTTTCCCTCGGCCGGCACCTACCAGGTCACACTGACCCTGACCGACGACCTTGGACTGACATCCTCCGTCAGCCACCCGGTGGCGATCACGCGGCCAGCACCGGCGGATGCCTACGGGGCCGCCATCTACGGCGATAACCCCACGCTGTACTACCGGGTGGGTGAAAGCGACGGCACCACCGCGCAGGACTCCAGCCCGGCCGGCAGCGCCGGAGACTACTCGGGCGGCGTCACCCTGGGAGCTGCCGGGGCGCTGGCGGGAGGGGCAAGCACCGCGGCCACCTTTGACGGCAACTCCGGCCTGGTCGCCAGCCGCAGCTCCTTCACGAATCCGTCAACCTACTCCCTGGAGGTTTGGTTCAACACCACCACCACCCGGGGCGGGAAGCTGATCGGGTTCGGAAATCGCGCGACGGGAACCTCGGACAATTACGACCGGCATGTGTACATGCAGGATGACGGCCATTTGGTGTTCGGAACGTGGACAGGTCAAATGAATACGATCACCACGCCTGCTGCCTACAACGACGGGCTGTGGCACTCGGTGGTGGCCACGCAGTCTTCCAACGGCATGGTCCTCTACGTGGACGGTGCCGAGGTGGGAACCAATCCGCAGACGGCGGCCCAGGACTACACGGGCTACTGGCGGATCGGCGGCGATACGACCTGGGGTTCCAGCAGTTCGTTCTTCGCCGGCACCCTCGACGAGGCTGCCGTCTACCCGTCGGCACTGACGGCGGCGCAGGTGGCCAAGCACCACGAACTCGGCACCACCGTGCCGCCGGTGAATAAGGTGCCGGTGGCATCGTTCACTTCGACGGTGAAGGATCTGGGCATCACGGTGGACGGGTCCGGCTCCTCGGATTCGGATGGCACGGTTGACTCCTACGCCTGGGACTTCGGAGACGGGTCCAWTGGTCAGGGTGCGACGGCGACCCACACGTATGCGGCTGCCGGAACCTACACGGTGAAGCTCACCGTGACCGACAACCAGAGCGCGACGGGTGAGAAGACGGACCAGGTGACCGTGACGGCGCCGGCACCGGTGGACGTGGTTGCTGTTCCGGCCAAATCCGCATGGAGCTGGCGCTACGAAGCCACCGCGCCTCCCACCGGCTGGAAGGGACAAGGCTTCGACGCCTCGTCCTGGAAGACCGGAAACGGCGTCCTGGGCTTCGGCTCCACGGGCCTGGGTACTAATGTCGACGTCAGCACCGGAACCAGCACGCGACCGCTTGCTGCCTACTTCATCAAGACGTTCACGGTGGATAACGCAGCCAGCGTTTCCAAGCTGACGCTTAAGACGGTCGCCGACGACGGCGTGGTGGTGTACGTCAATGGAACCGAGGTGGGCAGGAGCAATATGCCTGCCGGCACCGTGACTTTCAATACCTACGCATCGAGCGCACCTCGCACCTCGGTGGCCGCGGCCAGCCCGGTGACGATGGATGTGCCGGTGGTCCTGCTTCGGAACGGTGCCAACACGATCGCCGTCGAGACGCACCTGAACTACCGCGCTACGGCCGACATCAGCTTCGACCTGAACGCCACTGCAACGGTCGGCGGGACGTTGCCGAACCAGGCCCCGGTCGCCAAATTCACCTCGACGGTTTCGGGACTGGGGGTTGCGCTGGACGGGTCCACGTCGGCCGATCCTGACGGGACGGTGGCATCGTATGCCTGGAATTATGGTGACAACACCACCGGGACAGGTATCACGGCCACGCACACCTATGCCGCCGCTGGGACGTACACGGTCACGCTCACGGCTACGGATAACAAGGGCGCAACCGGTGTGGCAACGGCTCCGGTGACAGTCACCTCGGTGACCGGGCCGGTGGATGTGGCCGTGGTGCCGGCGAAGTCTCCCTGGAGCTGGCGCTACGCCTCAACGGCGCCGGATGCCGCGTGGAAGAACAACGGGTTTGATGCCTCCTCGTGGAAGATCGGCAATGCGGTTCTCGGGTTCGGCTCAACAGGCCTGGGAACGAACATCGATGTGCCGCCACCGACCAGCAGCCGGCCGCTGGCAGCCTACTTCCTCAATCAGTTCAATGTGGACAACCTCACCAAGGTCTCGAAGCTGACGCTGAACACTGTGGCTGACGACGGGGTGGTGGTGTACGTCAACGGAACGGAGGTTGCCCGGCAGAATATGCCGGCCGGGCCGGTGACGTTCTCAACGTACGCGTCAACCGCGATCAGCACAGCCAAAGCCAACGCGGCGCCGCTGTCCATCGACGTGCCGCTGTCCGTGCTGGTGGCAGGCATCAACACCATCGCGGTGGAAACCCATCTGAACTACCGCTCGACACCCGATGTCAGCTTCGATCTCAAGGCTACGATGACCAAACAGCCCTGAGCCGCAGCGGGGGATCACGCCCCGCTATGAGCACCAGATGGACCCGTCGGCTGCTGTATCAGCGGCCGGCGGGTCCTTTTCTGCGCGGCTGGGGGAGTGTGTCGCCGTCCCGGACTGCCCGGCGGTTGAGCGTACGGTCGGTCAGCCTGGACCGCGGGGGCTGACGCAGGGCAGGGTGCTCCGCCGTCGGACGGCTCAGGGAATCAGCAAGCCGGGTTGTCCGGGAAGGTCACTTCACTGACGAGCCAGGTCCGCATCGGGGACTGCACCAGCGTCATGACGTTCAAGGACCGGTCCTTGGCGCTGCCTTTCTGGACCGTCACTCCGGCCTTCGTCAGCACGGAAACAGCCGAGGAATCGATACACACGTTGAGGGTGACGGTCGGCGGCTTTGCGCTCGGCTGGTAGCGGACCACCTTAGTTGACACTACTTTCGGTTTGCCCTCGAGGTGCCAGCCGTTGGCCTCGAACTCGGTGGTTCTTGCCATCAGGGAGTCGTAGGCGGAGCCGGTGGCCACCGCGGAAAGCTCGGCCTTGGACGGCGGGGTCACCTTGGCCAGCACCGCGGCCGTCCTGCCCACGTACGCGGCAGCGTTCTTCGCCACCGACGCCGCCACCGGGGCCGGAACAGCAACGGCGGGTGTAGCGCTGGCCGACGGGTCTGCCGAAGGCTTGGCGGCCGCAGCGGCAGAAGCGGACGCCGTCGGGAGCGCGCCAGCCTGCGAAGAACTGCCCTGAGCGTCGGGCCGGCCCGCACTGGGGCTGGCTTGCGTGACAATCAGCAGAACCACCAGGGACGCCAGCGCGACGGCGGCGACTACGATGCCGGTGGTGCGCCGTCTGGCTCTCGGAGCCTGACCTGGTTCGGACATGTTTGCTCTCCCTCGATAATCGCCACATTCGCCGAGACCTTCGGCGTCATCGGAGCTCTGCCACGGCTCAGGCAATGACCAGTATCGTACACAGCCAGTGGTGCTGACTATAGCCGGGACTGGTCGACGGCGGTCGGGAATCTATCCGGCGGCTTCGCCTCGACGGCGTTGGCAAACGCCTTCGTCGCCTGCCGGTGTCCGCGTCGGTTTCTGACGACAAATGCGCCCGAGCCAGCGGGCGTTTCCCTGGTCGGGTGGACGCCTCGCCATGCATCCTCGGGCCACCTTGCCAGCGGACAGCTATTTAAGCACAAAAAACCCCTGGAATCCGTGGATTCCAGGGGTTTTCCCATGTGCGCGGAGGGGGACTTGAACCCCCACCCCCTTTCGAGGACTAGCACCTCAAGCTAGCGCGTCTGCCATTCCGCCACCCGCGCAGGTGGTATTTCCGGGAACAATTTCGCCTTTCAGCGTTTTGCTTTTCTCGGAAGCAGCGAGAAAGACTCTAGCACGAAGATTCCGGAAACAAATAATCGGGGCCAGTGGGTAGGCTGAAGCCAATACACAGCCACTGCCACGAGGAGCGATATGACTGACGTTCGGCCCGAAGATGAGGTTGTCCGGATCTGCCAGGAACTGATCCGGATCGACACGTCCAACTACGGTGATGGTTCAGGGCCGGGGGAGCGGGCCGCAGCGGAGTACACCGCCGGCCTCATCACCGAGGTCGGGCTGGACGCCGAAATCTTCGAATCGGCGCCGGGCCGCGCCAGCGTAGTCACGCGGATGGCGGGCGAGGACCCCTCGGCCAGCGCCCTGGTGGTCCACGGCCACCTCGACGTCGTTCCGGCGCTGCGCGAGCAGTGGTCCGTTGACCCGTTCGGGGGCGAACTCAAGGACGGCCTGATCTGGGGCCGCGGCGCCGTGGACATGAAGGACATGGACGCCATGATCCTCTCCGTCCTGCGGGATTTCGCCCGCACCGGCCGCAAGCCCAAGCGCGACCTGATCTTCGCTTTCTTCGCCGACGAGGAGGCCGGCGGCAAGTACGGCGCCGGCTACGCCGTTGAACACCGGCCCGAACTCTTCGAGGGCGCCACCGAGGCGATCTCCGAAGTCGGCGGATTCTCGGCCACGATCGGGGGCCAGCGCACCTACCTGCTGCAGACCGCGGAGAAGGGCCTCTCCTGGCTGCGGCTGGTGGCCCACGGCCGCGCCGGCCACGGCTCCCAGATCAACACCGACAATGCGGTGACCCGGCTCGCCAGCGCCGTTTCACGGATCGGCGAGTACCGGTGGCCGGTGGAGCTGACACCCACCACCCGGCAGTTCCTCGACGGTGTGACGGAACTCACCGGCGTCGAATTCGACCCCGACGACCCGGACAAGATCCTCAAGGAGCTCGGCACCGTTGCCCGCTTTGTCGGCGCCACCCTGCAGAACACCACCAACCCCACCCTGCTCAAGGGCGGCTACAAGCACAATGTCATCCCTGAATCGGCCGAAGCCCTGGTGGACTGCCGGACGCTGCCCGGCCAGCAGGAACAGGTCCTCGAGATCGTCCGCGAACTGGCGGGCACCGGCGTGGACGTCAGCTACGTCCACCAGGACGTCTCGCTCGAAGTCCCGTTCGCCGGCAACCTGGTGGACTCTATGATCGACGCGCTGCACTCCGAGGACCCCGGCGCGAAGGTCCTGCCGTACACGCTCTCCGGCGGCACTGACAACAAGGCCCTGAGCCGGCTCGGCATCACCGGGTACGGCTTCGCGCCGCTTATGCTCCCGGACGAGCTGGACTTTACCGGCATGTTCCACGGAGTGGACGAGCGGGTTCCGGCCGACTCGCTGAAGTTCGRCTCCCGCGTGCTGAACACCCTCCTGAGCAACTACTGAGAGGCACCTCAAAGGAATGGCCCCCACAGACATGACGCCCGAAGACATCCTCCCCGACGCCCTGCTGGAGCGGATCCGCGCCCGCGCGGCCGGCTATGACCGGGACAACGCGTTCTTCACTGAGGACCTCCGCGAGCTTGCGGACGTCGGCTACCTGAAGATCTTCGTCCCCGTGTCCGACGGCGGCCTGGGCCTGGGGCTCTCCGGGGCAGCACAGCTGCAGCGGCGGCTGGCCACGGCAGCCCCGGCCACCGCGCTGGCGATTAATATGCACCTGGTGTGGACCGGCGTCGCGCACGTCCTGGCTGCACGGGGCGACTCCTCGCTGGACTTCGTCCTGCAGGAGGCGGCGGAGGGCGAGATCTTCGCGTTCGGCAATTCCGAAGCGGGCAACGATTCCGTGCTCTTCGACTCGAGGACCGAGGCGACGCCGCTGCCGGACGGAAGCTACGGCTTTACCGGGCGGAAAATCTTCACCAGCCTCTCTCCGGCCTGGACCCGGCTGGGAATTTTCGGCAAGGACGCTGCGGCGCGCGGTGGCGAGGGCGAACTGGTGCACGGCTTCATTGACCGTGAGACCCCGGGCTACCAAATCCTGCCCGACTGGGACACCCTGGGAATGCGGGCCAGCCAGTCCAACACCACGGTGCTGGAGGGCGCCGTGGTGCCGCCGGAGCGGGTCTTCCGCAAGCTCCCCGTAGGCCCGAACGCAGATCCGCTGATCTTCGCCATTTTCGCCTGCTTCGAGACCCTCCTGGCGGCGGTCTATACGGGGATCGGGGAGCGGGCGCTGCAACTCGGCGTCGAGGCGGTCAAGCGCCGCACCTCGTTCAAGAACGGGGGCCGCAGCTACGCCCAGGATCCCGACATCCGTTGGAAGGTCGCGGAAGCGGCGATGGCGATGGACGCGCTCTACCCGCAACTCGCCACCGTGGCGTCCGACGTCGATGCCCTCGCGGACCACGGCCACCAGTGGTTCCCGAAGCTCGTCGGGGTTAAGGTGCGCGCCACCGAGACCGCGCGCACCGTCGTGGATCTGGCGATCAGGGTTTCCGGCGGTTCGAGCTATTTCCGTGGTTCCGAGCTTGAACGGCTCTACCGGGACGTGCTGGCCGGAATGTTCCATCCGTCCGACGACGAGTCCGCGCACAATACCGTGGCCAACGCCTGGCTTGGCCCGCTGGAGTCCTAGACGATCGCCAGCGCGGCCTACACGGTCCGTTGGACCTGGATGACCTTCCGGCGGAGCCAGAAGCGGCGTCCGCCGCCGACATAGAGGACGCTGCGCTCGAGTTCCCATTTGCCGTACTCGGAGTGTGCGGCGAGGATACGGCGGGCCTCGGGCAGCGAATCCTCAGGGCTGACCGTCAGCACGAGGTACTCGTACTGACGTGCGTAGTCCCGCTCCCGACGGACCGAGCTGCTCAGAAAATGTTCCTTCATTGCTCTCCATTTTCGTCTTTTTCGGGCTAACGTGAAGTCATGAGCATCGATCCGCGTGTCGCGCTTCAGTCCCTAACCGCCGCCCTCGAAGAACACCTGGCCGCTGCCGCGGCGCGGCGGGGAGACGGGGATCCCGCGGTCGAAGCGGCCTTCTTCGCCGTCGCCGATGCTTTTGAAGTCTACGACGACTCCCTCTATGAAGCGTATGGCGAAGTGACGCCCCTTGAGGTCATCGACGAAGAAGATGACGAGGACGAAAGCGAAGACGTCGACGACGAGGAAGATCTCGAACTCCTGCAGGACAACTAGCACCCAAGACACGTTCGGAACGACGCCGGCGCTCCCTCCCGCTCCCTGGCGGCCGCGCGGAGCGATAGCATCCCTAGAGCTGCAATTCCCGGGATCTCCCCAGCTTGCGGGCGTACTCTGCGGACAGTCCTACGGGACGCTGTTCGAGTCCGTAAAGGCTCGGAACGCCCTAAGACGTTCTATGTCCCGGGTTGGCCCGATGTCGGAGGTTGTTGTTGCCTGCACCACGGCGCAGCGTCGGCCTGTCGGAGGCCGGCGTTGACGAAGTCCCCTCGGCCGACCGCGCTGACGCAGACGCCCCGGCCCGTTCCCCTGCGCGCTGGTCGACCGTCCGGCGGAGCCTCCCGGGCCGGTTGCTAAGGCGGCTCGGCCGGAGCATCATCAGGATCCCCTTGGCGCTGGCCATGGCTGTGCTGTTGTGGACGGTCGGACTTGTCACAGGCTCGGTGTCGTCAGGGCCACCGGCGCCGCTGGGCGCGGCCGTCTCGGCAGGTCCGGATCAGCTGATGGGCGGCCAGTGGTTGTCCATGTTCACCTCCGTGTTCTTCCCCGGCCCTTTTGCTTCCTACGTATTGGCGACCGCCGTCGTCCTGGGGTGCGTCGGTCTGGCCGAAGTAACGATTGGCGTTGGCCGGACCGCCGTGGCGTTCGTCGTCGGGCACCTCGGCGCACTGCTGTTGTACTTTGCGGTGGTCGAACTCGGAACGGCCATGGGCAGCGAATGGCTGTCCACGCTCCGCCATCCGGGCCCAATCGGGCCGTTTGCCGGGTCGCTGGCCGCCGTCCTGGCGGCGAGTCCGCGGATCAGCGCCCTCTGGCGCCGGAGGATCCGATCCGTCAGCATCGCCGTAACCGTAATGCTCCTGCTATATATCGGGCATCCGCAAAACCTGGACAGCGTGCTCGGTGTGGCATGCGGACTCGGGATCGGCGCCCTGATTGGCGGCCGGCACGGCTCCGCCCGCTACATCCGCTCCACGAGCCGCGAAGTCAGGGCACTGCTGTCAATGGTCGTCGCGGTCTTCGCGGCCGGCCCGGTCCTTGCCAGCCTGGCGAAGGCACCCTCGGGGCCGCTCGCTGTGCTCAGGAACCTGATTGTCAACCCGATCCCCACCATCAACGATCTCCAGGCGAGCTGCTCGGCCGCCGTCGACCTTTCCTGCCTCCAGATCATCCACAGCCCCGGGTTGCGCGGCCCTGGCGGTGAGGCCCTGTCCCTGGTGCCCCTCGTGCTGCTGCTGGTGTGCGCGGAAGGGCTGCGCCGGGGAAACCGGGCTGCCCTCTGGGTGGCAATTTCCGTCCATCTGGTGATCGGCGTCCTTTCGGCCATCTACCTGCAGCTCTTCGCCCAGTTCGGGACATCCGTGCGGAGCGGGTCGCGGGTGCTCTCGGTGGACTCGGGGATCGCGGAGGTCCTCCCGGTTGTGCTGGTGCCTCTGCTCATAGCCGCCGCGCTGTTTGCGGCGCGGCGGCACTTCAACGTCGACGCCGATCCGGTTCTGGGGCGTCGGTCACTTATCCTGCTGGCCGGCGTCTTCGCGGTTTTCGTCACGGGCTATGTGGTGGCATGGTTTGCCGAGGATAACTACCACCACCGGGCCGGCCTGCTGGCCCTTCTGGCCACCCTGCCGAGGATGTTCCTTCCCTACCCTTTTTCCTTCCGGTATTCCGTGTCGGTGTACCCGCACGGCGTATGGTCGCCGCTGATCTTCAGCTACGGCGGCGCCGTGTTCTGGCTCGTCTGCCTGATGAGCATCCTCGCCATGTTCGTCAGCCGCAAGCTCCGGGACCTCCGCGCAGACAGCGGGATCTCGCTGGCCCGACGGCTGGTGCGCCAGGGCGGCGGATCGCTGTCCTGGATGGCACTCTGGCCCAACAACCGGTACTGGTTCAACGAGGCGGAGACCGTCGGTGTCGCCTACCAGCTCCACTACAACGTGGCCTTGACGGTGGGCGGACCATTCGGCGCGTCCGCCGACTTCGAGAGGGCCGTTGAGGGGTTCACCGCCTTCTGCGCCGAGCAGTCGCTTTCACCGTGCTGGTATTCCGTCACCGATGAACACTGGAACCTGCTGCGCGGGCTCGGATTCAGCCGCGTGCGGGTGGCCGAGGAGACCCTGCTGCCGCTGGGCAACATTGAGTTCAAGGGCAAGGAATGGCAGGGGGTCCGCACCGCCCTCAACAAAGCCCGGAGGCTCTCCGTCGAGGCCCGGTGGAGTACCTACGGCGAGCTGTCCGGACCACTGCGGACCCAGGTCCACGAAATCTCGGAAGAGTGGGTTTCCGAGAAAACGTTGCCGGAAATGGGATTCACGCTGGGCGGCGTTGAGGAACTCAAGGACGAAAACGTGTTGCTGTGCCTGGCCGTGGATGACGCCGGCAAGGTCCACGGCGTCACCAGCTGGCTTCCGGTGTTCACAGCCGGCGTCGTCACCAGCCGGACGCTCGATTTCATGCGGCGGAGTCCGGACGGCTTCAAGGGCGTGATGGAATTCCTGATTGCCTCGGCCGTACTGCATTTTGACGGAACGATGGAGGAAATTTCCCTGTCCGGGTCGCCTCTGGCGCCGCTACCACGTGGTGATCCGGCGCGCGAGCCGTCCGACGGCGCCGCGGTCGGCCGCTTCCTGGACTGGCTGGGCGGGGCCTTGGAACCGGCGTACGGTTTCCGGTCGCTCGCTGCCTTCAAACAGCGCTTCCACCCGCGGCACCGCACGCTGTACATGATGTATCACGACCCCCTGGCGTTGCCGGTTATTGGACGCGCGCTGACCGAGGCCTACATGCCGACCATGTCCATCCGGCACACGGCCAGGCTGCTGCGGGGCGTCATCGGATGAGCCGCGGCCGAAGCAGCCGCCGGAGCGTAGCATCCACGTAGCACCTGAGTGGCGCCCTGTACATCCGCCCCAAAAAAGCGAGTATTGCCTACTCCCGAAGTGCCGCCCTAAGGGGAATATGCTTCAGGCGTGCCGTAGCCGTGCCGCTGAGCCGGGCTACGCTGCCGCACTGGAAGTGACGGGTGACATGAAGCCTACGAGCAGCACACTGGTCCGCCCCGACGGACGTGTGAAGCGGCAGGCAGGAGCACATCGGGCCCAGCCGCTGCCGCGGTACGGCTTGCGTCGCATACCGCTGACCTGGCTGCTGATCGTTCTCTTGTGGTCCGCCGGAGCCGCCACGGGATCCCTGGTTTCCGGCCCCCCGCAGGCCCTCGGTCCGTTCGTTGCGATCGGCCCCGACACCCCGACACGGGGTGAATGGGGACCCGCTCTTGCCAGCCTGGTGTTTCCCGGCGGCGTTGCGTCCTATGTCCTGGCCACTGTGGTGCTTCTCCTGTGTGTCGGGTTTGCCGAAACCACGCTGGGAAGCGGCCGGGCTTTGGCCGCCGTGGTGGCCGGCCACCTGGCAGCCGTCTTCCTGTTCGTCGGGAGTGTGGCGGCCGGCGACGAGCTCGGCAGCAGCTGGCTGAGCTCCATGCAGCACCCGGCCCTGGCGGGTCCGTTCGCCGGCTCCCTGGCTGCCGTAATGGCTGCGAGTCCCGGAATCAGCCCCTTGTGGCGTCGCCGCCTGCGGTCACTCGGCCTTGCCGTGACCATCATGCTCCTGCTGTACGTAGGTCACCCCCAGAACGTGCTCGCATTTTTGGGGGTGCTCAGCGGCCTGGCAAGCGGCTGGGCCGCTGCCAGAGTCAGGTCCAGGGCCGCAGCCAAGGCCACCACCCGACGTGCCGCGAACGGCGCCGCTTCGCGCGCGAACGTTTTATACCCGCCGGGCGCGGTGTGGACCGGCCGCGACGTTCGCTCGACGCTGGCCATGACCGTGGCAGTATTCGCCGCCGGCCCGGTGCTGGCCGGGCTGTCCCAGGCGCCTATCGGCCCCCTTGCCGCTCTCCGGAACCTGATTGTCAATCCGGTGCCCACCCTGGGCGAGCTCCAGAGCGACTGCGCCGCAGCCGTGAATGCGGGCTGCTCCCAGATCATGCACAGTCCCGGCTTGCACGGCCCCGGCGGCGCCGCCCTCTCCGTGGTTCCCTTGCTCCTGCTGCTGGCATGTGCGGAGGGGCTGCGCCGGGGGAGCCGGGTAGCGTTGTGGATAGCCACGGTTGCCCATCTCGCCGTCGGCGTGCTCTCTGCTATCTACCTACAGCTATTTGCCCACTTTGGCGTCTACGTCAGGAACGGGAGCCGCAGGATTCCTGTCGACTCGGGCATCGTGGAGATCCTGCCGGTGGTACTGGTGCCACTGCTGATCGCCGCCGCGCTGTTTTTCAACCGGCGCCATTTTCCCGTGGACACGGATCCCGCGCTCGGACGCCGCGCACTGGTCTTGGTGCCCGGCATCTTTGCCGCATTTGTCGCCCTCTACGTCCTCGCGTGGTTCGCAGAGGGAAACAACCGGCACCGCGCCGGCCTCCTGTCGTTGGGAACAACCCTGCCTCGGATGTTCCTGCCGTATCCTTTTTCCTTCAAGTATTCCGTCTCGGTGCACCCTCGCGGTTATTGGTCGTCGTTGATTTTCAGTTACGGCGGAGCAGCTTTTTGGCTGATCTGCCTGGTCGCCGTCCTGGTCATCTTTACCAAGCGGCGCCTCTGGGACCACCGGGTAGACGATCACCGCTCCCTGGCCCGGCGCCTGGTGTTCCAGGGCGGCGGCTCGCTGTCCTGGATGGCGTTGTGGCCCAACAACAGCTACTGGTTTAACCGTGCGGGAACGGTGGGAATCGCCTACCAACTGCATCACGGCATCGCCCTGACGGCAGGAGGTCCGTTCGGGAGGGAGTGCGACTTCGCCGACGCCGTCCGCGAATTCACGGGGTACTGTGCCGAGCAGTCCCTGACGCCGTGTTGGTACTCCGTCGCCGCCGCCCACTGGGCAGAACTCAGGTCGCTGGGCTTCAGGGGCATGGAGGTAGCCCAGGAGACGGTGCTTCCCTTGACTGGAATCGATTTCCGCGGCAGGGAGTGGCAAAGCGTCCGCACCGCCATGAATAAAGCCCGAAGGCTCGGAATTACTGCCCACTGGGGCGTCTACAGCGGGCTCCCTGACGGACTGCGGAGCCAGGTCCACGATATTTCGGAGCGGTGGGCCTACTCCCGGGCACTCCCGGAAATGGGTTTCACCCTCGGGGGTGTGGAGCAACTCAAGGACGACCATGTGCTGCTCTGCCTCGCCGTAGATCCTGATGGCGCGGTCCTCGGTGTCACCAGCTGGCTGCCGGTCTTCCGCAACGGGGAAGTGGTCAGCCGCACCCTGGATTTCATGAGGCGCCGCGAGGACTGTTTTAACGGTGTCATGGAGTTCCTGATCGCATCGGCGGTGCTCCACTTTAAGGACAGCATGGCCGAGATTTCGCTGTCCGGTTCACCTTTGGTTCCCGCGACGGCGCTGGTGCCCCGCCAGGCGGAAGTCTTTCCTTCTGCGGGGGCCGGGCTGCCCGGCAAAGGCGCCACAGTGGCGGACGACGGCGGGACGGCGGGCCGCGTCCTGCGCTGGCTCGGCGACGTGCTTGAGCCGGTCTACGGATTCCGGTCCTTGGCGGCCTTCAAGCAACGCTTCCAGCCCCAGCACCGGACCCTCTTCATCCTGTACCAGGATCCGTTGGCGCTGCCGCTGATCGGCCGCGCCCTTGCCGAGGCGTACCTGCCTAACTGGTCTGTGCGCCATACGGCGCGGCTGATCCGTGATGTCACCACCGGCCCTCAGCCTGCGAGCAGGCCCGGCCGCCGGTAGCCGAATCCCGCCGCCCTGTAGACGGCTCAGCCCGTAACCCCAAGGCGGCCCATCAGCCAGTCCATGTTGTTCTCCACCCCGTACTTCCAGGCCGTCCAGGCGTGTCCGCCGGGCGCCTCCTGGAACTGGACATTGATGCCGGCTTTCTTCATCGCCTGGTAGACCTGGACTCCCTGGGCCCGGAAGAACGGATCGCCGGCGCCGACGGTGACGATGCCGGCGGTGTCCGGGTACTTGCGTGTCTTGATGACGTCGAGCGCGTTCTGCTTCTTGAACTCGGCTGCGCTGCCGCCGAAGTACTGCTGCAGGAGCACTTGGTGGCCCTGCCGAATCGTCGGCTGGTTCTCACCCGAGCTGTCGATGAACGTGGGATAGACCTCTGGGTAGTTCATGGCCAGCTGCATGGCGCAGGTCCCGCCGTAGGAGAACCCTCCGATGGCCCACTGGCGGCTGGAGTGCTTGCCGGCCCCAAAAGTGGCCTTGACCCAGTTCGGTACGTCCTCGCTCAGGTACCGTCCGGCCTGGCCCTGTTTGGTGTTCATACACAGCGGCGGGTAGTTGGCCCACTTTGCCCCGGCGTCGGGAAGCACGATGATCGGCGCCAGCCCCTTGTGTTCGGATGCGTACTCGTCCATGAACTCGGCAATCCTGCCGTTCCGAAGCCAATCCACCGGTTCGCCCGGGACCCCGTGGATCAGAACCAGCACCGGGAGATCCGCCCGCGGTGCGGCGAGATACGCCGGGGGAAGGTATACAAAGGCCGTTGAGGACACCTCGTGGGAGATCGGAGCCGGGATGAAGGCCCGGACGACTGTTCCCTGATCCGGCATATTCTCCGGCGGCGTCCAGTCGGCCAGCGTGGTGGGCGGCTCGCTCGGCTTGACGTCCGGCACCGGGTCTCCTCGTTCCTGGCTCTTGAACTGATCCAGGGTTTCCATCTTCACGCCGGTGTCTCCGAAGACCGATCCCAGGGTGGGGTAGTACTCGAAGTTCTGGTTGATCAGCGATCCCGACGCCAGGACAACGACCAGCGCCGCCGGCAACACGGCAATGCGCGCCGTCAGCCGACGGAGGTCCCGGATCTTGGGCACCACAAGGAGCAAGGCGAGGATACCGAGGCCCGCGTAGGCATAGACACGCTTAGGCAGCGGGGACCCCCACAAGTTCCACACCGGCTCGCACAACACCCAAATAATGGCGCTCAGGAGGCCGGCGGCCAGTACTGCGGCCGGCACCCAGCGGGACAGATGGCGCCGCCGACCCCAAATAAGCCAGATGAGGGCCGCGGCGGCCAGAATGTAGAGAACCACGGGCACGACGCCAGTAGTAATAGCGAGGTTCTGCAGGTTCATGGCCTAAGACTAAAGCTCAAAACAGGGAATCCGCCCGGAAACAACCGAAAAGCTACCCCGGATCAGGCCGGGCTGGAGACATCCTCCAACGCTGCGGCAATCTCCGGCGGCAACGGCGTCAGCACCGCATCCATGATCTCCTTCAACTGGACCGGCGTCCGGGCACCCACCAACGCGGTGGCCACGCCGTGCTGGGAGAGCAACCAGCTCAGGGACACGTCCAGCGCGGTCCGGCCCAGACCCTTGGCCGCCATCGCCACGGCCTCTACGACGCTGGAGGCGGTCCCTTCAAGGTAGGGCTCCACGTAGCCGGCCAGCTTGTGGTGTGCGGCCCGCGAATCGGAGGGAATATGACCGCGGTACTTGCCGGTCAGCACCCCGCGCCCCAGCGCGCCCCACGCCATCAGGCCGAGCCCGGCGTCTTCGATTGCCGGGATCAGCTCGGCTTCGGGCTTTCGCTGCAGCAGCGAGTACTCGGCCTGGCAGGCAACCAGCGGGAAGTCAGCCACCGCGGCGGCCTTGGCGGTCTGCCAGCCGTTGAAGTTGGAGACACCGGCGTAGCGTGCCCGGCCGGAGCGGACTGCGAATTCCAAGGCGGAAAGGGTCTCCTCCAGCGGAACGTTCGGATCCCAGGCCTGGGCGAACCAGATATCCACATAGTCGGTGCCGAGTCGGGCCAGGCTCGCGTCAAGGCCGGACAGCATGCCGTTGCGGGAGGTGTCCACGCTGCGCCGGCCGCCCGAGGTCGTCAACCCGGCTTTGGTGGAGATCACCACTTCGGAGCGGGCCACGACGTCGCCCAGCATGCCGCCCAGCAGGACCTCGGCCGCGCCGCCGGCGTAGGACGCGGCCGTGTCGATCAGCGTGCCGCCGCCGTCGACGAAAGCACGAAGCAGTCCGGCGGCATCCTGTTCATCGGTCTCACCGGCCCACGACATGGTGCCAAGGGAAAGGGACGAGACACGCAACCCACTGTTGCCGACATAACGCTGCTGCATGCCTGCAAGCTTACGATGCTTCGGAACCTCCATAACGTAGGGTCTATAAACGTGAACTGGTTAGAAGCGGCCTTTCTGGGCCTTGTGCAGGGACTGACAGAATTCCTCCCGATTTCCTCGAGCGCCCATCTGCGGATCGTGGGGGCGTTCCTGCCCAACGCCGCGGACCCCGGCGCGGCTTTCACCGCCATCACCCAGCTGGGTACCGAGACGGCGGTGATCGTCTACTTCTGGCGGGACATTGTGCGGATCGTCAAGGCCTGGTTCGGCTCGCTGACTGGCAAGGTCTCACGGCAGGATCCGGACGCACGGATGGGCTGGCTCGTGATTCTGGGCAGCCTGCCGATCATCGTCCTTGGCTTGCTCTTCCAGGACCAGATCGAATCGGTGCTCCGCAGCCTGTGGATCGTCGCCACCACCCTGATCGTCTTCGGCATGATCCTCGCCGTGGCGGACGCCGTCGGCCGCCAGGAACGTGACCTCACCAAGCTCAGCTACAAGCACGGCATTTTCTACGGCCTCGCTCAGGCGATGGCTCTGATCCCCGGGGTGTCACGCTCCGGCGGCACGATCACGGCCGGCCTGCTCATGGGGTACACCCGTGAGGCCGCCGCCCGCTACTCCTTCCTGCTCGCAATCCCCGCCGTCTTCGGCAGCGGCCTGTACCAGCTCTACAAGGTGGTCTCGAAGGACGGCATCACCGGCCCTTACGGCCTGCCCGAAACCGCCCTCGCCACCGCGATCGCCTTCGTGGTGGGCTACGTGATCATCGGCTGGTTCCTCAGGTACGTCTCCACCCGCAGCTACCGGCTCTTCGTCTGGTACCGCATTTTGCTGGGCCTCGCGCTGTACCTGTTGCTCGGTTTCAATGTCATCAGCGCCTAGCACTAGGCTTGGGGTGTGAAATCCTGGATCTCCCGCCCTGTTCCCCAGCTGCCGGGCACCATGCCCGCGCTGCGTCTTTTCGATACCGCCAAGGGCGGCCTCGCCACCCTTGAAGCGACGGGGGAGCAGTCCATGTACGTCTGCGGGATCACCCCGTATGACGCCACCCACATGGGCCACGCGGCGAGTTACGTGGCCTTTGACCTGCTCAACCGGGCGTGGCGCGACGGCCGCCAGCAGGTCGCGTATGTCCAGAACGTGACCGACGTCGACGACCCCTTGCTGGAGCGCGCGACTGCCACCGGGGTGGACTGGCGGGAACTCGCCGCCAGCCAGATTGAGCTGTTCCAGACCGACATGGAAGCCCTGAACGTGCTGGCGCCGGATAACTACGTGGGCGCCGTGGAGGCCATCCCGCTGATCGTCCCGGCTATCGAGTCGCTCGTGCAGCGCGGCCTGGCCTACCGGGTGTCCGGCACCCCCGGCGAGCCCGACGGAGATGTCTACTACGACGTCGAGGCGGCCGGAAAGCACTCGGCCGAAGCGCAGGACGCGTGGACGCTGGGATCCATCTCGGGCCTGTCCGATGCCGAGATGCTTGAACTCTTCGCCGAGCGCGGCGGCGACCCCGGCCGGGCCGGGAAACGCCAGGCGCTTGATCCGCTGCTCTGGCGCGTGGCCCGTGACGGCGAACCCAGCTGGCCCGGCGGCGAACTGGGGGAGGGGCGCCCCGGCTGGCACATCGAATGTACCGTCATTGCGCAGAAATACCTGCCCGCTCCGTTCACCGTGCAGGGCGGCGGGTCCGACCTGATCTTCCCGCACCACGAAATGGGAGCCGGCCATGCCTACTCCCTGACCGGGGTGCCGCTGGCCAAGCACTTCGCGCACGCCGGCATGGTGGGACTCGACGGCGAAAAGATGAGCAAGTCCAAGGGCAACCTCGTGCTCGTCTCCAAGCTGCGCGCCGCCGGCGAAGACCCTGCCGCGATCCGGCTGGCAATCCTGGCCCACCACTACCGCAGCGACTGGTCCTGGACGGATGAGGGCTTCACCGAGGCCAAGGACCGGCTCCGGACCTGGCGTGCCGCCGTCGAACTCGCACCGGCGGGTTCTGCCGGGCCGCTCCTCGCAGAGATGCGGGCCGCGCTCTCTGACGACCTCAACGCCCCGCGCGCCCTCGAGGCCGTGGACGCATGGGCGTCTGCAGCGCTGGCAGCCGAAGCGGGTACTGGTTCCGCGGCTGACGCTGCACTGGTGGGCGACGCCGTCGACGCGCTGCTCGGCGTCGAACTCTAGACCTCACGAACCGCCAAAAGGCCGACGACGCAAAAAAGCGCTGGCGACACCCGGATTCCGATGTCGCCAGCGCTTTTGCGTAGCGCCGGGAAGCAAGCGCGTCGGCCCCGAGGTCTAGGGCTTGTCCTTGCCGCGGCGCTTGAGGTAGCGCTCGAATTCCCGCGCGATGGACTCGCCGCTGGCCTCGGGGAGGTCTGCGGTGTCTTTCGCCTCCTCCAGCTGGCGGACGTAGGCGGCGATCTCCGGATCCTCTGTTGCGAGTTCGTCCACGCCGCGTTCCCACGCGTCCGAGTCCTCCACCAGCTCCTGCGTGTCGAGCGGGACCTGCAGCAGTTCCTCGATCCGGTGCAGCAGCGCCAGCTGGGCCTTCGGTGAGGGCGCCTGCGCCACGTAGTGTGGCACGGCCGCCCAGAGCGAGACGGTGGGAAGCCCGGCCAGCAGGGCCACCTCGGCGAGCACCCCGACGATCCCTACCGGACCCTCGTACTGGGATGCCTCCAGGTCCATCCGTTCCCGCAGTGCCGCGTCGTCGGTCGAGGCGCTAACCGGGATGGGGCGGCTGTGCGGCACGTCCGCGAGCAGCGCCCCGACCAGGATGACGTAGTCCACCTTCAGCGCCTCGGCGTGCACCAACAGCTCTGCCGTGTAAGCGCGCCATTTGTAAGACGGCTCGGTGCCCTGGACAAAGATGACGTCCACGTTGGAGTCCGGGACGCTGGCTTTAAAGATCCGGGTGGCAGGCCACTTGATCTTCCGTTCGCCGGACGCCGTGCGCCGGATGGTGGGGCGGGTGAACTGGAAGTCGTAATACTCGTCGGCATCAATCGAGCCCACCTTCTTGCCGCCCCAGAGCTTGTTGAGGTAGCGCAGCGCATCGCTCGCCGCTTCACCGGCATCGTTCCAGCCTTCGAAGGCTGCAAGCATCACGGTGACACGCTGGCCCTCGGGCACGGGCTGCAGCAGCCGCTCCGGCTCGGGCGTGACGCCCGTTTCCGTGGTGTCTGGCTCGAAGCTATTCATGTGTTCACCCTACGTCCAAGTCGCAGGCGCGCGCATGGAGGAAAACGCCCCGGGTGCCCTGAAATTCGCCATCGGCGTAGCCTTGGGCGCCCCACACGGCCTGCACCGTAGACTGGAGGGCATGCGATCCCCAGCCTCCCAGCCCCTGCTCAAAGCCGCTTTATGGGACATGGACGGCACGATCGTGGACACCGAACGGTACTGGATTGAAGCCGAACACGCCCTGGTGGCCGCCCACGGCGGACAGTGGTCGCACGAGAAGGCCATGCAGCTCGTGGGCCAGTCGCTGGTCTATTCGGCCGGCATCCTGCAGGAAGCCGGCGTGGCGCTGGAAGTGCGCGAAATCATCGACACCCTCACCGGGCATGTCGTCAGCCTGGTCCGGGAGTCCGTGCCGTGGCGCCCCGGCGCACGCGAACTGCTGGAGGAACTGCACACGTCGGGCGTCCGCTGCGCCCTCGTGACCATGTCCGAGGCGCCCCTGGCCCGCGAGATCGTGGCCAGCCTGCCCAAACCCTATTTCGAGTTCCTGGTCACCGGGGACACCGTCACGCAGGGCAAGCCGCATCCCGAGGCGTACCTGAAAGCCGTGGAACTCCTGCAGCAGCGCGACCCCGAGCTGGACCACCGTCACTGCGTGGCCCTTGAAGACTCGGGGCCGGGGGTCGCGGCGGCCGTGGCTTCCGGCGTCGTCACGGTGGCGATTCCGCACATCGTCCCGCTCCCGCACGATCCGCGGCGCGCGACCTGGGACACCCTGGCCGGACGCACGGTCGCCGACCTGGAGGAGCTGCTCGGCCTCCGGCACGAATTTACCGGAGCCGGTCTGCGGCTGTCCGCCGGCGAACTGGAGAACTCCGGGCTGGAAAGCGCGGCAAGCGGAGGCCGTCGCCTTGACTGAGCCGTCGCCGCAGAAGCCGCCGGAGACCGGGGACCGCCCCTTTTCGCTCCGTGGCGGAATCCCGCTGGGCCGGATCGCCGGCATTCCCTTGGTGCTTGCCTACTCTTGGTTCGCCATCGCCGCTTTCACCGTGATCGCCTACGGACCCGTGCTCGAGCACAACGACCCCCGCCTCGGCATCACCGCCTATCTCGTGGCGTTCGCCTACTCAGTGCTGCTGCTGATCTCGGTGCTCGTCCACGAACTGGCCCACGCGCTCACCGCCCGGCTCTACCACTGGCCCACCCGCAAGATCGTCCTCAACCTCTGGGGCGGCCACACCCAGTTCGAAGAGTTCACCGCCTCGCCGGGCAGATCCGTGCTGGTCGCCCTGGCCGGACCAGCCGCGAACCTGGTGCTCGCCGCCGGCGGCTGGCTGTTGCTCTCCGGCGGGCAGCTGGACGGCGTCGCGGACACCCTGGCGAACATCTTTGTCTGGGCCAACCTGCTGATCGGCATCTTCAATGTGCTGCCCGGCCTGCCGCTGGACGGGGGCCGGCTGGTGGAATCGGCGGTCTGGAAGGTCACCGGCAGCCACGAGAAGGGCACCATTGCGGCCGGCTGGGCCGGCCGCATCATCGTGATCGCACTGGCAGTCTGGTTTGTTGCACTCCCGCTCCTAAGCGGCAACCGCCCGGATACCTCCCTCATGCTCATCACCCTGCTGGTTGGCAGCTTCCTCTGGATGGGTGCCACCGCCTCCATCCAGCAAGCCCGGTACCGGAGCCGGCTGCACCTGGTCGACGCCGCGGCCCTCGCCGAGCCGGCGCTCGGGCTGCCCGACACCGCCACCGTCCTGGACGTGCTGCGGCACTCGCCGCAGGGTGTCCCCGCCGTCGTGCTCTTCGGCCAGGACGCGCGCCCGTCGGCCGTCGTCGACGAAACGGCAGCAGCGGCCGTTCCGCCCGCGCTGGCCGCCACGACCCCGGCAACCGCCGCCGCCTATCCGCTCGCCGCGGGTGCGTACGTCAAGGAAACTGACCGGGGAGCCGAACTGCTGGCATACCTTGCCCAGATCGAAGGTTCGGACTATGCGGTGGTCAACGACGCCGGCACCGTCACCGGACTGTTGCGCCAGCTGACCGTGCTGAACGCCCTGACCGGGAAGCAGCCGAGCGGCACCCCCGGCTCACAGACCGGGGGCGAAGGCCGGAATCAGGACCAGACCCGGTAGAGTTACCTGCCGGTCGTGAATTCTCCGGCCCACGAACACGGGCCGGTGCCCGCCGCCCATCCGCGGCCACCGCAGCTTTACAGGAGCGAGGAACATCTCATGAGCAGCGACACTGCCGCCAACGCCACCCCCAGCGGGGACAGCACAGCCGCCGACAGCATTTCGGCGCCAGCCGCCGAAACTGCCAATGTAACAGCCACCGAAACAGCACCCGGCACTGCGCCCGGCACTGCGCCCGGCACTGCGCCGGTCGGCGCCAACCGGCGCCGCGGTCCGTTCCGCGAGGGCGAGCGGGTGCAGCTCACGGACGAACGCGGCCGGATGAACACCATCAGCCTCGAGGCCGGCGGGGCCTTCCACACGCACCGCGGCTTCCTCAACCACGACGAGATCATCGGCAAGCCGGACGGCTCGGTCGTGGTGAACAACGTCGGCCAGCAGTACCAGACCTTGCGCCCGCTGCTCTCGGACTTCGTGCTCTCGATGCCGCGCGGCGCGGCCGTGGTGTATCCCAAGGACGCCGGCCAGATCGTCACCATGGCCGACATTTTTCCGGGCGCACGCGTGGTCGAGGCCGGCGTCGGCTCCGGCGCACTGTCCATCTCGCTGCTGCGCGCGGTGGGGGACAACGGCTACCTGCACTCCTTCGAACGCCGTGCGGAATTCGCCGACATCGCCCGCGGCAACGTCGAAACGATCTTCGGCGGCCCGCACCCGGCGTGGCAGATCACCCTGGGCGACTTCCAGGAGGAAGTTGTGCGGACCGAGGCGCCGGGATCCGTGGACCGGGTGGTCCTGGATATGCTGGCGCCCTGGGAATGCCTCGACGCCGTGGCCACCGTGCTGGCTCCCGGCGGCGTGTGGATCAACTATGTCGCGACTGTTACGCAGCTGTCACGGACCGCCGAGGCCATCCGCGCCGACGGCCGCTTCACCGAGCCGGATGCCTGGGAATCCATGGTCCGCGGCTGGCACCTCGAGGGCCTCGCCGTGCGCCCGGACCACCGGATGGTAGCCCACACCGGCTTCCTGCTGGTCACCCGCCGGCTGGCCGACGGCGTCACCGGCATCTCCGTGAAGCGCCGGCCGTCCAAGACCGAGTTCGACGCCGAGGATGTCAACGCCTGGACCCCCGGGGCAGTCGGCGAACGCGCGGTCTCGGACAAGAAGCTGCGCCGGGCCGCCCGCGACGCGATCGCCGGAACTAACGTCAAGGACACCCCCGAGGTTACGAACTAGTCCGTATTTCGGAAGTCTTCAGCAGCACCCGCCGAGTTGGGGCTATGGTCTTAATAGAAGTACGGAAGGGGCTGATGCATGATGGAGACTCCCAACAACGACCACGGCCGGACGCCGGCGGAGGACGAGGCCCAGGCGGCTGCCGCTGCCGGAGGGACTGAACCGGCGGGGGCATCCGACGTCGACCGGTATGCAGCCAATGAGCTATCGGTTGCCGAACGCCAGGTCAATATCCTGCGGGACAAGCTCCGCCACATCGACCGCCAGCTCGCGGCCGCCACGCAGAACAACTCCAAGCTCGTGGGCATGCTGGAAACGGCCAAGGCCGAGATCCTGCGGTTGAAGAACGCCCTGGACCAGGAGGGCCAGCCGCCCTACAGCTTCGGCACCGTCCTGCAGCTAAACCCGAAGCGACGCCCCGAACCCGGCAGCAGCGGGCAGGCCGACACGGAGGAGTCCGTGGACATCTTCAACGCCGGCCGCAAGATGCGGGTGGGCATCAGCCCGCTTGTGAACATCAACCAACTTGCCGTCGGGCAGGAAGTCCTGCTCAACGAGGCGCTGCTGGTGGTGGCCGGGCTTGGCTACGAGCGGGCCGGAGACCTGGTCACGCTCAAGGAACTGCTGGGATCGGACCGCGCCCTCGTTGTGGGCCGCGCGGACGAGGAACGGGTCATCCGGCTCTCCGGCGCCCTGCTGGCGCAGAAGCTCCGGGTCGGCGACGCCCTCTCGATCGACAGCCGCACCGGCTACGCCCTGGAGAAGATTCCCCGTTCCGAAGTGGAAAACCTCGTCCTCGAAGAAGTCCCGGACATCACCTACCAGGACATCGGCGGACTGGGCCCGCAGATCGAACAGATCCGCGACGCCGTCGAACTGCCGTTCCTGCACCCGGACCTGTACCGGGAGCACGGGCTCAAGGCACCCAAGGGCATCCTGCTCTACGGGCCGCCGGGCTGCGGCAAGACCCTCATCGCCAAGGCCGTGGCCAACTCGCTGGCCGCCCGGGCCGCCGAACGCGCCGGCAAGACGGACATGAAGAGCTACTTCCTGAACATCAAGGGACCGGAACTGCTGGACAAGTACGTCGGTGAGACCGAACGGCACATCCGGCTGATCTTCGCCCGGGCCCGCGAGAAGGCCTCCGAGGGCAGCCCCGTGGTGGTGTTCTTCGACGAGATGGATTCGCTGTTCCGCACCCGTGGCACCGGCATCTCCTCGGACGTCGAGACGACCATCGTGCCGCAGCTGCTCAGCGAGATCGACGGCGTGGAGCGGCTGGACAACGTGATCGTGATCGGCGCCTCCAACCGCGAGGACATGATCGATCCGGCGATCCTGCGCCCGGGCAGGCTGGACGTGAAGGTCAAGATCCAGCGTCCCGATGCCGAGGCCGCCGCGGACATCTTCAACAAATACATCACCACGGACCTGCCCTTCCACGAGCAGGACCTCGCCGAGCACAACGGCGACGTGCAGGCGACGGTGGATGCCATGATCCAGCGCACGGTAGAGGCCATGTACTCCACCGAGAAGTCCAACGAGTACCTCGAGGTGACCTACGCCAACGGGGACACCGAAATGCTGTACTTCAAGGACTTCAACTCCGGCGCCGTGGTGCAGAACGTCGTGGACCGCGCCAAGAAGTCCGCGATCAAGGACCTGCTCACCTCCGGGCAGAAGGGCCTGCGCATCGACCACCTGCTCCGCGCCGTCATTGATGAGTTCCGCGAGCATGAGGACATGCCCAACACCACCAACCCGGACGACTGGGCCAGGATTTCCGGCAAGAAGGGCGAACGCATCACATACATCCGCACCATCGTCCAAGGCAAGGCCGGCCAGGAACCCGGCAAATCCATCGAGACGATGCCGAGCACGGGCCAATACCTGTGACCGCCGGACCTTCAGCGGTTTCAGGGGGGCTGCCCGCCGGCGGCGCCATGCGGGTGATGGGCTCCGAGACCGAATACGGTATCCACGCGCCCTCCGCCCCGGGGGCCAACGCCACTATGATGTCCGCCCGGGTCATCCAAGCCTACGCCCTGGTGACCCGGCAACGCGCAGCTGGCGGCGCCGAAACCCGCTGGGACTACACCGACGAAGAGCCGCTGCACGACGCCCGGGGCTGGACCCTGGAGCGCAGCGAGGCGGAACCGGAACAACTCACCGACCGGCCACCGGCCCTGGACGCGGAGGCGATCGCGCTTGCCTACGGCCGCGCGGAGCTGGACCACGACGGCGGGGACGAGTCCGGTTCGCTGCTCATGAACATGGTGCTGGGCAACGGCGCGCGGCTCTACGTGGACCACGCCCACCCGGAATACTCGAGCCCGGAAGTCACCAACCCCCGCGATGCCGTCACCTGGGACGCCGCCGGGGACCTCGTGGCTCTGGCCGCGGTCCGCCGGCTGGCCGCGGACCCGGAACTGCCGCCGATCAACCTGTACAAGAACAACACGGACAACAAATCCGTATCGTACGGCTCGCACGAAAACTACCTGATGCCCCGTTCGGTCCCGTTCGGCGAAATAGCCCGGGGGCTGACACCGTTCTTTGTCACCCGGCAGATCATGTGCGGCGCCGGCCGCGTCGGCCTGGGCCAGGACAGCTCCCGGCCCGGCTACCAAATCAGCCAGCGGGCGGACTTTTTCGAGACCGAGGTCGGCCTCGAAACCACCATCCGGCGACCCATCATCAACACCCGGGATGAACCGCACGCGACCGCGGACAAATACCGCCGGCTGCACGTCATCATCGGCGATGCGAACCTCAGCCAGGGAGCCAACTTCCTGAAGTTCGGCAGCACCGCCATGGTCCTGAGCCTCATCGAGGCTGGCCTGGCGCCCCGCATCGAGGTCCACGAACCGGTGGCGGCCCTGCAGGCCGTCAGCCACGACACCTCCCTGACCGCGACCCTGCGCTTGCTCGACGGACGCCGCGTCACTGCCCTGGACCTGCAGTGGATGTACTTCGAGGCTGCCGCCAAGCTCGCCCAGGATACCGGTGTGGCGGACGCCGTCGACGGCGACGGCCACACCCACGCCGTGCTCGAGCGCTGGTCGGCGACCCTTACCGCGCTGGACAGCGACCGGGCCGCCGCCGCGTCGACAGTCGAATGGCTGGCCAAGCTCTCGCTGCTGGAGGGCTACCGCCAGCGTGACGGGCTGGAATGGTCGGACGCCCGGCTGGGGCTCGTGGACCTGCAGTGGGCGGACATCCGCCCCGAGAAGGGGCTCTACCACCGGCTGCTGGCCCGCGACCGGATGCAGCGGATCGTCGACGACGAAGCGATCGCCCGTGCGGTGACGGAGCCGCCGTCGGACACCCGGGCTTTCTTCCGCGGCCGCTGCGTCAGCCGCTTCGGCACCGACCTGGTCGGCGCCAGCTGGGACTCGGTGATCTTCGACCTGCCGGGGCGCGGCAAGCTGCAGCGGGTCCCCACCCGCGAACCGCTGCGCGGCACGGAGGCCCTGACCGGAGGACTCTTCGCCCGGCACCGCGAGGCCGCGCCGTTCCTTGCGGAGTTGCTCGGGTTGCCCCCGGGTTCGTAGGCCCAAAGACCCCCCGCAGGGGACCAGGGCGTGGCAAGATTGCTTACAGGATGTCCTGTGCAGGATGGGGCAGCCGGTGGGATTAAACAGTGGGATCAGAAGGAGAAAACGATGGCAGGCCAGGAGCAGCAGCAGCCGCAGTCCCGCGACACTGAGGTCGAGGAGGACATACCCGCACCTCCCGCGGCACCCGAGGCCCAGGCCTCTGCCGCGACCCAGGGCGTGGACGATCTGCTCGATGAGATCGACGGCGTGCTGGAGTCAAACGCCGAGGAGTTCGTCAGGGCCTTCGTCCAGAAGGGCGGCCAGTAGCCCCCCGGCCGACGGCTGGTCGCGGACACTACTGGAGGAGAACCGGAACTGAGGAGACACAGGGCTGAGGGCCGGAAGTCGTTGATCCACTACGTTGAGGGAGTGCACCAGTGCAGGAAACATCAGCCAACCAGGTAGCAGCGAACGCGACGTCCTCATTCACGGAGCACCTGCAGCGTTCACGGCCCGAACTGCTGCCCTACAACGCCCTCCAACACGGCTTACCAGCTGGACCTGCAACCGCGCCGCTCCAGACCCCGCACGCAACCACGATCGTGGCCCTGACCTACGCCGGGGGAGTGCTGATGGCCGGTGACCGCCGCGCGACGATGGGCAACGTGATCGCCAGCCGGCACATCGAGAAGGTGTTCCCCGCGGACCAGTATTCCGTGCTCGGCATCGCCGGCACTGCCGGCATCGCGCTCGATATCACCCGGCTGTTCCAGGTAGAGCTGGAACATTACGAAAAAATCGAAGGAACGCAGCTGAGCCTGGACGGCAAGGCCAACCGGCTCGGTGCCATGATCCGCGGAAACCTTCCCATGGCGATGCAGGGCCTCGCCGTGGTCCCGCTGTTTGCCGGCTTCGACCGGCCCGCCGGCGTCGGCCGCCTGTTCTCCTACGACGTCACCGGCGGCCGCTACGAGGAGCAGGAGCACCACACCGTCGGTTCGGGCTCCATGTTCGCCCGCGGCGCGCTGAAGAAGCTCTGGCGGCCCAACCTCTCCGAAGCCGACGCCGTCCAGGTGGCGGTCGAAGCCCTGTACGACGCGGCCGACGACGACTCCGCCACGGGCGGTCCGGACCCCGTCCGGCAACTCTGGCCCGTGGTCTACACCGTCAGCCGCTCCGGTGCAGTGCGCGTCCCGGAGCGCGAACTTGCGGCGGTGGCCGGCGCCATCATCGAGTCACGGGCCGTAGCCCAGCGGGAGGCCTGAGATGACCCAGCAGTTCTATGTCTCGCCCGAACAGCTGATGAAGGACCGGGCGGACTTCGCCCGGAAAGGCATCGCGCGGGGACGTTCTGTGGTGGTCATCAGTTGCCGGGACGGGATCGCCCTGGTCGCGGAAAACCCCTCGCCGTCGCTGCACAAGATCGGCGAAATCTACGACAAAATCGCCTTCGCCGCCGTCGGCAAGTACAACGAGTTCGAAAGCCTGCGCCAGGCCGGGGTGCGCTACGCGGACGTCCGCGGCTACTCCTACGACCGCGAGGACGTCACGGCCCGGGGCCTGGCGAGCGTCTATGCGCAAAGCCTCGGCGCCGTCTTCACCGCCGAGCAGAAGCCCTTTGAAGTGGAACTGGCCGTGACGGAGGTCGGGGACAGCCAGGACCTGGACCACCTCTACCGGCTGACCTTCGACGGGTCCATCGCCGACGAACAGGGATTCATCGTGATGGGCGGCCAGGCCGACAAGGTGTCCGAAGCCGTTGCGGCCGGCTGGCGCAGCGAACTCGACTTCGCCGGCGCCATCCGGCTGGCCCTGGCCGGACTGGTAGCGGACAAGGAAACCGACGCACTGCCGGCGTCGGCCGTGGAGGTGGCCGTGCTGGACCGCGGCTCCGAGAGCAGCCGCGGCACCCGCCGCGCTTTCCGCCGCCTCGACGACGCCGACGTCGTGGCACTGCTGGCTGAGGAGAACTGAAATGGACAAGCGCATCTTCGGTATCGAAACCGAATTCGGAATTTCCTATTCGAGCCCGGAGTCCCGCCCGCTCGCGCCGGAGGAAGTGGCCCGGTACCTCTTCCGCAAGGTGGTCAGCTGGGGGAGGTCCTCCAATGTGTTCCTCACCAACGGCTCACGGCTCTACCTCGACGTCGGTTCGCACCCTGAGTACGCGACCGCCGAGTGCGACGACCTGGCCCAGCTCATCGCCCATGACCGGGCGGGCGAGCTGATCCTGGACGACCTCGTGGACGAGGCGCAGGAGCGCCTTGCGGCCGAGGGGTTCAATGGCACCGTGTACCTGTTCAAGAACAACACCGACTCGGCGGGCAACTCCTACGGCAGCCACGAGAATTACCTGATTCCCCGCCGCGGGGAGTTTTCCCGGCTGGCGGAAATCCTGATCCCGTTCCTCGTGACCCGCCAGTTGATCGCCGGCGCGGGAAAGATCCTGAAGACCCCGCACGGCGCCACGTACGCCTTCTCCCAGCGCGCGGACCACATCTGGGAGGGGGTCTCCTCCGCCACGACCCGGTCCCGGCCGATCATCAACACCCGCGACGAGCCGCACGCCGACGCGGAGTTCTACCGGCGGCTGCATGTGATCGTCGGGGACTCGAACATGTCCGAGACCACGGCCCTGCTCAAAGTCGGCACCGTGGACCTGATCCTGCGGATGATCGAGGCCGGCGTGATCATGCGTGACATGCGGATGGAAAACCCGATCCGCAGCATCCGGGAGATCTCCCACGACCTCAGCGGCCGCGCGGTGGTGCGCCTCGCTAACGGCCGGCAGCTCACGGCCCTTGAGATCCAGCGCGAGTACCTGAACAAGGTGACCGAATTCGTGGCGGACCGCGGCGCCCACAACCCGCACGTCCCGCTCATCCTGGACCTGTGGGAACGGACCCTTGACGCGATCGAAAGCGGAAACACGAGCACGATCGACACCGAAGTTGACTGGGCCATCAAGAAGAAGCTGATGGACAACTACCGGGAGCGGCACGGCCTGGAACTCGACGCGCCGCGGATCGCCCAGTTGGACCTCACCTACCACGACATTTCACGCAGCCGCGGTCTCTTCTACCTGCTCCAGGCCCGCGGCGCGGCACGGCGGGTCGTCGATGACACCGCAGTGAAGGATGCCGTCGACGCGCCGCCGCAGACCACCCGGGCCAAACTGCGCGGCGACTTCGTCCGCCGGGCGCAGGAACTGGGCCGTGACTACACGGTGGACTGGGTCCATTTGAAGCTGAACGACCGCGCCCACCAGACCATTTTGTGCAAGGATCCCTTCCGCAGCGTGGACGACCGGGTGGACGCCCTGCTGGACTCTATGGGCTGATACCCAGCTTTCCGCGTTATTCTGGGGAAGGTGCCGTTTCACGGCCACCGCATGCTTTGCCGCTGGCAACCGTCCGGCGAAGCGTCCATCCTGCCCCGACGAAAGTTCTTACGTGCGCCGACTATTAGCAATTCTCCTCCCCGGACTGCTGCTGCTCACCGCTTGTGGTGGCGGCCAGCCTGCCGCCCCGGAGCCCACCAGCCAGTCCGCCGGCGAGACCGCGAAGCTGGACTCCCTGAAACTGACCGAGAACGGCGACAAGAAGGCCCCCGGCGTCGAGTTCACCAAGCCGCTTGAGGTCAAGGACCCGACCATCAAGGTGGTCAAGGACGGCGACGGCGAACGCGTCAAGGCCAACCAGGTCGCGGACATTTCCATCGTCGCCTTCAACGGCAAGGACGGCTCCACCCTTGAGGACACCTTCCCGAAGGACCCCGAGAAGCTCGAGCTGAACGATGAACTCAAGGCCGGCAGCGCGGTCATCTACAACGCCTTCGTCGGCGCCAAGGTCGGCTCCCATCTGGCCCTGGCCGTGCCGGGCAAGGCAGCCAGCGCCGAAGGCGGCGCGGCCCAGCCGTCGCAGCTGCTGGTCATCAAAATCCTCGCCGCGAAGGACGCTCCCAAGGTCCTGGACAAGCCCGAGGGCGACGCCGTGACCCCGCCGGCCGGCCTGCCCACCGTGAAGGAAAACGACAAGGGCGTTCCGGAGATCTCGGTCAAGGGCGTGGCCGCTCCCAAGGCCCTCATTTCCCAGGACCTGATCAAGGGCAAGGGCCAGGCGGTCAAGGAATCCGACACCGTCACCGTCAACTACGTTGGCGTGGCGCTGGCCTCGGGCAAGGTCTTCGACTCCAGCTTCACCAGCGGTAAGAAGGCCACGTTCCCGCTCAATGGCGTCATCAAGGGCTGGACGCAGGGCCTCGCCGGCAAGACCGTCGGCTCCCGCGTCCTCCTGGTCATCCCGAAGGCCCTCGCCTACGGCGACAAGGGCCAGGGCGACGCCAAGGGCGACCTCGTCTTCGTCGTTGACATCCTCGGCGTCAAGTAAACAACCCCGCTTAAGCAAGCCACCCAAGAAGGAGCAACCATGTCATTTGGACAGCGCAACATCGACCGCCAGAAGCCGGAAATTGACTTCCCGGAGGGCGACGTACCCACCGAGCTCGTCATCACCGACCTGATCGAGGGTGACGGTGCCGAGGCCAAGGCCGGCGACACCGTCTCCACCCACTACGTCGGCGTGGCCTGGTCCACCGGCGAAGAGTTCGACGCCTCCTGGGGCCGGGGCGCACCCCTGGACTTCCGGGTCGGCGTCGGCCAGGTCATCCAGGGCTGGGACCAGGGCCTGCTGGGCATGAAGGTCGGCGGCCGCCGCCGGCTCGAAATCCCCTCCGAAATGGCTTACGGCGCCCGCGGCGCCGGCGGAGCGATCGGCCCCAACGAGGCCCTGATCTTCGTCGTCGACCTCGTCGCCGTCCGCTAATCCCCACCGGCTCCCTGCCCTCGCAAGCTCGGGCCGGGGCCCTCGCCGGCGTGGGCCCACCCACCGGCCACCGCGAAAGCGCGGTAACAATCGGAAAGTTCTTCCGGTTGTTGCCGCGCTTTCGCGGTTTTCGGGGCGGACACTTTAGTACCCTTGCGGAGTGTCCGCCTCACGTACTGAACGCCTCCTGAACCTGCTCATCGCCCTGCTCAACACCCAATACGGGCTACGCCGCAGCGAGCTGCGCGAGAAGGTCTATCACGACACCACCAGCTCCGAGGCGGCCTTCGGCCGGATGTTCGAACGGGACAAAGGCGAGCTGCGCCAGTTCGGCTTCGACGTCGAGACCGTGACGGACAAGGGCTGGGGCTCCGATGACCCGGCGACCACGCGGTACCGGATCGGCAAGGAATCCAACCGGCTGCCGGACGTCAGCCTGACCCCCGCAGAGTGCACCGTGCTGATCCTCGCCGCGCAGCTTTGGGAACAGGCTGCCCTGGGCTCCGCCGCGCGCGACGCCGTGCGCAAACTGCAGGCCGCCGGCGGCCTGCCGGACGCCGAACTTCCCCCGGGGGTCCAGCCCCGCATCCGCCCTGCCGGGCAGGCGTTCGAGGACCTCGTCGCCGCCGTCCACACCCAGCACCCCGTGAGCTTCAACTATCTGGCCGGCAGCACCGGACAGGAGGAGACCCGCACCGTCGAGCCCTGGGGCCTCGGCAGCCGCTTCGGGCAGTGGTACCTCGTTGGCCACGACCGCGCCCGCGGGGACAAACGGTTCTACCGGCTGTCGCGGTTCACCTCCGCCGTCACCGTGCTGGACCAGGAGTCCTTCACCCCGCCGTCGTCCTTCAACGTCCGCCAACAACTTGCCGCGCTGCCCGAACTGCCCGTGCGGCACGCCCTCGTCGACGTCGCCGACGGCGCGCTGCTGGGGCTTCGCAAGCATGCCGGACCCGCCGCCGGCACCGAGGGTGACATCACCGATGCCGTCGCGGCAGCGCCTCGCCCCGGTTTCGACCGCCTCAAGGTGCCATACCGGGACATTGAGACGCTCGCCGAGGAACTCGCCTCCTACGGCCCGAAGGCCGTCGTCGTCGCGCCGCCCGAGCTGCACACCGCCGTGCGCCGGCGACTGGCGGCAGCCGCAGCCTTCGCTGCGGCGCCGGTCCCGCCGATCGAATTCCCGCGTTTGGCTCCGGCCAAACGGAGCCGGAAACGCACGTCCGAGGACCAGCTCAAGCGGATGCTCCAGCTGGTCCCGTTCCTGGTACACAACCAGGGCCTGCACATCAGCGAAGTTGCCGACCGGTTCGGCATCACCCGCAAGGAACTCGAGGACGACCTGCGGATCCTGATCTGCTCCGGCCTGCCCGAGGGCTACCCGGACGATCTGTTGGACATCCAGTGGGACGACGACCACGTCTACATCATCGAGGACCTCGACCTTAAGCGGCCGGTGCGTTTCACCGTGGACGAGGCCTGCGCGCTGCTCACCGGCCTCGAAGCGCTCAACGGCCTGCCCGGACTCGCCGAGGGCGGCACCCTGGAGTCCGTGACGCTCAAGCTCATGGCCGCGGCCGGCGAGGAGGGGCTGAAGGCGGCGGCCGTGTCCGGTCCCGAGGTGGCGCCGGAGGATTCCGGCACCCTCGAAACGGCACGCAACGCCATCCGCACCGGCGCGCAGTTGCGGCTGAGCTATCTCTCCCCGCAACGCGATGCCGTCACCGAACGCGACATCGACCCGCAGCGGCTCTACTCAATGGACAGCACCTGGTACCTCGAGGCGTACTGCCATTCCGCGCAGGGCCTGCGGAACTTCCGGCTGGACCGGATCCAAAGCCTGGAACCCAACGGACGCCCGGTGTCCTCGGCCGCCAACCCGGCAGGCGGGTTCCCGGTCAAGCTGTTCACGCCCAACGACGATGACGCCGTGGTGGTGGTCGAGCTGACCAGGCAGGGCGCCGGGCTCGCGGATGACTACTACGCCGAACGGACCGCCGCGCTTGCGGACGGCCACGTCCTGGCCGAAATCCGCTTCGGCAGTGCCGGCTGGCTGCCGATGTTCGTGGCCCAGCACGGCGGCGCCGTCCGCATCCTGCAGCCTCCTGCGCTGGCCGCGGCCGCCCGGGAATGGCTCGACGCCGCCCTCGCCCGATACGAGGACCACCCCGCACGCCAGCTAGACTGATCAGCATGCCTTGGTGGTCCTGGATCGTAATCTGGATAGCGCTCGTCGCGCTGTCGCTGCTGTTCTTTGGCGTGCTCGGCGTCCGGCTCTTCCGGCAGTTCATGGCCACGGTCAAGGAACTCGGTGAGGCGGGGGAGCGCTTCTCCACGTTCGCTTCCTCCCCGCTTACCTCCGGTTCAGCCGCTGTTCATGTGGGTGCCGTAGGCTCGAACGGCGACGACGCGGGGGACGGAGCCGGCCCGTACGCGGAGCCCGGGGCAGCCGTTTTTGCCCCGCCCGCGTTGATGCGACATGATTACCATGCATCCAAAATCGCGCGTCAGGAAGCCCGGCGGTTGCGCCGGATCCGGCGCAAAGCGGAGCGAGGCCAGCCCCAGGCGCTGCGCGACATCGATCTGCGTTAGACATAGGATGTACTCAAACGAAAGGACCACCCAGCATGAGGCTTGAAGGCTGGCATCTCATCATCATCATCGTCCTGGCCCTGGTGCTTTTCGCTGCACCGAAGCTGCCCGGAATGGCCCGCAGCCTGGGCCAGTCGATGCGGATTTTCAAATCCGAGGTCCGCGAAATGAAAAAGGACGGCACGCCGGAGGCCAAGGCTGACTCCGACGCCGTCGAAGGCAAAGTCGTGAACCACCCCCGGTCCGCCGGCACCGAGAGCCGCCCGGGCGAGGGAACCGACGTTCCGCCGCCGAACCGCGCCTAGAACCACATGGCAGTAACCATGAGCCGCCGATCGAACCCCGAAGGCCGGATGGCCCTCCTCGATCACCTCAAAGAGCTGCGGAACCGGCTCTTTAAGTCGGCGATCGCCGTCGTCCTCGGGACCGTCGTCGGATTCCTCGTCTACCAGCCCATGCTGGCGGCGCTGATCAAGCCGATCCGCGACCTGAACGAACATGAAGGCCGGCAGGCGTCGCTGAACTTCGACGGCGTGGCGAGCTCCTTTGACCTGATGATCCAGGTGTCCGTGTTCCTGGGCCTGATCGTCGCCAGCCCGGTCTGGCTCTACCAGCTCTGGGCGTTCATTGTCCCCGGGCTGCACAAGAAGGAACGGCGCCTGGCGCTCTCCTTCGTCGCCGCCGCCGTGCCGCTCTTCGTCGGCGGCGTCCTGCTCGCCTGGCTGGTGCTCCCCAACGCGGTGCGGGTGCTGACCGACTTCACCCCCTCCGGCGGCTCCAACTTCATCAGCGCCCAGGTCTACCTGTCCTTCGTGCTGCGCCTGTTGCTCGCCTTCGGCATTGCCTTCCTGCTGCCGGTGGTGCTGTTCGGGCTCAACCTGGCCGGGCTGATCAAGGGCCAGCAGCTGCTCAAGAGCTGGCGGATCACCGTGTTCCTGGTCTGCCTCTTCGCTGCCATGGCCGCCCCCGGCGCCGACGCGATGAGCATGTTCTACCTTGCCGTGCCCATGCTGGTGCTGTTCTTCACCGCCATCGGGCTGTGCCTGCTCAACGACCGCCGGCGGGAGAAGCGGGCGGCCAAGGTGGCCGCCGAGACCGAAGCCACCGCGGACCAGGCGACTCCCAGCTCCGAGCTGGAGAATCTCTAGCCGTCCGCCCACTAGGCTGGAAGCATGTCCTCACTACCCGGGCCGGAGTCGCCGTCCGAGCGTTACCGTGCCAGCGCCGAGCGGGCCGCAGAAGCCAAGACCTATCTGGGCGGTTTCACCCGTTCGCTCGCGTTCGACCTCGATCCCTTCCAGCGCGAGGCGTGCCTGTCCCTGCAAGCGGGCCGGGGCGTGCTGGTGGCCGCCCCGACCGGGGCCGGAAAGACGATTGTCGGGGAGTTCGCCATTTACCTGGCGCTCCAGCGCGGCCTGAAAGCCTTCTACACGACGCCGATCAAGGCGCTAAGCAACCAGAAGTACACCGAGCTGGCCGAGAAGTACGGCGCGGCGCAGGTGGGCCTGCTGACCGGTGACACCAGCATCAACGGCGAAGCCCCGGTAGTGGTGATGACCACCGAGGTGCTCCGCAACATGCTCTATGCCGGCTCGGAGACCCTGGATGACCTCGGCTTCGTCGTGATGGACGAGGTGCACTACCTCGCCGACCGGTTCCGCGGCGCCGTCTGGGAGGAAGTCATCATCCACCTGCCCAGCGAGGTGCAGGTGGCCTCGCTCAGCGCCACGGTCTCCAACGCCGAGGAGTTCGGCGCCTGGCTGGACACCGTCCGCGGCCAGACTGACGTGATCGTCTCCGAGCACCGTCCCGTACCGCTGTGGCAGCACGTCATGGTGGGACGCAAGATCGTGGACCTGTTCGCCGGCGACACCAGCTTCGACGAAATTGCGCCCGCCGGTGAGGACAATGTGGCCGCTACCGCGGATACCGCAGGCTCCAGCGCCGCGATCACCGCACGCGCCGGCTACGAGGTCAACCCGGAACTGCTGTCGATGGCCCGGGCCGAGAGCCAGATGAACTTCCGCGGCCGCTTCGGGCACGGCGGCCGCAACCAGCGCCGCCAGCAGCGCGGCCAGCGGGAGGCGGCACCGCAGGGCGCCCCGCGCAGCCCGGTCCGGAAGGCCAGCCGCCCGCAGGTCATCGCCAGCCTGGACCGGATGGACCTGCTGCCGGCCATCACCTTCATCTTCTCGCGCGCCGGCTGCGATGCCGCCGTGGCGCAGTGCGTCTCCGCCGGGCTCTGGCTGACCACCGAGAAGGAACAGCTCATCATCGCCCAGCGGGTCGACGAAGCGGCCCAGGACATCCCCTCCGACGATCTGGACGTCCTGGGCTTCTGGAGCTGGCGGGACGGGCTGCTGCGTGGCCTGGCCGCGCACCATGCCGGCATGTTGCCGACCTTCAAGGAGGTCGTCGAGAAGCTCTTCGTGGACGGACTGGTCAAGGCGGTGTTCGCCACCGAGACCCTCGCGCTGGGGGTCAATATGCCCGCGCGCTGCGTGGTGCTGGAGAAGCTGGATAAGTTCAACGGCGAAGCGCACGTGAACATCACGGCGGGGGAGTACACCCAGCTGACCGGCCGGGCGGGCCGCCGCGGGATCGACATCGAGGGGCACGCCGTCGTGCTCTGGCAGCCGGGCACCGATCCGGCAGCCGTCGCGGGTCTCGCCTCCCGCCGGACCTACCCGCTGAACTCCAGCTTCCGGCCCACCTACAACATGTCCATTAACCTCGTGGCCCAGTTCGGCCGGCCGCGCGCCCGCGAAATCCTTGAGTCCTCCTTCGCCCAGTTCCAAGCGGACCGCTCCGTGGTCGGACTGGCCAAGCAGGTCCGCAGCCGGGAGGAATCCCTGGCCGGGTTCAGCAAGGCAATGAGCTGCCATCTGGGCGACTTCACCGAGTACTCCAGACTGCGCCGGGCCCTGTCGGACGCCGAAAACGCAGCTTCCAAAGGCACGTCGCGGGCCCGGAAGTCGCTCACCGAAGACTCCCTGAGCCGGCTGCTGCCCGGCGACGTCGTCGATGTGCCGTCCGGCCGGGCCCCCGGCCTCGCCGTCGTGCTCAGCTCGGACCATCACTCCCGCGAGCCGCGGCCGGCGGTAATGACCCTGGACAACCAGCTTCGCCGGATCGGCCTTCACGATGTGGAGGGACCGCTGGCCCCGATCACGCGGGTCAGGATCCCCAAGTCCTTCAACGCCAAAGTGCCGAAGTCGCGGCGCGACCTGGCCTCATCGGTCCGCAACGCCATCCGGGAGAGCCGGCCGCCGGCACCGCCGAACCGGAACGAGGACTTCGGCCGTGCCGCCGCCCTGCCGAACATGGAGAAGAAGATCGCGGAACTGCGCCGCGAGCTCCGGGCCCACCCCTGCCACGGCTGCAGCGAACGCGAGGACCACGCCCGCTGGTCCGAGCGCTGGTGGAAGCTCCGGCAGGAAACCGACGGCCTGATCCGCCAAATCCAGGGACGCACCAACACCATCGCCAAGACCTTCGACCGGGTCTGCGGAGTCCTCTCCGGCTACGGCTACCTGGAAACCTCCGACTCGGGCACGCTTTCCATCAGCCCGGACGGGCAGCGGCTGCGCCGGATCTACGGGGAAAAGGACCTGCTGATCTCCCAGGCGCTGCGGATGGGCGCCTTCAGCGACCTCGACGCCGCGGAAATCGCGGCACTGGCCAGCGTTCTGGTCTACCAGGCCAAGCGCGAGGACCGCGGTCTGCGGCCCAAGATGCCCAGCGTCTCGCTGGAGTCCGCCGTCGACACCGTGGTGCGGGAGTGGTCCGCCCTGGAGGACGTGGAGGAGGCCAACAAGCTGCCACTGACGGGGGAGCCCGAGCTCGGCCTGGTCTGGCCGATCTTCAAGTGGGCCAAGGGCCGACACCTCCAGGAGGTGCTCAGCGGCACGGACCTCGCCGCCGGCGACTTCGTCCGCTGGGTGAAACAGGTCATCGACCTGCTGGACCAGCTCGCCAAGATTCCCGGACTGGACCCGCGCGTCGCACGGCTGTGCGGCGACGCGATCACCCTGGTCAAACGCGGCGTCGTCGCTTACTCGGCCGTCGTGTGACCGGCCCCTAGCGGCCCTCCGCCCCTGCCTTTCCTCCACCATGCCCCGATGCCGCAGGCCCGGCACACCGGCCCCCAGCTACAAGGAGTTCCACACCATGACCGCTTCACCGTCCGAGGCTTCCAAGGAACAGCGCAAGGTGACGCTGTACCGCAACGGTTCCGTCTACACCGCGGCGGATCCCTTCGCTACGGCCATGCTGGTCGACGGTGACACCGTGGCCTGGGTCGGCTCTGAACAGGCCGCCACGTCCATCGCGGACTCCTCCATGGAGGTCATCGACCTGCAGGGCGCGCTCCTTGCCCCCGGCTTCGTGGACTCCCACGTGCACCTGACAGAGACCGGCATCGCCCTGGACTCGCTCCAGCTCGGCGGGGTCCGCTCCGCAGCCGAACTGCTTGACGCCGTCGCCGGCGCCGCCGTCTCCGCTTCCGGCGCGGGCGGCACGGTGCTGGGGCACGGCTGGGACGAAACGCTCTGGGCCGACCCGGTCCTGCCCAGCCGCGAAGAACTGGACCGCGCCGCCGGCGGCCGGCCGGTATACCTGTCGCGGGTGGACGTGCACTCGGCCCTTGTCTCCGCTTCCCTGGCCGCCGCGTCCGGCCTTGAGAGCCTCGACGGCTACGCCGCCGACGGGCAGGTCAAACGGGCCGCCCACACCGCCGCGCGGCGCGCCGCCCGGAACCTGCCCGCCGGTGCCCTGCGCCGCTACCAGGAGGCCGCGCTGGCGGAGGCGGCCGCCAACGGCTATGTCGCTCTCGCCGAAATGGCGGCACCGCACATCGGCAGCATCGAGGACCTGCAGCTCGCGGCCGGCTGGAACGCCGCCGACCGGCCAGGACACGCCGTTCCGGAGATCCTGCCCTATTGGGGCCAGCTTGCCGTTTCCGCCGAACAGGCCCGGTCCATCCTGGACAGCCTTGGCGTTTCTGTCCTGGGCCTGGCCGGCGACCTGAACATGGACGGTTCCATCGGTTCACGGACCGCCGCGCTCCGCGGCGACTACAGCGACGCGCCGGGGGAGCGGGGCACCCGCTACCTCTCGGTCGATGAGGCCGCAGCGCACCTCGCGGCCTGCTCAGTGCTCGGGATCCAGGCAGGCTTCCATGTGATCGGCGACGCCGGGCTCGACGCCGCGCTGGACGCCCTGGACCAGGCCGCCGCCGAAGTCGGGGAACAGCGCGTCCGTGCCGCCGGCCACCGCCTGGAGCACGTCGAAATCGCCGACGTGGACGCCATCCAACGGCTGGCCAAGTACTCGGTGACCGTCAGCGCGCAGCCCGTCTTCGACGCCCTCTGGGGCGGCGGGGAGAGCCTCTACGCCCAGCGGCTTGGCGCCCGCCACGCCGCCATGAACCCCTTTGGCTCGTTCTACTCCGCCGGCGTGCCGGTGTGCTTCGGCAGCGACAGCCCGGTCACGCCGCTGCGGCCCTGGTCCAGCGTCCGCGCCTGCCTCGAACACCACAACGCCGATGAGCGGATTTCTGCCCGCGCAGCCTTCCTGGGCCACACCCGGGCCGGCTGGCGGGCGGCCCGGTACCGGAACCCAATGGCGGGCCAGCTTGTCCCCGGCGCTCCGGCGAGTTTCGCGGTCTGGGAAGTCGAAGAACTCATGGTGCAGGTGGCCGACGGCCGGGTCCAGTCCTGGAGCACGGACCCGCGCGCCCGGACACCGTTGCTCCCGGCACTGGACACCGGCACCTCCCCGGTCTGCCTGCAGACCGTGCGGGACGGCGTCGAACTCTTCTCCAACGGCTCACTCGGACGATAAGCGCCCTGCCGGGCCGGACCACGCCGGCACGCCCGGGCGGTCCACACCGGCCGGTCCGCGCCGGACCACGCCGGCACGCCCGGGCGGTCCAGACCGGCCGGTCCGCGCCGGACCACGCCTGCCGGGCCGGCCGCCCGGCCTCGGCGTGCTGACTGACTATAATGGGGAGCTGTGCCTGTCGTCGGCTAACTGCCGACAGCCCCGGCCCTCCGACCGCTCCCTCCAAGGAAAGGCCCCGCTGTGCGTGTCCTCACGATCATCCCGACCTACAACGAGCTGGAATCGTTGCCCAAGACCCTCGGGCGTCTCCGCACCGCTGTGCCGGCCTCCGACGTCCTGGTGGTTGACGACAACAGCCCCGACGGCACGGGCCAGCTGGCGGATCGAATCGCGGCTGAGGATGGCCAGGTCCACGTCCTGCACCGGGAGGGCAAGGCCGGACTCGGCGCGGCATACATCGCCGGCTTCAAGTGGGGCCTCGACGCCGGCTACGACATCCTTGTCGAGATGGACGCCGACGGTTCGCACAAGCCGGAGCAGCTGCCCCAGCTGATAGAAGCAGTCGAGCAGGGTGCAGACCTGGCCATGGGTTCCCGCTGGGTACCGGGCGGCAGCGTCGTGAACTGGCCGCTGTACCGGCAGGCCATCTCCCGCGTTGGCAGCACCTACGCCCGCATCATGCTGGGCGTCAAGATCAAGGACGTCACCGGCGGCTTCCGTGCCTTCCGCCGGAGCACGCTGGAGAAGCTCAACCTCGACTCCGTGGACTCGGTGGGCTACGGCTTCCAGGTGGACCTCGCCTGGCGTGTGGCCAAGCTGGGCCTGAACATCGTGGAGCGTCCCATCACCTTCGTCGAGCGCGAACTGGGCGCGTCGAAGATGAGCGGCAACATCGTGGTCGAAGCCATGATCAACGTCACCAAGTGGGGCCTCACCGCCCGCTGGAACACCCTAAGCCGCAAGCTCGGCCGCAAATAGACTCAGACGCGCAAAAGGCCGGGCCGGCACCTCAACGAGGTGCCGGCCCGGCCTTTTGTGCGTGGGCGCGGTTGCTAGGCCGAGCGGCGTTCGCCGCGGCGTTCGCGCAGGATGGTGAGCCGGTCTTCCAGGATCTGCTCCAGCTCGGGCAGGGAGCGGCGTTCCAGCAGCATGTCCCAGTGCGTGCGGACGGCCTTCTCGTTGCTGTTCACGGGGCGTTCGCCGTCGACCAGCAGGGCCTCCTTGCCGGTCTTAGAAACCCAAACCGGGGGGATCTCCGCTTCGGAGGAGAAGGTCACGAACACCTGCTCGCCGTCCTCGCAGCGGTACTCGACCCGCTGGCGCGGAGCCGGTTCGACGCCGGATTCGGTCTCCATGCTCTGTGCGCCAAGGCGCATACCCCGCAGGCTGCGATCGCTCATCTTTTCTCCCTTATGATCGGTTCGCAGGGCCGGGCCCTGCGCTAGCCGGGGGCCACTGGGACCTCGCCGGACTACTTGTTGCGTGGCGTTCCCCACTGCAGGAATCGTCAGTAGATATAACGCCGCGCGAAGCGTAATTGTTCCGGCAAGCTGAACCGTCCGGACAAATACTCAAGTATACGCGGGAGCGGCACCTCAGGTAAAGCCGCTCCCGCGTCGGGTGAAGCGACCGAAAGCAGCTGCGGGAAAAGCGGCAGGGACAAGCGGCAGAAAAAAGGGAGACACCCGCCCGAGCGGGTGCCTCCCTGTAACTACGGTTGTAGCGTCCCGACTAGGCCTCCGGTGCGGAACCCGCGGCCGTCGCGGGCTCCGTCGACGTTGCGGCAGAGGCAGCCGCGGTCCCGAACGGCCCGTCCGAGCGCGGGTCGGGGTTGGTGCCGCCAAGGGCGCTGCCGATCCCCTTGAGCGCCTCGCCCACCTCGCTGGGGATGATCCACAGCTTGTTGGAACTTCCCTCGGCGAGCTTCGGCAGCGTCTGCAGGTACTGGTAGGCCAGGAGCTTCTGGTCCGGGTTGCCCTTGTGGATGGCGTCGAAGACCTTCTGGATGGCCTGCGCCTCGCCGTCGGCCCGCAGAATGGCTGCCTGGGCATCGCCTTCCGCCTTCAGGATCGAGGACTGGCGCTGGCCCTCGGCGGTAAGAATGGCGGACTGCTTGGTGCCTTCGGCCGTCAGGATGGCGGCACGGCGGTCCCGCTCGGCGCGCATCTGCTTCTCCATCGAGTCCTGGATGGAGTGGGGCGGATCAATCGCCTTGAGCTCCACCCGGGAGACCCGGATGCCCCAGCGTCCGGTCGCTTCGTCCAGGACGCCGCGCAACTGGCCATTGATCTGGTCGCGCGAGGTCAGCGCCTCTTCAAGGTTCAGCCCGCCGACCACGTTGCGCAGTGTGGTGGTGGTGAGCTGCTCGACGGCCTGGATGTAGTTGGCAATCTCGTAGGTAGCGGCCCGCGCGTCGGTCACTTGGAAGTAGACGACGGTGTCGATGGACACCACGAGGTTGTCCTCGGTGATCACCGGCTGCGGCGGGAAGGACACCACCTGTTCGCGCAGGTCGAGGAGGGGCAGGAGCCGGTCAACGAAGGGAATCAGGATGGTGAGGCCCGGGTTCAACGTCCGCTGGTACTTTCCCAGGCGTTCCACGACGCCGGCGCGCGCTTGCGGGACAATCCGCACCGAGCGCACCAGCACGATTATTACGAACGCAACGAGTACCAGCAGCACTATTGCGACTGCGATATCCATACATCACCTTTTCCCCAGTTATGTGGTTTTGCTGTGCGCGGCAGTCCGGCTGCCGCTGATCCTGCGGCCGGTGGCGGCAACAGGAAGATTGTGCCCCGAGAGGCGGCTCGGAACGGTCGCAGCCTTACAGCGCCTCCGGTTCCGGCGACGGGTTCGGTTGCGGCTCAGGCTGCGGGTCGACGACGGCGGTGGCACCGTCAATGGACCTGACGACGGCGTGCTGCCCGGGAGTCAGCACGCCGGACTCCGAGCGGGCGCTCCAGATGTCGCCGCCGATCTTGACCAGGCCGCCGTTGGCGCTCACGGGTTCCATGACGAGCGCGGATTCGCCGATCAGGCGTTCGACGTTGCTCCGCTGGTCGGCCGGGCTGCTGCGAAGGTGCTTGAGCGCCACCGGCCGCACGAAGCCGATCATGAGCAGCGAGACGACGCTGAAGACAACGATCTGGAGCCAGAAGTCCGCGCCGGCGAAGGCGGCGACCAGCCCGGCCAGGGCACCGCCGCCGAGCATGATGAAGAACAGATCGAGGGTGAGCATCTCCACCACGGCAAACACCAGGAAGACCGTGAGCCACAACGCCCACCAGTTTTCGGCCAGCCAGTCGAACATCATTCCCCCTTAGCCACGCAGCCGGGCCTGCAGGCACAGGCCCTCCCTAACGTGGTTCCATCCTAAGCCGGACGGCAAGGACGCGGGCAGGGTGCCAGGATCAGCCCGGGAACGTGGCCAAGTCGTTATCGTTCAGCGGCCTGTTGCGGAGACTGCAACGGTGCGAAAACACCGATCCGGAAGCGGGCGGACACTGCTGTGCGGGCCGGCAGTCCTGCCACCCTGGCGGCCAGGGAGGCAGGGTCAAGGTGGTGCCCGGCGGGCCCCATCAGGGCGAGATTGGCGACGTCGGCGGGCGCCAGGCGCAGGTCCAGGTCCAGGTCCCGTCCTTCGTGCGCGTGGAAGTGCCCGGCGAGTGTCGCCGCGAGGCGCTCCTCCTTGGCCGGCTCGATTCCCAGCATGCCGGTCTGTCCGGCGATCTCGGCCAGGTGCCCGGGCCGGGGGGTCACCACGATCAGTCGGCCGCCGGGCCGGAGCACCCGGGCAAACTCAGCCGCGTTGCGCGGCGCGAAGACCACGGTGACGACGTCTACGGCGTCGTCCGCCACAGGGAGCGGCTGCCACACGTCGCCGACGAGGTTGACCGCCTCCGGGTTCAGCCGGGCCGCCCGGCGAAGCGCGAATTTTGAGATGTCGATGCCGATGGCCGCAGCCGCCACACGGTCCAGCAGGGCGCGAAGGTAGTGCCCGGTGCCGGTGCCGGAGTCCAGCACCGCGGACCCGGCTTCGGCGAGGAACGGGGCGGCAAGTCCGGCGACCGCCTCGGCCAGGGGACGGTAGTGGCCGGCGGACAGGAAGTCGAAGCGGGCCGCGACCATCGCCGCGGAGTCCGCTTCGAAGACGGTGCCCTTGCCCGTCAGGAAGTTGAAGTATCCCTGCTTGGCGGCGTCGAAGCTGTGCCCGGCGGCGCATATCAGGGAGCGCCCACCGCTGCCTGCCGTGAACGGCCCCCGGCACACGGGGCACACGAGGGCGGCGAGGGAAGCGGCGGGCATAAAGTCAATCGTAGGGCCGGCACGCTCCGGCGGCCGCCCTGAACTCCCGGCGGCGCCGCGCGGATGTGAGGTATTTCACCTCACGGACGCCAGCGGTTAGGCTCGCACTCGTGAAATCCGAACATCTTCCCCTGCTCAAGTCCGTTTCGGCTCCCGCGGTGCACCCTGACGGCTCCCGTGCCGTCGTGGCCGTGGTCCGCCCCGATTTCGACGCCGACGCCTACGTGGGCCAGTTGTGGAACGTGCCGGTGGATCCGGCACTGCGACCGCGCCGGCTGACCCGCGGCTTCCGTGACACGGCACCGGATTTTTCCCCGGACGGGCAGGTGCTGGGGTTCCTCCGCGCCGAAGCCGGCGGCAAACCGCAGCTGCACGTGGTCGAGGCCTCGGGCGGCGAGCCCGTGGTGCTGACGGATGCGCCGCTGGGTGTCAGCGCCTTCACCTGGTCCCCGGATTCGCGCAGCATCGTTTTTAGCGCCAGGACGCCCGAGGACGGCCGCTACGGCACGGTCGACGGAGTCTCGGCCGGCGGCGAGGATGCCCGGCTGATCACGGACTACCAGTACCGGATGAATGGCGTCGGCTACACGGCGGATAAACCCCTGCAGCTCTTCGTCATCCCGGTCCCGGACCTGGACGAGGAACCGAGGGTGGCCCCGTCCGGCCGGGCACTCAAGGCCGCCAAGGCCGCAGAAGAAGGCACGGCTGCCGCGGGCCTGCCGGAGGCGCGTCAGCTCACCACAGCCGCGACGGACCACAACGGTGCCACCTTCAGCACCGACGGCGAAGCCGTGTACTTCACCGCCGCCCTGCACGATGGCAGCGACGAGGACCTGGTGAGCGGAATTTACCGGGTTCCGGCTGATCCCCAAGCCGGGGGAGAGGGCCCCGAGTCCGTGCCCCTCGGCGACACCGGACGGCTGTCCGTCACCGCCGTCCGGCAAAGCCGGGACGGCCGGTGGCTGTACTTCTCGGCGCAGGACCTCGGCGCCGAGGGCAAGGACTTCGTGGCCCGCAACACGGCGCTCTACGTCCTGCCAGCCGGCGGCGGGGACGCTGTCCTGCTCAGCGATCCGGAGACCACGGATCTGAGCGGCGGCGGGATTGAGCTGCGCGGCGCAGACGGCGCCCTGGTCCTGAATAACGCACGGGGCACCGTACAACTATTGGAGTTCGGCCCCACCGGGCAACGCGGCGTTCTGCTCGATGGCGAGCGCGTGGTTAGCGGCGCGGCCGACGGCGGGGGAACACTGGTCCTAAGCTTCGCCGATGCGGAAACTGCCGGAGACGCGGCGGTCCTTGAGGGAAGCGGCCGGCTCCGCGTCGTGAGCGACTTCTCGGCGCCGCTGCGTGACGAAGCCGGGATCATCGCCCCACAGGAACTCACCTTCGCGTCAGGGGACGGCTACCCGGTGCACGGCTGGCTGGTCCGGCCGGCGGGCGACGGTCCGCACCCGGTGCTGCTCAACATCCACGGCGGCCCGTTCGCGCAGTTCACCGGGGCGCTGTTCGATGAGGCCCAGGTCTACGCGGCGGCCGGGTATGCCGTCCTGATGTGCAATCCGCGCGGCTCGGCCGGCTACGGCCAGGCCCACGGACGCTCGATCAAAGAGCGCATGGGCACCGTCGACATGCAGGACGTCCTGGCCTTCCTGGACGGGGCGCTGCAGAAGTTCGAGGAACTCGACGGCGCGGCCCTCGGCATCATGGGCGGATCCTACGGCGGCTACCTGACGGCCTGGACCATCAGCCACGACCACCGCTTCAAGGCCTCCATTGTGGAGCGCGGCTTCCTCGATCCCGTGAGCTTCACCGGATCCTCGGACATCGGCTGGTTCTTCGGCGGCGAGTACACCGGCCGCACCGCGGAGCAGATGGCGGCGCAAAGCCCGATGGCCCGGGTGGAGCAGGTGCGCACTCCCACCCTGGTCATCCACAGCGAGGAGGACCTGCGCTGCCCGGTGGAACAGGGCCAGCGCTACTTCACTGCCCTCAAGCAGCAGGGCGTGGAGGCTGCCTTCCTGGTCTTCCCGGGCGAGAACCACGAGCTGTCCCGGTCCGGAACGCCGCATCACCGCCGGCAGCGCTTCGAGCAGATCCTGCAGTGGTGGTCACGGCACCTTCCGACGGCGGCCAATCCGGCGCCGGCGCGCGGCGCAGCGAACAACGCGGCAGGAAGCTCGGGAAACTAACCGGCCGGCTCGTCCGGCAGGAACCCCAGTTCCTGCCGGGCGTGTTCGATGTCCGGCTGGGCCCAGCGGGCGGCGTATTCGGCGTTGCTGCTCAGGGAGCGCAGCTCGGCCCGGTCCAGGTAGATGATCCCGTGCAGGTGGTCGGTCTCGTGCTGGACAATGCGGGCCTGCCACCCGGTGAAGTCCCGCTGTTGCGCTGTGCCGTCCACCGCGGTGAAGTCCAACCGCACCGATTCAGGCCGCAGCACCGCCGCCTGCAGGCCGTTGAGGGACAGGCAGCCCTCGTAGAAGGCCTTCTTGGCCGAGCCCAGCGGCACGTAGCTCGGGTTGAGCATGGCAAAGAACGGCAGGGGCTCCCGCCCCCGGGCCGCGGCTACCTCCGGGTCGACGTCGAACCGGTCCTCCAGGACGGCTATCTGCAGGGGGATTCCCAGCTGCGGTGCGGCGAGCCCGACGCCCGGTGCTTTGTGCATGACCCTGCGCATCAGATCGATCAGCCGGCTGAGTTCGGCGTCGTCCAGCTGGCCGGTGAAGGGCACCGCCTGCTGCCGGAGCACCGGGTGGCCCACCTGGACGATGGGCGGAAGCACGCCTGCGTTCAGGATCTCCTCAACAGCCTCCTGGATGCTCTCGGTGCTGATCTCGGCGGTGGGGGCGATGGTGTTTGCGTCGTTCGTCGTGTCTGAAGACATGGGAACAGACTACTGGCGACCGCACGCTGAGGTGACGAAATCGTAAATGCGTCCCCGCAGTTGTGACCCGGCGTCGATCTTCAGGGTTCCCCGACGGCCGCCGACGGTGACCTGCACCGGAATCAGCGTCCCCACCTTGTCCTCCGCCACGGCGTGCGGGTCGCACCGGGCCGGGCGGATGCCGAGCCGCACTTCGTGCACCGGCCCGGCCGCATCCACCCGGAGGCCGCTGGGCCAGGGCGCACTCGTGTCTTCTTCCAGCAAGGTGGTCCCGCCGATGCTGTCGATCGTAAGGGTCCCGCCGCCACCGGCTGCCGCCGAGGTTCGCGGGGTGATGACCAGGTGCAGGACGGCAGCTCGGGCATCTGCGGACACCTCGAGGCTGGGGCTGAGCCGGAAGCCGGCCACCGAGGCGGCGGCCTGGGCAACGCACATTTCGGCGTTGTTCCGAGGCAGGACTCCGAAAGGATCGGCCGCTGTTGCGGTGAGCGTCTTTTCCGGTGTTCCGGCGGCGGCCGCCACCCGGACCTCGACGACTGCGCCCGGCTCTGCAGGTTTTGAACCGGACGGCGCGGCCTGGCCGGATCGCGGCGCCGGATCGGGGCAGGCGGCGGCCGGCAACCGGGCCGGCAGGCTCTTTGTCTGGCCGGGCGGCAGCTCCGTCCCCGCTGCCGCCGAGGTCCAGTGGATTCCGTCAGCAAAAAGCGGACTCCGCAGACCGGCTGCGAGCACGGTGACCGCCTCGCCGGTGGTGTTGGTCAGCTGGATCTCTACGATCCGCTTGCTGTAGTTGTCGCGGAACTGGCTGATCTCCGCGGTCAGCGGTCCGCTTCCGGAAGCCGCCGGCGTCGCTCCGCTTCCGGTTGCTGCCGGGCCCGTGCCCGGACTGCACGATGCCGCCGCCAGGACGACCAGCACTGCGGCGGACCACCGGAGCGTCGGGGGAAGGCTACCCATGCGGTCAGTCTAGGCCGCGGCACCGCAGCCGGCACGCCTGGGGCGCAGTTCGGCTAGTCTCGGTCCATGACACCGACACCCCTGGACTGCGTGCTCGGCCTGCTCCGGGCCATTGAAGCCGGCGGCGGCGCGGAGGCGCTCGGCCCCTTCCTGGCCGAAGACTACGTCCTGACCGAGGCACCCCACCTGCTCGCTCCGGGGGGGTCCACCCGCAACCGGGACCAGGTCCTCGACGGTGCCGAGCACAGCGGCGAAATCGTTTCCGGGCAGCGCTTCGAAGTCCAGCGCAGCACGTGCGAGGGAGGCCGGGTGGTCCTGGAGGCCGAGTGGTCCGCGACGGTGCTGATGGATCTACCGCATTGGGACAAGGGCGACGAAATCCGGGCCCGGACCGCCTCGGTGTTCGAGGTGCGCGACGGCCGGATCATCAGCCAGCACAGCTACGACTGCTACTACACGCCGCACTGAGGGCTCCCGCCCCGGCTACTGCATGGTGAACCGGCGGGCCACGAAGCTGTTGACGGCCGGGACGGCCGCCGCGGCGGCCAAGACACTGTTGCGTGCGGTCAGCGGGCCTTCGCGGAGCGGCCGGCCCAGCGCCATGTTGATCTCCGACTGCCGCGCCGCTCTGGCGGCCTGGCGCATCCGCTGCCGTTCGAACGCCGGCAGGCCGTTGCGGTTGCCAGCCATGAGCTCCGGCACGAGGGGTGCCAGCGCCAGGGCGTCGAGCCAGCCCAGGCTCATGCCCTGACCTCCAATCGGGCTGATCTCGTGTGCCGCGTCCCCGATCAGAATGCAGCGGTCAACCACCAGTCGGCGGGCCAGCCGGGCACGCACGCCGAAGCCGCTGAGCATGCTGTTGCTGCCGGGGTCGACGTCGACGCCGGTCCGTCGCCGGACCTCCCGTGCCAGCCAAACGGCGTCGGCCGAGCTCCCCGCCGGAGCCCCGGCCGGACCGAGGCGAACCACCCAGCGGCGCAGCTTCCCCGGCAGCGGGAACGACTCGACGATCCCGCCGCTGGCCAGGAACAGCGCCGCATCCGGACCAAGTCCGGTGCCGTCGGCGAAGTCGCCCATGAGGTAGCGGTCCGGGTAGTCCCGGCGCCGCAGGGGCACGCCGAGCGCAGCCCGGGCCGCGGAGCGGACCCCGTCCGCGGCGATCACGAGGGGAGCCGCGAAGCTCACCGACCGTCCGCCCAGGCAGGCCTGTACCGTGACCTGCCGGCCGTCGTCGTGCAGCCCCTCCACCCGCACGCCCCGGCGCAGCGCGTCCGGGTCGAGCTCCTGCAGCCGCCCCTCCAGCACCGCCTCGGTGCGACCCTGCGGCAGGGAGAGCACAAACGGGAACAGCTCGGACACCCGGGCGAAGGACATTTCGGCCAGCATGGTGCCGCGGTTGAGGGCAATGCCGCGCCGGATCTGGACGCCCCGGCGGATGAGCTCCTGATCCACGCCGACGTGCCGCAGGGCATCGAGTGCCGGCGGATGGATGCCAATGGCCCGCGAGTGCGGTTCCGGCCCGGTCCGCTGTTCGAGCACCGCGACCCGCAGCCCCCGCTGCAGCAGCAAAGCAGCCATGAACAGCCCCACCGGACCGCCGCCGATGATCACGACGTCCGTCGCGGCGTCGGTCATGGTCCCGCCCCGGCACTCCGCCCCCGCGCCCTGTCCAGGATCAGCAGGTTGCGGAACGGGGCGCGGGCCACCACGGCCCAGCCCGGGGGAGCCGCAGCGCGCAGTTCCGCCGAGGTGTAGCTGCGCCGGATCGACGTCAGGCCGTCCTGCCGGATGTAGGAGCCCCGGAACGGCAAGGCGCCCGCATAGAACAGCGAATAGGCGGCCGGGCTGCGGCGGAGGTCGTTGTGGATCACCGTCCCGGCACTCAGTGCGGCCGATTCGGCAAGGAAGCCGGCCAGCGCGCCGGCGTCCAGGTGGTGCAGCACATGGTTGGAGACGACGACGTCGTAGCGCTCACCTTCGCCGAGCAGTTCCGCCGCTGTCTGCCGCCGGAACGTCACGCCGCCCCGGGTGCGCCGGGCGGCCGCAAACGCAGCGGCCCGTGGGTCCGGATCGATCGCAGTGATCTCCAGTCGCAGCCCGTCCCGGGCCGCCCAGCGGGACAACAGCACCGGGACGTCGCCGCCGCCGCAACCGATGTCCAGCAACGTGGTGGCCGACTCCGCGGAGAGCAGCGGCTTGATCTGCTGCCGGTAGATGCCCCTCCAGCCGGACACAGCGCGGTTCACCAGGGCGAACTGGGCGTAGGTCCGTTCCAGCCTGGCAGGATCGCAGTCGGGCCGGTCCATCTCCTCAACGGCATCCAGGGCACGCGTGCGCAGCAGCACCATGGCGCCGGTGCTCAGGCCAGAGCCGATGCCGGCCGGGGCACGCCGGGGCGCTGCAGGTCGGCCTCACCGCTGGCCGCCCGTGGTGCCGTGATCTTGGTGAAGAGCGCGGTCTCCACCGTCAGGCCCGGGCCGAATGCCATCGAGCAGATGCGTTCCCCGCCATCGTCGTCGGCTGCCAGCGCACCGCCGGTGTCGGCGCCGTCGGTGCCAGCGCCGGGCGCGGGAAGGTCGAGGATGTGCCGGATCACGAAGAGCACGGTGGCGCTGCTCATGTTGCCGTAGTTCCGCAGCGTTTCGCGCGCCGGGATCAGCTGTTCGTCGCTGAGCTCCAGCCTGGACTGCACCTTGTCCAGGATGCTGCGGCCGCCGGGATGGATGGCCCAGTGCCGGATGTCGCGGTAGGGGAGTCCGAGGAGCGAGGCATCCCGGGACAGGAGCGGTTCGAGGGCGTCGATGATGTGGTCGTCGATGATGTGCGGGACGTAGGTGCCGAGGACCATTTCGAATCCTTCGTCGCCGATGTTCCACGCCATCGCTTCCTCGCCCACCGGGGTCAGGACCGTTTCGAAGTGGTCAAGGGTCAGCAGGGCCGGCTGGTCCGGGATGTCGCGGGCACTGATGATGGCGGCCGCCGCGCCGTCGGCAAACAGCGCGGATCCCATAATCGTGTCCGGGTCGTTGGAGGTCCGGACGTGGAGGGAACAAAGTTCGGCGCAGACCACCAGCACCACGGCCTCCGGGTCCGCGTCGCAAAACGATTTGGCCGCGCGCAGTGCCGGGAAGGCGGCGTAGCAGCCCATGAAGCCGAGGTGGTAGCGCTGGACCGAGGGGTTCAGCCCGAGCGCACGGACAATCTTGTAGTCGGGGCCGGGGTTGAAGAAGCCGGTGCAGGACACTGTGACGAGGTGGGTGATCTCGCGGGCTTCGATGCCCTGGCAGGCCGCCAGCGCCTTGTCCGCCGCCTCGATGAAGAGCTTGCTGGCTTCGGCCGCGAAGATGTCGTTCCTGACTTTGGTGCTGGGGCTCAGCAGCAGGCCGGTGGCGGGGTCGAAGAACTGCGGATTCTCCGACCGGCTGCCGGTGGTGAGCTCCCCGACGGCGGTGTAGCGGGTGTCGATGGCGGCGGAGTCGAAGCAGGTGCTCACCAGCCGGGAGCCGAGCCGGCTGAGCCCCGGCTGGGCGGCAAACACGTCGCGGGCCTCGGACTGAATCAATACGGTGGGCGGGACAGCAGTTTCCAGGGACCTCAGGTAGACCGTCATGGTTCATTCTCAGTGAGGGCGGCGGATAAGACAATGCATGCCGGGGGCGTGCGGCCAGCGCGGCGGAGGATAACCCCATCGTCTGTTCTAAGCTGTTCACATCGAGCGAGGCGGCGCCGTCGGATGCGCGGGGGCGGCCAGGCCGAACAGAGGGAGACACGATGAGCATGGCGACCAACACGAACGCGGACACGGAGACGGACCCGCGGCTGGCGCCGCACGTCGCCGACACCCACGACCTCATCCGTGTGCAGGGCGCCCGGGAGAACAACCTCAAGGACATCAGCGTTGAAATTCCGAAGCGCCGGTTGACCGTGTTCACCGGTGTTTCCGGCTCGGGTAAGAGCTCGCTGGTGTTCGCCACGATCGCCGCCGAGTCGCAACGGATGATCAACGAAACTTACAGCGCCTTTGTGCAGGGCTTCATGCCCAACCTGGCGCGGCCCGACGTCGACCTGATGGAGGGGCTGACGACGGCGATTATCGTCGACCAGGAACGGATGGGCGCGAACCCGCGGTCCACCGTCGGCACCGCCACCGACGCCAACGCCATGCTCCGCATCCTCTTCAGCCGGCTCGGGACACCGCACGTGGGGCCGCCCACGGCGTTCTCCTTCAACGTCCCGACGAGGAAGGCCAGCGGGGTGATGAGCACCGAAAAAGCCGGGGGGAGGGTTGAGAAGAGTGTGGTGCACGGCGCCGTCTACCTGGGCGGCATGTGCCCGCGGTGCGAGGGGATGGGCTCGGTCTCCGACTTCGACCTCACGGCGCTCTATGACGAGACCAAGTCGCTGGCCGAGGGCGCGCTGACGATCCCCGGGTACAGCATGGACGGCTGGTACGGCCGCATCTTCAGCGGCGCCGGTTTCGACATGGACAAGCCGATCGCGAAATACACCAAGAAGGAAATGAACGACCTGCTCTACACGGAGCCGACCAAGATCAAGGTCGAGGGCATCAACCTCACCTATGAGGGCCTGATCCCGAAGATCCAAAAATCGATGCTTTCCAAGGATGTCGAGGCGATGCAGCCGCACGTCCGGGCCTTCGTGGAGCGTGCCATTACCTTCCAGGCCTGCCCGGAGTGCAACGGCACCCGTCTCAGCAAGGAGGCGCGGTCCTCGAAGATCCGGGGGAAGAACATCGCCGAATTGTGCGAGATGCAGATCAGTGACCTGGCCGTGTGGGTCCGCGAGCTCGACGAGCCCTCGGTCGAGCCGCTCCTTAAGGGCCTGCGGCACCTGCTCGATTCGTTTGCGGAAATCGGGCTGGGCTACCTTTCGCTGGATCGGCCGGCGGGGACTTTGTCCGGGGGAGAGGCCCAGCGGACCAAGATGATCCGGCACCTGGGGTCCTCGCTGACCGACATCACGTACGTCTTCGACGAGCCGACGATCGGCCTGCACCCGCATGACATCGAGCGGATGAACCAGCTACTGCTGCAGCTCCGTGACAAGGGCAACACCGTGCTCGTCGTCGAGCACAAGCCGGAGACGATCGCGATCGCCGACCACGTCGTTGACCTCGGTCCCGGGGCGGGCACCGGGGGCGGCAGTGTCTGCTTCGAAGGAAGTGTGGAGGGCCTGCGGCGCAGTGACACCATCACCGGCCACCACCTCGACGACCGGGCGACGGTCAAGGATGCGGCGCGTACTCCGTCAGGCTCGCTTGAGGTGCGCGGCGCGTCGACGAACAACCTCCGGGACGTCGACGTCGACCTCCCGCTCGGGGTGCTTTGCGTGCTCACGGGGGTCGCCGGATCCGGCAAAAGCTCGCTGATCCAGGGCTCGGTGGCCGGCCGGGACGGCGTGGTGCTGATCGACCAGAGCGCCATCAAGGGTTCACGGCGCAGCAACCCTGCGACGTACACGGGCCTGCTTGAACCGATCCGCAAGGCGTTCGCAAAGGCCAACGGCGTGAAGCCGGCGCTGTTCAGCTCCAACTCCGAAGGCGCCTGCCCCACCTGCAACGGCGCGGGCGTGATCTTCACGGAGCTTGGCGTTATGGCCACTGTCGAGTCCACCTGCGAGGACTGCGAGGGCCGCAGGTTCCTGGCATCAGTGCTGGAATACAAGCTGGCCGGCCGCAACATCGCTGAAGTCCTGGCGATGTCGATGACCGAGGCGGAGCTGTTCTTTGGCGACGGCGAGGCCCGCACGCCGGCGGCGCACAAGATCCTCGACCGGCTCGTGGACGTCGGACTCGGCTACCTCAGCCTCGGCCAGCCGCTCACCACCCTGTCCGGCGGCGAACGGCAGCGGCTCAAGCTGGCCACCCAGATGGCGGAGAAGGGGGACGTCTACGTCCTCGACGAACCGACAACGGGCCTGCACCTGGCCGACGTCGCGAACCTGCTCGGGCTGCTGGACCGGCTGGTCGATTCCGGCAAGTCGGTGATCGTCATCGAGCACCACCAGGCGGTCATGGCACACGCCGACTGGATCATCGACCTGGGCCCCGGCGCCGGACACGACGGCGGCCGGATCGTCTTCGAGGGCACGCCCGCCGAGCTGGTTGCCGCGAAGTCCACGTTGACCGGGGAACATCTGGCGGCCTACGTCGGAGAGTGAGCGCGGGCTCTGCCTGGGTCATTTAAGCGCGGCATGGATACTCGATGAGATCCGGATCTTACCTATATGTGAAAATCAAACATTGCAGAGGGTTTTCGATTTCTTTATGTCGGGTTTATGCTAATGCATTAGCAATTGATAATTTATCAAATAGTCCGGGGGAGTAGCCCCCTGAAGTCACTCCAGCCTGTTTGCCGGCACGTTCTTCTGACATGGATGTCTCCGCGGCCGGCACCCTGCTTTCACCTGGCTTCCCGGCGCTCCCTGGCTTTCAACTAGTCCGGTGTCCGGCTGAGGGCTGTGGCGAACTGCCGCCCAAGCCGCGTGGTCGGACAGCGCAATTTCCGYGTTAGGACGACATTGTTGTTTTGATATCCGCTAATTGCCCGGGATCTTCCTGGCACGTCAGGTGGCGACGTTGTCCGCTGAATTGACACGAGGTCGGCTAATGAAGTGACCATGGACAAGAAATGCAAATTTGCAACCAACCAGCGCAGAGGCAGCAAATTCGCAGCCTGTGGCACTGGCTTCGCGCATCGGCGCTGGAATGTCTCCGGCGGCTCCAAGGTCGCACCGTGCAGCAGCATCCCGACTGCTTCCTCCCCGGCGGAAATGTCCCGGCTGCTTCATCCCGGCGCAGCCGGTGCACCAGGCGACGGACAGCAACCGCGGCCGGCACTATGGAAGCCCTCTTCCGGCCCTTAACGTAACGCCGATAATCAACATTATGTCAAGTAAACAGAAAGTTGCCAGGAGGGGCTTCGCCTGGTTACGGCGTGAGACGCCATGGATCCCAAGGCCGCTCAGGCGGATTTCGCACGACAACCCATAGCGGCCACGCCATAACGGCCAGAACGCCGAATGCCTCCCAGCCGAAGCCGGCCCGGGAGATCACGTTGATGAGCACGCCGAGTAGAAGTATCAATACCGACCAGGCTGTGTAGAAGGCGCCGCGCGCCCTCCGTCTCCACCAGGAACAACTGTCGCTGACATCGGACGGCGCCCGTTCATCTTTGGATACGAATTGGCCCACCAGGAGGCCCACGGCCATGGAGGTCACAACGAAGTCGGGAACGAGACTAAGGGCATACGCTCCAGCGGCGACCACCACGGCCACCCAGACAAAACCCCGCAGGCCGCGGCGAACGAACGGGCTGGAGCTTCCCTCCTCCTGGTTCGTCATGAATGAATAGTACGATGACGGCCGAATGGCAGCTCTCACGAACCTGACTCATTGGGAACCACCGTTGATGTTTTCGGCGCCGCGCGCAGAACCAAGCCTTCGTGAATGTGGGCAATGCCGCTAAGGGGTTCGGTCCTGCGGCCCTCTCCCCTGCCGGATAGCCGGCAGGCCAACAACCAACCTGATTACTGTGGCGGGCACCGCAATGACTCCAGCAAGATGAGGCAGCAGGCCGTCCGGTGCCGCGAGATCGGTCCAGCCAACCAGCAGTGCCGTGGCGCCGACGGCGAGCGTCCCTGGCCAGCCAAGACCCCGAAACCGTGCCCAGCCCGCCGCCGCAGCGGACGCAACAGCGCCCAGGAAGATCAGCGTATGGCCGGACCTTTCGCGTTCAAAACCATCGCAATATCCGAAGAGGAAAGCGGTCAGCCAGAGTCCCCATGCTGTCAGGCCAACGGAGACCTGGACTCCAGTCGCCCACATGCCAGTGTCCAAGCGGCGCCGGCGGAGGGAAATCATGGGCACAGCCTACGCCGGGTCCCAGTAGCCCTCTCCCCCGGCGCCTGGTTCGCGCCGACAGCTACGGCGTGCCCGGCTGGGTGCGTCTCGCCGTCGTCATGTGCGGGATCCAGCAGCGGACCGTGTCGCAATACTGCTGAAATTCATCACCGTACCGTTCCAGCAGGTCTGCTTCCTCCAGCGGCCTGACGGCGTAATTCCACACAAGCGAGCCGGCGACTGCGTAGGCAATAACCAGCCACGACTGCACCATCACGCCTACCGCGGCGCCCTGGACAATCCCTGCGACCGCCATCGGATTGCGGATCCAGCGATACGGGCCCACGATGACCAGCCGGTTGGGCATCGCCGACGGCAGCGGCGTGCCGTGCCCCAACGTGGACATGACGATGGCCGACCAGATGCCAAGAGCGCTGGCAAGTAGCAGGACCATGGCGCCGACTGGATATGCAACCGGCGGAAATGGAAGGGCCACCGCCCACCGTTGTTCGAGGAACGCGAGGGCAAAAGGAACGATGGCCAGGAAGAAGCCCCAAAATATGACGATCTGCCCGAATGTTGCGGCGACATGGCTTACTGCTGCCGGGCGGCGGGCGGCCGGGCGCAATGCGAAGGGCCCGCGGATGATCCATGCGGTCGGTATGCGCCCCAGAAGCACCGCGCAAAGCGCGATCACTGAACCAGCGAAGGCCGCACCCATGGTCACCACACCCCAGCCGGCCTCGGCCGTTATGGTGGCATATGCCGCCAGCACGAAGGCGACCAGTCCGGTCCAGCAGACCCTCACCACTGCGGCGGCCCGGATACCAAAAGCGGCGAGGGCTGAAGCCACGACAAATAGGGGAATGTCGAAGACCGCGACGGCGGCGGCATCAAGATTGCCGAGGGTCGCCAGGCGGATGGCCGGGGACACCAGAACCGCAATCCACCAGGACGCACCGGCGAAAGCCTGGAAGGCGAAATACGTCCGCCCCCACCAAACGAGACGCGTCACAGCACTAACCCCAGCACTGGTCCCCTTGTCCTCATGCGGTTCGAATTCATTCAACGTCTGACCGTCGACCCGGCGCGCCGGGGTTTCGTCGAGAACGATGGTGGGAAAAGCCTACCCATGGACGCTGCAGCGTCCGGGATGCGGACTGCCCGCCGGTCCCCCAACCGGCGGGCCGCCCCAGCTCGGGAGCTAGTGGTAGTTCAGGCTGACCAGCAGCGCTTTGAGTTGTGCATATTGTTCCGTGGCCATCCACGCCTTAGCCGCTCCCCGGTTCTTGAATGCGGGGTCGTCGAAGAGCACACGGGTGACCAAGCCGCCGTTGTCAGTCGACACAACGTTGCACCAGGAGGGCACCCCGTCGCCCTGCTTCAGCGACCGAGGATCGACCAGGCCCATGAAGTAGGCGTCGCCGGCACCGGCACCATAGGATTCAACGGAGAACCCGAAGACCGGGGCGGAACCATTCGGTGCCGCCATGCCCGCGACCTCCGCCTGATCCAACACCCGCCGCGACACCGGGCCCCCGGCACAGCCCACGGGAACGCCGTTGGCCATGAGAAGCAGATCGTTGCCGGCGCCGTCCGAAACAACAGCTTCGACACCGGGAGGCCCCGCCGGAGGAAGCGCTGTCCGCACCGTCCACGACACCGGGTAGTCGAAGGAGATATGCCCGTCAGGGAAGGTGAACGTCTTGAGGCTGCTGGGCGCGGGCTTTGCCGCCGGCGCGTGAGTCGGTGCGGCCCCGCCCGCTCTGGTGGGCGAAGCGGCAGGCGAGGTCGCAGAGTTTGCGGTCCGCGTAGTGGACAGCGGCGAAGCGGCCAGCACCGTGGAGGAAGTGGTGGCGTCTGTCACTGCCACATTCGGCGCGGCTGCGGGAGCAGCCCCTGGCTGTGGCCCACAGCCGGCCAGGACGAGGCTGGCGGCAAGACCGGCCATTGTTACTGCGGTGATGTACCCGGCACGATTGGATTTCATTTTTGTTACCCCCAATATCTGTGAAGGCGGGCTAAACGTCCCGCTAGATATAAGGTTTCCCGGGCGTGGCCAGAAATTACGGAGCCGCCAAAAATCTCTAAAGCCAGGCCTCAGGGCAGTGCCGGCGCGCCCTGCTCGTCTGTCTCGACCCAGTAGCGCCGCTTGCCGTTGCGGGTGTCTTCGTAGACGCCGCCGTTGCGTTCGATGGTCGCCCTGGATCCGGCGTTGTCCTCGTCGCAAGTGATCAGGACCCGGGAAATTCCGAGTTCCTTCGCCACCGGCAGGGCGTCGGCCAGTGCCTTGGCTGCGTGGCCGCGGCGCCGTGCGGACGGCCTGACGCTGTAGCCGATGTGGCCGCCCTCGTTGAGGAGGAAACTGTTCAGCTCATGCCTAATGGCCAGCGAGCCCAGGAAGGTGTCGCCGTCCACAATCCACAGGTAGGTGCACGGGACGTATCCGGGCTTCCGGGGGGTCTCCGGTAACGCGTTGTTGACGAGCGCACCGACGAAGGGGCGGAAGGTGGCGGTGTCCTTGAGATCATCCAGCGGCCAGTCCTCGGCGCCGCCGCCGTCCCTGTGGGCACCGTCGAACTCTGCTGCTCCCTCCAGCCAGGAGGAGTGGTAACGGATGTCTGGAACAATGAGGCGGGCCATCAGACGATCCTATGCTCCGGGATCAGTCGAACATCACTGTATTGGTCGCCACGACGCCCGCCGCACGCCCCGGCGCCGACTGGTTTTGCCAGTAGAGGTTTGTGTGGGCGATCACCAGCTCCGGCGGCGGTGCGCCCCAAGCCGAAAGATCCTCTGTGGTGTGCGCGTCACCCACCAGGGTCACGTCGTAGCCACGCACAAACGCCCCGTGGATGGTGGATCGGATGCACTCGTCCGTTTGCGCTCCCGCAACGAGGATTCGCCCGACGCCGCCAGCGGCGAGCACATCTTCGAGGTCCGTAGCCTCGAAGGAATCACCGTAGGACTTGTGCACCAGAGGTTCGTGCTCCGCCCGGGACAGCTCAGGAACATACTGCCAGGCCTCGCTCCCCCGCTCCAGCTGCGCATCCGAATGCTGGACCCAGATGATCGGGACGGCGGCTGCACGAGCCTTGTCGACGAGTTCGGCGATGTTCGCAACGACGGAATCGCGCTCGTGGGCGCCTTCCACCACCCCGTTCTGCACATCGATCACCATCAAGGCCGTGTTGGGCCGATCCGACAGCGTTGTCATGATCATCTCCTTGCTCGCAGCTGTGGTTCCTCAGGTCATCATGCTAGGCCGCGACGGCGTCCCGCAATGGCCGCAGCTAGGCTGGAGGTATGCCAGCCAACACTCCCCCAGTCGCCCAACCGCCGTCGACCGCACGAGGCGCCCTGCTGGCCGCCGCCGGCGACGCCGTCCTGATCCTGCTCTTCGCCGCGATCGGACGCGACGCCCATCAGCGTGGCGAGATCATCACCGGGGTCCTGGCGACGGCCTGGCCGTTCCTCGCCGGCGCCGCCGTGGCATGGCTCGCCCTGCGCCTGTGGCGGGGTCCCCTGGCGCTCTGGCCGGCCGGCGTCGCGGTCTGGCTCGGCACGGTGGCGGTCGGCATGCTGCTCCGGGCCCTCACCGGGCAGGTTGTGGTGCTGCCGTTCGTGATCGTGGCGCTGCTCAGCCTGGCCGTTTTCCTGCTCGGCTACCGCCTTTTGTTCGCGGCCACACGGCGGCTCCGGGCAGGGCGCCGGCGGAGCTGATGCACTAGGCTTGCAAGCAGATGGCACGGCCTCAATGGGGCCAATCAACAAGCCAGCAACGGCGCACCAGATCCGAAAGGCCCCCACGTGATCACCGCTTTCGTCCTGATCAAGACAGACGCTTCCGCCATCCCGGAGACGGCTGAAAAAATCTCCGCGATTCCCGGCATTAGCGAGGTCTATTCCGTGACCGGCGAATGGGACCTGATCGCAATCGCACGCGTCGCCAAGCACGAGGAGCTCGCCGACGTCATCGCGGACAAGCTCTCCAAGGTCCCGGCCGTGGTGCACACCACCACGCACATCGCCTTCCGCGCCTACTCGCAGCACGACCTCGACGCGGCGTTCGCCTTGGGCTTCGAACAGTAGCCGGCCCAGCGGGCACGGAGCGCCGCCAGCCGGAGGGAAATTAGTCGCGGGAGAGTGCGACCCAGCGGTCCAGCACCGCGGCTGCCGCGCCCGAATCGACGGACTCCTCGGCCCGCTTCATCGCAGCTGCCATCCGTTCGGTCAGCGGACCCGAGGCGTCCAGGTCGAACGACACCAGACCGGCAGCGGCGTTGAGCAGCGTGGCATCCCGTGCCGGGCCAGGCTTTCCGGCAAGCACCGAGCGGACGACGGCGGCGTTGGCGGCAGCGTCGCCGCCGCGCAGTTCCTCGACAGTCGCCTGGCGGATACCAAGATCGCGGGGGTCGAATTCCTGCTCAATAACCTTGCCGTCGCGGATTTCCCAGATCCGCGACGGACCCGTGGTGGTCAGCTCGTCCAGCCCGTCGTTGCCGCGGAACACCAGGCCTCGGCTGCCGCGCTTGGCAAGCACGCCGGCCACCAGCGGCGCCATCCGTTCATTAGCGACGCCGACGGCGGACGCCTGGACGTGCGCCGGGTTGGTCATCGGTCCCAGGAAGTTGAAGGCCGTGGGGACACCCAGCTCGCGGCGCGCGACGGCGGCATACCGCATTGAGGGGTGGAAGACCTGCGCAAAGCAAAAGGTGATTCCAGCCTCTTCGGCGTTCCGGGCTACCCGCGGGATGGGAAGGTCCAGCCGGACACCCAGCGCCTCCAGCACGTCGGCGGAGCCCGAGCTCGACGACGCCGCCCGGCCACCGTGCTTGACCACCTTGGCGCCCGCTCCGGCCGAGACGAGAGCGGCCATGGTGGAGATGTTGACAGTATTCAGCTGGTCTCCGCCGGTGCCGACGATGTCCAGCTTTTGACCCGCGATCTCGATCGGGTTGGCGGAGTCGATCATCGCCTCGACGAGGCCCGTGAGTTCTTCCACCGTCTCACCCTTGGCGCGCAGCGCCACCAGGAAGCCGGCCACCTGGGCCGGCGTAGCTTCGCCGGACATGATGGAGTTCATCGCCCACTCAGTATCGCCGGCGCTGAGGTTCGTGCCGAGGATGAGGGCGCCAATGAGGCGCGGCCAAGTCTTGCCTACAGCCTGTGCAGATGCCTGAGAAGTCACGTTCTGATGCTATCGAGCCGGGGGCTGCAATGCCCAATGCGAAGGGGTCCCGGAACTTTTCCCCGCGATTTCGCGTCTTTGTAGAAAAAGTCCCCCCAAAACGCGGGTTGCGTTGGGCAGGACGGACTTTTACAGACATAATGTCTATGTGACATCTGCGACCCATGCCCCCAGTACCCCGGCGCACCCGACGCTGAATCGCCCGAACATGGTTTCCGTTGGAACCGTCGTCTGGCTGTCCAGTGAGTTGATGTTCTTCGCCGGTCTCTTTGCCATGTACTTCACACTCCGTTCGACTTCCGGACAGATGTGGGCCGAAGAGACAGCCAAGCTCAACTTCCCCTTTGCGCTCGTAAACACGATCGTCCTCGTGGCCAGTTCCTTTACTTGCCAGATGGGCGTCTTCGCCGCCGAACGGCTCCAGCCGCGCAGGCTCGGCGGGCCCCTGAGCTTCACCCGCTGGGGAATGAACGAGTGGTTCACACTCACATTCATCATGGGTGCGTTCTTCGTGGCCGGCCAGGCGACCGAGTACGCCATGCTCGTCTCCGAGCACGTCTCGCTCTCTTCCAACGCCTACGGTTCCGCGTTCTACATGACCACCGGCTTCCACGGCCTGCACGTCATCGGCGGCCTGATTGCCTTCCTGCTCATCATCGGACGCTCCTTCGCAGCGAAGAAGTTCGGACACTTTGAGGCAACCTCCGCGATCGTCACCTCGTACTACTGGCACTTCGTCGACGTCGTATGGATTGGCCTCTTCCTGGTCATCTACGTCCTCAAGTAGCCCCACTTGTCTCTCTTTCTACAAGAGATAGAATTTCAAGAAGCGGCTCCCGGAGCCAACGCAGGATCGAATAAAGGAACCACCACGTGAAGGCACTCTCGCAGAAGCGACGTCACCCACTGGCAGCAGTTGCACTGTTGCTGATGGGCCTCCTCATCACTGGTGGGCTGTACGCCGTCGCCACCACCGTCAACCAGGCCAAGGCCGACACCACGAGCTTCAGTGCAAGCGACGCAGAAGAGGGCGGCAAGCTGTTCGCCGCCAACTGCGCCACCTGCCACGGCATGGGTGCCAGTGGCTCGCAGGCCGGACCGTCGCTCGTCGGCGTCGGCGCCGCCGCCGTTGACTTCCAGGTTGGCACCGGCCGTATGCCCATGCAGATGAACGGCCCGCAGGCTTACAAGAAGCCCGCCCAGTTCAACGAGGAGCAGACCCACCAGCTCGCGGCTTACGTCGCTTCGCTCGGCCCCGGCCCGTCCATCCCCGAGGCAGGTGTTCTCGATGAGAAGGGCGACGCCGCCAAGGGTGGCGAGCTGTTCCGCACCAACTGCGCCATGTGCCACAACGCTGCTGCAGCCGGCGGCGCGCTGACCCGGGGCAAGTTCGCCCCGGCTCTCGCTGACGTCTCCGGCAAGCACATCTACGAAGCCATGGTCACCGGCCCGCAGAACATGCCGGTCTTCTCCGACGCCAACGTCTCCCCCGAAGGCAAGCGTGACATCATCACCTTCCTGAAGCAGATCGAAGCCAACGGCTCCCCCGGCGGCAACGACCTGGGCGCCCTGGGTCCCGTCTCCGAAGGCCTGTTTGTTTGGATTGCCGGCCTGGGCGTCATCATCGCCTTCACCATCTGGCTGACTTCGCGGACGTCCTAGACGGACCGCGGCACCTGTAAGAATTTTCTGCTGATCCGTCAGCAGTTTGAATTGAAAACTAACTCGACACTGGTCGAGACGAGAGAAGGATGAGGCGAATTATGGGCAACCATAGTGACGGCAGTCCGAACCACTCGGGCACCGTAGCTACGGCTGGTCAGAATGAGGTGGAGAAGTTCCAGGATCCTGGAATTCCTCCGCATCGTTTGCGCCTGGCTGACACGGACCCGAGGGCCGCCAAGCGAGCGGAACGGCAGGTGGCCATTCTGTTCGGCGCCTCGGTCGTTGGCACCCTGATATTCCTGGTGGCGTACTTCGCCATCGATCTTGGAAATGACTCCTCGATCGCCACTATCCGGCTGCAGAACATGCTGTTGGGTATCGGCACCGCCTTTGCCATGCTGGGTATCGGCACCGGCATCGTGCACTGGGCCAAGGCCCTTATGCCGGACCACGAAGTGTCGGAAGAGCGCCACGCCATCCGCACCGAAGAGGACCGCCTGGCCGCTGTCCGGATTGTCGACGACATCGTCGAGGAAACCGGCATCAAGCGCCGCCCGCTGATCCGCAACACCCTGCTTGGGGCCGTCGCCCTGGCGCCGCTGCCGGCCCTGGCCGTCTTCGGCGACCTCGGTCCCCGCCCGGACAACAAGCTGGCGCACACCATGTGGGCCCCGGTTGGCGGCAAGACCAAGCGTCTCACCCGCGACCCCGATGGCACCCCCATCAAGGCCTCGGACGTCACCATCGGCTCGGCTTTCCACGTCATCCCGGAAGGGCTCAACGAGCTCGAAGAAGGCAAGTTGAACGAGAAGGCGAAGTCCGTCGTCCTGCTCATGCGCCTTAACCCCGAGTCCCTCAAGCCCTCCCCGGGCCGCGAGGACTGGAGCTACAACGGAATCGTTGCCTACTCCAAGATCTGCACCCACGTTGGTTGCCCTGTTGCCCTCTACGAGCAGCAGACCCACCACCTGCTGTGCCCGTGCCACCAGTCAACCTTCGACCTGACCCAGGAATGCAAGGTTATCTTCGGCCCGGCCAGCCGGCCGCTCCCGCAGCTGCCCATCGCCGTAGACGACGAGGGCTACCTTTACGCTACGAGCGACTTCCATGAACCCGTTGGACCTAGCTATTGGGAGCGTGCTGAGCATGAGCGCAACATCAACCCCTAACGCCTCCMCCTTCGTCGCCAAGACCAAGGGCGGCCGCATTACCGATTTTGTTGACCAGCGCGTGGGCGGTTCCGGAATGCTCCGGGAATTCGGCCGCAAGGTCTTCCCGGACCACTGGTCCTTCATGTTCGGCGAAGTGGCCCTGTACTCTTTCGTCATTCTGCTGCTCTCCGGCACCTTCCTGACCTTCTTCTTCGACCCGTCGATGGCGGAAACCCACTACCAGGGTTCCTATCTGCCGTTGAAGAACGTCGAAATGTCGGTGGCCTACAGCTCGTCCCTGAACATCTCCTTCGATGTCCGCGGCGGCCTGTTCATGCGCCAGGTCCACCACTGGTCCGCGCTGCTCTTCGTAGCCTCGGTTTCGGTGCACATGCTTCGGGTCTTCTTCACCGGCGCCTTCCGCAAGCCGCGCGAAATGAACTGGGTGGTGGGCAGCGTGCTGCTCATCCTCGCCATGGCCGCCGGCTTCACCGGCTACTCCCTCCCCGATGACCTGCTCTCCGGCAACGGCCTGCGCATCATCGACGGCGTCATCAAGTCCATCCCGGTGATCGGCACCTACATCTCGTTCTTCCTCTTCGGCGGCGAATTCCCGGGCACGGCTATTATCGGGCGCCTGTACATGCTCCACATCCTGCTGGTTCCCGCGCTCATCCTGCTGATGATCGTCGTGCACCTCTTTATGGTGGTCGTGCACAAGCACACCCAGTACCCCGGCCCGGGCCGCAACGACGGCAACGTCGTCGGCTACCCCCTCGGCCCGGTTTATGCGGCGAAGGCCGGCGGCTTCTTCTTCATCGTGTTCGGCGTCATCGCGCTGATGGCCGGTTTCTTCACCATCAACCCGATCTGGAACTACGGCCCGTACGACCCCTCCCCCGTCTCGGCCGGCACCCAGCCTGACTGGTACATCGGCTTCGTTGACGGCGCCCTGCGCCTGATGCCGGGCACCTTCGGGAACTGGCACGTCGAGCAGGTCTGGTTCGGCCACGTCTTCACGTTCAACGTGCTGCTGCCGGCGCTGGTCCCTGCGGGCATCCTGTTCACCGTGATGTTCACCTACCCGTGGATCGAACGCTGGATCACCAAGGACGACCGCGAGCACCACGTCCTGGACCGTCCCCGGAACGCGCCGACCCGCACCGCCATCGGCATGGCCGGCTTCGTCTGGTACTGCGTGATGTGGGCTGCTGCTGGTTCCGACCTCATCGCCACCCACTTCCACGTGGCCTTGAACGACGTCACCTACTGGCTGCGCGCCCTGTTCTTCATTGGCCCGGTACTCGCCTTCATCATCACGAAGCGCGTCGCCCTGGCCCTGCAGCGCAAGGACCGCGAAATCGCCCTCCACGGCCGCGAGACAGGCCGCATCGTGCGGCTGCCGCACGGTGAGTTCATCGAGGTCCACGCCCCGCTGAACGAATACAAGCGCTACAAGCTGGTCGGCTTCGAATCCCCGTCGCCGCTTCCGGCCGAGCCGAACAGCCACGGCGTCGTGGACCGCAAGGAAAAGCGTCGCGCGATGCTTTCCAAGTGGTTCTTCGAGGACCGGGTCGCTCCGGCAACCCCGGCCGAACTCGCGGCGGCCCACGGCCACCACGGCGAGCACGAGTCGATCGAACCGGCTGCGGAGCAGAAGAGCCTCAGCCACTAAGACACGGCATTAGTCCACAGAAAGGCCCGGTCCACCAGGACCGGGCCTTTCTGCGTTTCCAAGGACTCCGCGCTGGTTGTCAGGGGCGGTAGCCGGAGGCGTAGTTCCGTGTGGGACGGACGCCGGGGCGCTGCAGCGGCACCCAGAGCTTGTAGCGGTCCGCCCGGTAGTAGGAGACCGAGTAGTCGACCATGGCCCGGGCCACGAAGGCGTGGCGCTGGATCTTCAGCAGCGGTGAGCCGACCTCCACGTTGAGCAGGCGCGCCGTGGACGGAGACGCAGCCGTCGCCTCGATCATGTCCTCGCCCCACTCCATCACCAAGCCGTACCGCTCGCTCAGGACGTTGTAGAGCGACGTCGGCGGCTCGCCGTCGAGCAGTCCGGGCACGCGGTGCGCGGGGATGAAGTTCTCGTCCACGCTCATTGGCTCACTGTCCGCAAGCAGGAGTCGCCGGAACCGCACGAGGGGTGTTCCCTCCTCGAGCTGCAGTTCGCGGGCCAGAAAGGCGCTGGCGTTGATCTGTTCAAAGCTGAGCACCTTGGCGGCCGGGACCATGCCGCGTCGCTGCATCTCCTCGCTATACGAGGTCAGTTTGACCTGGAGGTCCAGCTTGGGCTTGCGGACGAAGGTGCCGAGGCCCACCACGCGCTCGATCACTTCTTCGCCCACGAGCGCGTCGATGGCCTGGCGCACGGTCATCCTGGCCAGCCCGAAGCGTTCGGAGAGGTCCCGTTCGGAGGGAAGCGCCGAACCCGGCGGGCAGGAGCTGGCAATGTGGGCGCGGAGGATTTCGCGGAGCTGGACGTAGATGGGGGTGCCGCTGGTCCGGTCAATGTCACCGGCCATCCGGGCCGCGTTAGAGCCCACGGAGGCGCCTGCTGCAATCGTTCATCCCTTAAGCCTAAGGCACTTTCCCAGCAGGTCTAGACCACCCAGGTCTGCCCGGTTCGCCCGGGACCTCTCCCCCGGCTACGCTGGATATGCGCCCCGCAGGCCTGTCGTTTCCGGACCAGTTGGCCGGGGGCCCCAGCACCGGCCGGCACCGCCCGGCGCGTCACGATTGAAGGAGTTCCATTGCCAGCACGCAAGGCGGTCGTCCAGGCCTCGATCGGACTGCACGCCCGCCCCGCGGCCGCGTTTGTCCGGGCCGTGACGCAGACCGGATTCGCCGTCACGATCAGCAAGGACGGCAGGCCGGGCGTGGATGCACGGTCCCTGCTGGAGGTCATGACCGAGGACTTCGCCTGCGGTTGCGAAGTGGAGCTGGCGGTACGGCCGGAGACGGTCCCCGACAATGCAAGTCTCGCCGACGCTGAGCGCGCCCTCACCGAGCTCTGCGCCCTGCTCGAGTCCCAGTCCGGCTGACCGGCCGCCACGCCCGCTGGGCACAGGCAAACGACGGCGGGCCCCCACCACAAGGTGGGGGCCCGCCGTCGTTGCTGTCAGTGTCCGGCGCTAGTGCGCGTGGTCACCGCGGCTGTACTCATAGACCCAGCCCACGAGCGCCACCACGGCGAGGCCGCCGGCGATGAACGTGATCCAGAAGCCCACGGCCAGGCCGAGGAAACCGCCCGCGCATGCCAGGCCGAGAACCAGAGGCCACCAGCTCCAGGGGCTGAAGTGGCCCTGCTCGCCCGCGCCTTCGTGGATCTCAGCGTCGCTGCGGTCCTCGGGGCGCATGCCGACCCGACGGCCGGTGAAGCCCAGGTAGGCGCCGATCATACCGGCCAGGCCTGCAACCAGCAGGACACCCAGGATGCCGACCCATTCGGACCAGTGCGTCATGAAGCCGTAGACGATGGCAACTGGGACGAAGAAGAAGACTCCCAGTCCAAAAATCCTTGATTCGATTTTCACTGGGCCTGATCCTTCTGGTCGGCGTTACCGAGCGTCGCTGCTGCCGGAGCAGGCGAGTCGACGGTGTAGTACTGGGAGAGCTCGGGGTGGTGCAGGTCCAGGGCAGGACGCTCCGAGCGGATCCGCGGCAGCGAGGTGAAGTTGTGACGCGGCGGCGGGCAAGACGTCGCCCATTCGAGCGAGGCGCCGAAGCCCCAGGGGTCATCGACCGTGACCTTCTCGTTGCTGCGCCAGGTGATGTACACGTTCCAGAAGAACGGAATCAGCGAGGCGCCGAGGAGGAAGGACGAGTAGGTGGAGAACTGGTTCATCCAGGTGAAGTTGTCCTGCGGCATGTAGTCCGCGTAGCGGCGGGGCATGCCCTCGACGCCGAGCCAGTGCTGGATGAGGAAGGTGCCGTGGAAGCCCAGGAAGAGCATCCAGAAGTGGATCTTGCCGAGACGCTCGTTGAGCATCTTGCCGGTCCACTTCGGCCACCAGAAGTAGAAGCCTGCGAACATCGCGAACACCACGGTGCCGAAGACCACGTAGTGGAAGTGCGCCACGACGAAGTAGGAGTCGGAGACGTGGAAGTCCAGCGGCGGTGAGGCCAGGATGATTCCGGTCAGGCCGCCGAAGAGGAAGGTGGCCAGGAAGCCGATGCTCCACAGCATGGGGGTTTCGAAGGTGATGGAACCCCGCCACATGGTGCCGATCCAGTTGAAGAACTTCACGCCGGTGGGGACCGCGATCAGCATCGTCATGAAGGAGAAGAACGGCAGCAGGACCGAGCCGGTGACGTACATGTGGTGCGCCCACACGGTCACGGACAGTGCGGCAATCGAGATCGTCGCGTAGACGAGGCCCTTGTAGCCGAAGATCGGCTTGCGGCTAAAGACCGGGAAGATCTCGGAGACGATGCCGAAGAACGGCAGCGCGATGATGTACACCTCGGGGTGGCCGAAGAACCAGAACAGGTGCTGCCAGAGGACGGCGCCGCCGTTCTCCGGGTCGAAGATGTGGGCGCCGAAGCGGCGGTCCGCGCCGAGGGCGAAGAGGGCGGCGGCCAGCGGCGGGAACGCCATGAGCACCAGAATCGCCGTGACCAGAACGTTCCAGGTGAAGATCGGCATCCGCCACATCGTCATGCCCGGGGCGCGCATGCAGATGATGGTGGTGATGAAGTTGACCGCGCCGAGAATGGTGCCGAAGCCGGAGAGCGCCAGGCCGAAGACCCAGAGGTCACCGCCCACGCCGGGGCTGAAGGTCGTGTTGGACAGCGGCGCGTAGGCGAACCAGCCGAACGACGCCGCACCCTGCGGGGTGATGAAGCCGGACACGGCGATCGTGGAGCCGAACAGGAAGAACCAGAAGGCCAGCGCGTTCAGCCGCGGGAAAGCGACGTCGGGGGCACCGATCTGCAGCGGCATGATCACGTTGGCGAAGCCGGCGAACAGCGGCGTCGCGAACATCAGCAGCATGACGGTGCCGTGCATGGTGAAGAGCTGGTTGTACTGCTCTTTGGTCTGCAGGATCTGCATGCCGGGCTCGAAAAGCTCCGCACGGATCAGCAGCGCCATAACGCCGCCGAAGCAGAAGAACACGAAGGACGAGATCAGGTACATGTACCCGATGGTCTTGTGGTCGGTGGAGGTGATCCAGTTGACGACGATGCGCCCCTTGGATTTGGGTACTACGGGAGCCTCAAGGATCCCTGAGGGCTGAGAGTAGGTCGTTGCCACTTCGCGCTCCCCTTACTTGTTCTCGGTCGGGGCCGGGTTGCGGTCGTACTCTTCGCCGAGCAGTCCGGTGTTGCCGTCCTGGCGGAGCTGGTCCAGGTGGGCCTTGAACTCCGAATCGGAGACAACCTTCACGCGGAACAGCATTTCGGAGTGGTACTCACCACAGAGTTCGGCACATTTGCCGTCGTAGGTTCCCTCTTTGGTGGGGGTGAACCGGATGTAGTTGGTCTTGCCCGGGATCATGTCGCGCTTCTGCAGGAAGGCGGGAACCCAGAAGGAGTGGATGACGTCGCGGGCGTTCAGCTCGAGGTCAACCGACTTGTTGACCGGCAAGTAAAGCGTAGGCAGCTTTTCCTTGTCCACGTCGTTGCCGGTGAGGTGCGCCTGGACGCCGGCCTCGTGGACGTCGTCGGTAACGACGTCGCCCTTCTTGTAGTTGAAGTCCCAGGCCCACTGCTTGGCGCGGACGTCGACGACGACGTCGGCCGGCTGGTCACGGTTGTCGATCGCTTGCTGGTCGCGGTCGGTGAAGTAGAAGAACACCAGGACCATAAACAGCGGAATCGTCAGGTAGAAGACCTCGAGGGGCAGGTTGAAGCTGTTCTGGCGCGGGAAACCGACCGTGCCCTTCCGCCGCCGGTACGCGACGATGACCCAAATCATCAAGCCCCAGGTGATGATGCCGACGACCAGCGCGGCAATCCATGAGTTGACCCAGAGGTCCATGATGCGGTCAGTGTGGTTGGTGGTGCCACGCTCAGTGGGCAGCCACCCTTTCTGTACCTCTGGTGAACATCCAGTCAAAGCCAACGCGCCGGCTAGTGCCAAGCCAGTGATCGTAGTGATCTGTTTGCGTCGGCTGCCGGTTCGGTTCTGCGAACTCACAGACGGCCCTTCCTACTTGTTGCTGTCGCCCGGCCGCCGTCGGCGTTCCGGGCACACTAAAAGTTTTACTACTCGGTGTAGAGCTTACCGCTCCCCGCGAGTTTTCGCCCACATGTCCGCGCCGCGCCTCGATGGAGTTTTTGGCGGTTCCGGCGGCCATCCCCTGGACGGCACTAAGGCCGGGCGGATTGCCCGGCCTTAGGCCTTAGTGGAAGGAGTCCCCGCAAGCGCAGGATCCGCCCGCATTCGGGTTGTCAATGGTGAAGCCCTGCTTCGAGATGGTGTCCTCGAAGTCGATGCTCGCGCCGCTGAGGTAAGGGACGCTCATCTTGTCCACAACGACCTCGACGCCGTCGTAGTCGCGGACGGCGTCACCCTCGAGGAGCCGCTCATCGAAGTACAGCTGGTAGATCAGCCCGGAACAACCGCCCGGCTGCACGGCAACGCGGAGCCGAAGATCAGTGCGGCCTTCCTGTTCCAGCAGGCTGCGGACCTTCCCGGCGGCCACATCGGTCAGCTGGACCTCGTGGCTGGCCAGTTCCTGGTCCGCCTGGACGGTGGTGTCGGCGCTGTTTTCATTGGTTGTAGTGCTCATGGCCTACCTTCTTACGACGGTCGTGGCGGCTCCGCCTGCGCGGTGCCCGCCCCTACTTAAACGGTATGGGCTATAGCTACATGCTACGTCGATCAGACGTGTAGCTCTAACTCCTGACGTAACCGTCAACGCCGGCTGGATGTTCCCCGGAAATGCCCACCCGGCAGAGCCGGAGATCCAGCCGGCGACCCAGTTGCAGGCGTTCCGCTTAGGCCAGGCCTTCCGCGTTCAACCGGGCCAGCAGGAACGCCTCGGCCACGATTGCGTTGCGGAAGTCGTCGAGGTGGAGCGACTCGTTGGCGCTGTGCGCCCGCGAATCGGGATCCTCAACGCCGGTGACCAGGATCTGCACGTCCGGGTACAGCTCGGTCAGGTCGGCGATGAACGGGATTGAACCGCCGATCCCGGTCTCGACAGCCGGCACGCCCCACGCCTCACCCAGCGCCCACATCGCCATGGTGGCGGCGGTGGAGGACGTGTCCGTAAGGAAGGCGTTGCCGCTCTCCCCCGGGGTGAACACCACCTCGGCGCCGAACGGCGCGTGGGATTCAACGTGCCGGCGGACCGCTTCCATGGCCTCGGCCGGGTCCTGGCCGGGGGCCAGCCGCAGGCTGAACTTGGCGCGGGCCCGCGGCAGCAGGGTGTTGGAGGCAACGTCCACGGCTGGGGCGTCGAAACCGATGATGGACAGCGCGGGCTTGGTCCACATGCGCGAGGCGATGCTCCCGGTGCCGGCGAGCTTGACGCCGTCGAGCACGGAAGCATCCTTGCGGTACTCCTCCTCGGTGAGGTCCACTTCGGCGTCGTCGCGGCTGACAAGGCCCTCGATCGCCACGCTGCCTTCGTCGTCGTGCAGGGTGGCAATCAGCCGCGCCAGCAGCGTCGGGGCGTCAAGGACCGGGCCGCCGAACATCCCGGAGTGGACCGCGTGGTCCAGCACCTTGACCTCGATGGTGCCGTCCACCAGGCCGCGCAGGCTGGTGGTGAGGGCCGGGATGCCGACCTTCCAGTTGGACGAGTCGGCGACGACGATCACGTCGGAGCGCAGCAGTTCCTGGTGGGTTTCGAGGAACGAACGGAAGGTGGGTGAGCCTGCTTCTTCCTCACCTTCGAAGAAGAAGGTCACGCCCAGGCCCAGCTCCTCCCCCAGCACCCGGGTCACCGCGGAGTAGGCGGCGACGTGGGCCAGGATCCCTGCCTTGTCATCCGCGGCACCGCGGCCGTAGAGGCGGCCGTCGCGTTCGACGGCGGTGAACGGCTCGGTCTCCCAGAGCGCGAGGTCGCCGGTCGGCTGGACGTCGTGGTGGGCGTAGAGCAGGATGGTGGGCTTGCCGGCTGCGGCGGGGCGGCGTGCGACGACGGCCGGCCCGCCCGGGGTTCCATCCTCCTTGTCGCAGCGCAGGATCCGGACGTCCTCGAAGCCGCTGCCGCGGACCAGTTCGGCGACGGCGTCGGCGCTGGCATTCAGCGGAGCAGGATCGAAGCTGGGCCAGGCGATGCCCGGGATCGCCACGAGCGCCTTCAACTGCTCGACGGTGGCGTCAAAGGACTCGGTAACGGCCTGACGGAGGGCGGCGGCATCGATGGAGCCGACGGCTGAGGGCTGCGGGGTCCCCGCGGGTGATGAAGTCATGGCCAAAACACTACCCGTGTCCGGCATCACGACAAATGCGCCACGGCGCTCCCACGGCGGCTCTGCGGCGGCCTGGGAGACGTTTCCCCCGGCGCTGATACCGGCGCGATTTGCGGCTGGGATCACCGCCGCCCCGGCCCGGTGTGGGCTGGGTCTCGGGCGAGCCGCCGCAGGGTATTCTGTAGGGGTGTTTGGACGTAAAAAGGAAGCGCCCCTGGCGCAGGACGTAGTTGACCAGCAGGTGGCCGAGGCAGCAGCCCGGGACGCCGCCATCGGAAAGGGCGCACCCACGCCCAAGCGGAGCGCCCAGGTGGCTGCCCGCAAGCGCCCCTTGGTTCCGGAGGACCGCAAGGCCTCCCGGGCGGCCGAGCGCACGGCGATCGCGGACCAGCGCCTCAAGATGCGCCAGGCCATGGATACCGGTGACGAGAAGTTCCTGCCGCTGCGTGACAAGGGCCCGCAGAAGCGCTTCGCCCGCGACTACGTGGACGCCCGTTTCAGCCTTGGCGAATACCTGATGTTCGGCGCCCTGGTCTTCGTGATCATCTCCCTGCTGGTCCCGGCGAGCAGCGAACAGATGATCTACGTCCTCGGCGGTTTCTGGGTCATGTTCCTTGCCGTCTTCGTGGACGTCTTCATCCTGTCCCGGAAGCTCAAAAAGCGTCTGGCCGAGAAGTTCGGCGAGGTGGAGCGGGGCACCGTCTGGTACGGCTCCATGCGATCCCTGCAGTTCCGCCGCCTTCGCCTTCCCAAGCCCCAGGTCAAGCGCGGCGACTTCCCCGCCTGAATCCGGCCATCGAAAGGCCCCCGGCAGTTGGACTGCCGGGGGCTTTCGCGTTTCCGGGATCCGCGCGGGCGTGCTGGGTGGGAGCCCGCCCTGGCGGGAGGAGACCGCCGGTTAGCGGCGGGCCGGCCGCTTCGCCAGCTCGCGGTTGATCTTCGCCGCCCAGAAGGGACCTTMGTACAGGAACGCGGTGTAGCCCTGCACCAGGGTGGCGCCGGCCTCAAGCCGCTCCCGGACGTCCTGTGCGGTCTCGACCCCGCCGACCGAAACCAGCGTGATGGCCCCGCCGGTCGCGGCCTTGAGCCGGGCCAGGACTTCCAGCGATCGCTTCCGGAGCGGGGCACCGGAGAGGCCGCCGGCGCCGCACGCCTCAATCTGTTCCGGGCTGGAGACCAGTCCGGCGCGGGCGATGGTGGTGTTGGTGGCGATGATGCCGTCCAGCTTCAGGTCCAGCGCCAGCCTGGCGACGTCGTCGATGTCCTCGTCGCTGAGATCCGGGGCGATCTTCACCAGCAGAGGCACGTGCCGGCCGGCGGCGTTGTCCGCAGCCTCCCCCACCGCGGCCAGCAGCGGGCGCAGGGTGCTGACATCCTGCAGCAACCGCAGGCCCGGGGTGTTCGGGGAACTGACGTTGACCACCAGGTAGTCGGCGGCCGGGGCCAGGCTGCGGGCACTGATCAGGTAGTCCTCCACGGCATCCTCAAGCTCCACCACCTTGCTCTTGCCGATGTTCACACCGATCACCGGGCGGACCCCGGGATAGCGGCGCTGCAGGGCAGCCCGGGCGGAACGGAGCCTGGGCGCCACGGCCGCGGCACCGTCGTTGTTGAAGCCCATCCGGTTGATCACGGCGCGGTCCTCGATCAGGCGGAACAGCCGCGGCGCCGGGTTGCCCGGCTGGGCCTGCCCGGTGATGGTGCCCACTTCGATGTGCCCGAAGCCAAGGTCGGTCAGCGCTTCGATCCCGTGGCCCTCCTTGTCGAAACCCGCGGCCAGCCCGAAGGGCGAGGGGAAGGTCAAGCCGAATGCCTCGGTCCGCAGCGCTGCGGACGGCGCCGTGAACCGTTGCAGCACGCGGCCGGCGCCGCAGCGGTTGGCCAGCCGGATGCCTAGAAAACCGATCTTGTGGGCGCGCTCGGCGTCCATCCAGGAGAAGGCGAGCCGGAAGAAGGTGGGATATACGCGCATACCCCTAGTTTTCCGGTTCCGGCCGCGCAAACCAAAATGCTGGGCAAACCGTACCCCCGCGGGCGCTAGCATGAAGCCATGACCAGCGAGGGTGCAGTCCACAGCAGCGTGCCGGCGACGCCCGGCACCCGGATCGAGGCCGACGTCGTCGTTGTCGGGGCAGGCCTCGCCGGCCTGGTGGCCGCGGCGGAAGCGTACGCGGCTGGCCGCCGGGTGGCTGTCCTGGACCAGGAGCCGGAGGCTTCGGCCGGCGGGCAGGCGCACTGGTCCTTTGGCGGCCTGTTCCTGGTCAACACCCCGGAGCAGCGCCGGCTGGGCGTCCGGGACAGTGCCGAGCTGGCCCTCGCCGACTGGCTGTCTTCCGCCGCCTTCGACCGCCCCGAAGACGCCCTCGCCCGGGAGTGGGCCGAGGCCTACGTGAACTTCGCGGCGGGTGAGAAGCGCGCCTGGCTCGCCTCGCTCGGCGTCCGGCTCTTTCCGCTCGTGCAGTGGGCCGAGCGCGGCGGCTACGGCCCGGACGGCCACGGCAACACGGTGCCGCGCTTCCACGTCGCCTGGGGCACCGGCCCGGCACTGGTCGCGCCCTTCCTCGCCAAACTCCGCGAGGGCGTGGCTGCTGGGCGCGTCTCGTTCCACTTCCGGCACCGCGCCACCGAGTTGACGACGACGGCGGGCCGGCTCAGCGGCGTGCAGGGCGAGATCCTGGCGGCCAGCAGCGCTGCGCGGGGCGAGCAGTCCTCCCGCATCGCCGCCGGCGCGTTCGAGGCCTCCGCCGGAACCGTCATCGTCACCAGCGGCGGCATCGGCGGCAACCACGGCGCGGTCCGGCGGCAGTGGCCCGGCGGCGGCGCCCCGGCGTCCATGCTGAGCGGCGTGCCGGCCTCGGTGGACGGCGACTTCCTGGTCGCTGTGGACCGTGCCGGCGGCCGGCTGATCAACGGCGACCGGATGTGGCACTACCCGGAAGGCATCCAGAACCACAGCCCGGTCTGGCCGCAGCACGGCATCCGGATCCTGCCCGGGCCCTCGGCGCTCTGGCTCGACGCCACCGGCAAGATGCTCCCGGCACCGCTGTTCCCCGGCTTCGACTCGCTCGGCGCGCTGCGGCACATCCTCGGAACCGGGCACACCCACTCGTGGTTCGTGTTGAACAAGACCATCGCGCTGAAGGAGTTCGCGCTCTCCGGCTCGGAGCAGAACCCGGACCTGACCGGGAAGGACGTGCGCCTGCTCGCCGCCCGGCTGAAACCTTCCGCGGACAGTCCGCTGCAGCGGTTCCTGGACCGGGGCGTGGATTTCCTGCAGGCAGGCACTCCGACGGAGCTTGCCGCGAAAATGAACGGGCTCACCGGGACCCCGCTCATCGACGCCGCCGGGCTGGAGCGGCTGGTCCGGTCCCGGGACCGGCAGTTCGCGAGCGGGCTGGGCAAGGACCCGCAGCTTGCCGCGATCCGCGCCGCCCGCCGCTTCACCACCGACAGGATCATGCGGGTGGCCCCGCCACACCGGATGCTGGACCCCCGGCACGGGCCCCTGCTGGCGGTCCGCCTCTCCGTCCTGACCCGCAAAAGCCTCGGCGGGATCCAGACCGACCTGCATTCCCGGGTCCTGGACGCCGCCGGCCGGCCGGTCGCCGGACTCTACGCGGCCGGCGAGGCGGCCGGCTTCGGCGGTGGCGGCATCCACGGGTACCGCTCCCTGGAGGGCACCTTCCTGGGCGGGTGCCTGTTCTCTGGCCGCGCGGCAGGCCGCGCCGCGGCCTCGGCCCTGTAGCCGGCAGAGCGGGAGGATCCGATGGACTGGCAGACCGACATCCTGGGTGAGGACTTCGCGGCGTGCGCTTTCAAGGCGGCCGGCCCGGACGGGGTCGAACGCACGGCCACCCTGGTCCGGCACATCCCTTCGACCGGAGCCGGCAAGGCTCCCCGGCGGGCCGTCCTCTTCCTGCACGGCTGGAGCGACTACTTCTTCAACGAGGAGCTCGCCGAGTTCTGGACCGGCCACGGCTTCGGGTTCTTCGCACTGGACATGCACAACCACGGCCGAAGCCTGCAGTACGGTGCGCACGGCGGCTACGTCGCCGACCTTGCCGACTACGACGCCGAGATCACGGCGGCGATCGGCATCATCGAATCCCTGGCCCCCATGGGGTCCTCTCCCCCGCGGGTCACCTTGATGGGACACTCCACCGGCGGGCTCATCGCGGCGCTCTGGGTGAGCCGGCATCCGGGCCGCGCCGCCCAACTGGTCCTCGACAGCCCGTGGCTGGAAATGCATGGCAGCCCGGCGGTCCGCCGCGCCGCGCGGACCATGCTGGAGCCGCTGGCCCGGTTCCGGCCCGAATCCGTGATCCGGCTTCCCGAGCGCGCCTTCTACTGGCGCAGCATCAGCAGCGCCGCCGAGGGCGAATGGGTGCTGGATGACAACTACCGCCCGCCCCGGGCCTTCCCGGTGCGGGCGGGCTGGCTCAGCGCCGTGCTGGCCGGCCAGTCCCAGGTGGCCCGGGGGCTGAACATCGACGTTCCCATCCTCGTGATGATCTCCGGGGCCAGCGCCAACGGAATGTTCTGGAAGGAGTCCATGCGGCGCACCGACGCCGTCCTGGATGTTAACACCATTGCCCTGCGCGCCCTGAGCCTGGGCCGCACCGTGACCCTGGAACGGATCGACGGTGCCCTGCACGACGTCTTCCTCTCGGCGCCGCGGGTCCGCGCGGACGCGTATGCGCGGCTCGCCCGCTGGATCCGCGCCTACGTTCTGGACGACGGCGGCCCCGCGTGAGGGGTCCAGCGCAGCCACCGCGGTGGCGCCGGGATGTACTGGGACACCGCTTCGAGTCCCTGGAGCTGGAACTGCCGCCGGACGATGAAGGACCCGTCGTCGCCACCCTCGTTCGCCATGCCAGCAGCGGCGGTGCAGCTGATGGCCCGCCGGACGCCCCCGGGACCCGGGCGCCGGAGAAAGTGGTCCTCTACCTGCACGGCTGGGCCGACTACTTCCTGCAGGCGGAACTCGCTGAGCAAATCGTGGCTGCTGGGTTCCACTTCTACGCCCTGGACCTGCGGAAGTTCGGGCGCAGCCTGCGCAGCTGGCAGACCCCCGGCTACACCACCGACCTGGCGGTCTATGACGAGGACCTCGCCGCTGCGCTTGCCGCCGTCACCGCCGATGTGGCCACCCGGACCGGCAGCGCCGGGCGGCCGACGGTCCACCTGCTCGCGCATTCCCTCGGCGGCCTCGTCGCGGCACTGTGGGCTGACCGGAATCCGGGAGTACTGGGCACCCTGGTCCTGAACGCGCCATGGCTGGAACTGCAGGGCAGCAGCCTGATCCGGAACATCGCCATGCAGTTGGTGGAACCACTGGCGCGCACCGACCCGCGGCGGCCGTTGCTGCTGCCCAGCATGCCCGGCTACTGGGACAGCGTCAGCGGCTCAGCGCACGGCGAATGGGACGTGGATCCCGAGTGGCGGCCACGGGCGTCCTTCCCGATCCGTCCGGGTTGGACGAAGGCTGTCCTCGCCGGCCATGCGGCCGTGCAGCGGCGGCTGCACATCACCTCGCCGATGCTGGTGATGCTTTCCGGGCGCACCCACATCCAGGCCGAATGGAGCGACGTGCTGATGGACGTCGACGCCGTGATCGACGTCGAGGAAACTGCCCGCCGGGCGCTGGGGCTGGGCCGCAGGGCTGCCGTCTTCCGCTACCCGGGCGCCATCCACGACGTCTTTCTCTCCCGCCGCACGGTGCGGCAGGAGGCCTACGACGACCTCCTGCTCTGGCTGAGCCTCTACCCAGGCTGACTGCGCTGGAACGGGCCAGCGTGGCAGGCGGCGTGGCCGGCCGCCGCGCCGGCTACCGGGGTCAGGCTGGGGTGACGGGGGCGGCGGCGTCCACCGCGCCGCCGTAGCGGCGGTCCCGCTGCGCGTAAATCTCCACGGCGTCCCAGAGGGTGCGGCGGTCCACATCCGGCCACAGCGTGTCCAGGAAGACGAATTCGGCGTAGGCCGACTGCCAGAGCATGAAGTTGGAGAGCCGCTGCTCACCCGAGCTGCGCAGGAACAGGTCGACGTCCGGCAGGTCCGGTTCGTCCAGATACTTTTGGATGGTCCGTTCGGTGATAGCGCCTGGCCTGAGCCGGCCTGCGGCCACCTCCTCGGCGATGGCTGAGACTGCGTCGGTGATCTCCGCCCGGCCGCCGTAGTTAACACACATGTTCAAAGTGCAGGTGCTGTTGCCGCGGGTGAACTCCTCGGCCTCTTCTAGCTCCCGGATCACCGAGCCCCAGAGTTTGGGCCGCCGGCCGGACCAGCGGATCCTCACGCCCCACTCATCCAGCTGGTTGCGCTGCCGTCGCAGCACATCCTTGTTAAATCCCATCAGGAAGCGGACTTCCTCGGGTGAACGGCGCCAGTTTTCGGTGGAGAATGCATAGACGCTGACGTGCTCAATGCCCAGTTCGATTGCCCCGGCCATGACGTCCAGCAGGGCCGGTTCCCCCGCCTTGTGGCCTTCGATCCGGGGCAGTCCACGCTGGTTCGCCCAGCGGCCGTTTCCGTCCATCACGATCGCGACGTGCCGGGGAATGAACTCGGCAGGGATAGCGGGCGGCACGGCGCCGGAGGGATGCGGGTAGGGCGCCACCACTTCGGAGCTGCGCTGTCGGACGGGGTTCTTCTTGCTGCCTGGAGTTTTCTTGCCTAGGGCCACGGTTAGGTTCGCTCCACATGTTTGAGGGATTTCAGGACACGTTCCAGATGCCACTGCAGGTAGCTCGCCACCAGGCCGGCGGCCTCCCGGCGGTGGATGGTTGCGGACGCATCCGCGGCCGTCCAGTTCCCGGTCAGCAGCGCACCCAGCAGCAGCACAGTCTCCGTGGCCGGCGCGGGTGAACCCGGCGGCCGGCACTCCCCGCATACCATGCCGCCCAGCGGGGCGGAGAACGCGGTGTGCGGGCCCGGAGCGCCGCAGCGGGCGCATTCGGTGAAGCTGGGTGCCCAACCGCCGGTGGAGAGGGCGCGGAGCAGGTAGGAGTCCAGGATGAGTTCCGGGGCATGGTCGCCGCGGCTCAAGGAAGCCAGCGCCCCGACCAGCAGGTTGTACTGGGCGGTTCCCGCTTCGCCGTCGACGTCGGTGAGCTTTTCCGCGGTTTCGGTCATCGCGGCGGCGACGGTGTAGCGGCCGTAGTCGGCCGCGATACTGGAGCCGTAGGCGCCCTTGGCGACGGCCTGCGTAACCACGTCCAGGGTGCGGCCGGAGATGAGCTGGAGGTCCGCGACCATGAACGGCTCCAGCCTGGCGCCGAATCGGCTGCTGGTGCGGCGCACGCCCTTGGCGACCGCACGGACCTGCCCGTGGTGCTTGGTCAGCAGGGTGATGATGCGGTCCGCCTCGCCGAGCTTATGGGTGCGCAGGACCACGGCGTCGTCGCGGTACGCGCGGGCAGCAAAGGAGGAAGGTTGGGCCACAGTTAATCTTCGCACTGACTTTCGGGAATCTCCGCCATTGGGAAAACAGCACTGCGCCGCCGGAGACTCCGACGGCGCAGTGCTGTTCCCGAATGGCCTAGGCGCGGGCGTCCCGGATGGCGCGGTTGACGGCGGAGATGACGGCCTTGAGCGAGGCCATCGACGTGTTGGCGTCGATGCCGACGCCCCACAGCACCCGCTCCCCCACGGCGCATTCAACGTAGGCCGCGGCCTGGGCGCTGCCGCCCTCGGACAGGGCGTGCTCGCTGTAGTCCAGCACGCGGACGTCAACGCCGTCCTCGCGCAGGATGCTCAGCAGGGCCGCGATCGGTCCGTTGCCCACCCCGGTGCGCCGGAGCTGCTTGCCGTCCACCTTGAGAGCGGCGGTCAGCGTCATGGTGCCGTCCTCGTCGGACTCGGTGCTGACCGCGCCGAGCGCATAGCGGCCCCACTGGGCTTCGGCCGCGGCGGAAGGCAGGTATTCGTCCTGGAACAGCTGCCACAGCTGGGCGCCGCTGACTTCGCCGCCCACCATGTCGGTACGGCGCTGGATGACGCCGGAGAACTCGATCTGCGCGCGGCGCGGCAGGTCCAGGTTGTGCTCGTTCTTGAGCAGGTAGGCCACGCCGCCCTTGCCGGACTGCGAGTTAACCCGGATCACGGCTTCGTAGCTGCGGCCGAGGTCCTTCGGATCGACGGGCAGGTAGGGCACCTGCCAGGCGTAGTCCGCCACGTCCTTGCCGGCGGCTGCGGCGTCCTTCTCCAGGGCTTCCAGGCCCTTCTTGATGGCGTCCTGGTGCGAGCCGGAGAAGGCTGTGAAAACCAGGTCACCGCCGTAGGGTGAACGCTCCGCGACGGGCAGCTGGTTGCAGTACTCCACCGTGCGGCGGACGTCGTCGATGTCGGAGAAGTCGATCATCGGGTCGATGCCCTGGACGAACATGTTCAGGCCCAGCGTGACCAGGTCGACGTTGCCGGTACGTTCGCCGTTGCCGAACAGGCAGCCCTCGATCCGGTCGGCACCGGCCAGGTAGCCCAGCTCGGCCGCCGCGACGCCGGTACCGCGGTCGTTGTGCGGGTGCAGGGAGAGGATGATTCCTTCGCGCGGGTGCAGGTGCCGGCTCATCCATTCGATCGAATCGGCGTACACATTGGGGGTGGCCATCTCCACCGTGGCCGGCAGGTTGATGATCACCTGGCGGTCGGCGGATGCTTCGAAGACGTCGGCGACGGCGTTGCAGACGCGCACGGCGTAGGCGAGCTCGGTGCCCGTGAAGGACTCCGGGGAGTACTCGTAGGTGATGTGGGTGTCTTCGAGGGTTTCCTCGTACTTCTTGCACAGCCGGGCACCCTGCAGGGCGATGTCGAGGATTCCGTCCTCGTCCTGGTTGAACACGACGCGGCGCTGCAGGACCGACGTCGAATTGTAGAGGTGCACGATGGCCTGCTTGGCGCCGACCAGGGACTCGTAGGTCCGCTCGATCAGATGCTCGCGGGCCTGGGTCAGGACCTGGATCGTAACGTCGTCCGGGATGTGGTTGCCCTCGATCAGCTGGCGAACGAAGTCGAAGTCCGTCTGCGAGGCCGAAGGGAAGCCGACTTCGATCTCCTTGTAGCCCATCCGGACCAGCAGATCGAACATCTTCATCTTGCGGGCCGGGCTCATCGGGTCGATCAGGGCCTGGTTGCCATCACGCAGGTCGACCGCGCACCAGCGCGGGGCCTTGGTGATGACCTTGTCGGGCCAGGTGCGGTCCGGCAGTTCGACCGTAATCAGGTCCTGGAACGGGACGTAGCGGTGGACCGGCATTCCTGAGGGCTGCTGTGCGTTTCGCATTACTATCGGGGCCTTTTCTGTGGTTCTTGGTGAAAGGGTGGCCGGGCAACACAAACTCCGCAGCGAGGTTTGGCCTTGCGCTAGATCGCGTCTGAGGCCCCGCCGCGGCAGCTAAGAAGGAGCAGTTCTGCGCGCACGTTTTCACAGTAACACGGGTGCGTAAGATGAAGGAGCCATACCTCCGTAACGTCCACCATGCAGACGCTGTGCCGGTCCCAGGCCCGGTTCAGCCTCCCACTCGAAGGAGCATCAGTGCCGCTTTCCGGGATCGACAAGTCCACCATCGACGACGACGTCCGCCCCCAGGACGACCTGTACCGGCATTTCAATGGCGGCTGGCTGAAGAAAACCGCCATTCCGGACGACCGGCCCCTGGAGGGAACGTTCACGGCGCTGCGCGACGGCTCGGAGCTGGCGGTCAAGGAGATCATCCTGGAGGCGGCCGGCCGCGGCGAGGCAGCCACCGGTATCGAACGCAAGATCGGCGACCTGTACAACAGCTTCATGGACGAGGCCGCCGCGGAGGCCAAAGGCGCGGAGCCGATCCGGGAGCGGCTGGCCGAGGTTTTCGCCACCGGCTCGGTGGCCGAACTGGTCCAGCTGTCCGGACGGCTCTTCCGCGCGGACGTCTCCGGACTGTTCTACATTTACCCGGCACCGGACGCGGGCAACCCGGACCGGATCCTGCTCTACACCGGCCAGGGCGGCCTGGGCCTGCCGGATGAGTCCTACTACCGCGAAGAGAAGTTCGCGCCGATGGTCCAGGCCTACCGTGAACATGTCCGCACCATGTTCGGGCTGGCCGGCGTAGCGGACGCGGAGGCAGCCGCGGCCCGGGTGGTGGACCTGGAGACGTCCCTCGCGTCCCATCACTGGGACAAGGTCACGCTGCGCAATCCGCAGAAGACGTACAACTTGAAATCAGCCGAGGAGGTCTCGCAGCTGTTCCCGCTGCTGTCCGCCTGGTTCGATGCCGCCGCCATCGTGCCGGAGAAGCGCTCCGAACTCGTCGTCAGCACGCCGGACTTCTTCGCGGGAGCCGCGGAACTGCTCCAGGCGGTGCCGCTGGCCACCTGGCAGGAATGGCTGGCCATGCAGGTGGTCAGCGCAGCGGCGCCGTATCTGTCCGCCGCGTTCGTGGACGCGAACTTCGCCTTTTACGGCACCACGCTCAGCGGCACGCCCCGCAACCGGGACCGCTGGAAGCGTGGCGTCGCCGTCGTCGAGGCCGCCCTGGGTGAGGCCGTCGGGCAGATCTACGTCGCCCGGCACTTCCCGGAAAGCCACAAGGCGCACATGCGTTCGCTGGTCGGCAACCTGATCGAGGCGTACCGCGAATCCATCACCGGCCTGGCGTGGATGGGCGAAGAGACCAAGCTGGAGGCGCTGAAGAAGCTGGATTCCTTCCGGGCCAAGATCGGCTACCCGGACAAATGGATCGACTACTCCGCCGTCGTGATCGACGAGGCGGACCTGCTGGGGAACGTGGAGCGCGCCCACAGCGCCGACGTCGACCGGCACCTGGACGAGGTGGGCAAGCCCGTGGACCGGGAGAAGTGGCTCATGACGCCGCAGACCGTGAACGCCTACTACCATCCGTTGCTGAACGAGATCGTGTTCCCGGCAGCCATCCTGCAGCCGCCGTTCTTCACCGCCGACGCCGACGACGCCGTGAATTACGGCGGCATCGGGGCCGTGATCGGCCACGAGATCGGCCACGGCTTCGATGACCAGGGCTCCCAGTACGACGGCAGCGGCCTGCTCCGGAACTGGTGGACCGAGGCCGACCGGACGGCCTTCGAGGCGCTGACCTCCAGGCTGGTGGCCCAGTTCGATGCCCTCTCCCCCGCGGAAGCCGAAGGCCACCACGTCAACGGCAGGCTGACGCTGGGCGAAAACATCGGCGATCTTGGCGGCCTGACCATCGCCTACAAGGCGTACCTGATCAGCCTCGGCGGCCAGGAGGCGCCGGTCCTGGACGGGCTGACCGGAGCCCAGCGCTTCTTCGCTTCCTGGGCGGCCAGCTGGCGGCAGGTGATCCGGAGCGAGGAAGCCATCCGGCGGCTCGCCACGGATCCGCACTCCCCCAACGAATTCCGCACCAACAACATCGCCCAGAACCTTGACGCCTTCCATGCGGCCTTCGAAACCGGCGAGCAGGACGGCATGTGGCTGGCGCCGGAGGAACGCGTCAGCATCTGGTAGCCAGCCTTCGGCGGCAACTGAGCCAACAGGGGCGGGCCGGGTGAAAAAATAACCCGGCCCGCCCCCGTTAATGACACCGGCCGCCGGGAGCACCTGCTTCGCCCGGATGCCCAGCAGTTTGGCGACGTCGGCTGCAACGTCGGCGAAATCTGCTCCGTAGTAGACGGCGGTGGCCGCCACTGACTGGGCGTCGAACTGGCTCGTCTGGGTGAAGCCGCCGGCCTTGAGGGCGGCCGCGAGTTCCTGGCCCCGAGCCGGGTTACCGGAACCGTTGGCCACGGCAATGGGCTGCAGCGTCTTGTCGTAGGCCGGGGCGGCCGGGGCCTTGCTGGCCGTCGGCGTGGCACTTGCCGACGCGCTGGCGGAGGCATCGGGGGTGGCCGCAGGCTTGGCTGTCGGGTCGGTCAGGTCGATGTCCTTGCGCATCGCCGCAAACAGCTCGGAGGCTGCGGGTTCCGCCAGTTGGAGGCGGTTCGAGTCGGACACCGCCGGCTCGGTCGGGGCGGCAACGAACGCCACCTTGCCGACGTCGATGTTCTTCAGCCGGTTCCCCACCGTCAACAGCGTCGGTACGGAGGCCAGGCCGTCGTCGATGGTCAGGTTCTTGGTAATGGCGTCCGCAATGCCGAGCATCCGGGCCGGGTTGGTCAGGGTCCCGTCGTCCTTGATCTTGCGGACCAGCGAGGACAGGAAGCCCTGCTGCGCCTTGATCCGGCCGAGGTCACTGCCGTCGCCGAAGGCATGGCGGGTACGAACGAACGAGAGAGCCTGCTCGCCCTTGACCTTGGACGTGCCCTTGGGAAGCCGGAGCCCGGAGTCCGGGTCGAAGACCGCGTCGCTGATGCAGACATCCACACCGCCGACGGCGTTGGAGAGTTCCTTGACGGCATTGAAGTCCGCCATCATGAAGTGGTCGATCTCCAGGCCGGTGAGCTTGTTGACGGTGTCCACGGCACAGCCGATGCCCGCTTCGGACATCGCCGAATTGATCATGACGCCTGTCTGGGCGGGATACTGCTTGTTGGACTTCGGGTCCTTGCACTTAGGGGTGTCCACCAGCAGGTCGCGCGGGAAACTAATGACGCTGACGCGCTTGTTGTCCGCCGAGATGTCCATCAGCATCATGACATCCGAGTGGCCGTAGCCGGAGGAATCGTCCTTGGAGCCGTACTGCGAGTTCTTGCCGTCGCGGGTGTCCGTGCCCAGGATCAGGATCTGCATTCGCCCGGTGGCATCGTCGGGCGCGCCCTCCGTCCGGCTGTTGCCGGCGCCGAGGGCCTGCGTGCTGATGTTGCCCTGCAACCGGATGAGCCAGTAAGCCCCGAACGCAATGACCCCCACGAGCAGCACGGAGACAACGATCGTGGTGGCCTTCAGCCAGCCGGGGATATGCCGGGCGGCGCCAAGATGGCGCGCCGGGCCGACGGAAGGATCTTCCGCGTGCCGAGCAGCCGCATGGGACCGAACCGGGGGGCCGGTTCCGTCTGCACGGTTATCACGGGGTAGAACCACGGGTGGAGCCTTCCTTTGCGAACGGGAGTTTCCCTATTTTAGTGGCCGAAACTGGGAAAATCCCGATGGGCATGCCCGAGCGGGGCCGCTGCGTTGTTGCGCGGTCCGTCCCGGCGGGTAACCGCCGCCGGTTCAGTCCAGGCCTAGAAGCCCAGCTTCACCAGCTGCTTCGGATCCCGCTGCCAGTCCTTCGCGACCTTGACGTGCAGGTCCAGGTAGATGCGGGCGCCGAGGAGAGCCTCGATGGCCTTGCGGGCCGTGGTGCCGACGTCGCGGAGCCGCGCTCCGCCCTTGCCGATGATGATTGCCTTCTGCGACGGCCGTTCGACATAGAGATTAACCCGGACATCCAGGAACGGGCGGTCCTCGGGCCGGCCCTCGCGAGGAACAATCTCATCGACCACAACCGCCAGGGAGTGCGGAAGTTCGTCGCGGACGCCTTCCAGGGCTGCCTCGCGGATGAGTTCGGCGATCATCACCGCTTCCGGCTCGTCCGTCAGGTGTCCGTCCGGGTAAAGCGGCGGCGACGGCGGCATGTGGCCGATCAGCACGTCGGCGACGGTGCCGACCTGGAAGCCGTCCGTCGCGGAGACGGGAACGATATCCTTCCAGCCGTCCTCCCCCAGCACCTCGCGGCCCAGGGCGGCGACGGCGAGCAGCTGCTCGGTCAGTGCCTGGCGGTCCACCGTGTCGGCTTTCGTCACGATCGCAATGACCGGCTTGTTGCCGATGGCGGCGAGCTGTGCGGCGATGAACTTGTCGCCGGGGCCGATCTTCTCGTTGGCGGGCAGGCAGAAGCCGATCGCGTCGACCTCGGCGAGGGTGTCCGCGACCAGTTCGTTGAGCCGCTTGCCCAGCAGGGTCCGCGGGCGGTGCAGGCCCGGGGTGTCGACCATGATCAGCTGCGCGTCGTCGCGGTGCACAATGCCGCGGATGGTGTGCCGGGTGGTCTGCGGCTTCGCCGAGGTGATGGCGACCTTCTGGCCCACCAGGGCGTTGGTGAGGGTGGATTTCCCTGCGTTCGGCCGTCCCACCAGCACCGCGAACCCGGCCCGGTAACCGCCGAAAGGCGCTTCGCCGTCGGACTTATTCTGCTTGCTCACGTGGAACTCCCTGTTGCGTTGGTTCAGCCTCGTCGAGAAGATCTTCAAGGTCAGTTTCTTCCTTTGGCACCGCGGCCGCAATGATGTGGCTGACGCGGTTCCGGCGGCCTTCCAGCCTGTCGGCCCGGAGGGTGACGCCGTCGACGCTGACGGTGCTTCCGACGATCGGCACCCGGCCGAGCGCCTTGGCGAGCAGGCCGCCCACGGTGTCCACCTCATCGTCGTCGAGCTCCAGGTCGAAGAGCTCGCCGAGGTCGTCGATGCTCATCCGGGCGCTGACCCGGTAGCTGCCGTCGCCCAGTTCGACCGCTTCAGCGGCCTCGGTGTCGTATTCGTCCACGATCTCACCGACGATTTCCTCGATCAGGTCCTCGAGTGTGACCAGCCCGGCGGTGCCGCCGTACTCATCGATCACGATCGCCACGTGCGTGGATTCCTTCTGCAGCTCGCGGAGCAGCTCGCTGACCGGTTTGGAGTCCGGCACGTAGCGGACCTCGCGGGCCAGTTCGTCGACGACCGGGGGTTCCTCGCCGGGGGCCAGGTTGTGGACGACGGCGGCGACGTCCTTGAGGTAAACGATGCCGAGGATCTGGTCCGTGTTCTCGCCGATGACGGGGATCCGCGAGTACCCGGAGCGGAGGAACAGCGACATGGCCCGGTGCAGGCTGGAGCCGGAGTCGATGCAGAGAATGTCGGTCCGGGGCACCATCACGGAGCGGACCAGGGTGTCGCCGAAATCGAAGACGGACTGGATCAGCTCGGCCTCGTTGTCCTCGATCACGTCGGATTCGCTGGCGCGATCAACGAGTTCGCGGAACTCCTCTTCGCTGAAAAAGGCCTCGTTGTCCGCAGGCGCCCCCGGTGCCACGGCGCTGCCCAGGGTGACCAGCCAGCCCGGGATCGGACCAAGCACCCAGCAGAGCCAGCGGATCAGCGGGGCGGAGAAACGGACCATGCCGGCGGAGTGCACCCGGCCCAGCTGGCGCGGAGACACGCCGACGATCACGAAGCCCACGAGGGCCATGATGCCGGTCGCGGCGAGCCCGGCGAGCCAGACATTGCCGAGCAGGCTGTTCAACAGCACGGTCACGGCCACCGATGAGGCCATCTCGAACCAGACCCGCCAGAACCGCAGCGCGCGCATGTGCGCCACCGGCTGGGCCATGATCCGTTTCAGCGCCGTGCCGCGACTCTGCAGGATCGCGTGTTCGGCGTCGTGGCGGGGAAGGTAATTGAAGGCGGCCTCTGCCGCGGTCAACACAGCCGCAAAGCTGAGGAAGACCAGCGCCATGCCGGCCAGGATCAGTGGGGTCACTGAATCGTCTCTGCCGGGGCGTCCTTGCCGGTGAAGCCGGAGAGCAGCTCGCGCTGCAGCCCGAACATCTCTTCCTTCTCTTCCGGCTCCGCGTGGTCGAAGCCCAGCAGGTGCAGGATGCCGTGGGTGGTCAGCAGCAACATCTCGTCCTGGGTGGAGTGGCCGGCGTTCTTAGCCTGCACCTCCGCCACCTGGGGGCAGATCGCGATGTCGCCGAGCATGCCCTGCGGTGTGGGCTTGTCCGGCGTGCCGGGAGTGAGTTCATCCATCGGCACGGACAGCACATCGGTGGACCCGGGCTCGTCCATCAGTTCGATGTGCAGCTTCTCCATGGCGGGCTCGTCGACCAGCAGGATGGACAGCTCCGCCTGCGGGTGGATGAAGAGCCGTTCAAAGACGAACCGGGCCAGCGCCACCAGCTCGGCTTCGTCCACCGTGACGCCGGATTCGTTGTTGACCTCGATGCTCATGCGTGTTCTCCCCGGTTCTCCCGGGCGACGGAATGCTTGACTCGGTTCCTTTGTGTCTCGTCCCAGACGCTGTACGCGTTGACGATGTCGCCCACCAGCCGGTGCCGGACGACGTCGGATGCGTCCAGGACCGAGAAATTGACGTCCTCGATCCCCTGCAGGATGTCTTCGACGATCCGCAGCCCGGAACGGGTGCCGAACGGCAGGTCCACCTGGGTGACGTCGCCGGTGACGACCATTTTGGAGCCGAAGCCCAGCCGGGTGAGGAACATCTTCATCTGCTCGGGGGTGGTGTTCTGGGCCTCGTCCAGGATGATGAACGCGTGGTTGAGCGTGCGTCCGCGCATGTAGGCCAGCGGCGCCACCTCGATGGTGCCGGCGGCCATCAGCCGCGGGATCGACTCGGGGTCCATCATGTCGTGCAGGGCGTCGTAGAGCGGACGCAGGTAGGGATCGATCTTGTCACTGAGCGTGCCGGGCAGGAAGCCGAGCCGCTCCCCCGCTTCGACGGCCGGGCGGGTCAGGATGATCCGGCTGACTTCCTTCTGCTGCAGCGCCTGGACCGCCTTGGCCATGGCCAGGTAGGTCTTGCCGGTGCCGGCCGGGCCGATCCCGAAGATCACCGTGTTCGCGTCAATGGCATCCACATAGTTCTTCTGGTTCAAGGTCTTGGGCCGGATGGTCTTGCCGCGGCTGGAGAGGATGTTGTGGGTGAGCACGTCCACCGGGTTCTGCAGTGACTGGGTGCGCAACAGCGACACGAGCTGCTGCAGGACAACCGGCGTAATCACCGTGCCGCGCGCCACCAGGCCGCGCACCTCGTTGAGCAGCCGCATAATCCTGGGCACGTCGGCGGCAGGGCCGCTGATGGAGAGCTCGTTCCCGCGGACATGGAAGTCGACGCTGGGGAACTGGGTTTCGATAAAGCGCAGGGCTTCGTCATGGCTCCCCAGGGATTGCACCATCTGGTCGGAATTGTCGAACAGGACCACCTCCGTCCGCAGACCTGGGAGGGAGTGGGGAAATTCCCCTGCGGTGCGCTCGTTCGCGCTGATCCGGGCCTTGCCGTTGGCTGCTTCAGTCATGGTGTTGGCCCGTGGGCCTCTGGTCCCCTCCAGTTCGGAAATGGTCTCGCCGCCTCGGCGCCGGCCGACGGCGTTCCGGGCCGTCCGCGCCGGGTTTCAGCGGGTCCTTCCATCTTACGCCAGCGCGGCCCGGTGCCGGAGCGGAGGGCATTAGGTATCAACTTCATATCGTCCTCATATCGTTCCCGTTGCAGTTCGCCGGACAGCGCGGAATCCCCACTGGAGCGCAGGCGCCTTGTGCAATGCTGGATTCGGCCCTGCCGGGCCCGCGGAGCGAGCAACACAGCGAAGGGACAGGGGCAATCAGCCAGCGTGGAGTGAACAAGACAGCAGCAGGGCGGCGTACGCGCCGCGGCTTGCTGCACCTTGTGCTGCCCGCTGCCCTGGCGCTGTCCGGCTGCGTGGCCACGCCCCAGCCGGGCATCACGAACTCCGACACGCCCTCCCACACGGTCCCCGGCCCGGCCGCCGGCGTCGCCACCACCAGCGCACCGCTGGAATCCACCCAGGCCTCCAACAAGGCTCCGGTCTACTGGATCGGGCGCAGCAACAACAACGTCTTTTTGTACCGCGAGTTCCGGGACGTGTCCGAAGAGGACAATCCGATCACCCGGGCGCTGCGGGTGATGATGTCGCAGAAGCCGCTGGACCCTGATTTCTTCACCCCGTGGCAGAACCCCAGGCTCCTGGCCACCTCGATTTCCGGAAAGAACGTGATCACGGTGGACGTGTCCGCCGATGCGTTCAACAGCAACGTCGACGCCGACATGGCCGAACGCGCGATCCAGCAGCTCGTCTACACGGCCACGGCCGCCGGTGCCAGCGCCGGGCTGACCGATACCGGGCAGCAGATCCAGGTCGTCATCCTCGTCGACGGGCACACCGACTACGTCGCCTTCAACCGGGTCCGGCTCGGTTCACCGACCTCGCGCAGCGCCGGAATGGTGGCGCCCGTGTGGATCATCGATCCGCAGGAGGGCACCGAGGTGGCTGACGGCGCGGTCAAGATTTCCGGCCGGAGCACGGTCCCGGGCGGCAAGCTTCGCTGGGAGATCCTGCGGGTCGACGGCGCCAGCAAGACGCCCTATCTGGACGGCAACATCACGGCCTCCGCCGATGCCTCGAAGCCCGGCCTGTTCAACCTCTCGTTGAACCTCGGTCCCGGTGAGTATGAGGTCCGCGTGTCGCAGGTCGATCCCGGCAGCAAGGTCCAGGACCTGAACGTAGATACCCGCGGGTTCACTGTCCGCTAAGGCATTCCGCTAAGGCAGGCACCCGGCGGACCCGCACGGGCGCGGCGCCTGGCCTGTCCTACTACTGCTTGCCCCTACCAACGTCCCAGGACGTCGCTGGCCAGCACCGTAGCGGCGGGGCCGGCGGTGGAAGAACGCAGCACGTGGTGGCCCAGCAGGGCGGTGACGGCTCCCGCATCGCACAGCCGGGTGACCTCGCGGGGGCTGATGCCGCCCTCGGGGCCCACGATCAGGAGCACCTCGCGGGCCACACCGCCGTCGCCGGCCTGCTGGTGCCAGGCCTCCAGCACCTGCCGCAGGGGCCGAACCGCGTCCTCGTGCAGGATCACGGCCAGGTCCGCGGCGGCTACGGCCGCCTGCAGGCCGTTGCCGTCCACCGCGGCGCGGACCTCCGGAATCCAGGCGCGGCGTGCCTGCTTCGCGGCTGCCGTCACCACGGACTGCCATTTGGCGTGCGCCTTCGCCGCGCGTTCGGGTTTCCAGCGGACGATCGAGCGTTCGGCCTGCCAGGGCACGACGGCGTCAATCCCCAATTCGGTCGCGGTCTCAGCCGCCAGCTCGTCGCGGTCGCCCTTGGCCAGGGCCTGCACCAGCACCAGCCGAACGTCAGGCCTTGGCTCGGTCACGACCTCGCCGCACTCCACCGTCAGCTCCTGCGGCGCGGCGGCCGTCACGGTGCCGGTGATCCGCTTGCCGGCGCCGTCGGCGATGTCCACCGGCTCCCCCACGGCCAGGCGCTTGACCGTCACCGCGTGGCGCGCCTCGGCGCCTTCGAGGACGAACGTCGCGCCGGGGACCAGCTGGTCCAGGGTGCCTGCGGGGGTGAAAAAGACCGGGTTGCTCACCGCTACAGGTTACCGAGCCGGTCCCGCAGCTTCGCGAAGACACCGCCGCTGGCGGCAAGCTTCCCTTCGGTGAACTGCTCGCCGCGGAGTTTGGCGAGCTGGCGCAGCAGGTCTTCCTGGGCGGCGTCGAGCTTCGCGGGGGTATCCACCTGCAGGTGGACCTTGAGGTCTCCGCGGCCGTAGCCGCGCAGGTGCGTCACGCCCAGGCCACGGAGCGTGATGACCTCGCCGGACTGGGTGCCGGCCTTGACGTCGATTTCCTGTTGACCGTCAAAGGTCTCAAGGGTCAGCTCTGTGCCGAGCGCGGCCGCCGTCATCGGGATGTTCAGGCTAGCGTGCAGGTCGTCGCCTTCGCGCACGTAGGTGGGGTCGTTGTTGACCCGGATCTCGACGTACAGGTCACCGGACGGGCCGCCGGCAGGACCGGCCTCACCCTGGCCGGAGAGCTGGATGCGGGTGCCGGTAGCGACGCCGGCGGGAACCTTGACGGTAAGCGAGCGGCGGCTGCGGATGCGGCCCTGGCCGGCGCATTCGTTGCAGGGATCCTTGATCACCGTGCCGAAGCCCTCGCAGCTGCCGCAGGGGGCAGTGGTCATGACCTGGCCGAGGATGGAACGCACGGCGCGCTGGACCTGGCCGCTGCCGCCGCAAATGTCGCAGCGCTCGGGGTGGCTGCCTTCGCGGCAGCAGGAACCCTCACAGGTGGGGCAGGTGACGGCGGTGTCCACTTCGAGCTTCTTGTTGACCCCGAAGACGGCGTCGCGCAGGTCGATCCGGACGCTGATCAGGGCGTCCTGGCCGCGCCGCACCCGGGAGGCGGGGCCGCCCTGGCTGCCGGCGCCGCCGAAGAAGGTTTCGAAGATGTCCTGGAAGGCGAAGCCCTGGCCGGCGTAGCCGCCGCCGAAGCCGTTGTCGTTCCCGTTCTCGTTGCCCGTCGTGTCGTAGACCCGGCGCTTTTGCGGGTCGGAAAGCACCTCGTAGGCATGGGTGACCGCCTTGAAGCGCTCGGAAGCGTCATCACCGGGGTTCACATCCGGGTGCAGGGTCCGCGCAAGCTTGCGGTAGGCCTTCTTGATCTCTTCCCCCGTGGCTTCACGGGAGACTCCAAGAACGTCATAGTGGCTGCTCAAAGTCTGTATCTCTTCCTTTTTGTACTGCCAGTGGGGCACTGCCTGTAGTTGGCAAGAAGTCCGGTTCCGGATCCGGCCCGTCAGGGCCCGAGGATCCGCGAAAGGTAGCGGGCCACCGCACGGACGGCGGCCATGGTGGTGGGGTAGTCCATCCGGGTGGGGCCAAGGACTCCGACCTTGGCCGTGGCGTCCGGTCCGTAGCCGGTGGCCACCACGGACGCTTCGGACAGGCCGTCGTAGGGGTTCTCCCGGCCGATGCTTACCGTGACGCCGCGCGGGTCCTCCGCCATGTCGCTGAGCAGGCGCAGCATCACCACCTGCTCTTCAAGCGCTTCGAGCACGGGTCCGATGCTCAGCGGGAAATCCACATTGGACCTGGCCAGGTTGGCGGTCCCGGCCATGACCATCCGTTCCTCGCGGCTGCTCGCGGCAAGCGATTCAAGCCCGCGGGCCAGGGCCTGGGCGGGTCCCCGCCGCACCGGCGGACAGCTGTCCACCACGGCCTGCAGCGACTGGGGCAGCAAGCTCAACGGGGTGCCGGAGAGCCTGGCCAGGAACAGGGTGCGGAGTTCGGCGAGGGCGTCGTCGCCGAAGTCCTGGCCGACGTCGATCACCCGCTGTTCCACCTTGCCCGTATCCGCGATCAGGACCGTGAGTACCTTGCGCGGCGCCAGGAGCACGAATTCGATGTGCCGGACGCGGGCCCGGCTCAACAGCGGGTACTGCACGACGGCGACCTGGTTCGTCAGCTGCGATAGCAGCCGCACTGTCCGGTCCAGCACGTCGTCGAGGTCATCGGACCCCTCGAGCAGCGCCTGGATGGCGCGGCGCTCCGCCGGAGAGAGGGGTTTGACGGCCGAAATCTGGTCCACGAACAGGCGGTAGCCCTTGTCCGTGGGAATCCGGCCGGCGCTGGTATGCGGCGCCGTGATCAGGCCCTCGTCTTCCAGGGCGGCCATGTCATTGCGGATCGTGGCGCTGGACACGCCCAGATGGTGCCGTTCCACCAGGGCCTTGGATCCTACCGGCTCGCGGGAATGGACGTAGTCCTCCACGATGGCGCGCAGCACTTCGAGTTTGCGTGGCTCGCTCACTCTCCACCTCCAATCGACCCGTATCGGTTCGCCGGTGCCGCCGCGCGTGCAGGAACACCCGGGGTTAGCACTCGACATGCCTAAGTGCTAACCAGTCTAATATGAGTCGCGCCGTTGTTAGCATTGGATTCGCTGCGGGCGTGAGCCCCGGGACTGGTGTTTCCCGGCACACCACAGGCCGCGCCGCCGTTCTGTCCCCCGTAATTCCCGAGTGCAAAGCAGTGTGTAGCAGATGTCGTACCAGAATTGGGGCCCGCAGGATCTCTCCGCGCCCGCCAAGGCCCAGCTGCCCGAGATCCCGGTGGAGCGCGGCATGGTGCTGGAGGACGTGCAGTCCGGCTGGGTGGGCGCCGTAACCCGGGTGGAGAAGTCCGGCGGCATGCACGTCGTGGCCCTCGAGGACCGGCGCGGCAAGTCCCGATCCTTCCGCCTCGGCTTCGGCTTCCTGCTCGAGGGCCAGCCCATCCGGCTGATGCCGCCCGCCCCGCGGGTTCCCGCGGCGGGTGCCGGAGTCGGCGCGCGCACCGCCTCCGGTTCGGTCCGGGTGGAGGGACAGCGTGCCCAGGTCGCGAAGGCCAGCCGGATCTGGGTGGAAGGCAAGCACGACGCCGAACTCGTCGAGAAAGTCTGGGGTGACGACCTCCGCGTCGAGGGCATCGTGGTCGAGCCGCTGCACGGCATCGACGACCTCGCTGCCGCCGTGAAGGAGTTCCGGCCCGGCCCCGGCCGTCGCCTCGGCGTCCTGGTGGACCACGTTGTTCCAGACTCGAAGGAGTCGCGAATCGCCGACGCGGTGATGGCCTCCCCGGGCGCGGCCGGCAACGTGCTGATCGTCGGGCACCCGTACGTCGACGTCTGGCAGGCCATCCGCCCTGCCGCCCTGGGCATTGAGCGGTGGCCGGTGATTCCGCGCGGGGTGGACTGGAAGACCGGCATCCTGACGGCCTTCGGCTGGCCGCACAGCACCAAGGAGGACATCGGCCTGGGCTGGCAGAAACTCCTCGGCGCGGTCCGCAGCTACGCGGACCTGGAGCCCTCCCTGCTGGGCCGGGTCGAAGAGGTCATCGACTTCCTCACGGTGCCGTAGCCGCCTCCTCGTGCTTTAGTTCGCGGTCCGAGCAAGTATTCTTGGTAGGGCGGCCGCTGCATTCTGTTGCGGCCGCGGCTCGTACAGGTACCTACGCTCCACCGCAATCCAAAGGACGAAACGTGGCAGAAGACGCACGCGAACACACGGATCACCAGGCCGGCCATGGCCAGTCGCAGTACCATGGCGTTCCCGCAAATGCTCTGCCGTTGACGGCAAGCGAGGACCGGCAATGGGCCACCCTGGCGCACTTTGGCGGCATTCTGGGTTGCATTCCCGCGCTGCTGATCTACCTGATCTTCAAGGACCGCGGCCCGTTCACGGCGCAGGAGTCGAAGGAGGCGCTGAACTTTACGCTTCCGCCCACCATCGCTGCGGTGGTAGCCAATCTGCTGGTCTTCGTCCCGGTGGTGGGCAACCTGTTCGCAGTCCTGGCGACCGCCATCTGGATTGCCCTCGCCTGCTTCTCGGTGGCCGCCGGCATCCACGTCAACCGCGGCCAGCCGCACCGCTACGAGTACAACCTCCGCTGGATCAAGTAGCGCGAACGGACATTTCCGGCCCGCGCGCCCAACGCGATCGGACACTTCCGGCCCGCATGGGCTGACTACCTAGTCCGGGAGGATCCGGCGGACCACGGCGTCGGCTAGGAGCCGGCCCTTGAGCGTGAGCACCAGCCGGCCCTTGAACGCTTCCGCAGGCTCAACGAGCCCGTCGGCGATCAGTCCGGCGACCGCGTGCCGTCCGGTATCCCCCAGCCCGCCCAGACTCGGGATTTCCAGGCCGGTGACCAGCCTGGCTTCGAGCATGACGCGCTCCACGTTGCGGGTCTCGGCGTCGAGAGTCTCCCGCCCGGCCGCGGGCGAGACGCCTGCCGCGAGCCTACCGGCGTAGGCCGTGGGGTGCTTGACGTTCCACCAGCGGACCCCGCCGACGTGCGAATGCGCTCCGGGGCCGATGCCCCACCAGTCATCCCCGCGCCAGTAGGCCAGGTTATGGCGACAGGCCTGGTCCGGCGTGCGCGCCCAGTTGCTTACTTCATACCAGCCCAGCCCGGCCGCGGAGATCAGTTCATCGGCCAGTTCGTATTTGGCGGCATGGTCGTCGTCGTCGATCCCCGGAACCTCGCCGCGCCGGATCTGGGCGGCGAGTTTCGTGCCCTCCTCGACGATCAGCGCGTAGGCGCTGATGTGGTCCGGGCCGTAGGACAGTGCGGTCTCCAGGGAGGAGCGCCAGTCCTCCAGCGACTCCCCCGGGGTGCCGTAGATCAGGTCCAGGCTGACCGCGAGGCCCGCCTCACGCGCCCACTGGACCACCTGCGGCACACGGCTGGGCGTGTGGGTGCGGTCGAGGACCTTGAGCACGTGGGGCACCGCGGACTGCATGCCGAAGGAGACCCGGGTGAAGCCGGCGTCGGCGAGCAATTGCAGGGATTCGGGCGTGACCGAATCCGGGTTGGCTTCCGTGGTGACCTCGGCGCCGGGCTCGAGGCCCCAGGTGTCGATCGCGGCGGCCAGGATGCGGGCCAGGTCCCCGGCCGGGAGAAGCGTGGGGGTGCCGCCGCCGAAGAACACCGTGCTGAGCCGGCGCTCCGGGAGGCCGGAGGCTTTCAACGCCCGCCCGGCGAAGTCCACTTCCGCGACGGCGGTGTCCGCGTAGGCGTCCTGCGAGGCGCCGCCGCCGAGTTCCGTGGCGGTGTACGTGTTGAAGTCGCAGTAGCCGCAGCGCACGGCGCAGAACGGAATGTGGACGTAGAGCCCGAAGGCCCGGTCCGCGGCGCCCTCCAGCGCCTGGCCGGGCAGCAGCCCGTCCGACGGCGCGGGGTCACCGAGGGGAAGCGCACTTGGCATGGCTACTTCTTGGCCTTGTCCTTGGACTCGTCCGTGGTGAGTGCGGCGATGAAGGCCTCCTGCGGGACCTCGACGCGGCCCACCATCTTCATGCGCTTCTTGCCTTCCTTCTGCTTCTCCAGCAGCTTGCGCTTTCGGGTGATGTCGCCGCCGTAGCACTTGGCCAGGACGTCCTTGCGGATGGCCCGGATGCTTTCGCGGGCGATGATCCGGGAGCCGATGGCAGCCTGGATCGGCACCTCGAACTGCTGCCGCGGGATGAGTTCGCGCAGCTTGCCGGTCATCATTACACCGTAGGCATAGGCCTTGTCGCGGTGGGTGATGGCGCTGAAGGCGTCGACCTGTTCGCCCTGGAGCATGATGTCCACCTTGACCAGATCGGCGACCTGGTCGCCATCGGCCTTCCAGTCCAGCGAGCCGTAGCCGCGGGTCTTGGACTTCAGGATGTCGAAGAAGTCGAAGACGATTTCGGCCAGCGGCAGGCGGTAGCGGATCTCCACCCGGTCCTCGGAGAGGTAGTCCATGCCGCCCATGACGCCGCGGCGGCTCTGGCACAGCTCCATAATGGCGCCGACGAACTCGTTGGGCGCCAGAATCGTGGCGGAGACCATCGGCTCGCGGACCTCGGAGACCTTACCGGTGGGGTATTCGCTGGGGTTGGTCACGTGGACGACCTTCTTGTCCTCCAGCGTCACCTCGTACTCCACGTTCGGGGCGGTGGAGATCAGGTCCAGCTTGTACTCCCGTTCGAGCCGCTCGCGGGTGATTTCCAGGTGCAGCAGGCCCAGGAAGCCGACGCGGAAGCCGAAGCCCAGCGCGGCGGACGTCTCCGGCTCGTAGACCAGGGCGGCGTCGTTGAGCATCAGCTTCTCCAGCGCGTCACGGAGCACCGGGTAGTCGGTGCCGTCCAGCGGATAGAGGCCGGAGAACACCATCGGCTTGGCGTCGGCGTAGCCGGGCAGGGAGTCGGTGGCGGGCTTAGCCAGGTTGGTCACGGTGTCGCCGACCTTGGACTGGCGGACGTCCTTCACGCCGGTGATCAGGTAGCCGACCTCGCCGACGCCCAGGCCCTTGGACGGGGTGGGCTCCGGGGAGCTCACGCCGATTTCGAGCAGTTCGTGGGTGGCGCGGGTGGACATCATCTGGATGCGCTCACGCGGGTGCAGCATGCCGTCCACCACGCGGACGTACGTGACGACGCCGCGGTAGGTGTCGTAGACGGAGTCGAAGATCATTGCCCGGGCGGGGGCGTTCGGGTCGCCCACCGGGGCGGGGAGATCGCGGACGATCTTGTCCAGCAGGACTTCGACGCCGGCGCCGGTCTTGCCGGAGACGCGCAGCACCTCGTCCGGGTCGCCGCCAATCAGGTTGGCCAGCTCCTCGGCATACTTCTCCGGCTGCGCCGCGGGCAGGTCGATCTTGTTCAGGACCGGGATGATCGTGAGGTTGTTCTCCATCGCCAGGTAGAGGTTGGCGAGGGTCTGCGCCTCAATGCCCTGGGCGGCGTCCACGAGCAGCACGGCGCCCTCGCAGGCGGCGAGTGACCGGGAGACTTCATAGGTGAAGTCGACGTGGCCGGGAGTGTCGATCATGTTCAGCGCGTAGCTGGTGCCGTCCAGCTCCCATGGCATCCGGACGGCCTGGGACTTAATGGTGATGCCGCGTTCGCGCTCGATGTCCATCCGGTCCAGGTACTGGGCCTTCATGTCGCGGGACTGGACGACTCCGGTGTACTGGAGCATCCGGTCGGCCAGCGTGGACTTGCCGTGGTCAATATGCGCAATGATGCAGAAGTTCCGGATGAGGGCCGGATCTGTTGCGGCAGGCACCGGGGCGGTGCGGGCCATGGGAGACACGCAGGGTCCTTACTGTTGGCAATACTTGGGGGCTGTACTGGCGGGCTGCACAGCTGGGCTGTTCTAGGGGCGGGCGCAGCCGGTGTTCTACGTTGCTTGTTCCACCTGCTGCGGCACGCCGCATTTCTCGTTCCTATAGTCTCCCACGTCCCGGACCGTGGCACTGCATTAGCGCCGGCGCTCACTGCCCGTCGTCGCCGCTCCGTCAACGTACGCCGGTGCACGGCGGCCGGTAGGGTTTCCCCATGGCCTTGAATCTTCGCTCCCTCGGCAACGCCGTCCGCGGCGCTCTGCGCTTCCTCGACCGGCTCGGCGGCAGCGGTCCTCCCGCCACACGCCGTCCTGCCGGCAAGGCTCCCGCCCGGCAGCCGCCCCGCGCATCCGGCGGACTGACCGGGACCTACCCGGGCGACTTCCAGGGCAAAGCCAAAGTGCAGTACAGCCCCGCCGCGAACGGCCGGGCCGAGCCCGGTGAGATCGTCTGGACCTGGGTCCCGTTCGAAGAGGACCACTCCCGGGGCAAGGACCGGCCGGTGCTGCTCGTGGGAAGCAAGGGCCGCTTCCTGCTTGGCCTGATGCTCACCAGCAAGGACCACGACGGCGACGCGCGCCGCTCGGACGACTACGTCGACATCGGCACCGGGCCCTGGGACCGGCAGTGGCGCCCGAGCGAAGCCAGGCTGGACCGCATCCTGCAAATCAACCCCCAGGACGTGCGCCGCGAGGGCGCCATCCTGGACGCCGGACGGTTCCGGGACATTTCCTCTGCGCTGCGCAGGCGGCACGGCTGGTCCTGAAGTCCGGGTTCTTCGGCGACGCCGCGCGGGGGAACTCCGACCCGCGGGTCGCACCGGGAATCGCCACCGGGTTCGCGTCTCTGCTATTATTGACAGCTGTGTGTCCGTGCAGGTCGACGGCCACAGATGGTTGGTCGCCATAGGTATCCCCACGCCGCTCAGTCAATGGCCAATCTGAAAGCCCTCTAGACCATTTTCCGCATTGAAAAAGAGAGTTCACACGTGGCTAATATCAAGTCCCAGAAGAAGCGCATCCTGACCAACGAAAAGGCTCGCCTGCGCAACAACGCAGTCAAGTCCGAGCTGAAGACGGCCATCCGCGCCGTCAACACCGCCGTTGAGTCCACCGACAAGGATGCCGCTGCTGCTGCACTGGTTACTGCCAGCCGGAAGCTCGACAAGGCTGTCAGCAAGGGTGTTCTTCACAAGAACAACGCTGCAAACCGCAAGTCCGCGATCTCCAAGAAGGTCAACGCACTCTAAGGTTTTCCAGTTCAACTGAACTGATGATTGTGGCCGGCACCCCCAGGGTGCCGGCCACAGCCAGTTAAAGCGCCGGACCGGACGCGGCAACGTGACCCGGGCAAGCCGCCAACGCGACCCGGCGACCCGGGCAAGCCGCGGCCCGGGACGTGCGGTCGGGCACCGGCCGTGCGCGGGCCGTGGTCGTCAGCGGCGGACCGCGCCCGCAATCACCGTGACGGCATGTTCCACGGCGTAGACCGGGTCGCGGGAGAGTCCCTTGACCTGAGCGTCGGCTTCGGCCGTGACCTGGATGGACCTAACCAGGCCTTCCGGAGTCCAGCGCCGCACATCGCGCTGCGCCTGCTCCACGAGCCACGGCTGCATGCCCAGCTGCTTGGCGATCTGGGCGGAAGACCCCTGTGCCCCGGCCACCTTGGCCAGAGACCGCAGCTTGGAGGCCAGCGCAGCGACGATCGGCACCGGGTCGGCACCGGTATCCAGTGCGTGGCGGAGCGTGGAGAGGGCCAGCGGCGCATTCCCGGCCATGGCGGCATCCGCGACCTTGAATGCCGTGGCCTCCACCCTGCCGCCGTAGTAGCGGTCAACCATGTCCGAATCCACGCCGGTGGTGGCGTCGGCGATCAGCTGGCTGCAGGCGGCCGCGAGTTCGGCCAGGTTGGCCCCGACCGCGTTGACCAGGGCGTGCACGGCGTCCGGCTCGATCCGCCGGGAGGCAGCCTTGAACTCTGTGGTGACAAAAGCCACCTTGTCCGCGTCCTTCTTCAAAGGTTGGCAGTCGACCACGGGCCAACCGCCCGCCTTGATCGCGTCCAGGAGCTTCTTGCCGCGCACTCCCCCGCCGTGACGGAGCACCAGGACGGCGTCGGGTTCGGGCTGGGCCAGGTACTTCAGGGCGTCGGCGAGGAAGGCGTCATTCATCGCTTCCAGGCCCTCCACCTCGATCAGCTTCTGCTCGCCGAAAAGGGACGGGCTGACGTTCATGGCCAGCGTGCCCGGTTCGTAGCTGCCGGCGTTGAGGCGGGTGACCTCGACGTCGGGGGCCGCGGCACGGACCTGGGAGCGGATCCGGTCCATGGCCCGGGAACCCAGGTAGTCCTCCGGTCCGCCGACCAGCACCACCGCCGCGGGCGTCACATCGCGCCAGGTGGCGGTCTTCGTCGCCGTGGTCCTGGTGCGTTGGGTCTGGGCAGCAGCCACTCGTGGTTCCTCCGGGAAGTTGGTTTGCAGACTCTAAGCCTGCCACGGCGTGGGCGGTCCACCAAGCCGCGGCCGACGGACCCCGGCAGGGCGCGGACGGTGCCCGGCGGCCGCTCATGACGGCGCAGAGTCCGGGTGAGGCACAGCGTGGTCCGGTCATGTATTTTCAGGACCAGGCGTACCGCAGCGGCAGGGTGGGTGGCGAGCCAGAAGCCCGTCAGTGTCAGCCCCGAGAGCGCCGCCATCGTGGACGAGCCGAGGGCGCCCTCCGGCCAGGGCAACGCGGCCCCCGGAAGCGCCGCGAAGCAGCGGGCGATGCCGGCCACACCCGCTGCGAAGGTGCCGGCAACGGCGATGAGCATAGCCGACAACGCGGGGGCGAGGGGCACGAGCGGCACTGCTGCCGTGCCGAAGACCGTAACCGGCGGCACCAGCACGGCAGCTGCCAGATTCGCGGGCAGCGCGTAGCTGGAGAACTGCGGCTGGAGCAGCACGATCACCGGGCTGCAGAACAACTGGGCGGACAACGGAACAGCGAGTCCGGCAGCCAACCAGTGGGGCACGACGGTGGCCAGCCAGCCCATGAGGGGCCTGCCCACCACGACGATGCCAAGCGTGGCCAAAACGGAGAGCACAAAGCCGAAGTCGGTAGCCAGGGCCGGATTCGCCAGCAGCAAGCCGGCCGCGGCCACGCACAGCAGGCTGAGGCCGCGGGCGGCACGGCCAAACCCTAGCGCCCACAGCCCGATCGACCCCATCAGGGCGGCCCGGAGCACGCTGGCATCGGGCCCGACCATCAGCACAAACAGCCCCAGCCCGGCCACGGCGATTCCGGAAGCCGCCGGGCGCGGAAGCCGCAGGCTACGGGCCGCCAGCAGCAGGACCCCGAGGACCAGGCTGCAGTTGGCTCCGCTCACCGCGGTCAGGTGGGTCATTCCGACGGTTTTCATGGCCGCAGCGAGTTCGGGGTCCAGCTCACCGGTGTCGCCGGTCACCATCCCTGGCAGGAGTCCGCGCGCGTCGCCAGGCAGCCCCGCGGCGGCGGCGCTGAAACCGCGCCGCAGGCCTGCCGGGAGGTGCACCCAGCTGGAGGCGGTCCGCACACGGTGCGGCGCAGAGGAGGCAGAGAGGATGCCGGCTTCGGCCTCACCTGCTCCGGCCTGCCTGAGCTTGCCTGTGGCCCGGAAACGCTGCCCCGGAGCTGAGTGTCCCCACTCCTCCCCGCCGAGGGCAAGCAGCTTCACGGAGGCTTCCACGCGTCGGCCGTCGAAGACCAGGACGAGCAGGGTCACTGGCACGGCCCACCGGTCTGACAAACCGGAGCGGCCCGGGGCGGAAAGCCGCCTTGGCATGCCGGCAACTTCGATCTCGGCCACCACCGACGCGCCGGCGGCGACGGCCTCTGCGACAGCACCGTCGTTCCGCTGCGCCGATGCCGCCGCCGAATGCGCCCCGGCGGCGCACGAGAGAAGCGAAGCTACCGCCAAGGTGGCCCGGAAGCTTCGGGGTCCAGGTCTCCGGCGATGCGCACCGGGACCCAGCAACAGGGCAGCCGCGGCGGCCGCCAACCCGGCGCAGAGCCCGGCAAGCGGGGCTGGTTCCAGCCATCCGCCAGCCAGAGCAATGCCCCAAACCAGCAGCGCGGCGGGCACCAGGCGGAGGTCGATCCGGCGTCGTCGTCCCGGCACGCCGTGCGGCACGGGCATGACCCCGGCCCGGCGTCTGCGCAGTGCCTCAAGGACATGGCGCCCCAGGCCGGCCAAGGCGATCCGCGCGGCTCCCCCTGCGCGGAACGAGCTGTCCGGCGCCGCGGGCACGCCCGGTGCCTGTCTCTTTTGCGTCGTTGCAGGATCCAGCGGATCCCGGCTGCAGGCCATGGCATCGGCGGCATCGGCGGCATCGGCGGCGGCGGCGCGGAAAGCCTGCCAACGGGGCCGCTGTTCCCCAGCCACGTCAGACCCGCACCAGCGGCAACAGGGCTTCGAGCAGCTTGGGACCAACACCCTCCACGGCGTCGAGTTCTTCGACGCTGCCGAAACTGCCGTGCTGCTTGCGCCAGTCGACGATGCGCTGGGCCAAGACCGGACCGACGCGCGGCAGCGTCGCCAACTCTTCGACGCCGGCGGTGTTCAGGTTGACTTTCCCCGCTGGCGCTCCGGCGCCGCCGGAGGTCCCGGTGCCGTCGGGACCGGTGGAGGGGCCGGGAAGTTCAACCGGGTCCGGGCTGCCGCGCTCCGGGACGAGGACTTTCTGGCCGTCTTCGAGGACGGCGGCCAGGTTGAGCCGGTCAAGGTCGGCTGCGCGGGTGTTTCCGCCCGCGGCTTTGATCGCCTCGTGGATCCGGCTTCCGCGCGGCAGCACCACCACCCCGGCCTTCGCCACGGCACCGGCAACGTGGACGACAATGGTGCCGGCCGCCGTCGCGCCGGGCATCTCCGCGGCAGCCGGGTCCGCCCTCGACGGCGCCCCGTCGGGACCACCGTCATCGGCTACGGCCGGTCCGGACCCGTCCGCCGCTTCCGAGCCGGGTGGCTCGCCCAGCGACCGGACCCGTGGCGCTCCGTCGGCTGCCTGCCACCAGAACCAGCCGGCCAGCAGCACAGAGATCACGGCGAGCAAGGCTGCGGCACTCCGACCGCTGCGCCACCTGAACACCGCGGGGACTGGGGACTCCGCAGCATCGGCCCCGTCAGGAGAGGCCCGGTCCGCCGCCGCCCGGTCCGGGGCTCCGTCAGCCGGGGCTCCCCGGGCCGGCACATCGCCGAGCAGCCCCTCCTCCGGCGCAGTGCCGAGGCTGGCGGCCCAGCGGTGCCGTGCCACGCCGGATCCTGAGTGGGGTCCGCTGCGGGCTCCGGCCCCCGGGTATCGGCGCGACATGAAGCCAGCCTAGGGATGGGACCGGACCTGCCGACAGGCGCGGCAACGGCTATGTGGAAAGCGCCCCGGCAGCCCCCGGTGTGGAGCCAGACCCCGGTGTGGGGCCGCTCCCGGGAAGCGGGGTGCTGCTCTCCCCCACAATGACGGCCAGCACGCCCAGTCCGGCATGGGCCGCCAGCACGGCCGGCAGCGAACTGATCTGGGCGGGCGGGCAGTCAGGCAACCGCTGTGCCAGCCGCGATGCCAGCTGCTCGGCCTCGGCGCGGTTGCCGAAGTGGTGCACGGCGATCCTGGCCTCACCGCTGGGGCGGGACAGCGCATCAGCGGCGGCGATTTCCTCCAGCCGGCCGATGGCGCGGGGCGCAGAACGGACCTTTTCCAGCGGGACGACCTTGCCGCCGTCGACCGCCAGGATCGGTTTGATCGAAAACATGGTGCCCCAGAGGGAGGCGGCTGCGCCGATCCGGCCACCGCGGCGCAGCTGCTCCAGGCTCGGCACATAGAAGTAGACCTTGGTCCGGGCCAGCCGTTCTTCGGCGAAGGCCCTGACCTCGTCCGCGCCCCGGCCGTCAGCAGCCGCGACGACGGCGCTTTGCACGCCCATGCCCTGCGCCATCCCGACCGTGCGCGAATCCACGACCACCACCGGGATTCCCACTTTGGCGGCTGCGAGCCTGGCGGAGTCGGCGGTGCCGGAGAGCTCCCCCGAAATGTGCAGCGAGACTACGGATTCGAAGCCGCGTGCCGCCGCCGCGAGGTAGGCCTGTTCGAACTGGCCGGGTGAGGGCCTGGAGGTCCGGACCGGCAAGCCGCTGGCCAGTGCCACGGCGATGGTCTCGGCGATGTCGTCCTCGCCCTCGCCGTAGATCTCGGCGCCCACCATGACCGGCATCGGTACCACGGTCAGGCGGCCGTCGGCGGTGAAGTCCCGCACCCATTCTGCCGGCAGCGCGGCGGCGGAGTCAGTGACCACCGCAGTCCGCGCCGCCATGGCGCGCACTGGTTCGGGCACCGCCCCGGGGCGGGCAGCCTGGCGGAGCCTGACGAGGCGCTCGCGCAGCCACGGCCAGCCCGGGGGCTCACGGTCCGGCACGAAGCACCTCCTGAAAAGAGTTCCGGCCGCCGGCTTCTGCCGGCGGCCGGTTCACGAACGGCCTTGCCCGGCTAGGCCGGGACGATGTTGACCAGTTTAGGCGCCCGCACAATGACCGTGCGGATCCCCCTGCCGTCCAGCGCGCGCTGGACGTTTTCCGAGGCCAGCGCCAGTTCGCGCAGTTCGTCCTCGGAGATGCCCGGGGAAACCTCGAGCCGGTCCCGCACCTTGCCCTGCACCTGGACGACGGCGGTCACCGTATCCTGCACCAGCAGCGTCTCGTCGTGCGTGGGCCAGCCGGCGTTGGCTACCGATGCCGGGTGTCCCAGTACGTTCCACAGGTCCTCGGCGGTGTAGGGCGCGAAGAGGCTCAGGATCACCGCTACAGCCTCCACGGCCTCGCGGACGGCCGGGTCCGCGCCGCCGGCGCCGGCATCAATGGTCTTACGGGTCGCGTTGACCAGTTCCATCAGCTTTGCCACCACCACGTTGAACTTGTTGTGGTCCAGCAGTGCCTGCGCGTCGGCGATGGTGCGGTGGGTGACGGTGCGCAGGGCGCGGTCCCCGGCGGCGAAGTCGACGCCGGGCTCGCTGCTGACGTCCTGGCCGAGCCGCCAGGCGCGGGCCAGGAACTTAGCGGAGCCCGACGGCGAGACATCCGCCCAGTCGACGTCGTCCTCCGGCGGGGAGGCGAAGATCATGGTGAGCCGCACGGCGTCGACGCCGAACTTGTCCAGCTGCTCGCCCAGGTCCACGCCGTTGCCGAGTGACTTGCTCATGGCCTTGCCGCCGTTGAGCACCTGGCCCTGGTTCAGCAGCGCCTTGAACGGTTCGTCGGCCTCGATCAGGCCCAGGTCGTGGATGACCTTGGTGAAGAAGCGGGCGTACAGCAGGTGCAGGATGGCGTGCTCCACCCCGCCGACGTACTGGCCCACGGGCATCCAGTCGTTGATCTTGGCGGGATCGAATGGGCCCTCGGTGTAGTCGGGCGAGACGAAGCGCAGGAAGTACCAGGAGGAGTCCACGAAGGTGTCCATGGTGTCCGTGTCGCGCTTGGCCGGGCCGTGGCAGCTGGGGCACTCGACGTTGACCCAGGCTTCGGCGGCGGCCAGCGGGGAGGTGCCCTTTGGCGACAGATCCTCGCCGCGCAGGTCCTCCGGCAGGGTCACCGGCAGCTGGTCGTCCGGGACCGGGACCTCGCCGCAGGCCGGGCAGTGGATGATCGGAATCGGGGTGCCCCAGAACCGCTGGCGGCTCAGCAGCCAGTCGCGCAGGCGGAAGTTCACGAACTTCTCGCCGGTGCCCAGCTGCTCCAGGATCGCGATGGCGGCCGGGATGGCCTCGGCCTTGGGCAGCCCGTCCAGGGCGCCGGAGTTGATCAAGGTGCCCTCGCCGGTCGTCGCCGTGCCGGACACGGCGGGGTCTTCCTCTCCGGTGTCCAGGACCGCCCGGACGGGCAGGTCGAAGGTCTTGGCGAAGTCCAGGTCGCGCTGGTCGTGGGCCGGGACGGCCATGATGGCGCCGGTGCCGTAGTCGGCCAGCACGTAGTCGGCCGCCCAGACGGGCAGCTTCTCCCCGTTCAGCGGGTTGATGGCGTAGCGGCCGGTGAAGACGCCGGTCTTTTCCCGTTCGGTGGACTGGCGCTCAATCTCCGACAGCGCCTTGACCTGTTCCCGGTAGGCGTCCAGGGCCGCGGCGTGTTCCTCGGTGACCAGTTCGACGGCCAGCGGGGCGTCGGCGGCGACCACGAAGAAGGTCGCGCCGTACAGGGTGTCCGGGCGGGTGGTGAAGACCGTGACGTTCTTGGCGGGCTTGCCGCCGTCGGCCTCGACCACGAAGTTGACGTGCGCGCCCTCGGAACGGCCAATCCAGTTCTTCTGCATGGCCAGGACCCGCTCGGGCCAGTGCCCGCGCAGTTCGTCCATGTCATCGAGCAGCCGGTCGGCGTAGTCGGTGATCTTGAAGTACCACTGGTTCAGGGACTTCTTCGTCACGGCGGTGCCGCACCGTTCGCAGGCGCCGTTGACGACCTGCTCGTTGGCCAGCACGGTCTGGTCCTTGGGGCACCAGTTGACCGGAGAGTTCTTGCGGTAGGCCAGCCCGCGCTCGTAAAAACGCTTGAACAGCCACTGGGTCCAGCGGTAGTACCCCGGATCCGAGGTGTGCAGCCGGCGGGACCAGTCAGCGGAGATGGCGTAACGCTTGAACGACGCCGCCTGGGTGTCGATGTTGGCGTACGTCCACTCGCTGGGGTGCGCGTTCCGCTTGATGGCGGCGTTCTCCGCCGGCAGTCCGAAGGAGTCCCAGCCGATCGGGTGCAGCACGTCGTAGCCCTGCTGGCGCAGGTAGCGGGCGACGACGTCGCCCATCGCGAACGCTTCGGCGTGGCCCATGTGCAGGTCACCGGACGGGTACGGGAACATGTCCAGCACGTAGCGGCGTTCCTTCGAGCCGTCATCCAGGGGCGTGAAGACCTTGAGGTCCTCCCAGACCTGCGGCCACTTGGCCTCCATGGCGGCGAAGCTGTAGGCGCCCTCTTCGGGGCCTTCATTCGCGACGGCTGCTGCTGTTCCGGTCTCTGTCTCCGGCTGAACGCTCACTGCTGGCCTCTTCTGTTCTTTCGATCTTGTCGGATCAGGACTGTCCCGCCTGATCCCTTGGTCCCCTGCTGCGGGCCGGTACATATCCCGGACACACAAAAGCCCCTCGACACGGAGGGGCTGCCGCTCGGCAATCCGGGTTTTCGCCGGGATGCCGGGCGGCTAACTAAGCAGGAGGATCGCACGCATACGACTACTTTAGCGCACGGCTTGCCAGCGCTACGTAAGTCGCCACGAGCGGCTGAATCGGCCGGCCCGGAAATGCCGAACTGTTGAGGGGGCCCGGGAGCGGCTTCGGGCGTCCGCGAAGCGGGCGGGGCCCCCTCAACAGTGAAGGCATCGGCTCGTCGGCCTACTTCACGTCCTCGTCGACCCAGTCCATGGACTTGGTGACGGCCTTCTTCCAGAGACGCATCTGGCGCTCGCGCTCCGCCTGGTCCATCTTCGGTTCCCAGCGCTTGTCCTCGGACCAGTTGGCCGAGCACTCGCCCAGATCCTTCCAGAAGCCGACGGCGAGGCCGGCCGCGTAGGCGGCGCCGAGCGAGGTGGTCTCGACGACCTTCGGCCGGATCACCGGCACGCCCAGGATGTCGGCCTGGAACTGCATCAGCGCGTCGTTGGCGACCATGCCGCCGTCGACCTTGAGTTCCGTGAGCGGAACCCCCGAGTCGGCGTTGACGGCGTCGAGCACCTCGCGGGTCTGGAACGCGGTGGCCTCCAGCGCTGCGCGGGCGATGTGGTTCTTGTTCACGAACCGGGTCAGGCCGACGATCGCGCCGCGGGCGTCGGAGCGCCAGTACGGTGCGAACAGGCCGGAGAAGGCCGGAACGATGTACACGCCGCCGTTGTCCTCCACCGAAGCGGCCAGGGTCTCGACTTCCGGGGCGCTGCTGATCATGCCCAGGTTGTCGCGCAGCCACTGGATCAGCGAACCGGTGACAGCGATCGAACCCTCCAGGGCGTAGTGCGGCTTGGCGTCGCCAAGCTTGTAGCCGACCGTGGTCAGCAGCCCGTTCTTGGAGTGGACGATTTCCTCGCCGGTGTTGAAGATGAGGAAGCAGCCCGTGCCGTAGGTGTTCTTTGCCTCGCCGGCGTCGAACGCGGCCTGGCCGAAGGTTGCCGCCTGCTGGTCGCCGAGGATGCCGGCGACCGGAACTTCGCGCAGCAGCTGGGAGGTGTGGACGGTGCCGTACACCTCTGAGGACGACTTGATGGCGGGCATCATGGAGGCCGGGACACCGAAGGCGTCCAGGATTTCCTGGTCCCACGACAGCGTGTCGAGATCCATAAACATGGTCCGGGACGCGTTGGTCACATCGGTGACGTGTACGCCGCCGTCGGTTCCGCCGGTGAGGTTCCACAGCACCCAGCTGTCGGTGTTGCCGAAGACGAGGTCGCCGGCTTCTGCCTTGGCCCGGGCGCCCTCGACGTTGTCCAGGATCCACTTGATCTTCGTGCCGGAGAAGTAGGTCGCCAGCGGCAGGCCCACCTTCTGCTTAAAGCGTTCCGGGCCGCCGTCCTTGGCCAGCTCGTCGACGATCGACTGGGTGCGGGTATCCTGCCAGACGATCGCGTTGTACACGGCTTTGCCGGTGGTCTTGTCCCAGACCACCGCGGTTTCGCGCTGGTTGGTGATGCCGACGGCGGCAATGTCGTGGCGGGTCAGGTTGGCCTTGGACAGTGCGGAGGCGATGACCTCGCGGGTATTGTTCCAGATCTCGGCGGGGTCGTGCTCCACCCACCCTGCCTGCGGGAAGATCTGCTCGTGTTCCATCTGGCCGGAGGAAACGATGTTGCCGCTGTGATCGAACACGATGGCGCGGGTGCTCGTGGTTCCCTGGTCAATGGCGATTACATACTGGTTCATGCTGACGTCCTTGTCTTTTGGGCCTGGCGGTTGAATTGATGCGATTCGAGCGGGTTTGGTTCAGGGTCCTCTGCGGCAGAATTAGGCGGCGGCGGTGGCGATGATCGGCACCACGGCTGCTACGACGCCGGCGAGTCCGCCGCCGATCAGCGGTCCGACGACCGGGATCCACGAGTAGCTCCAGTCCGAAGAACCCTTGCCCTTGATGGGCAGCAGGGCGTGGGCGATGCGCGGGCCAAGGTCACGGGCGGGGTTGATGGCGTAACCGGTGGGGCCGCCGAGGGAAACACCGATGCCGACAACCAGCAGCGCCACGGCCAGCGGGCCAAGTCCCGACGGGGTCCCGCCGAAGGTCAGGATGACGAAGACGAGGACGAAGGTGCCGATGATCTCCGTGATCAGGTTCCACGGGGTGGAGCGGATGGCGGGTCCGGTGGAGAAAACGCCCAGCTTGCTGGCGGGCTCGGGCTCGACATCAAAGTGCTGCTTGTGGGCCAGCCACATCACGACGGCACCCAGGAAGGCGCCCAGCAGTTCCCCGCCGAAGTAGGTCAGGGTGGAGCCGAAATCGACCGCGACACCCGGGGCGTACTCCTTCTTGCCGTTAAGCAACAGGCCGAAGGTGACGGCCGGGTTCAGGTGCGCCCCGGACTTGGCCGCAACAAAGACACCGGCGAAGACGGCAATGCCCCATCCCCAGGTGACCATCAGGAACCCGCCGTTGTTGCCCTTCGTGCCTTTGAGCGCGACGTTGGCCACAACGCCGCAACCCAGCAGGGTCAGCATTGCGGTGCCGAATACTTCGGACAGGAAAACTATTCCAAGAGACATCTTTGACTCCTCTATTTTCTGTTGTCAGCCCTTCGCGAGTTTGAAGGGCCGTTGGGCCGGCAGCGGTTTCGCGCTGCCGGCCGGCCACTGCGGGTTCCCCTGGGAGAAACCCCGCAGCCCTTGTGCCCGGAGGCTCCAGCCTCCGGACACTCAAGTTGTCAGGCGACCAGGCTGTGTACCTGGACGCCGTGGAACCGCTGGAGCACCTCCTGGGCGTGGTCGATCTCGGCGGTCCGCGTCGCCGCGTCCCAGCCCAGCGGTCCGGAAAGGATCTCGGCGAGCTCGTTCAGCAGCTCCCCCGTCACGAGCCCGCGGAACGCGAGGGAGGTGCGGCGGATCAGCACGTCCACCAGGTGTCCGATCTGCTCGTTGGCCGCCATGAACTCCAGTTCCCGGACGCTCAGTTCCCGGGTGGAGTGCAGCAGCCGGTCGGTCCCGGCGTCGAGGTAGGCCATGACGTCCACCGCGCGGGTGCCGTAGCGGGTGAGCAGGCCAGCGGTCCGGTCCGCGTCGCGGCCGGCCCCCATGTGGGCCTTGATCCAGCGCTGGACGCCGTCCTCGGTGTCGGGGAAACCTGCCCCGCCGCCGATGGCAAGTTTGGCGGTCGAGACTTTCCGTTCCATGCCGAGTTCGGCGAGGACGTCGTTGCTGAGGTGTTCGGCGAGGGCCCGGAACGTGGTCCACTTGCCGCCCACCAGGCTGAGCACGACGGCGCCGCCGTCGGCCAGCTGCCCGGCGCCCCTGGCGGGGCCGCGGCGCTCGATCCGGTAGTCGCGGCTGACGAAGCCCGGCTGCGTGGCGTCGTGCCGGGGCAGCGGACGGACGCCGGAGAAGGTGTAGACGATCTGTTCCCGGTCCACGGCCACGTCCGGGAAGACGTGCCCGATGAGGTCGAAGAAGTAGTCGATCTCGGCCTCGGTGCAGACGGCGTCCTCGGCCATGTCGGCGTCGATGTCGGTGGTGCCGACCAGCACGCGGTCGCCCATCGGGTAGATCAACACGATCCGGCCGTCGGTGTGTTCGAAGAAGATCTCCCGGCCCTGGCAGGCCTCAAGCAGCCCGGGGTGGTCCAGCACTATGTGGGAACCCTTGGTGCCGCCCATAAACGCGGACGCCGCGCCCATGGCCTGGTTGGTCAGGTCCACCCAGGCGCCGGTGGTGTTGACAATGACGTCGGCGCTGAAGTCGAAGACGTCGCCGGTCAGTTCGTCCCGGAGCTGGACGGTTCCGCCCTTCGCTCCGGGGGTTGCCGTGCCATTGCCGGAACCGGCTGCGCCGTCCATGGAGACCAGGGAGAGGTAGTTGCTGGCCCGGGCCCCGTTGCCGGCCGCCTCGCCGGCCTTCTCGCCGTCCTGGAGCACGTCCAGGGTGAGGCGCTCCGGGTTGTGCACGGAGGCGTCGAAGTAGGTCGCGGCGTACTTGATGCCGGGGTGCAGCCGGGGCAGCTCGGCCAGGGCGCGCTTGCGGCCGCGGAACTGGTGGCGCGGCACGGTGCCGCCGTCGCGGGAGAAGGAGTCGTACATGCTCAGGCCCAGCTTGATCAGGAAGGCACCGCGCTCGGTGTGCTTCCCCTGCTTGTGGGTCAGGAACCGCAACGGCGCGGCCAGGATGCCCGAAAAGGTGCTGAAGATCGGGATGGTGGTCTGCAGCGGCTTCACGTAGTGCGGCGCGATCCGGAGGAGCCGGTTGCGTTCCACCACGGACTCCTGGACGAGGCGGAACTCGCCGTTTTCCAGGTACCGGATACCGCCGTGAATCATGTGCGAGGAGGCGCCGCTGGCTCCCTGGCAGAAGTCGCCCCGTTCGACGAGGGCAACGTCAACGCCCTGCAGGGCAAGGTCACGGAAGGTTCCGACCCCGTTGATGCCGCCGCCGATGATGAGCACCTGCGCGTGCGGCCGGTTCCGCAACTGCTGCACGGACGTGCGCTGTGTGCTCGACGCCGGATTGCCGGATGAAACCTTGTTTCCCAAAACTGCTCCTTGGGGATCGGTGCTCTGCGGCGCGCCCACCGGGCACGTCGCCGTTCAACACTATTCTTTGGACTAATGGAAAATGGAGTCAAGCACTATGCACAAACGTGCAGATTGGAAATGGAATGTCGCCAACCCGCCAGTCCGACGCCCTCCGGGCCGCCCAGTTGTATTACCTCCAGGACCTGACGATGGACGCCATCGCCCGTGAGCTCCGAACGTCCCGCTCGACCGTCTCGCGGMTGCTGTCGGCGGCCCGGGAATCGGGCCTCGTGCAGATCCAGATCCGCAGCCCGTTGGACACCGGACCCGAGCTCGCCAGCATGATCCGCGCCGAATACAAGGTCGATGTGCACGTCGTGCCGGTGGTGGACACGCTCAACGAGGCGGAAACGCTGGACCGCGTGGCGATGCAGGCCGCGCGCACCATCGGCCCGCTCGTGGACTCGAACGCGATCATCGGGGTGGCGTGGGGTTCCACGCTGAGCGCCGTGAGCCGGCACCTGACCCGGAAGATCACCCATGACAGCATCATCGTGCAGCTTAATGGAGCCGGAAACATGCAGACCACGGGCATCACTTACGCCTCGGACATCATGCGGCGCTTCGGCAGCGCTTACGGGGCGCGGGTGGAACAGTTCCCGGTGCCGGCGTTCTTCGACCACGCCGCGACCAAGAAGGCCATGTGGAATGAACGCAGTGTTCAACGCATCCTGCAGCTGCAGTCCCGGATGAGCATCGCCATTTTCGGGGTGGGATCGGTCGACGCCGACTACCCCAGCCACGTGTACGCCGGCGGCTACCTGGACGAGGACGACCTGAGCGTACTGGCGGAGTCCGACGTCGTGGGCGACGTCGCCACTGTTTTCTTCCGCGCGGACGGCTCCTCGGACGGCATTACCCTCAACGAACGCTCCACCGGGCCGGACCTGGCCCAGCTCCGGCAGGTCCGCCGCCGGATCTGTGTGGTCTCCGGCGCGTCCAAGATCAACGGGTTGCGCGGGGCGCTCGCTGCCGGCCTGGCCACGGACCTGATCCTGGATGAGGCCAGCGCCCGGCGGCTGGTCAGCGCCGAGGGCCTGTCCTGAGGGCCGGACACCCGCGGCCGGGTGCCCGGAATGGGTAGAGTCGTTGCTATGAGAATCTCCCCCCGGCTGACCTTGAACAACGGCGTGATGATGGACCGCCTCGGGTTCGGGCTTTACAAGGTGCCCCCCGCGGACGCCGCCGGGCTCGTGACCATGGCGTTGGAGGCCGGTTACCGTCATTTCGACACTGCGGCGATGTACGGGAACGAGACGGGCGTCGGGAAAGCGATCGGCGCCCTGTCCGCCTTCGACGGCTCCGCCGGCGGCTCCGGCGAGCTGCACTCCCCGCTCGCCCGGGAGGACATTTTCGTGACTACCAAGCTCTGGAATGACGACCAGGGCTACGACGCGACCCTGCGTGCCTTCGACACCTCGATCGCCAAGCTGGGCCTCGAATATGTGGACCTCTACCTGATCCACTGGCCGTGCGCCCGGCGCGGGCTCTTCACGGAGAGCTACCGCGCGCTCGAATCGCTCTACCGCGAGGGAAAGGTCCGCGCCATCGGGGTGTCCAACTTCCAGCCCGCACATCTGGAGCGGCTGCTCCAGACCGCCGAAGTGGTGCCCGCGGTCAACCAGATTGAACTGCATCCCTGGCTGCAACAAGCCGAGCTGAGATCCCTGCACGCGTCGCTGGGCATCACCACCGAGGCGTGGAGCCCGCTGGGCCGCGGCCAGGTGATGGAGGACCCGGTGGTGCTGGAGCTCGCCGCGGCACACCGGCGGACCGCGGCCCAGGTCATCCTGCGCTGGCACCTGGAACTGGGTAACGTCGTCATCCCCAAGGCCAGCTCCTACGCCCGGATCCGCGAGAACCACGACATCTTCGGTTTCAGCCTCAGCACCACGGACCTGGACGCCCTGGCCGGCCTGGACCGGGGATTCCGCACCGGTTCGAACCCCGACGACGTCAACTAGGACCCGAACGAATGGAACACGTGGCCACCGAGCCTTCCCCCCTGCCTCCCCTGCTCAGCGCCGAACTGGAAACGCGCAGCAGCGCCTCCGCGGTGGACCTCAACGGTACCCGGGTCGCCTACTGGAGCTACGAACCGGTCCGGGAGACCGCCGACACCCGGACCATCCTTGTGATCCACGGCTTCCGCGGCGATCACCATGGCCTGCTCCGGGTGGTCGACCAGCTCCCCGAAATGCGCCTCATCATGCCGGACCTCCCGGGGTTCGGCGCCTCCGCCGCGTTCCGGACCGGCGGGCACAGCGTTAGCGGCTACGGCCGGTTCATCGCCGACTTCATGGCCGCCCTCGGGCTGGGCAAGGACACGGTGCTGCTGGGCCACTCCTTCGGTTCGATCATCGCCAGCCACTTCGTGGCGGACCATCCCGGCGCGGTCGCCGAACTGATCCTGATCAACCCCATCGCCGCACCCGCTCTGGAGGGGCCCAAAGGGCTCATGACCAAGGCCGCGGTGCTGTACTACGAGGCGGCGGCCCGGCTCCCCCGCGGACTCGGGAACGCGCTGTTGCGCAACCAGCTGATCGTCCGGGTGATGAGCGAGACCATGGCCAAGACCCAGGACAAGGCGCTGCGGAGGTTCGTCCACGCCCAGCACAGCGCGTACTTCTCCGCCTTCGCCGACCGCGACAGCCTGCTCGAAGCCTTCAAGGCCTCGGTCAGCAGCAACGTCGCGGAGGTGGCCCCACGGCTGGCCCTTCCGGTTTTGCTCGTGGCGGGCGAAAGAGACGAAATCGCCACCCTGCCCGACCAGCACAAGCTGCTCCCGCTGCTGCCGAACGCCAGCCTCGAAGTCATTCCCGGCGTCGGGCACCTCATCCACTACGAAACCCCGGAACCCGCCGCGGGCTTCATCCGACGCTTCCTGAAGGAACACGCCGCGTGAAAATCCTTATTGACGCCCGCTTCACCAGGCTCGACCACCACGATGGCATCAGCCGTTACGGCGCCAGCCTCATTGCCGCGACCGCCAAGGTCGCGGACGTCTCCATGCTGATCAGCGATACGCGACAGCTGGCCTTGCTCCCGGACGTCCCCTACACCCTGATCAACAGCCCGCTCTCGCCCGCGGAGCTATTCGTTGCGGCCAAGGTCAACCCACTGGGGGCCGACGTGGTGGTGTGCCCGATGCAGACCATGGGCAGCTGGGGCCGGAAGTACGCCCTGGTCCTGACCCTGCACGACCTGATCTACTACGAGCACCCGGCACCTCCCGGCTTCCTCCCGGCCCCGGTCCGGGTCCTCTGGCGGCTCTATCACAAGGCGTTCTGGCCCCAACGGGTCCTGCTGAACCGGGCCGACGTCGTCGCGACCATCAGCTCCACCACCGAGGCCCTGATGGCGAAGTACCGCCTGACGAAGCGACCGGTCCGGATCGTCGGCAACGCCCCGCAGCCCGGGCTGACTCCTCGGGACCCCGGCGCCGGCGCCGACAAGACGCTGCTTTACATGGGGTCTTTCATGCCTTACAAGAATGTCGAAACCATGGTCAAGGGCATGGCCCAGCTGCCGGAGATAACCTTGCACCTGCTGAGCCGGATCACGCCCGAACGCAGGGCGGAGCTGGAGGCGCTGGCCCCGGCGGGCGCCAACATCGTGTTCCACAACGGCGTCACCGATGCCGAGTACGAGGCGCTGCTGGCCCGCACCACGGCCTTGGTCAGCCTCTCCAAGGCCGAGGGCTACGGCTTGCCGCTCGTGGAAGCGATGTCACACGGCACTCCGGTCATCGCCAGCGACATTCCGATCTTCCGCGAGGTGGGCGGGGACGCGGTCAGCTACGTCGACCCCGACTCCCCGTCCGCGTTTGCCGCCGCGGTCCGCGAGCTCGAGGAGCCCGAGCTCTGGAAGCAGCGCTCCAGCAGTGCGGTGCAGCGCGCGGCCGAGTTCAGCTGGGACGCCTCCGCACAGCGCCTGCTGGCCGCCGCCGAAGAGGCCGTGGCCCTGCGCCGGCGCAAGCGACGCTAACCTCGGCCGTTTCGATGGTTCCGTGCCAATTCGACGCGGGCGGACGTCGAGTGCGCAGGGAACCGTCGAAGCGGCGCCCGTACGCCGGCGCAAGCACCGTTAGAGAACGTCGACGCCGTCGAGCCGCAGCTGCACCGGATCGTCGGTGCGCTTGGCGGCGGCTGCGGCCTTGACCGCACGCATGGCCTTTGTGGCCTCGGTGGCTTCGGCGTACGGGATGAACAGCAGCGTCCGCACGTCCTCCCCACCGCGCCGCTCCATACCGGCAGCCGTTGGCGTGGCTACGAATCCGCCGGCGCCCGGCAGCGGCGCCGGACCGGCCTGCCGGAGCACAATGCCCTTTTTGGCCAGCGCCCGTTCGACGGCCTCGGTGAAGTGCCCGACGGCGGTCCGGCCGCCGGTGACGGACGCGATCCGGACCGCTGGCGGCAGCGACAGCTCCTGCCGCAGGGCGAGCTCGCGTCCGGCGTAGCCGGCGGGGTCCCAACGCAGGAGTGCCCCGACTCCCGCCGTGTCCTCGGCGGTGATGACCACAAGGCCGCCCTCGGACGCGGAACGGACCAGGGCCGCGGCGTTGAACCAGCGCCGCACGGCGTCCTCGCCCGCCCGGAGGTTCTCGCGGCGCAGCAGCGAGTCGCCGTCGAGCAGCAGCGCGGCCGCATACCCGCCCGCCGCGACCGGTTCGGCGCCGACCGTCGCGACCACGAGGGCCTTTGAGTCCGGGACGGTGGCCAGCACGCGGTCGCCGGAGGAAGTGACGACGGGTTTGCCCGGAAACGCCCGGCCCAGTTCCTCGGCCGTCCGAAGTGCCCCGGTGGCGCCCCGCCGGAGCCGGACCCCGTCGCAGTGCACGCAGTGCCAGTCCGGGGCCGCCGCGGAGCACCACCGGCACACCGGCACCGCGGCGCTGCCGCCGGGCCCGGCGATGGCCAGCGGTCCGTTGCAGGCGGTGCAGCGCGCGGCTTCGCGGCAGCGTTCGCAGGCCAGAGACGGCGCGTACCCTGCGCGGGCAACCTGAACGAGGACGGGACCGCGTTCCAGGCCTTCCTTTGCGGCGCGCCATGCGGCGCCCGGCAACCGCGCGATCCGCGCCAGCGGGTCGCGCTCCTGTTCGAAACTGTCCGCGGTGTTCTGGACGCGCGGGACGGTGCGGCGCATCACGGAGCGCCCCGCCTCGATCGGGCGGGCCCAGCCGGATTCCACCAGCCGCTGCGTCTCCGTGCTGCGGGCGTGCCCGGCGAGCAGGCAGGCGGCGCCTTCATGCGCGGCCCGGAGCAGCAGGACTTCACGGGCGTGGGCGTAGGGGGAACGCTGCTCGATGTGCAGGTCGTCGCCGTCGTCCCAGCACACCACCAGGCCCAGGTTCCGCACCGGGGCGTAGGCGGCGGAGYGGGTGCCGACGGCGACCCCTGCGGCGCCGCTGAGGACCCGCAGGAAGCTGCGGTACCGCGGTGTCTGGCCGTCGTCGGCCGTGAGCCGGGCGACGTCGCCGGCCGGCAGTTGTTCCAGCAGGGCCGCCTCCACCCGGTCCAGGTCGCGGTAGTCCGGCACCACGACGACGGCGCCCCGGCCGGAGCGGCGGACGGCGGCAACAGCCTCGGCAACCATCCGGGGCCAGCCGCCCGGACCAAACCCCTGCAGGGCGCTCAGCACGGCACGCGGCGACTCCCCCGCCCCCAGGTGCTGGAGGAATGCCGGGCCGTTGTGATATTCCGCCCAGCCGGACGGAGGGGCAGCAGGCGGCTCTGCCCGGGCGTCGTCGCCGGCGGTGAAGAGTGCCGGGTCGAGCAGGCCTCCCGGTGCGTAGTCTTTTTCCATTTTGGCCATCCGGGGCGGGATGGCGACGCGCAGGACGTCGCTGACAGTTCCGGCGTAGCGCGCCGCCACCCTCCCGGCCAGTTCGGACACGGCGGGGGTGAGCACGGGAACCGGGGACACGACCTTGAATAGCGGCACCAGCGGGTGGCCGGCGTCGGACGCCGCCGTGCGTTCGAGCAGGTATCCGCCAAGCTCCTGGCCGCTGAATTTCACCTTGACCCGCACGCCCGGCCGGGCCGCGGCGTCGAGGTCCGCCGGCACGCTGTAGTCGAACGGGCGGTCCAGGTGCGGGAGGGAGGATTCCAGCAGCACCCGGGCCACCGGCAGTTCCGCGGCAAGGGCGGGCCCGGCGGCTGCCGCGGAGGCCGGTAAGCCGTGCAGCAGCGAGAGCTGAAGCGGTTCCTCCGGCGTGGCGGCGCGGCGATCTGGAGTCATGGTGCCTGCCTCCCTTCGGCGCTGGAATCGGTCAAGTAAAGAGCCTGGAAACTTCGACGATCAGGCTAACGATCAACATTAAAGCTGTAGCCAGGCCGCCGTTCGGCGGCCTGGCTACAGCACATCACAGAGCTGTGACATTGAAGAGCTGTGACATTCAAGAGCTCTGCCATCCAGCGGTTCGGCCGGTTGCTAGGCGTTGAAGAAGGCCTTCAGCTCGTCGACCCGGTCCAGGCGCTCCCAGGTGAAGTCGGGCTCCTCGCGTCCGAAGTGGCCGTGCGCGGCCGTCTTCGCGTAGATCGGACGCTTGAGGTCGAGCGCGTCGATGATGGCGCGGGGGCGGAGGTCGAAAATCTCGGCAATCGCGGCGCTGATCCGGGCGGGATCGACGGTTTCGGTCCCGAAAGTCTCCACGTAGGTGCCCACGGGGCGGGCCTGCCCGATCGCGTAGGCGATCTGGATTTCCGCACGCTTGGCGAGGCCGGCGGCCACCACGTTCTTGGCAACCCAGCGCATCGCGTAAGCAGCGGAGCGGTCCACCTTGGACGGATCCTTGCCGGAGAAGGCGCCGCCGCCGTGCCGGGCCATGCCGCCGTAGGTGTCGACGATGATCTTGCGGCCGGTCAGGCCGGCGTCACCCACCGGACCGCCGATCACGAAGGCGCCGGCCGGGTTGAGGATGTTGCGGGACCGGGAGATGTCCAGGTTGGACAGCGCCATGACCGGGTCGACGACGTGCTCGGCGAGGTCGGCGCGGAGCTGGTCCAGGCTGGCGCCTTCCGCGTGCTGGCTGGAGATCACGACGGTCTCGACCGAGACGGGACGGTCGCCGTCGTAGCCCACCGTGACCTGGGTCTTGCCGTCGGGGCGCAGGTAGCCCAGCTGGCCCGACTTGCGGACCTCGGTGAGCCGTTCGGAAAGCCGGTGCGCGAGCCAGATCGGGACCGGCATGTAGGACGGGGTCTCGTCGCTGGCGTAGCCGAACATGATGCCCTGGTCGCCGGCGCCCTGGAGATCGTAATCGTCTTCCTGGCGGCCTTCGCGTGCCTCGAGGGAGTTGAATACGCCGCCGGCGATGTCGTTGGACTGCTGGCCGATGGAGACCGACACGCCGCAGCGGGCGCCGTCGAAGCCGTTCGCGGAAGAGTCGTAGCCGATCCCGAGGATGGTCTCGCGGACGATCTGCGGGATTTCGACGTAGGCGTCCGTGGTGACTTCACCGGCCACGTGCACGAGGCCCGTGGTGGCCAGGGTCTCGACGGCGACCCGGGACTCCGGGTCCTTGGCCAGTAGGGCGTCGAGGATCGCATCGCTGATCTGGTCACAGATCTTGTCGGGGTGTCCTTCGGTCACCGACTCGGACGTGAAGAGCCGGAGCGAGGCGGGCGTGGACCCATGGAAGTCTGGGATGTGCAGCGGTAAAGTCACTCAACTACCTTACTGGTTGGGAAACGGACGTCCGGCGGCGTGTGTCCCCCTGCTAAGGAGACCTTGATTACGCCAGCGCTTATGCGGGCGGGACAACCCGGCTTAGCTCGGCGCTGATGCGGTCAATGAGGGCAGCCGCGACGTCGGATTTGGAACCCGACGCCTCTTGGGGTTCGGAGCCGGACCGCGAAAGGATGACTACGGCGTTGCTGTCCTGGCCAAAGACCTGGTTCTGGCCCACCTGATTGACCACCAGCAGGTCGCAGGCCTTGCGGCGCAGCTTGGCCTGCGCGTATTCGAGGACGTCCCCGTCGGCGTCGCCGGTTTCGGCAGCGAAACCCACGATCAGCTGGTTGCGGGACGCAGCATCACGGACCTCGACGAGTTCCCGGAGTATGTCCGGGTTGCGGACCAACGAAATCACGGGATCGGCGACGTCGTCGCGCTTCTTGATTTTGGTTCCGGAGACATCCGCCGGGCGGAAGTCCGCCACCGCGGCGGCCATGATGACGACGTCGGAATCGGCGGCGGCGTGCAGGGCCGCCTTGCGCAGTTCCAGTGCGGTCTCAACCTGCACCACCTCGACGCCGTCGGGGGCCGGGACGTCCATGTGGGCTGCCAGCAGCCGAACGCGGGCGCCGGCCTCGCGGGCGGCGACGGCCAGCGCCACGCCCTGTTTGCCGGAGGAACGGTTGCCGAGGAAGCGGACCGGGTCCAGGGGTTCGCGGGTGCCGCCGGCGCTGATGGTGACAGTGAGTCCGGCCAGCGGCCTGGCTGCGGCGGCTGGAAGGGCCGCGTCCGACGTCGACAGGCCGGGGGTGTTGGGCGCGGCCGGAGCGCCGGCCAGGGCCAGCGCGGCAGCGAAGATTGCCTCGGGTTCGGGCAGCCGGCCCGGGCCGGAATCCGCCCCGGTCAGCCGGCCGGTGGCGGGTTCGAGCACGGTGATGCCACGGCTGCGCAGGGTTTCGACGTTGGCCTGGGTAGCCGGGTGCCGCCACATTTCGGTGTGCATGGCCGGGGCCATCAGCACCGGCCCGCCGGCCATCAGCAGCGTGTTGGTTAGCAGGTCGTTGGCCTGGCCGGTGGCGGCGCGGGCCAGCAGGTCCGCCGTGGCCGGTGCCACCACGATCAGCTCAGCCTCGTGGCCGAGCCGGACATGGTTGACGGTGTGCACCTCGTCGAAGACGCTGTTGCTCACCGGGTGCCCGGAAAGGGCCTCCCAGGTGGCCACGCCGACGAACCGGGTGGCGGCCTCGGTGGGAATGACGGTGACGTCATGGCCGGCTTCAGTAAAAAGCCGGAGGAGCGACGCCACCTTGTAGGCGGCAATCCCTCCCCCGACTCCGAGGACTATGCGCACGTGACCTCCGTCAGGCAGCAGAGATATTACTCTGCGGCGGCTTCGATCGGCGTGGAAACGAGCTTGCCTTCGTTGATTTCGCGCAGGGCGATGGAAAGCGACTTTTCGTTCAGCTTGGTGTCGACCAGCGGGCCGACGTACTCGAACAGGCCCTCGTGCAGCTGGGCGTAGTAGGCGTTGATCTGCCGGGCGCGCTTGGCACCGAAAATCACCAGTCCGTACTTCGAATCGGCAGCCTTCAGCAGCTCGTCGATCGGCGGGTTGATGATGCCTTCAAGGTTCGTGGACACGAATTCTCCAAATTCTAACGGGCCAATCCGACCCTGCGGTTAGTGCGGGTGCGGCGTTAGCCCCATGAGTGAAACAAGCTCATCCGCTGCCCGACGTACGTCATCATTGATGACTGTGTGATCGAACTCCGGTTCAGCGGCTAGTTCTACTTTACCGGTTTCCAGCCGTCGCTGCTGTTCCTCGGCGGATTCAGTGCCGCGGCCCACCAGGCGGCGCACCAATTCTTCCCAGCTTGGCGGGGCGAGGAAGACGAATTGCGCGTCCGGGACGGCCTGCTTCACCTGGCGTGCGCCCTGCAGGTCAATCTCCAAAAGCACCGAGCGACCCTCAGCAATCGCCGCGTCTACAGTGCTCTTGAGGGTGCCGTAAGTATTTTGTCCGTGCACCACAGCCCACTCCAGGAGTTCCCCTGCCGCGATGAGGGCATCAAACTCTTCCTTGGACTTGAAGTAGTAATGCACACCATCGATCTCACCGGGCCGCGGCGGGCGGGTGGTTGCCGACACTGAAAGCCAGACCTCGGGATAGTTGTCCCGAATATAGGTGGACACGGTGCCTTTGCCGACAGCCGTCGGACCGGCGAGGACTGTCAGTCCGGGTTTCTTGCTCACGTATTCCTTTGGGCGGTGGTGGAAGCTCGGCGGGCCAAGCTATTTCTCGTCTATAAAATCTACCAGCGCCCGGCGCTGGTGGATTCCCAGGCCACGAACCCGCCGGGAGGCTGCGATGCCGAACCGGTCCATGATCGCCGCGGCCCGTACGCGCCCGATTCCCGGCAGCGCTTCCAGCAGCTCCACGACCCGCATCCGGGCGATCGCTTCGTCCGTCTCCCCCGCGCTGAGCAGTTCCGCGATCGACAGTTCCCCCGACTTCAGCCGCTCCTTCGCGGCCGCCCGGGCCAGCCTGGCCGCGGCGGCCTTGTGCAGGGCGTCGGCACGCTCCTGCGGCGTGAGGGGTCGCAAGCTCACTGAGGTCCTCCCTGCATTGTCAGCCGGGCCCACGCAAACGGCCCACGCAAACGTCCTGGTCAGACGTGACCGTGAGACGGGCCGCAGACAGCGCCCCGGCCGGTACCGCGGACTTGTCCTGAACTTACAGTCTGAAGTCGCCGGAAAGCAATGGATCGCGTCCGGCGCTAAACCTGCGGCCGACGCCATTCGAGCCAGGCGGCGGACGTGGGGCTCCAGCCCGGGCCCAGCACGCCGGAGGTGTGGCTGCGGGGCCTGGCGGACAGGCTGGCGGGACGGCAGCGCCTCCGTTCGCCACAGACGGCCGCAATGCTGTCGCCACAGCGGCCTTCTGTGACCAACCGACGCAGCAAACCCGGGGCCGGCCCCGCGGGCGGTTTTCCGCCGAGCCGGGAAGGCCTAGGCTGCGCGGAGTTCGTCGAGCGTGCGCTGCGCGGCGTCCCGGAGCCCTGCAGGCTGCGGCCCGGCGCCGAGGATGTCCCGGCTTGAGGTGCCAAGCACCTGACCGTAAGCGCTGCCGAAGGTGCTCCGCAGATCGGCGGCCGTGGCCCCCTGCGCGCCCAGCCCCGGCGCCAGGATCGGGCCGCGTACCGCCGCCAGGTCCAGGTCAAGGTCCGCCAGCGCGGAGCCAACGGTCGCGCCCACGACGAGTCCGACGGAGCCCAGTTTCCCGTCGCCCTGCTCAACACCGTACCGCCGGTTCTCCGCGGCGGCGGCCCGGGCAATCCGCCGCGCCACCGAGTCCGCGCCACCGACATGCTGCACGGAGGCGCCCTCCGGGTTGGACGTCAGCGCCAGGACGAAGACGCCGCGCCCGGACTCCGCCGCGAGGTCAAGCGCCGGCCGGAGCGATTCGAAGCCGAGGTAGGGKCTCAACGTCACCGAGTCCGCGGCCAGGGCCGAGCCGTCCCGCAGCCAGGCGTCGGCGTAGGCGGCCATGGTGGAGCCGATGTCGCCGCGCTTGGCGTCGGCGATGCTGAGCACGCCCGCCTCCGCGCACCCTGCCAGGGTTCGTTCCAGCACAGCCATCCCGGCCGAGCCGTGGCGTTCATACAGCGCCACCTGCGGTTTCACCGCGGCAGCGAGCGGGGCCACGGCCTCGAGCACTGTGAGCGAGAAGCGCTCCAGCCCGGCGACGTCGTCGTTCAGGCCCCAGCGCTCCAACAGCGCCGGATGCGGGTCGATGCCCACGCAGAGCGGGCCGCGCTCCGCCATGGCCCGGCCGAGCCGGGAGCCAAAGGACTCCCGGCCGGACGTCTCAGCTGTGGCAGCCTCAGGCATGCGCTTTCGCTTCCTGCGCGACCCGCTCCTGTGAAGCAGCCAGGGCCGCGGCGTGCTCCTGCAGGCTGGTAACGGACCACTCGTAGGTCCGCATCGCCTCAATGGCCTGGACGGCGGCGTTGAACTCGGCCACCGTGGTGATGCACGGGATGCCGATCGAAGTGGCCGCGGCACGGATTTCGTAGCCGTCGCCGCGGGCTTCGCCGCCGGACGGGGTGTTGAAGACCATGTCGATTTCCCCGGCGATGATCAGGTCCGCGATGGTGCCTTCACCCTCGGCGCTGGAGCCCTCGGCGACCTTGCGGACCGTGGTGGCCTGCAGGCCGTTGCGCCGCAGCACGTCGGCGGTGCCGCCGGTGGAGACGATCTCGAAGCCGAGGTCGGAAAGGCGCTTGACGGCCATGATGACGGCGCGCTTGTCCCGGTTGGCGACCGAGACGAAGACCTTGCCCTCGGTGGGCAGCGCGTTGTTGGCCGCGGCCTGGCTCTTGGCGAAGGCCGTGTCGAAGTGCTTGTCGATGCCCATGACCTCGCCGGTGGAGCGCATTTCCGGGCCAAGCAGGGAGTCCACCACCTTGCCCTCAAGGGTGCGGAAGCGGCTGAACGGCAGCACCGCTTCCTTGACCGCCACCGGGGCGTCCAGCGGCAGCGTGGAGCCGTCGCCGGATTCCGGCAGCATTTTGTAGGCAGTGCGGAGCTGGTTGATGGTGACGCCGGTGCCGATCAGTGCTGCCGCCTTGGCCATCTGCACACCCGTCGCCTTGGAGACGAAGGGCACGGTGCGGGAGGCGCGCGGGTTGGCCTCGAGCACGTAGAGCACGTCGGAGGCGAGGGCAAACTGGATGTTGATCAGGCCGCGGACGCCGACGCCCTCGGCGATGGCCCGTGTGGCGGTCCGGACCCGGTCGATCACGTTGTTGCCCAGGGTGATCGGGGGCAGCACGCAGGCGGAGTCGCCGGAGTGGATTCCAGCTTCCTCGATGTGTTCCATGATGCCGCCGAGGTACATGTCCTTCCCGTCGTAGAGGGCGTCGACGTCGATCTCGACGGCGTCCTCGAGGAAGCGGTCAATCAGCACCGGGTGGTCCGGGGTGATTTCGGTGGCGTTGGCGATGTAGCGGGAGAGGTTCGCTTCGTCGTAGACGATCTCCATGCCGCGGCCGCCGAGCACGTAGGACGGGCGGACCAGGACCGGGTAGCCGATCTCGTCGGCGATCTTCTTGGCGTCCTCGAAGGAGACGGCGGTGCCGTTCTTCGGGGAGATCAGCCCGGCCTCATCAAGCACTCGGGAGAAGGCGCCGCGGTGCTCGGCCAGGTCGATGGCCTCCGGGGAGGTGCCGAGGATCGGCACGCCGGCGTCGGCGAGCTGCTGGGCGAGCTTGAGCGGGGTCTGGCCGCCGAGCTGGACGAACACGCCCATCACACCGCCGGTCCGCTCTTCGGCTGCAATGACCTCGAGGACGTCCTCGAGGGTGAGCGGCTCGAAGTAGAGCCGGGTGGAGACGTCGTAGTCGGTGGAGACAGTCTCCGGGTTGCAGTTGACCATCACGGTCTCGTAACCGGCCTTGCGCAGCGCCATCGAGGCATGCACGCAGGAGTAGTCAAACTCGATGCCCTGGCCGATCCGGTTCGGCCCGGAGCCGAGGATGATGATGGACGGCTTGGCGTGCAGCGCCACCTCGTCCTCCTCGTCGTAGGACGAGTAGTGGTACGGCGTGTACGCGGCGAACTCCGCGGCGCAGGTGTCCACGGTCTTGTAGACCGGGCGGATGCCGAGGGCCTGCCGGACGCCGCGGACGACGTCCTCGGAGTTGTGCGTCAGGGCCCCGATCTGCGCGTCGGAGAAGCCGTGCCGCTTGGCGCGCTGCAGCATCTCCTGGGTCAGGGCGGTGGAGTGGCGGATTTCCTGCGAGATCTCGTTCAGCAGCTGGAGCTGGTCCAGGTACCAAGGGTCGATCTTGGTGGCCTCGAACAGCTGTTCCAGGGTGGCGCCGCCGAGCAGCGCGCGCTGGACCTGGTGCAGGCGTTCGGTGCTGGGGCGCTTGGCCTTCTCGATCAGTTCCGGGACTTCCCATTCCGGGACCGGGCTGAAGTCCAGCTGGGAGCCCTTCTGTTCCAGGGACCGCAGCGCCTTCTGCAGCGCCTCGGTGAAGTTCCGGCCCATGGCCATGGCCTCGCCCACCGACTTCATGGTGGTGGTCAGCGTGGAGTCCGCGGCGGGGAACTTCTCGAAGGCGAAGCGCGGGACCTTGACGACAACGTAGTCGAGGGTCGGCTCGAAGGAGGCCGGCGTCTTCTGCGTGATGTCGTTCGGGATCTCGTCCAGGGTGTAGCCGAGCGAGAGCTTGGTGGCGATCTTGGCGATCGCGAAGCCGGTGGCCTTGGAGGCCAGGGCCGAGGAGCGGGAGACGCGGGGGTTCATCTCGATCACCACGACGCGGCCGGTGTCCGGCTCGACGGCGAACTGGATGTTGCAGCCTCCGGTGTCGACGCCGACTTCGCGGATGACGGCGATCGAGATGTCGCGCAGCCGCTGGTACTCACGGTCCGTCAGGGTCAGCGCCGGGGCGACGGTGATGGAGTCGCCGGTGTGCACGCCCACCGGGTCGAAGTTCTCGATGGAGCAGACCACTACGACGTTGTCGTTCTTGTCCCGCATCATCTCGAGTTCGTATTCCTTCCACCCGAGGATGCTCTCTTCGAGCAGCACCTCGGACGTGGGGCTGTACTGCAGGCCCTGGCCGACGATCCGGCGCAGGTCCTGCTCGTTGTAGGCCAGGCCGGAGCCGAGGCCGCCCATCGTGAAGGAGGGCCGGACCACCATCGGGTAGCCCAGGTCCTGGGCCGCGGTGAGGGCCTCGTCCATGCTGTGGATGATGTGGCTGCGCGCGGACTCGGCGCCGCAGCGCTCCACGACGCCCTTGAACTTCTCGCGGTCCTCACCGAGCTCGATCGCGGCGATGTTGGCGCCGATCAGCTCGACGTTGTACTTCTCCAGCACACCGTTCTTGTCCAGGGCGATCGCCGTGTTCAGTGCGGTCTGGCCGCCCAGGGTGGGCAGCAGTGCGTCCGGGCGTTCCTTGGCGATGATCTTCTCGACCACCTCGGGCGTGATCGGCTCGATGTACGTGGCGTCGGCGAACTCCGGGTCGGTCATGATCGTGGCCGGGTTGGAGTTGACGAGGATGACGCGCAGGCCTTCCTCCTTGAGGACGCGCAGTGCCTGGGTGCCGGAGTAGTCGAATTCGGCCGCCTGGCCGATGACGATCGGGCCGGAACCGATGACCAGGACGCTCTTAAGGTCAGTTCTCTTGGGCATTACTTCTTGTCCTCAGTCTTGGAGTCGGTGGCAGTCTTGGTGTCGGCAGTCTTGGTGTCGGCGTTCTTGGTGTCCGCCATCAGCTCGATGAAGCGGTCGAAGAGGTAGGCGGCGTCGTGCGGGCCGGAAGCCGCCTCGGGGTGGTACTGGACCGAGAAGGCGGGAATGTCGAGGCAGTACAGGCCCTCGACGACGTCGTCGTTGAGGCTGACGTGGCTGACCTCGACGCGGCCGAAGCGCTCCTCCGGAGCCTGGGTGGCGCCCTCGAGCGGGGCGTCGACGGCGAAGCCGTGGTTCTGCGAGGTGATTTCGACCTTGCCGGTGCGGCGGTCCATCACGGGCTGGTTGATGCCGCGGTGGCCGTAGCGGAGCTTGTAGGTGCCGAAGCCGAGGGCGCGGCCCAGGATCTGGTTGCCGAAGCAGATGCCGAAGTAGGGCAGCTTGGCGTCCAGCACGGAGCGCAGCAGGTTTACCTGGCTGTCGGCGGTGGCGGGGTCGCCGGGGCCGTTGGACATGAAGACGCCGTCGGGGTTGACGGCTTTGACGTCTTCGAGCGTGGCGGTGGCCGGCAGGACGTGGACCCGGACGCCGCGTTCGGCGAAGCGGATCGGGGTCATGCGCTTGATGCCAAGGTCGATCGCGGCGATGCTGAACCGCGGCTCGCCCTCCCAGCCCCAGTCGGCGGGCTCGACGGTGTACGCCTCGTCGACGCTGACTTCCTCAGCCAGCCGGGAGCCTTCCATCGGCGCGCTGGCCAGCACGGTGTCCACCAGCTCCTTGTCCGTGGCGCCGGCGGCCTCGCCGGAGAAAATCCCGGCGCGCATGGTCTTGTGTTCGCGCAGGTGCCGGGTGATGGCGCGGGTGTCGACGCCCTGGATTCCCACGATGCCCTGGTCGACGAGTTCCTCGTCGAGGCTGCGCTCCGAGCGCCAGTTCGACGCGCGGCGTGCGGCGTCGCGGACGATGTAGCCGGCCACCCAGATGCGGCGGGATTCGGCGTCGTCCTTGTTCACACCGGTGTTGCCGATGTGCGGCGCGGTCTGCACCACCAGCTGGCGGGCGTAGGACGGGTCGGTGATGGTTTCCTGGTAGCCGGTCATGCCGGTCGCGAAGACCGCCTCGCCCAACGCGGTGCCGGTGGCACCGTAGCTGCGGCCGCGGAAGATCCGGCCGTCTTCGAGCACGAGCACGGCGGGCGTGGAGGCTGCTGCAGCGGGTGCAGAGTCGTTTGCTGTCACTGTTTCTTCAATCACTTCTGTTGCTGACACTTCTGTTCCTGACACTGCTGCTTCTGACACTGCTGTCTCTGACACTGCGTGGGAGTCTGTCACGTCGTTACTTTCCACTATCGGCTTCTGCCTGAGGGGCTGCGGAGATCAAATCTTGGAGGGTGGACAGGAGCAGGGCCTTGTCCTCGGCCCGTCGGGTGCGGAAGCCGGTGTCCAGCTCCTTGGCGCCGAGCATCCAGCTGAGCACCAGAAGACCGTCCTTTTCGACGAACTTCCCGGCCATGCCGCTTTCCTGCCGGACGCCGGTGAGGCTGGCGGCCGGGATGAACACGGGGGCGGCGCCGGAGCGGTCGAACAACACGCCTTCGGGGTGGACGCTGAGTTCGGCGTTGGTGCGCAGGCCCAACTGGTGGACGGCGATCCGGTCCAGCCAGTCGCCGGCGGTGGTGGAGGCGACGTACTGGCCCTCGGCGGCTGCCAGCGTTCCGCCCAGCTCGGCGGGAACGGCCGGGAGCGGATCGACGTCGGCCTGGCGTCGCAGCCGATTGCGCCAGCCGATCCAGATCAGGACCAGCGCGACGCCGATCAGGACCAGCGTGAAGAGCAGGGAGAGTTCCTTGACCATCAGGGGCGGACCGCCGTGTCCGAGACGTCTGTGCTGTCGGGGAGCCACCGGTACGGGGTGTTGAGTTCCCCGTCCAGGACGGTCGGATGACCCTTGAAGAAGGTGGCCACCACCTTGCCCGGGAGTTCCCGGCCGGCAAACGGAGAGTTACGGCCCATGGTTGCCATCTTAGAAGGGTCCACGGTCCAGCGCGCAGCCGGGTCCACGAGTATGACGTTGGCGGGTTCACCGGTCTCCAGCGGCCGGCCCTGGTCCTCCAGCCGGCCGATCGCGGCAGGCGTGGTGGAGGTCACGCGGGCGAAGTCGGCCCACGTCATCAGCCCGGTCTCGATCATGGTGTGCTGCACCACCGACAGGGCGGTTTCCAGCCCGGTCATGCCCATCGCGGCCTGCGCCCATTCGCATTCCTTGTGTTCGCTCGGGTGCGGGGCGTGGTCGGTGCCGACGACGTCGATCGTGCCGTCCGCCAGGGCGGCGCGCAGGGCCTGGACGTCCTCGTCGGTGCGCAGCGGCGGGTTGACCTTGTAGACCGGGTCGTAGCTCCGGACCAGCTCGTCGGTCAGCCACAGGTGGTGCGGCGTGACCTCGGCAGTGACGTTGATGCCGCGTGATTTGGCCCAGCGCACGATTTCCACCGAGCCCGCGGTGGAGACATGGCAGACGTGCAGCCGGGATCCGACGTGCTGGGCGAGCAGGACGTCGCGGGCGATGATGCTCTCCTCGGCGACGGCGGGCCAGCCGGTGAGGCCAAGGACCGCGGAGACGACGCCCTCGTTCATCTGCGCTCCCGCGGTGAGGCGGGGCTCCTGCGCGTGCTGGGCGACGACGCCGTCGAACGCCTTGACGTATTCGAGGGCACGGCGCATCAGCACTGGGTCGCTGACGCAGATGCCGTCGTCGGAAAAGACCCGGACCCGGGCGCGGGAGTCGGCCATGGCGCCGAGCTCGGCGAGCTGCTCGCCGGCCAGGCCGACGGTGACGGCACCGACCGGGCGGACGTCCACCCAGCCGGCCGTGCGGCCCAGGGTGAGGACCTGCTCGACGACACCGGCGGTGTCCGCCACGGGCGTGCTGTTGGCCATCGCGTGCACGGCGGTGTATCCGCCCAGGGCTGCGGCGCGGGTGCCGGTCTCGACCGTTTCGGCGTCCTCGCGGCCGGGCTCGCGCAGGTGGGTGTGGATGTCCACCATGCCGGGCAGGGCGACGAGGCCGGTGGCATCGATGACTGTTGCGTTCCCGGCGTCGAGGTCCAGGCCGCGGGCTGCGATGACGCCGTCGCGGATCAGCAGGTCTTCAGCGGCCCCGCCGAGGATCGAGGCTCCCCGGATGAGGTAGGCGCCGGTGCTGCCTGTGTCCTGTTGCTGTGATGCCATCAGTGGCTCTCCTTGGAATAGGCGGCAGTGGAGGTTGCTGGTTCGCGGGTGTCCCCGGAGAGCAGCAGGTACAGTGCGGCCATCCGGATCGACACGCCGTTGCGCACCTGTGCCAGCACGGTGGAGCGGGGCGAGTCGGCGGCGGCCGAGGAAATTTCCAGCCCGCGGTTCATCGGACCGGGGTGCATGATGATCGTGTCCTTCAGGCCCAGGCTGTCGAGGGCGCGGAGGCGGTTGTCGTCGAAGCCCCAGCGCCGTGAGTACTCGCGGGTGGTCGGGAAGAACGAGGCGTTCATCCGCTCGCCCTGTACGCGCAGCATCATCATCGCGTCAACGCCCCGGGCGAGGGTCTCGTCGAGGTCGTAGCTGACCGTGCAGGGCCACTCTTCGACGCCGATGGGAAGCAGCGTGGGCGGGGCCACGAGGGTGACTTCCGCCCCCAGGGTGCGCAGCAGCCAGACGTTGGAACGGGCCACGCGGGAGTGCAGCACGTCGCCGGCGATCGCGACGCGCATGCCTTTCAGGTCCGCGCCGGCGGACGGGCTGCCGGCGAGCTGCGACCAGTGCCGGCGCATGGTGAAGGCGTCCAGCAGCGCCTGGGTGGGGTGCTCGTGGGTGCCGTCGCCGGCGTTGATGACGGCGGCGTCGATCCAGTCGGTCGCCGCCAGCCGGTGCGGGGCGCCGGAGGCCCAGTGCCGGATGACGACGGCGTCGGCGCCCATGGCGGCGAGCGTCTGGGCGGTGTCCTTGAGGGATTCGCCCTTGGAGACGGAGGAACCCTTCGCGGCGAAGTTGATGACGTCCGCGGAGAGCCGTTTGGCGGCTGCTTCGAAGGAGATGCGGGTGCGGGTGGAGTCCTCGAAGAAAAGGTTGACCACGGTGCGGCCGCGCAGCGCCGGCAGCTTCTTGACCTCGCGCTCCCCCACCGCGGCCATCTCTTCGGCGGTGTCGAGGATGCGGATGGCGTTGGCGTAGCTGAGGTCTTCGGTGGAGAGCAGGTGCTTCATGCGGTGGCCTCGATAACAACTTCGTTCACGGCTTCGCCGTCGGTTGAGTCGGTTTCTTCCAGCCGGACGCGGACCTTCTCCGCGGAGGAGGTGGGGAGGTTCTTGCCGACGTGGTCGGCGCGGATGGGCAGCTCCCGGTGGCCGCGGTCGATCAGGACGGCCAGCCGGACGATCCGGGGACGGCCCAGGTCGATGATCGCGTCCAGCGCGGCGCGGATGGTACGGCCGGAGTAGAGGACGTCGTCGATCAGCACCACTACCTTGTTGTCGATCCCGGTGCGGGGCAACTGGGTGGGGTACGGGGGCCGGGTCGGCTGGTGCGAGAGGTCGTCGCGGAACATGGTGACGTCCAACTGGCCCACGATCGCGGCCGGGTCCACGTTGGGATCGGCGGCGGCAATCTTGGCGGCGAGCCGGACGGCGAGCGGATAGCCCCGCCGCGGGATGCCCAGCAGGACCAGGTCCTGGGAGCCCTTGTTGGACTCAAGAATTTCATGGGCGATACGAGTGAGTGCACGGTCGATGTCAGCCTGGTTGAGGACAACCCTGCTGAGCTGGACCTTGGCCGGAACCGGTGCTTCTGGAACAGAAGTCAACGCTCGTCTCCCCTTTCCCCGCCTCACGGGACGGAATTAAAAAAGGATCATTTGCTCTTTCAAATTACCACACGGGCCGCCGCCTCCCGGCCCCGGAGCAGGCGGCGTGCGTCACACCGGCACGGGCCGTATTGGGCCGCCCGGCGGCGCGCGGCTTAGGCTCATGGCATGACGAGCTTCGATCCTCCCCCCGCCCGGCAGCCGCCCGGAGCGACCCGGCAGCCGCAGCAGGCGAACCCAAGCTGGATGGGCCAGGTCCAGCCGGAGAACTACCGTCCGGCGCCGGGCTTCGGGCAGGCACCGCTGCCGGCGCAGACGTCAGCGCAGGCTCCGGCGCAGCGCCATCCGGTACTGCCGGCAGCCTACGCCGCGGCACCCCGTGCGCGGGCCTCTGCGGGTATGGCGGCCCTCGTGCTGGGCGGCGCGGTTCTCGCCTTTGTGAGCCTGTTCCTGGTGCTGCCGTTCGTGCTGGAGAACACCGGGCCGGGCGGCTTCGTCGTGGGCTTCATCGCGTCGCTGCTGCCGCTCAGCTCGGTCCTGCTGGCCGTCCGCTACATTGACCGCTGGGAGCCCGAACCGAAACGGCTGCTGTTCTTCGCGTTCGCGTGGGGCGCGCTCGTTTCGATTGCCGTGACGATGCTGATCCAACCGTTCTTCTCGCTCGCCGCGGGTCCCGCGTCCGGGCTGGACTACCGGACGTTCGCCGTCACGGTACAGGCCCCGGTGGTGGAGGAATTCGCGAAGTCACTCGGTCTCTTGCTGCTCCTGCTCTTCGCGCGCAAACAATTCGACGGTCCGGTCGACGGCGTCGTCTTTGCGTTCACGGTTGCCGGCGGTTTCGCTTTCACCGAGAACATCCTGTACTTCGGCCGGGCCATCGCCGAGTCCAGCACTCCGGGCACGGACCTGGCGGTCGTGTTCTTCCTGCGCGGCGTGATGTCCCCGTTCGCGCATGCCATTTTCACCGGCACGACCGGGCTCATCCTGGGCTTCGCGGCGCGGCGCTGGCACTCCGGCCTGACGCTGCTCGCCTTCCCGGTGGGCCTGGTCCCCGCCATGTTGCTGCATAGCGGCTGGAACTCAATGGGCCAGAATTTCCTGGCGCAGTACATCCTGGTCCAGGTGCCGATCTTCCTGCTCGCCGTCCTGGTCGTGGTGCTGCTGCGCGTGGCGGAACGCCGGCTGACCCGCCAACGGCTGCAGGAGTACGCGGCGGCCGGCTGGTTCACCGGCCAGGAGGTGGCCATGCTGGCGACTCCCGCCGGGCGCCGCTCGGCCCTGCGCTGGGCCAGGACGATCGGCCGGGCCCCGCAGATGAAGGCTTTCCTGCAGGCCGCCACCCGGCTGGCCATCATCCGGCAGCGGATCCTCAGCGGCCGGGACGTGGCGGCGCATCAGCTTGACGAACAGCACCAGCTCGGCGAGATCCTGGCCTTGCGCGACGCCGTCCTGCGCTAACCCCCGGAGGGCAAGCCTAGAGGGAAAGCGGGCCGGGATACGCCAAGGGCCGGTGTCCGCCGTGGGGCGGGCACCGGCCCTTATGGAACGGCCATCAGGCCAGCAGCGAGGGCTTCAGCTGCTGCAGGCGGCCCAGCAGGCCGTTGATAAACGACGGCGACTCGTCCGTGGAGAGCGTCTTGGCCAGCGCCACGGCCTCGCTCACGGCGACGCCGTCGGGAACGTCGTCGTTGTAGAGCAGTTCCCAGGTCCCGATCCGCAGAATGATGCGGTCAACCGAGGGCATCCGCTCCAGCGACCAGCCCTGCGAGTAGGTTTCGAGGAATTCGTCGATCGCGGCCTGGTGGGACACGACCCCCTCAACGATTTCCAGGGTGTAGGGGTTGATGATCTGATCCGTCTGTTCACGACGGGAACGCAGCACATCGAATGCGGAGACGGAGCGCTGCTCCGCCTCGAAGAGAACATCCAGGGCCCGGTTACGGGCCTTACCGCGTGCACTCACTAGTCGTTGACCCGGCCAAGGTAGCTGCCGTCGCGGGTGTCGACCTTGACCTTGGTGTTGTTCTCGACGAACAGCGGCACCTGGATCTCGTAGCCGGTCTCGAGGGTCGCGGGCTTGGTGCCGGCCGAGGAGCGGTCGCCCTGCAGGCCCGGCTCGGTGTAGGTGATTTCCAGCACGACGCTCGGCGGCAGTTCGATGTAAAGCGGGTTGCCCTCGTGGATGGCGATGTTGACCATCTGGTTCTCGAGCATGAAGTTGGTGGCGTCGCCGACGGTAGCGGCGGACACGGTGAGCTGGTCGAAGTCCGAGGTGTCCATGAACACGAAGTCGGCCCCGTCCTGGTACAGGTACTGGTAGTCGCGGCGGTCAACCGTGGCGGTCTCGATCTTGAGCCCGGCGTTGAAGGTCTTGTCGACGACCTTGCCGGACATCACGTTGCGCATCTTGGTGCGGACGAAAGCGCCGCCCTTGCCGGGCTTGACGTGCTGGAACTCGATGATGTTCCAAAGCTGGCCCTCAAGCTTCAGCACGGTTCCGTTCTTGATGTCGTTAGTGGTTGCCACAGTATCCTCAGGTTTCTTTGTTGACTGGTTCTAGCCGCCAGCCGCTTATGCCAGGCAGGCATGCCGATCCGGCCCGCCAGCGCGTATTTATCAAAAATCCAAAAACCATTCTACCGGTTTTGCCGGTGCGCTGCCGGACGGGCCAGGAACGGCCCCTAGCAGGCCAGGTCCAGCACGTCCCGGGCGCGCTGCAGCGCCACGGTCGAGGAGTAGATCAGCGCGGCATCAGCCGAGCCCGCCACCCGCAGGTCCAGCGCCTTGGCGAAGGACTCGACGGCGGCCGCGATGTTGCCGGCGGCGAAGTAGGACCGGCCAAGGTGCTGCCGGACCACGGCCTCGTCAGGAGTGCCCTGGGCTTCGGCGAGGAGCTGGCGGTAAAGCTCTACGGCGCGGTCGAAGCGGTGCGACACCCGCAGGACTTCCGCCTCGAACATCCGCAGCCGGAACGAATCCGGGTCCTTGTACCGGGCCTCGGCGAGCAGCTCGGCGGCCTCGCCCGGGTGCCCTTCCACGAGGCGCACGAAGATCAGGTCCGTGGCGTCCGTTGAGGCCGCCAGCGCCGCGGCGCAGGCTTCCCCGTTGACCACCTGCGGCATGAGGGTTTCCGGGTTGATCCGGATGCCGGGGAACCCGCCGTCGGGCCACTCGCTCGTGCCACCGCTGTCGCTGATCATCAGGACGCGATTTCCTGGTACGCCGCGAAGAGCAGCGAGGTGTCCGGCACGTCCAGGATGCCCGGGCGCCCGACGCCGTCGAGCACCACGAAGCGCAGCAGGTCGCCGCGGGACTTCTTGTCCCGCCGCATGCCGTCCAGCAACGCCTGCCAGCGGTCGCGCCGGTAGGTGATGGGCAGACCGAGGCTCTCCAGGATGCTCCGATGCCGGTCGGCGTCGGCGTCGCTGAGCCGGCCGACGCTGCGGGCCAGTTCCGCGGCGAACATCATGCCCACCGAGACGGCGGCGCCGTGCCGCCAGGAGTAGCGTTCGGCGAGTTCAATCGCGTGGCCCAGGGTGTGGCCGTAGTTGAGGATCTCGCGCTGTCCGGTTTCCTTCAGGTCCTCGGAGACGACCCGGGCCTTGACCGCGATGGCGCGTTCGATCAGTTCGCGCACGGTTTCGGAGCGCGGGTCCGAGACCGCGGCGGGGTCCTTTTCAATCAGGTCGAGGATGGCCGGGTCGGCGATGAAGCCGCACTTGATGACCTCGGCCATGCCGGAGATCATCTCGTTCTTCGGCAGCGTGTCCAGCGTGTCCAGGTCGGCGAGGACGCCCGCCGGCGGGTGGAAGACGCCCACCAGGTTCTTCCCCTCGGCGGTATTGATGCCGGTCTTGCCGCCGACGGCGGCGTCCACCATGCCGAGCAGGCTCGTGGGCATGTGGATGACCTTCACGCCGCGCAGCCAGGTCGCCGCGACGAAGCCGGCGAGGTCGGTCACCGCTCCCCCGCCGACGGCGACGATTGCGTCCGAGCGGGTGAAGTCGTTCTGGCCCAGCACCTGCCAGCAGAACGACGCCACCTCGATGTGCTTGCCTTCTTCGGCGTCCGGAATTTCGGCCGTCAGCGCCGTGAAGCCGGCGGTGGCGAGCTCCTCGCGGACGGCGTCACCGGTGAGCCGCAGGGCGCGCGGGTGGACGACGAGGACGCGCTTGACGCGCTCCCCCAGCAGCCCGGGCAGCTTAGCCAGCAATCCGCGGCCGACGACGACGTCGTAGTTCTCCGCCGGAGCGTGTCCGGTGACTTTGATGACGGTTGATTCGGTGCTCACTTTTCAACTTTCCTTGTGGCTGCGGGGGTGCGCGTTGCCGCGGTTGGGGCGGCGGCGAGCTGCTCCAGCGCATCTTCAAGCCGGCGCGCGAGCTCCTGGACGGAACCGCTCCGGACATCGAGGGTCAGGTCCGCGAGGCGTTCATAGACCGGCTGGCGGGTGGCGAACAGCGTCCGCCAGCGTTCCATCGCGTCGCCTGCCAGGAGGGGACGCCCGGAGTTCCGGGCAATCCGCTCGGAGACGGTGTCGGCATCGCATTCGAGGTAGACCACGGTGCAGCTGGCCAGCAGCTGCTGCGTTCCGGAGTCCAGCACAGCCCCGCCGCCGAGGGAGATGACGGTGTTGGTGCCTGCGGCCTCCTCGATCGCCTTGGCGACGGCCCGGGCTTCCAGTTCGCGGAACGCGTTTTCGCCGCGGCAGGCGAAAATGTCCGCGATGGTGCCGTGCTGGGCGACCACTTCGACGTCGGTGTCGACGAAGCGGGCGCCGAGCTGCTGGGCGAGCTGCTGCCCGATAGCGGACTTGCCGACCGCCATCGGGCCGATCAGGGCGACCGGGCGGTCCAGTGACTTACGCGCTGCGTGACGACCCGGCACTAGTGCCCGATCGAGTCCAGGGACGCCGGAATGTTGTCCAGGTAACCCTTGATGTTGCGGGCGGTCTCCTGCACGGAGTCGCCGCCGAACTTTTCCGTGACCGCTTCGGCGAGGACCAGCGCCACCATGGCCTCCGCCACCACGCCGGCGGCCGGGACCGCACAGACGTCCGAGCGCTGGTGGTGTGCCTTGGCGGCCTCGCCGGTGCTGATGTCGACAGTCTTGAGCGCGCGCGGCACCGTCGCGATCGGCTTCATGGCGGCGCGGACGCGGAGCACGTCGCCGATGCTCATGCCGCCTTCGATGCCGCCGGCCCGGTTGGACGTGCGGATGATCCTGCCGTCGGCGTCCTTGACGATTTCATCGTGGGCAGCCGAGCCGCGGCGCGCAGCGGTGAGGAAGCCGTCGCCGACCTCCACGCCCTTGATTGCCTGGATGCCCATTAGGGCGGCAGCGAGGCGCGAGTCGAGGCGCCGGTCCCAGTGGACGTAGCTGCCCAATCCGGGGGGCAGGCCGTAGGCGAGGACTTCGACGACGCCGCCGAGGGTTTCGCCTTCCTTGTGCGCCATGTCCACCTCCGCGACCATGGCGTCCGAGGTCTCGCGGTCGAAACAGCGCAGCGGGTCGGCGTCGAGGGCCAGCACGTTGTCCGGCAGCGGCAGCGGCCGGCCCTCCGGGACGGAAACGCTGGCAATGGACACCGTGTGGGAGACGAGTTCGATGCCGAGCTGATTGAGGAACGCGGAAGCGACGGCGCCCAGGGCCACGCGGGTGGCGGTCTCCCGGGCGCTGGCGCGCTCCAGGACCGGGCGGGCCTCGTCAAAGCCGTACTTCTGCATGCCGGTGAAGTCGGCGTGGCCCGGCCGAGGCCGGGTCAGCGGTGCGTTGCGGGCCTGGTCCGCGAGGGCCTCGGGGTCCACCGGGTCCGCAGACATGATCTGCTCCCATTTGGGCCACTCGGTGTTGCCGACCTGGATAGCGACGGGGCCGCCCTGGGTCAGGCCATGGCGCACACCGCCCAGGACCGTCACCGCGTCCTGTTCGAACTTCATCCGGGCGCCGCGGCCGTAACCGAGGCGCCGGCGGGCCAGCGCTTCGACGATCCGGTCGCTGGTGAGTTCAACACCTGCGGGGACGCCTTCGATAATTCCGACCAGGGCCGGACCATGGGATTCTCCGGCAGTCAACCAACGCAACATAGAATCCATCCTGCCATGCAAGGCACTTAGAACACCCGTCGGGGTACCCCGACTGCGTCACACATCACATCTATGACCTCCTCCGGCACGGGTCCTTGGAGGCCGGTGAAATGGCGGACCTGCTCCACCGCCTGGTACAGCAGCATTTCCAGGCCGGGGACCACCCGACCGCCCGCGTCCGCCCAGGCCGCGGCGATTCGGCTCGGCCACGGGTCGTAGGCCACGTCGAGGAGCACCCCGGCGACTGTGCCGCCCTTCGCGTCCAATGCTGCGGCGAGTTCCTCCGCGAGGCCGTCAGCGGCGCGGGGCGGCAGGGTGGAGATCACGATGTCCGCTGCTGCGACTGCGGGCGCTGCAGCCGTCAGCGGCAGCACCTGCAGCGGAAGTCCGACGGCGGCGGCCGCTGCCCGGGCTTCGACGGCGCGGCCGACGTCCCGGACGTAAACGGCAGCATCCGGGGCGCCGAGCTCCTTCAGCGCGGCAATGGCGGCCGCGGCGGTTCCGCCGCCGCCGAGGATGACGGCGGACGGCTCAGCGGCCACGCCGGCGTAGCGGACGGCGTTGACGATCCCGGCGACGTCGGTGTTGTACCCCACCAGGCGGACCGGCGCACCGGCGGCAGCGCCCGGCCGCTCAAAGGCCACGGTGTTGATGACGCCCAACTGCCGGGCGACGCCGCGGACCTCGTCCACCTCGGCGGCCATCGCGGCCTTGAGCGGCATGGTCACCGACAGCCCGCGCCAGCCTTCGTCCCCGCGTACGCCCGCCATGAAGGCCGGGAGGGCCTCCTCGGTGACGTCGACGGCGTCATAGGCCACTTCCACGCCGATCTTGGCGTAGGCGGCGCGATGCAGGGCCGGCGACTTTGAGTGGCTGATGGGATGCCCGAGGACGGCGGCCCGCAGCGTCACACGCAACGTCCGGGATTGGCCTCGCACCAGGCGTTGTACTTGGCCACGTAGCCGTTGTGCTCGGCCAGGGTCTTGGAGAACTTCGTCTCCTTGGTGTCCAGGTTGATGGTGACCCAGTAGAGGTAGTCGTTCTTCTTCGGCTTGGCGGCCGCGTCGATAGCCCGCTTGCCAGGCGAACCGATCGGGCCCGCCGGCAGGCCGGCGTTGGCGTACGTGTTGTATTTGTTCGACTTGTCGGCCTTCTGGTCCTCGTCGATGTGGAAGCTCCGGATGCCCAGCCCGTAGGTCACCGTGGCGTCGGACTGGATCAGGCCGTTCGTCTCGGTGTTGTTGGGCTTGAGCCGGTTGTAGATCGCGCCGGCGACGTCTCCGTATTCCGCCTGGCCACCTTCGGCCTGCACGATGCTCGCGACCGTGATGGCGTCGTACTGCTTGGCCGGATCGGTCACGCCCTGTGACTTGAGTTCCTCCAGCGTGCTGCCGACCAGTTTCTGCAGTACGTCCTTCCCGGACGTACCCAGCGGGAAGCGGTACTCGCCCGGGAACAGGAACCCTTCGAGGTTCTTGGCCTTGGACGGCACACCGAACTGCTTCGGGGAGTCGCTGAGTGCCTTGAGCTCCGCCACCGGGATTCCGGTGCCCTCGGATATGGCCTGCAGCGATTCGCTGATCCTCAAACCGGCGCTCAGGGCAACGTACATGACCTTTTCCTGGCCCTTGTTCAACAGGACGGCCACGGCATCGGAGTTGTTCATTTCGTTGCGCATCGTGAATGTTCCCGGGCTCAGGGCGCCGCCCGAGGCGGCGAACTGCTTGACGAAGGAATCGGCGTTCGCAATGACCTTTTTGGATTCCATCTCCGCCGCCACGGACCGGGGTCCGGCACCCGGCGGAACGGTAATCGTCACCGAGCCGGTTCCCGGGCCCGGGTAGTCGGCGACCTTGTCGCCGCCGAGCAGGGGCTTGATGACCTGCGCGCCGACCACGATTGCGACCACGAACACGGCCAGCGTCAGGACGAGGGCGAGGAAGCGGCGGCGCCGGCGGACCTTCTTGGAGGGGCCCTTGGCGGTGGGAATGCTGGCGGCGCCGGCCATCAGGTCGTGGCCGGGCTCGTCGTCGTAGACATGGTGGGCCTCATCGTCGGGCTGGTCCGCGTAGGCCGGGTGGAAATCCGCCCCGTCGTGAAGGCCGTGGCCGTACTGCAGCGCGTCGGCCCGGCGCAGGGTTTCCTCGCGGGACATCCCGCCGGCGTACTCGTGGACCGGCTCCTCGAGCGCGGGTTCCTCGTGCTGCGGTTGATCATGGTGCGGTTCGTCGTGACCGGAGTAGCCGTGGACCGGCTCCCCTTGCACGGGGTCCTCGTGCACAGGCTGTTCCGGCTCGGGTGTGGCGTGCCCGGGCTGTTCAAGCACCGGCTCCGCGTGCACAGGTTCTGCGTGTATGGGTGCTGCGTGTGCGGGATCCTCGTGTGCGGGATCCTCGTGCACGCGCGCGGCGGGGCTCTCGTTCACGGGTTCGTGCACGGTCGGCGCAGCCTCCGGGGGTTCCGGGGCGTCTGCGGAGGGTTCACGGGGTGCATCAGCCGTGGCCGAAGCGTCGGCGGGCGGCACGGCCGGAGCTTCCGGCCCCGTCTCGAAGGCCTGCGGCGGGATGACGTCGTGACCCTGGGTGGCCAGGAACTTCTCCTGGGCCCTGATCTCTTTGCGCGTCAGCGGTCGGCCGGCGCCGCTCTTGGCAACACCAGAGGAGTCGTCATTGTTGACCGGGCTCACTGTAGCCTTCCATTTTGGGCAGAATGCGTTGTGCAGAATGCGTGTGTACTGCCGGGACGGCCTGAGCGCCGTCACCGGGTGGCCCCGGAGGGAGGTCCGCGCTGACGCGGTTTCCTACATCCGTTCCCCTGGCCTTTTGCATATCGATCGCATGCTGCAGGATACCTGCGGCCGCGACCTGATCAACTACTTTACGGTGGTCCCTGCTGCTCATGCCAGCTTGGTGCAGGTCGCGGTGGGCTGACACGGTGCTCAGCCGTTCGTCAACCAACCTCACCGGCACGCCGGATCCGGCCTCCAATAGTTTACTGACCAGTAGCTTTGCATATTCGGTGGCCATTCGGGCGGAAGCGTGCTCTTCACCTTTCATGGTGCGTGGCAGGCCCACAAAAATTTCCACAACTCCGAGCTCCACGGCAAGATCCGCGAGGATCCGGACGTCGGTGTTCTTCTTGGCATTGCGGGCCAGCGTCCGCAGGGGCGTGGCCAGGATGCCGTCGCGGTCGCACACCGCGACGCCCACCCTGACGGTGCCGACGTCCACCCCGAGTTTCACGCCCTGGGGGTAGGCGCCGGGCACGGCCGATTCAGTCATCCAAGGTCCTGGGTTAGCGCCGGGTAATGGCGTCCACGACGGCGGAGAGGGCCGCGCCGACCTTGGAAGCGTCGGTGCCGCCGCCCTGTGCAACGTCGTCCTTGCCGCCGCCGCCGCCGCCGAGGATACCGGCGGCGAGGCGGACCAGCGCACCGGCCTTGACGCCGGCGGACCGGGCAGCCTCGTTGGTGGCGATCAGGATGACCGGGCGGTCGTTGCTGACGCCGGCGACCGCGACGGCGGCCGGCTCGGAGCCCAGCCGGGTCCGGAGGTCAAGGGCGAGGCCGCGAAGGTCGTCGGCCCCGCTGACCAGGCCGGCATCGTGGGCGATCACCTTGACGCCGGCGGCGTCCTTGGCGGTGCCTACCAACTGCGCTGCGGCAGCCGTGAGCTGTTCCTTGCGGAGCCGCTCGAGTTCCTTTTCCGCCGTCTTCAGCTTGTTCAGGGTGCTGGCGATCCGCTCGGTGAGCAGGCCGGAAGGAACCTTGAGCATCTCGGTGAGTTCGGTGACCAGGGCGCGTTCAGCAGCGAGGTGCCGGAACGCGTCCATGCCGACGAAGGCCTCCACGCGGCGGTTTCCCGAACCAACGGACTGTTCGCCGAGCAGCGACAGGCTGCCGATCAGCGAGGTGTTGGACACGTGCGTTCCGCCACAAAGCTCACGGGACCAGGCGCCGTCGATCTCCACGACGCGGACCTCGTTGCCGTAGTTCTCGCCGAACAGCGCCATGGCGCCGAGGGCCTTCGCTTCGGCCAGGCCCATGACCTTGGTCTGCACCTGGAAGTTGTTCCGGATGGCGATGTTGGACACTTCTTCGATCTCGGAGCGGGTGGCGGCGCTGAGGCCCTCACCCCAGGCGAAGTCGAAGCGGAGGTAGCCGGCCTTGTTGAACGAACCGCGCTGCGTAGCCTCCGGGCCGAGGATCTGGTGCAGGGCCGCGTGCACGATGTGCGTACCGGTGTGCGCCTGCTCGGCGGCGTGGCGGCGTTCCCGGTCCACGGCGGCCTGGACCAGTGAGTCGGCTCCGATTTCGCCCTCGCGGACGATTGCCTTGTGCACGCTCAGGCCCTTGATGGGCCGCTGCACGTCAAGGACCTCGACGACGAAGCCGTCTCCGGTGATCAGCCCGGTGTCGGCGGCCTGGCCGCCGGCTTCGGCGTAGAACGGGGTCTCGGCCAGGACCAGTTCGATTTCCTCGCCGGTGGAGGCCTGCGAGACCTTCCGGCCGCCGGCCAGGATGCCGCGCACCTTGGATTCGCCGGCAAGCTCGGTGTAGCCGGTGAAGACGGTCTCCCCCGCGGCCAGCAGCTCCTGGAAGGCGCTGAGGTCCGCGTGGGCGCCCTTCTTGCCCTTGGCGTCCGCCTGGGCGCGCTGGCGCTGTTCCAGCATGAGTTTGCGGAACTCCGGCTCGTCGACCTTGAGCCCGGCTTCCTCGGCCATTTCAAGGGTGAGGTCGATCGGGAAGCCGTAGGTGTCGTGCAGCGCGAAGGCGTCGGCGCCGGAGAGCGGCTGGCCGGCGGCCTTGGATTCCTTCACGGCGTCCTCGAGCCGCGCGGTGCCGGAGGCGATGGTGCGCAGGAACGCCTTCTCCTCGGCGTAGGCGATCCGGCTGATCCGGTCGAAGTCGGTCTCCACGATCGGGTAGACACCCTTCATGGCGTCGCGGGAGGCGGGCAGCAGCTCGGGCAGGCAGGCCTTTTCGACGCCGAGGAGCCGCATCGAGCGCACCGCCCGGCGGATCAGGCGGCGCAGCACGTAGCCGCGGCCCTCGTTGGAGGGGGTGACGCCGTCGGCGATCAGCATCAGGGCAGAGCGGATGTGGTCTGCCACCACGCGCATCCTGACGTCGTCCGTGTGGTGGGGGTCCGCCGGGGTTTCCGCGGAGGTGTATTCCTTGCCGGAGAGCGCGGCGGCCTTGTCGATCACCGGACGGACCTGGTCCGTCTCGTACATGTTCTCGACGCCCTGCAGGATCATTGCGAGGCGTTCCATGCCGAGGCCGGTGTCGATGTTCTTCTTCGGCAGTTCGCCGGTGATGTCGAAGTCCACCTTGGAGCGGACGTTGTCGATCTGGTACTGCATGAAGACGAGGTTCCAGATTTCGATGTACCGGGTCTCGTCGGCCAGCGGGCCGCCCTCGATGCCGTAGGCCGGGCCGCGGTCGTAGTAGATCTCGGAGCAGGGGCCGGCCGGGCCGGGCTGGCCGGTGGACCAGTAGTTGTCCGCCTTGCCCATCCGCTGGATCCGCTCGGCCGGGACGCCGGTGTTCTTGAGCCAGAGTTCCTTGGCCTCGTCGTCCTCTTCGTAGACGGTGACCCAGAGGCGCTCGGGCGGCAGGCCGTAGCCGCCGTCGTCGACGCTCGTGGTGAGCAGTTCCCAGGCGAAGTTGATGGCGTCTTCCTTGAAGTAGTCGCCGAAGGAGAAGTTGCCGCACATCTGGAAGAACGTGCCGTGCCGCGCGGTCTTGCCGACCTCTTCGATGTCGCCGGTGCGGATGCACTTCTGCACGCTGGTGGCGCGGGAGTAGGGGGCTTCCTCACGCGCGGTGAGGTACGGGATGAAGGGGACCATGCCGGCCACGGTGAACAGCAGGGAGGGGTCGCTGGAGACCAGGGAGGCGGAGGGCACGGCGGTGTGGCCCTTGCTGACAAAAAAGTCGATCCAGCGCTTGGTGATCTCCTGCGACTTCATAACCTGGTTACTTACCCTTCAATATGCACTGCGTAGTTGGTTCCGGGCTGGTTGCCTGCCACCGGTTTCTGCCAGCGGTGTGTGCCAACATGTGGGCGCGGGGCGCCGTGCTGCCAGCCTTCGGAAAATTCTTTGATGCGCCGGCCTGGTTCCGGCAGGCGCCCCGCGGGGCGCCGTTGTTTCCCATTCTCCCCCGGCTAGCGCCGGAGCGCATCCCGGCCGGTGACGGCGCCGTCTGCGCTGGCGTCCACCCCGAGGGCGGTGCGGAGTTCGGTTTCCCGCTCGAGCATCCCGACGCGGACGGCGTCGGCGAAGTCGTACACGCCGTCGGCGAGCCGGCCGACGGCACGGTTCAGGCCTTCGGGGCCAAGGGTCGACTGCGCCTCGGTGAGCTTGCGGAAAGCGATGACACCGATCGCGACGCCGATGCCCATCCAGATGATTCTGTTCATGTCAGATCCTGTCAGCGTGATCGGTTTGGTCAGCGGCTACGGCGGCCGGTGGCGGGCTTCTTGCGGGCTGAGAAGGCGGACCGCACACCGTAGCTGAAGGCGGCAACCTTGATCAGCGGCGAGCCGACGGTCGCGGCGACCAGCGAGGACAGCGCCGAGATGTTGGCGGAGGCGTCTGAGACGTTGGAGGCGATCCCGTCGACCTTCTTCAGCTGCTGGTTGGTGGTGGAGACGGTGGCGGTGACCTCATCCATGAGCGGGGTGGCGCCGTCGCTGATCGAGCGGATGGTGCTGCGGACCTCGTCGAACACACCACCGAGCTTGAGGATCGGTACGGCGAGCAGCAGGACCAGCAGTGCAAACACTCCGGCCGCGATCAGGCCGGCAATATCGCCACCAGACATAGACGTTCATCTCCTTGAAACTACGTGGATTCCTGCGTGGTCCTCCACTGGCCGGGCATGGCAAGCGGAGAACTCCCCCAAGTACCTTACATACAAAGAAGCCCGCGGCGCTTGCCACGGGCTTCTTTGTAAGGTGTCGCGTTGGATCTAGCGTGCGTAGAATTCCACGACGAGCTGCTCTTCGCAGGTCACGGGGATCTCGGAGCGCTTCGGGCGACGGACCAGGCGTGCCTGGAGGGCGTCAAGCTTGACGTCCAGGTAGGCCGGAACCATCGGCAGCACGTCGCGGTGCGCGCCGGCTGCTGCCACCTGGAACGGAGGCATGGTCTCGCTGCGGCTGTGGACGTGGACCAGCTGGCCCTCACCGACGCGGAAAGACGGGCGGTCAACGCGGATGCCGTCAACCAGGATGTGGCGGTGCACAACCAGCTGGCGGGCCTGGGCGATGGTGCGGGCGAAGCCGGCACGCAGCACGAGGGCGTCGAGACGCATTTCGAGCAGTTCGATCAGGTTTTCACCGGTCAGGCCCTTGGTGCGGCGTGCTTCTTCGAAGGCACGGGTCATCTGGGCTTCGCGGATGCCGTACTGGGCGCGCAGGCGCTGCTTTTCGCGCAGACGTACGGCGTAGTCGGAGTCCTGCTTCTTGCGGGCACGGCCATGCTCACCGGGGCCGTACGGGCGGCGCTCCATGTACTTGGCGGCCTTGGGGGTCAGAGCGATGCCGAGTGCACGCGAGAGGCGTGCGGTACGGCGAGCACGAGTGTTGTTAGCCACTTGTGTCCTTCCAATATCTGCGGTGTGTCAGTGTTACTGGCCTCCACGATGGAGAGCATCGGCCAACCGCTGCCTTTTGCTACTGGGCACAGGGCGAACCCATCAAATCAGCAGGAACTGCCGAGAACTGGTGGATTGTGCGTCCGTGCCTTGCCAGACAACGATCAATCCTACCAGAGGTTCACTTGCCCCGAATGATCTTCCGCAGCCGTTCCAGCCGGGTGGAGATGTCGCGTTCGGCGCCGTTGCCGGTGGGTTCGTAGTAGTTCCGGCCAACGAGGTCGTCCGGCGGGTACTGCTGGGTGGCCACCGCATGCGGCGCGTCGTGCGCGTACTTGTAGCCCTTGCCGTGCCCCAGCTGCTTGGATCCGGGATAGTGGGCGTCGCGCAGGTGCGCCGGGATGCCGTTGCCGAGGCCGGCACGGACGTCGGCGATCGCCTGGTTGATGCCCATGTACGCGGCGTTGGACTTCGGTGCGGTGGCAAGGTGGACCACGGCCTCGGCCAGGATGATGCGCCCCTCGGGCATGCCGATCAGCTGCACCGCCTGGGCCGCCGCCACCGCGGTCTGCAGCGCGGTGGGGTCGGCCATGCCGACGTCCTCGGCCGCGGAGATGACGATCCGGCGGGCCACGAAGCGGGGATCCTCCCCTGCCTCAAGCATCCGGGCCAGGTAGTGCAGCGCGGCGTCGACGTCGGATCCGCGGATGGACTTGATGAACGCGCTGGCGACGTCGTAGTGCTGGTCGCCAGCGCGGTCGTAGCGCACCGATGCGACGTCGAGGGCACGTTCGGTGTGCTTGAGCTCGATCCGGACGGGTGCATCTCCGCCCGCCCCGGCGATCCCGTCAGTGTCGTCCGCGTCCCCGAAGGCGACGCCGGCGGCGGCCTCCAGCGCCGTGAGCGCCCGGCGCGCGTCCCCGCCGGAGAGCCGCACCAGGTGGGCGAGTGCTTCCTCGTCCAGTTCCACCTTGCCGTTCAGGCCCCGCGCGTCCGAGGCGGCCCGGCGCAGGAGTCCTTCGACGTCGGCGTCGGTCAGCGGCTTAAGCGTCAGGAGCAGCGAGCGGGACAGCAGCGGCGACACCACGGAGAACGAGGGATTTTCCGTGGTGGCCGCGACCAGGACCACCCAGCGGTTTTCGACGCCGGGCAGCAGCGCATCCTGCTGGGCCTTGTTGAAGCGGTGGATCTCGTCGAGGAAGAGCACGGTGGTGGTCTTGTACAGGTCCCGCGCGGTGAGGGCCTCATCCATGACCCGGCGGACGTCCTTCACGCCGGCGGTGATGGCGGAGAGCTCGACGAACTTCCGGCCCGGGCCCTTGGCAATGACGTGTGCCAGCGTGGTCTTGCCGGTGCCGGGCGGGCCCCAGAGGATCAGCGAGCTCGGTCCGGCCGGTCCGGTGGCGTCGCTGCCGGCCGCCAGCTGGCGCAGCGGCGATCCCTGGCCCAGGAGGTGTTGCTGGCCCACAACGTCGTCGAGGCTGCGCGGCCGCATCCGGACGGCCAGCGGGCTGCGCGGAGTGGAGCGGGCTGTTGTGCCGCTCGGGGAGCTGGCACCTCCGGACTCTTCGGCGTCGACGTCGTTGGTCGCCGACGCGTTGTCCTGCCCTGAGCCAAAGAGATCATCCACATAGATAGGCTACTTCTAGTTCCTGCCCGCCCCGACACGGCGGCCGCCCCTGCACCCTCACAACGGAGATCCGCGCCATGGCCAGCCCCGACACCCGTGTGGCGTTCGTCTCCGGCGGACGGCTGCCCGGCTGGGTGGAGCGGTTCCGCGCCAGCCACGGGGAGTTGCGGGAGGAGCCCGACGACGCCGGCCTGCGGCTGCTCGCGGCCGACGGCGCCACCGCCCTGCTGCTCCCGCCCTGGCCCGACGGCGGACGGCCCGGCCGCGGGAACGATCCCGTGGCCCGGCTGGCATCGCTGGCCTCGCAGCCGCGCCGGCTCGGCCTGGTGCTGGTGCGCCGCGGCGGCTACTCGGTGGCGGTGGTGTCCGAGGGCCGGGTGCTCGCCGCCAAAACCGGGACCCGGCATGTGCAGTCCCGCACCGCGGYCGGCGGCTGGTCCCAGCAGCGCTTCGCCCGGCGCCGCGCCAACCAGGCCGACGCCCTGGTGGAGGCCGTGGCCGAGCATGCCGCCCGGATTTTCGCGGACCACAGCGTCGAATACCTCGCCCCGGGCGGGGACCGCAGCCTGGCCGAGCAGGTACTCGCCGAACCCGTGCTCAAGCGCTACGCGGCGCTGGTCCGGCTGCCGTTCCTGGACGTCCCGGACCCGCGGGCGGCCGTGCTGAAGAAGGCCGCGGCCGACGCGTGTGCGGTGCGGATCATGGTCACAGACCCGCCGGCGTAGGGCGCACGCTCTCCCCACCCGGCCGTTTCGACGGTTCCGTGCCCGTTCGACGCTGCGAAACACCTTGTGTGCTGTCGCTTGGGGCGCTCCTGCCGGTACAGATACCGGCCGGACTCCTCGAAGCCGGCGCGGGCGTAGAGTTCCTGGGCCCCGGTGTTGGCCGCCGTGACGAGCAGCCAGTAGCCGRCCAGGTCCCGGCGCGTTCCCTCACCCAGCAATGCGTGCAGCACCCTGGCGGCGTAACCTCGACGGCGCGCGTCGGGACGGGTCGCCATGCAGTAGAGACCACCCCACCGGGGGCTGCCAGGTTCCGCGACAGGCAGGGCAAGGCGTCCGACGGCGGCGGGGGCGCCGTCGGCGTCCCGCACGAGGGCGTAGAGCGAGGGACAACCGGTCAGGATGCCGCGGGCCACGCCCAGTGCCGTCTCGTCGCCGCGGCCGTCGACGCTCCCCCACAGCTGCAGCCACTCGCCGGAGGGTTCCGTGGAGAGCTCGACGCCGCGGGCCGAACCCGGAGCCGGCCTACCTCCGGCCCGGACCAGGACGAGGGTTTCCGACTGGCGGGTGAAACCTTCGGTATCGAGAAGGGCGTTGAGCGGCGCGGAGCGCGGGTCGTCGAAGACCTGGAAGATCAGCGGCTGGCGGCGGGCCCGGTACCAGAGCCGGGCGTCCCGGAGCGCGGCGAGCTGCGCGTTCGGGTCAGCTCCCGGCTGGCGGGGCCACACCGAGTTGGCCCGCTGCGTCACGCCCGAGGCAGCCCGAAGCTCCCAGCCGCCGCACTCCTCACGGTCGGCGGCTGGCCACGCGGCGTCCATCAGGGCCTCAAGGCCGGGCACTGCTTCCATGTTCGTGACCTCCGCAAAAGAAATGACCGCCGGTTTGAACGGCAAAGGCCCCCCGGTTGCCCGGGGAGCCTTTGCTGCTGATCCCGTCAGGCTACTTTGAGCCCTCGTCCTTCTTGGCTTCCGGCTTGAAGTCGACGCCGGCCTCCTTGCGCTGCTGCGCCGTGATGGGCGCGGGCGCCTGGGTCAGCGGGTCGTAGCCGCCGCCGGACTTCGGGAAGGCAATGACGTCGCGGATGGAGTCCACGCCGGCGAGCAGCGAGACCACGCGGTCCCAGCCGAACGCGATGCCGCCGTGCGGGGGCGCCCCGAACTTGAAGCCCTCGAGCAGGAAGCCGAACTTCTCCTGGGCGTCCTCGTGCGAGAGGCCCATGACCTTAAAGACCCGCTCCTGGATGTCGCCCTGGTGGATACGGATGGAGCCGCCGCCGATTTCGTTGCCGTTGCAGACAATGTCGTAGGCGTAGGCCAGCGCGGTTTCCGGGTCCGTGTCGAAGCTGTCCATGAATTCCGGTTTGGGCGAGGTGAATGCGTGGTGCACGGCCGTCCACTTGCCGCCGCCGACGGCGACGTCGCCGGACGCGACGGCCGCTGCCGCCGGTTCGAACATCGGCGCGTCGACCACCCAGCAGAACGCCCAGTCGCTCGGGTTGATCAGGCCGGTGCGGTGGCCGATCTCGACCCGGGCGGCGCCGAGCAGCGCACGGGACGGGGTCTTCTCACCGGCGGCGAAGAAGATGCAGTCGCCGGGCTTGGCGCCGACGGCGTCGGCGAGGCCGGCGCGTTCGGTCTCGGTCAGGTTCTTGGCCACCGGACCGGCAAGCTCGCCGTCTTCCTTGAAGAGCACGTAGGCGAGGCCCTTGGCGCCGCGCTGCTTGGCCCATTCCTGCCAGGCATCCAGGGCCCGGCGGGCCTGCGAGGCGCCGCCCGGCATCACGACGGCACCAACATAGGGCGCCTTGAAGACGCCGAAGTTCGTGTCTTTGAAGAACTCGGTGAGCTCGGTCAGCTCCAGGCCGAAGCGCAGGTCCGGCTTGTCCGAGCCGTAGCGGGCCATCGCATCGTTGTAGGTGATGCGCTGGATCGGGGTGGGGATCTCGACGTCGATCAGCTTCCACAGCGCCTTCACGATGCTCTCGCCGAGGCCGATGATGTCATCCTGCTCCACGAAGCTGGCTTCGATGTCGAGCTGGGTGAACTCCGGCTGGCGGTCGGCGCGGAAGTCCTCGTCGCGGTAGCAGCGGGCGATCTGGTAGTACTTCTCGAAGCCGCCGACCTGCAGGAGCTGCTTGAAGAGCTGCGGCGACTGCGGCAGCGCATACCAGGAACCCGGTGCGAGGCGGGCGGGGACGACGAAGTCGCGGGCGCCTTCCGGCGTCGAGCGGGTCAGCGTGGGCGTCTCGATCTCGACGTAGCCGTCCTGGTGCAGCAGTTCGCGGGCCACCCGGTTGGCTTCGGAGCGCAGGCGAAGGTTGCGGGCCGGGCCCGGGCGGCGCAGGTCCAGGTAGCGGTGCTTGAGGCGGGCTTCCTCGCCCACCTCAACGTGCTCGTCGATCTGGAACGGCAGCGGGTCGGAGGTGTTGAGGATGGTGACCTTCTCGGCCATGACCTCGATCTCGCCGGTGGCCAGCGCCGGGTTCTCGTTGCCCTCGGGACGCTTGGCGACGGTGCCGATTACCTGCAGCACGAACTCGTTGCGGAGGCCGTGGAAGACCTCTTCTTCGCGGACGACCACCTGGGCGACGCCCGAAGCGTCGCGCAGGTCCACGAATGCGACACCACCGTGGTCACGACGCCGGCCGACCCAGCCGGCGAGGGTTACGGTTTGTCCAATGTGCTCGGAGCGAAGGGATCCGAGGTCGTGTGTGCGCAGCACAGCTCGCCTTTCAGAAGGAAAACAGGGTGGTGTTAAATGGGACCGCTACGGGAACGATCCCGTTCGAGTTTACCCGTTGGAAAGGCCCCACCCGCCATGGCTAGCCATCCGCCCGTGCCGGGGCAGCTGAAGCGCCGACTCGGCGTCGTCGATTCCACCGCGATCGGTCTCGGCTCAATGCTGGGCGCCGGCGTGTTCGTGGTCTTCTCCCCCGCCGCAGCCCTCGCCGGGCCGCTGCTCACCGTCGCAGTGGCCCTGGCCGGCCTGGTGGCCTACTGCAACGCGGTGGCGTCGGCACAGCTGGCCGCCAGATATCCGTCCAGCGGCGGCACCTACGTGTACGGCCGCCGGCAGCTGGGCGAATGGCCCGGCTTCATCGCCGGGTGGGGTTTCGTGACCGGCAAGACGGCTTCCTGCGCGGCCATGGCTCTAACTTTCGGGCATTACTTGGCGCCCGGCTTCGCTATGCCGGTGGCGGTTGCCGCCGTCGTCGTGCTGACCGGCGTAAACCTGCTGGGCATCACCCGTACGGCGCTGCTGACCAAGATCCTGCTCGCCGTCGTGCTGGCCACGCTCGCGTTCGTTTCCGTGGCCTCGGTTATCGGCCCGCACCCGGAAGGCGCCGGCGCGGCACTGGGCGGACCGTTCGGGGCAATATCACTCCAGGCGCTACAGCCCGGTGCCACCGGCGGGGCGTGGGGCGTGTTGCCTGCGGCGGGGCTGATGTTCTTCGCCTTCGCCGGGTACGCACGGATCGCCACCCTGGGCGAAGAGGTCAAGGATCCAGCCACCACCATCCCGCGGGCCATCCTCGCCGCCCTCGCCGCGGCCTTCCTGATCTACCTCGGACTCGCGGCCCTGCTGCAGTGGCACCTGCCGGCGGACCAACTGGCCGGCTCATCCGCCCCGCTGCTCGACGCCGTGACCAACTCGTCGCTGCGCGCCGGCGCCCCCTTCGTACAGGCCGGGGCCRCCGCCGCGTGCCTCGGCGCCCTGCTGGCGCTGATCACCGGCGTGGGCCGGACCACCATGGCGATGGCCCGGGAAAGGGACCTGCCCGCCCCGCTGGCCCGGGTCGGCGGGGCGCACACTGTTCCGGTCGTGGCCGAGCTGACCGTCGCCGCGGCCGTGATCGTGCTGTTGCTGACCACGAACGTGCTGACGGTGGTGGGCTTCTCCAGTTTCGGTGTGCTGATCTACTACGCCGTGACGAATGCCGCCGCGTTCACCCTCACGGGCCCCCGCCGCCTCGCCCGGCGCTGGCTCAATGCCCTCGGATTCGCCGGCTGCCTGGTCCTGGCCGTGACACTGCCGCCCGCCTCGGTGCTGGTCATGGCGGCGGTGCTGGCTGTGGGCGTCGCCGGACGGTTCCTGGTGCTGGCGCACCGCGGGCGCAGCGGACGCTGAAACGGTGCGCGCCGCGGAAGGGCTTAGGCCCTGGTCACGCGGACGTGCAGGTCCTCCTCGGCCGGCGCCCAGCCGGCCGGATCGGCGTCGCCCTGCTCGCCGGTGCGGATGTCCTTGACCTGGTGCTTGCCGTCGTCGTCGGTGAACCAGACGAACGGGATGCCGCGGCGGTCCGCGAACTTGATTTGCTTGCCGAACTTCTCTGCCTTTGCCGCGACCTCCGTGGCGATCCCGCGGGCGCGCAGCTGCGCCGCGACGTCCTGCGCCGCCCCCCAGCTCTCGTCGTTGGTCAGCGCCACCAGAACGGCGGTGGGCACGGCCCGGGACGCCTTGGCCAGCTCCTGGCTGAGCATGCGCGACACCAGCCGGGTCACGCCGATCGACAGTCCGACGCCGGGGAACTTCCGGTTGCCCTTGCTCGCCAGCGCGTCGTACCGGCCGCCGGAGCAGATCGAACCCAGCTGCTCGTGGCCCACCAGGACAGTTTCCACCACGGTGCCGGTGTAGTAGTCCAGACCGCGGGCGATGCTGAGGTCCGCGACCACCTTGCCCGGCGCGCGCTGGACGGCGGCGGCTATGACCTGCTCCAGCTCGTTGAGGCCTTCCTCGAGCAGCTCGTTGCTCACGCCGAGCGCCCGGACCTGCTGCACGAACGAGGTGTCCCCGGTTCGGATTCCGGCCAGCTTGAGCGCTGCCTGCGCCTGCTCCTCGGTCGCGCCGAGCTCGGTCTGGAGCAGCTCAGCGACCTTGGCCGCGCCGATCTTCTCGAGCTTGTCGATGCTGCGCAGGACCCCTGCCGTGTCGGTCAGGCCGATGCCGTTGTAGAAGCCCTCGGCCAGTTTGCGGTTGTTGACCCGGAGCAGGAAGTCCGGGATCGGCAGGGCACCCAGCGCCTCAGCGATCACAAGCGCGATTTCGACGTCGTAGCGGAACGGCAGCTCGCCGTCGCCGACGATGTCGATGTCCGCCTGGGTGAACTCGCGGGCGCGGCCCTCCTGCGGACGCTCACCGCGCCAGACTTTCTGGATCTGGTAGCGCCGGAACGGGAACGCCAGGTAACCGGCGTTCTCCACCACGTAGCGCGCGAACGGCACGGTGAGGTCGTAGTGCAGGGCCAGGGCGTGCGGATCGGCCTTGTGGGACGCGGCTGGGTCGCTCGCAGCGCCGCCGGCCCCCTCGTCGTCCTGCAGCCGGCTGAGGCCGTAGACCTCTTTGTCGATTTCGCCCTTGCGGAGCAGCTGTCCCACCGTCTCCACGGCGCGCGTCTCAATGGAGGAGAAGCCGTGCAGTTCAAAGGTCCGCCGCAGGGTGTCCAGCACATGCAGTTCCACCAGCCGCTCCTCGGGAAGCCACTCGGGGAATCCGGACAGGGAGGCGGTGCGTGCCATGGTGGAATTTTCTCCTCTGATAACGACGGCGGCTGCAACGGCCGCGGCGTCGCGCGCTGACCGGCCAGTCGTGCATAAACTGTGTGCGGCAGTCAGTTTATGCTTTCGGCGCGCGCATCTCTAATGCGCGGCTCTGAAACGGTTGCCGCCGGCAGTACTGCCGGAAGCTTGCGTGTTGCACCCGGATCGGCGCCGACGGCGCGGCCCGGGGTGCGGCCCTACAACCAGGAGGACTTTTGGCGGCCAGTTCACGGAGCGCCCGCGAAGCCAAGCGGCGCGTCCAGCAGATGGAGGCGAAGCGCGAGCTGCGCCGGGAGCAGGACAAACGCCGGAAACGCGACAATGTCCTCGCGACCGCCGGCGGCGCCGCCGCCCTCGTCCTCGCCGTCGTGCTGCAGCTGACGGTGTTTTCCAGCAATCCCAGCGAGGACGAGTTCAAGGCCGCGGAAGCCGGGCTGCAGAGCCCGTCGGCCTCCGCCACCCCGTCCCCCGCCGCGAGCAACGGCGCGAACATTCCGAAGCCGGAGACCGCGTCCGGCAAGACCTTCACCGGCACCCTGGCCCTCAACCGCGGCAGCCTGGGGGTCACGTTGGACGGCAGCAAGGCTCCGCAGGCGGCCGCCGTGTTCAAGTCCCTCGCGGACAAAAACTTCTACAAGGGCCTCAGCTGCCACCGGCTTACCACCGCCGCGTCCTTTGGCGTGCTGCAGTGCGGTTCCAAGTCCGGGGACGGCAGCGGCGACCCCGCGTACACCTGGGGTCCGCTGGAAAACACCCCTGCCGACAACAAGTACCCGGCCGGCACCATCGCCGTGGCACGGACCGGCGGCAACGCGTACGGCAATGGAACCCAGTTCTTCATCGTTTACAAGGACACCGTGATCCCCGCCGACGCCGCCGGCGGTTACACGGTGGTCGGCAAGGTCACGTCCGGGCTGGACGTGGTCAAGAAGATTGCGGCTGCCGGCGTCAAACCCGGCGCCAGCGCCACGGACGGCGCACCTGTGGAACCAGTCACGATAGACTCGTTCTCTCTGAAGTAACCAGCCGGGGCCCTCGCGGCCGCGGTGCCGGTATTTCCCTCCAAGCGAAAGACTTCTAGCGGTGACAGACAGTCAGAAATCCGACGAAACAGTGGCAGCAGCTGCCAACGAGACCGAAGCCGAGGTTACGGTGACCGAGACGGCCAACGAGCCCGGCGGCGCCAACCCGGCCACGCCGGAAGTACAGGAGACGGGAGCCCCGGAGCCCGCGGCAACGGAGGCCGACGCCGCATCCGCAGAGGCGGACGTGCAGCCCGAGGCCGAGGAAGCAGTCCAGCCCGAGGCCGCCGCCGCCGCCGCAGAATCCGCACCGGATTCCCGCCCGGCCCCGGCTCCCGCGCCCCGTCCGGCCCCGTCACCCGCCGCCTTTGCCGCACGCCCGAAGGCAACGCCATCGCTGGCCGCGCCCGCAGCCACCCCCTCCTCGAGTGCCACATCGCTTGCCGAGGCAGCACGCTGGGGCCGCGTCGAGGGCGACGGCCACGTGTTCCTGACCATCGATGGCGAGGAACACCCCGTCGGCCAGTACCCCGGCGTCAGCGATGATGAGGCCCTCGGCTACTTCGCCCGCAAGTACGACGACGTCGTGGCCCAGATCGTCCTGCTCGAGCAGCGCGTTGCCTCCAAGGCCCCCGCGACGGACATGCAGAAGACAGTCACGCACCTGCGCGAGCTGCTGGCCGAGCGCAACATGGTGGGCGACCTCCGAGCCGCGGAGGGTCGCCTGGACACGCTGTCGGGCCAGATCACCGAACTCGAAAAGACCGAGAAGGCGGAGCACGACGCCGTCCGCGCCGCCGAGCTGGCAGCCCGCGAAGCGATCGTGGCCGAGGCCGAGGAGATCGCCGGGCACGATCCCGCGCAGATCCAGTGGAAGACCTCCAGCGCCCGGATGAACGAGCTCTTCGAGAGCTGGAAGACCGCCCAGAAGAGCGGCGTCCGGCTTGGCCGCAGCAACGAGGACGCGCTGTGGAAGCGGTTCCGCGCCGCCCGCACCGTCTTCGACCGCCACCGCCGCGCGTACTTCTCGCAGCTGGACAGCAACAACTCCGCGGCCAAGGCGGCCAAGGAGAAGCTGATCACCGAGGCCGAAGCGCTGTCCTCCTCGACCGACTGGGGCTTCGCTGCCGGCGAATACCGCCGCCTGATGGATCAGTGGAAGGCCTCGCCGCGCGCCAGCCGCAAGGACGACGACGCCCTGTGGGCACGTTTCCGCGCCGCGCAGGACGTCTTCTTCACCAATCGCCAGGCCGCCAACGAGGAGATCGACCAGGAGTACGGGGCGAACCTCAAGGTGAAGGAAGCCCTGCTGGTGGAGGCCAACGAACTGCTCCCGATCAAGGACCTCGCCGCGGCCAAGAAGGCGCTGCAGTCCATCCGTGACCGCTGGGAGGAAGCCGGCAAGGTTCCCCGCGCGGACATGGGCCGGATCGAAGCCGGCCTGCGGAAGGTGGAGGACGCCGTCCGCCACGCCGAGGACGAGAACTGGAAGCGGTCGAACCCGGAAACGAAGGCCCGCACCAACAGCGCCCTCTCCCAGCTGGAGTCTGCCATCGCGGGGCTGAAGGACGATCTGGCCAAGGCCGAGAAAGCCGGCGACGAGCGCAAGATCAAGGCAGCCCAGGAAGCCCTGGAGGCCCGCCAAGCCTGGCTTGAGCAGCTCGAGCGGTCAGCCAGCGAACTCTCCTAGGAACAGCCAGCAGCGACAGGCCCCTCCCGGTTATCCACATGACCGGGACGGGGCCTGTTTCGCGTCCGGGGCCACGCGGCACGATGGCTGAATGACCCTGCGCCCCGGCTACCCCGCCGCCAGTTCCCCGGGTGCCGGCCCCGCGGCTGGCGGCCAGCCGGCGTCCGCTCCGGGCCAGCCCGGCGGTGCACCGTCGGTGCTCTACTCCCCCGGGACGCTGTTCTCATGGGCGGAGCTGCAGGCCATGGCGTCCGACGGCGTGCTGACGCAACTCTCCCAGCGCGGCTACCTCGCGCCCGGCGCCGCGTCCACCCCGCAGCTGCGCGCCCGGGCGGCGGCCTGCACCATTCCGCCGCCAATCCGGCAGCGCGTGGTCGCGGGACGGATGACGGCGGCGTGGATCTACGGCTGCGCCGGGGAACCGGACCGGACGGCCCTGCTCGTGGACGCCAACCGGCGCGTTTCAAGCCTCCGGGCCACCCGCGGCTGCACCTTCCATGAGGTGCGGCTGGGGCCGTTCGACGTCGTCAGCCTCGGCGGGCTCATGGTCTCCAGTCCGCTGCGGACGGCAGTGGACATCGCCCTGCATGTGGACGCAGAGCGGGCAGTGCCCGCCCTCGGAGCCTTCCTGGCCGCGCCGGAGCTGAACGTGCGGCTGCGGTTGCTCATCCGCGCGGTGGAGGCCACGCCCCGGCTGCCGTACCGGAGGTCGGCCCTGGCGAAACTCGCGGCCTTGCTGCCGGAGCAGGACCGCGGCACTGTCCCGGATTGTTAGCCGGTCCGGGATGCTAGCTGCGGCGGCGGTTGCCCGTGGTGCGATAGACGTCGAAGACACCGTCGATGCGCCGGACGGCACTGAGCACGTGGCTCAGGTACTTTGGATCGCCCATCTCGAACGCGAACTTGGAGATCGCCACCCGGTCGGTGGAGGTGTGCACGCTAGCGGCCAGGATGTTGACGTGGTTCTCCGAGAGGATCCGGGTGACGTCGGAGAGCAGGGACTTGCGGTCCAGGGCCTCCACCTGGATTTCCACCAGGAAGACGCTGGACTGGGTCGGCGCCCACTCCACCTCGACGATCCGGTCCGGCTGGTCCATCAGGCCGGACACGTTGGTGCAGTCGGTCCGGTGCACGGAGACGCCGGAACCGCGTGTGACGAAGCCCAGGATCGGGTCCGGCGGCACCGGGGTGCAGCAGCGTGCCAGTTTCACCCAGACGTCATCGACGCCGCGGACCACGACGCCGGAGTCCGAGTACCGCGTCTTGGTGACCTGCGTGGGGATCGAGATCTCGGTGAGGTCGTCCTCGGGAGTTTCGTTCCCTCCGAGGCTCTCGACGAGCCGCTCCATCACGGACTGGGCCGAGGTGTGGCCGTCGCCCACGCCCGCGTAGAGCCCGGAGATGTCCGCGTACTTGAAGTCCTCGGCAATCGCGGCGAGGGCGTCGTGGGTCATCAGGCGCTGCAGCGGAAGGTTCTGCTTGCGCATTGCCTTGGTGAGCAGTTCCTTGCCGCGGTCGATCGCCTCTTCGCGGCGTTCCTTGCTGAACCACTGCCGGATCTTGTTCCGCGCACGGGCACTCTTGACGAAGTGCTGCCAGTCCTGGCTGGGGCCGGCGCCTTCGGCCTTGGAGGTGAAGATCTCCACCCAGTCGCCGTGGTTGAGTTCGCTGTTGAGCGGCACGAGTTTGCCGTTGACGCGCGCGCCGATGGTCCGGTGCCCGACTTCGGTGTGGACCGCGTACGCAAAGTCCACCGGCGTCGAACCGGCCGGGAGGGCCATGACCTCGCCCTTGGGCGTGAACACGAACACTTCGCGGGCGTTGATCTCGAAGCGCAGCGAATCGAGGAACTCGCCGGGGTCGGAGGTTTCCTGCTGCCAGTCCACGAGCGACCGCAGCCAGCCCATGTCCCCGTCGCGCGGGCTCCCCGGACCGGCCGCCGTGCGGTTGGGCTGGTCCTTGTACTTCCAGTGCGCGGCGACGCCGTATTCGGCGCGGCGGTGCATCTCGTGGGTCCTGATCTGGATTTCCACCGGCTTGCCGCCCGGGCCGATCACCGTGGTGTGCAGCGACTGGTACATGTTGAACTTCGGCATCGCGATGTAGTCCTTGAACCGGCCCGGGAGCGGGTTCCAGCGCGAGTGCATGGCACCGAGGGCTGCATAACAGTCGCGCACCGAGTCGACGAGAACCCGGACACCCATCAGGTCGTTGATGTCGTCGAAGTCCTTATCGCGGACGATCATCTTCTGGTAGATCGAGTAATAGTGCTTGGGCCGGCCGGTGATCGTGGCCTTGATCTTGGCCGCGCGCAGATCCTCGGTGATCTGGTTGCGGATGACGGCGAGGTTCTTCTCCCGCTCTGGGGTGCGGTCCCCCACCATGCGCACGATTTCCTCGTAGACCTTGGGGTACAGCGCAGCGAAGGAGAGGTCCTCGAGTTCCCACTTGATTGTGTTCATGCCGAGCCGGTGGGCCAGCGGCGCAAAGATCTCCAGGGTTTCGCGGGCTTTGCGGGCCGAGGACTCGGCCGAGACAAAACGCCAGGTGCGGGCGTTGTGCAGCCGGTCCGCAAGCTTGATCATGAGCACGCGGATGTCCTTGGCCATGGCCACGACCATCTTGCGCACGGTCTCGGACTGGGCGGCCTCGCCGAAGCTGACCTTGTCCAGCTTGGTCACGCCGTCGACCAGCATGGCCACCTCCGGACCGAACTCACCCTTGAGATCATCCAGGGTGTACGAGGTGTCCTCGACGGTGTCGTGCAGCAGCGCGGCGGCCAGCGTCGTCCCGCTCAATCCCAGCTCGGCCAGGATCGTCGCCACGGCCACCGGGTGTGTGATGTACGGGTCGCCGCTCTTGCGCTTTTGTCCGCGGTGGCATCGTTCCGCCACGACGAAGGCGCGCTGGATCAGTTCGAAGTCGTCCTTGGGGTTGTTGGCGCGCACGGTGCGCAGCAACGGCTCCAGAATCGGCGAGTACGAGGGCGTTCCGCGGCCGGTCAGGCGCGCCAGCCGGGAGCGGGTGCGTTCGCGGCGTCCGGGGAAGGTGGGCCGGGTTCCGGAGTTGTCGACGGGCACGGCCGTGTCCGGGCGTCCGGCAGCGACCACGCCAGTCTGGGGCCCCTGGCCGGTAGCCTTATCCGCCGGGGCTGCAGGCACCGGCGTCGAACGTTCTTCCAATGAAGCACCTCTCACAACCCGTTAATTATTCAAGTCTATTCCCGCAGCAGGACACTTCGATAACCGGGACCAACGGCCACGGGCCGGAGAACGTCGCGGGGACGTTCTCCGGCCCGTCGGGCGGTCTTCTGCGGGCCTGCCGGCTAGGCCGTGGCCGGTGCCGCCTTGGCGGCATTCTCGGTGCGGCGCTGCTGCACGCGCTTGGCCTGCTTGATCAGGTCCGGCTCCCCCTGGCGCAGCCAGGCGTACAGCGGGGCGGCGACGAAGATGGTCGCCGCGGTGCCGATCAGGATGCCGACGAACAGCGCCAGCGAGAGATCCCGAAGGGTGCCCGCGCCCAGCAGTCCGGCCCCGATGAAGAGGATCGCGCCGACCGGGAGGATGGCGACCATCATGGTGTTGATGGAACGCACCAGCGTCTGGTTGACGGCGAGGTTCACTTCTTCGGCGAACGTGCGCCTGGTGGATGCCTGCAGGTCCGAGGTGTTTTCACGGATCTTGTCGAACACCACCACGGTGTCGTAGAGCGAGTAGCTGAGCACCGTGAGGAAGCCGATGATGGCCGAGGGGGTGACCTCGAAGTCGCTCAGCGAATACACCCCGGCCGTGACGAACATCGTTACCGCCATGCCGGCGAGGGCGGACAGGGACATTTTCCAGGTCCGGAAGTACAGCGCCATCAGGACTGCGGCAAGTCCCACGAAGATGGCGAGGCCGAGCAGCGCCTGCTTGGTCACGTCAGCGCCCCAGGTGGGCCCCACGAACGTCGACGTGACCTCGTTGTCGGTCACGCCATAGGCCTTGGTGAGGCCTTCCTTGACCTTGATCACCTCGTCGTCGCTGAGCTTGTCCGTCTGGATGCGCATGGTGTTGCCGGCGACGTTGGCGACGCGCGGCAGGCTCCCGGAGACGACTTCCTGGACGGCCTTCTCGCCGAGGGCGGCGTCGCGGTCCTTGACGTTGGAGACCGTGAACTCCGAGCCGCCGCGGAACTCGATGCCCAGGTTGAAGCCGCCCTTGGCGATCGGCAGCAGGATGGAAAGCGCGACGGCGGCCGCGGCGATCAGGAACCAGATCTTCTTGGAACCGACGAAGTCGTACGAGCGCTTGCCCGTGTAAAGCTCGTTACCGAAAGTGGCGAAGCTGGCCATTTACTTGCCCTCCTTGGACGCGCTCTTGGAGGAACCAGCAAGCTGTTCCTGCTTTTCCGCGAGGCGTCGTTCTGCAATGGTCATCCGGCGTTCGGCCTCGGCCGCGGCACCGGTGTTCTTGGCGCGCGGGGCCGCAACCGGCCGGTCCTCCGGCGTGCGGATGCGTCCGGCTCCCCGGTACAGGGGCACGGCGCCGAGCCGCTTCGGGTCAAGGCCCGAGAACTTGTGGCCTTCGCCGAAGAACTTGGTGCGGGCCAGGACCTGCAGGGTCGGATGGGTGAACATGAAGACCACGATCAGGTCGGCGATTGCGGTCAGGCCCAGGGTGAAGGCGAAGCCGCGGACGTTGCCCACCGCCACGAAGTAGAGCACGAGGGCTGCCAGCAGGTTGACGGCCTTGGACGCCAGCACGGTCCGCTTGGCCCGCTTCCAGCCGTTTTCCACGGCCGAGACCAGGCCGCGGCCTTCGCGCAGCTCATCACGGATGCGTTCGAAGTAGACGATGAACGAGTCCGCCGTCTGGCCGATTGCCACGATGATGCCGGCCACACCGGCGAGCGAGAGGCGGTAGTTCTCGGTCCAGCCGAGGATTGCGATGGCCAGGTAGGTCAGCGCACCGGCGACGACGAGCGAGGCGACGGTGACAAAGCCGAGCGCCCGGTACTGGAACAGCGAGTAGACCACAACCAGCAGCAGGCCGATCAGGCCGGCCAGCATGCCCATCCGCAGCTGCTCACCGCCGAGGGTGGCGGAGATCTGCTGGTCGCTCTGGATCTCGAAGCTGATCGGCAGGGCGCCGAAGCGCAGCTGGTCGGAGAGGGCCTTGGCGGACTGCTCGGTGAAACCGCCGGTGATCTGCGGGCGGCCATCGGTGATGACGGCCTGGGCCCGCGGGGCGGAAATGACCTGGTCGTCCAGGACAATGGCAAACTGCGCCTTCGGGTCCGAACCGGTCTCGCCGCCGGCAGCGACGTAGAACTTGTTCAGCCGCTCGGTGACCGTCTTGAACTTGGCAGTGCCCTCGTCGTTGAACTGGATGTCGACAGCCCACTGGTTGGTCACCGCGCCCTGCGCGCCGCGCTGCAGCTGGAAGGACGAGGTCGTGATGTCCGAGCCCTTGACCTCAACCGGCCCGAGGATGTACTTGATTGCGGGCCTGCCGTCGGAGGCGGGTTCGCAGGTAACCAGCGGCTTGGCCGGATCGGAGCGTTCCTGCTTGTCCTGGGACGGGTTGTCGCAGTCGAGCGCCTCAAACTTCTTGTAGACGTCCGCGGTGACCCAGTTCTCGTCGCTGCTGTTCTTGGGCGCGGCGGTCGGCTTGGGCAGCTTGTTCGCGGGGGTCCGGGACGCGACCGGGACGGCTGCGCCGGCGCCGGCCTGGATGACCGGGCGGAAGTTCATGTCGGCCGACGCCTGGATCAGCGCACGGGTCTCCTTCGACGGAGTGCCCGGAAGGCTGACGACGACGTTGCGGCCGGACTGCGTGCTGATTTCAGCTTCCGCGACGCCGGAGCCGTCCACACGCTGGCGGATGATCGCCACGGCCTGGTTGAGCTGTTCTTCGTTGATGTCCGAACCGCCCTCCACCTTGGGCGCCAGGATCATCTGGGTGCCGCCTTCAAGGTCCAGTGCCAGCTTCGGAGCCCAGCTCGCCTGCCCGGCCATGGTGCCGCCCGCCAGGACGGCAGTCAAGACGGCGAGAATTACGCCAAGCCAGACCAGCACCCTGAGGGCTGAGTTTTTGGGGCCAGTTCGTGCCATTGTCGATCTTTCTATTGTTTACGGAGGAACCGCCGGTGCGGCCTGTCAGGCCTGCACCGGCGGATGCCCGCGCACCGTAGCTTCGCGGGATAGCTCAGGAGGCAGACTAGCTGTCTTTCTTGCCTTCGTCGTTCAGGCGGCGCAGGGTTTCGTCCGGCGTTTCGTGGCGGGGCGCCTCACCGGCGGTGGCGGCGCTGTCGACGCCGTCGATGGTGGCATCGGTCTTCCCGAGGGTCAGCGAGGAGGCATCGTCAGGAACAACCGTCGGTTCCTCGGCGGCAACAACCGGCTCCACGATCTTGGTGACGGCCTGGCGGTGCACGGTGGCGGTGTTGCCCGGGGAGAGCTCCAAAACAACCTTGTTCTCGGCTTCGTCGATCTCAACGATGCGGCCGAACAGCCCGAAGCTGGTCATGACGTCAACGCCGGTGCCGAACTTCGACTGGAGCTCTGCCTGCTGCTGCTGCGTCTTCTTGTTGCGGCGGAACATCATGAAGACGAACACGCCGAGCATGACGAACAGGAGAATAGTCATTGGATCCAAGGGGAAAGTTCCGTTCTGTACTTGCAAGCTGGTTTCACAGCAACGTCCGTTCCGTTCCGGGGCCGCCTGGTGTGGGCCCTGGCAGTAGACCTGGCAGAAAATCATGCCCGGCCGGCAGCGGCTAGCGGTAGCCGCACACGGAAACAATGGCCCGAACGTGCCGAGCGTCATACCAGTCTAAAGGGAAAAGGTCACTAGCGAGTGCTATTGACTATTACGGATCCATTCCGGATCGACTTCGCCCTCGGCATCCACGCCGAAGCCGGCCGGTCCGCTATCGGGGGTGCCGGCCTGGAACAGGTCCAGCGGGTCCTGCCCGAAGGCGCCGGCGGGCACCGCAAAACCCAGGTGGGTCCACGCCGGGGCCAGGGCAATCCGACCGCGCGGCGTCCGGCCCAGCAGACCCTCCCGGACCAGATATGGTTCGGCGACGGTTTCCACCGTTTCGGTTTCCTCGCCGACGGCGATCGCCAGGGTGGACAGGCCCACCGGTCCGCCGCCGAATTTGGTGATCAGCGCCTCCAGGACGGCACGGTCCAGGCGGTCCAGGCCGCGTTTGTCCACTTCGTACATGTCGAGGGCAGCGGACGCCGTCCGGGCGTCGATTTGATCCACGCCGTGCACCAGGGCCCAGTCCCGGACGCGGCGGAGCAGGCGGTTGGCAATTCGGGGCGTGCCCCGGGACCGGCCGGCGATCTCGCTGAACCCGGCCGAATTCACCTTCAGGTCCAGCAGGCCGGCGGAGCGCCGCAGCACCAGTTCGAGCTCCTCGACGGAGTAGAACTCGAGGTGGCCGGTGAAACCGAACCGGTCCCGCAGCGGCCCCGGCAGCAGCCCGGCGCGGGTGGTGGCGCCGACCAGGGTGAAGGGCGGGAGCTCGAGCGGGATGGCGGTGGCCCCGGCGCCCTTGCCGACGACGATGTCGACGCGGAAGTCCTCCATGGCCATGTAGAGCATCTCCTCGGCCGGGCGGGACATCCGGTGGATCTCGTCGAGGAAGAGGACTTCGCCCTCGGACAGCGAGGAGAGGATGGCGGCCAGGTCACCGGCGTGCTGGATGGCCGGGCCGCTGCTGATCCGCAGCGGGGCGTTCATCTCGGCGGCGATGATCATGGACAGCGTGGTCTTGCCCAGGCCGGGCGGCCCGGACAGCAGCACGTGGTCGGCGCTGCGGCCGCGCATCCGGGAGGCCTCCAGGACGAGGGAGAGTTGTTTGCGGACCCGGTGCTGGCCCACGAAGTCGTGCAGGTTCTTGGGCCGGAGGGCGGCCTCGATCGCGCGCTCCTCGGGTTCCTCGCCCCCGGCGACGAGCGACGGCTCAGCCACGGGCGCCTACCCTGTTGCCGGCGCGGGCGCCGTCCTGGCCCAGCCAGCGCAGCGTGGCGCGGAGGATTTCCGCGACGTTGCCCTTTTCGGCGAGCTCCGGGGAATCAGCCAGTGACTTGTCGATGCTGGCGGTGGCGTCCTTCTCGGACCAGCCCAGGCTCGTCATCGCGGCAACCACCTGCGGCTTCCACACGGCTTCGGCGGACACGGCCGGCGCGGAGCCTCCGGGCGTGCCGTGCGGGACCAGCTTGCCGGCCAGTTCCAGCACGATCCGGCCGGCGACCTTGGGGCCGATTCCGGGAACCTTGGTGAAGGCCTTGCCGTCACCGGAATGCGCGGCGACCCGGATCGCCTCGGGCTCATGGACGGCCAGGACGGCCAGGGCCAGGCGCGGGCCGACGCCGCTGACGCTGAGCAGCACGTCGAAGACCTCACGTTCGTCGTCGCTGGAGAAGCCGAAAAGGGTCAGCGAGTCTTCGCGCACGATCAGGGAAGTAAAGAGCTTGCCCTCGTCCCCGACGCGGAGCTTGCTGAGGGTCTGCGGCGTCGCGTTGACGCTCATGCCGGCGCCGTTGAGGTCGATCACTGCCGAGGACAGGCCAACGTGCGCTACGGTTCCGCGGAGAAAACTGATCAAGGCCTGGCTCCTGGGTCTACGGCTGGGTTGGCAGCCGGCTATCCGAACATATCTACGAATACCCTAGCAAGCGCCCCGGACATTCAGCGCGCGCGGCGCGCCTTGGCCTCCGCGTCGGCCCAGGCGCGCTGGGCCGGGGTAAGGGACTGGCTTCCCGGCCCTGTGGTGGCCACCGCGGCACCACTGCCGGCCCGCCACGCGTGTGTGATGGCCAGTGCCAGCGCATCGGCGGCATCGGCTGGCCGCGGCGGGGCATCCAGCCGCAGGATCTTGGTGACGAGCTTGGTGACAGCGTCCTTGTTGGACGTTCCACTGCCGGTCACGGCGGCCTTGACCTCCGAGGGCGTATGCAACGCCACCGGGATGCCGCGGCGCGCGGCGGCCGCGATCACGACGCCGGAGGCCTGGGCCACACCCATGACCGTGCTGACGTTGAGCTGGGAGAAGACACGTTCGACGGCGAGGACCTGCGGCTCATACTTGTCCAGCCAGTCGTCGATCGAGGTGGCGATGACAAGCAGCCGCTGGTCCAGGCTCTCCTCCGGGGAGGTACCGACGACGCCGAACGCCACCATGGTGGCGCGGCGGTTTTTCTCGACGTCCACGACGCCGATGCCGCAGCGGGTGAGGCCCGGATCGACGCCGAGGACGCGAAGGGTCACTCGGCTTCCAGTGCGGCCTGCACTTCGTCGCTGAGGTCGGCGTTGCTGTAGACGTTCTGCACGTCGTCGAGCTCTTCCAGGGCATCCACGAGCTTCATGAACTTCTTGGCGGCGTCGAGGTCCAGCGGCACCTGCATGGAGGGCACGAACTCGGCCTCGTCGGTGTCGTAGTCGATTCCGGCTTCCTTGAGCGCATCGCGGATGGCCTGCAGGTCAGTCGGTTCGGAGTGGATCTCGAAGCTGTCGCCGTTGTCCTTGACTTCCTCGGCTCCGGCGTCCAGGACGGCCATCAGCACGTCGTCCTCGCTCAGGCCGTTCTTGGGCAGCGAGACGACGCCCTTGCGGGAGAACAGGTAGCTGACCGAACCGGGATCGGCGATCGTGCCGCCGTTGCGGGAGATGGCGAGCCGGACCTCGGAGGCCGCGCGGTTCTTGTTGTCCGTAAGGCACTCGATCAGCAGGGCCGAACCCTGCGGGCCGCGGCATTCGTACATGATCTCGGTATAGTCCACGACCTCGCCGGTGAGGCCGGCGCCGCGCTTGATGGCGCGGTCGATATTGTCAGCGGGGACCGAGGTCTTCTTGGCCTTGGTGACGGCGAGTTCCAGGCTCGGGTTGCCGGCGAGGTCGGGTCCGCCCATGCGCGCGGCAACTTCGATGTTCTTGATCAGCTTGGCGAACGACTTGGCCCGGCGGCTGTCCAGGATGGCCTTCTTGTGCTTGGTCGTCGCCCATTTGGAGTGGCCTGACATGCTTTACGCTTCTCCTCTGATCATTCGAATAAACAATTCGTGCACGCGCTTCTCCCCCGTCACTTCCGGGTGGAAGGAGGTGGCCAGCAGCTTGCCGGAACGCACAGCAACAATTCTAGCCGTCCCGTCGAGGGATTCCGGGTGGCCGGCCTTGGACGGTTCCACCTGGGCCAGGACCTCAACGCCCGCGCCGACGCGCTCCACCCAGGGTCCGCGGATGAACACGGCGTGCACCGGGGCCACGCCGGATTCATCGGCGCTGAACTCCAGCCCCTTGAACTCAAGGTCGGTCTCGAACGATTCCCGCTGCCGGCCGAAGGCGTTGCGGCGGACCGTGATGTCCAGGCCGCCGAAGGTCTGCTGGGGGTTGCCGGCAAGGTCCAGGGCCGGGTCGGCGATGTCCGCCGCCAGCAGGATCATGCCGGCGCAGGAACCATAGACCGGCAGACCGGCCTGGATGCGTTCGCGCAGCGGATCCCGCAGTTCGAACATCCGGGCGAGCTTGTCGATGGTCGTCGATTCCCCGCCGGGAATGATGAGGCCGTCAAGGCCGTCCAGCTCGGCGGGGCGGCGGACGCCGACGCCCGTGGCGCCGGCTGCCTCCACGGCGTGCAGGTGTTCACGGAAGTCGCCCTGGAGCGCCAGGACGCCGATCCGGAGGCCTGATCCCGCGCCGGAACCAGGCAAAGAAAGGGGGGTGGTCATGGTGCCAGCATAATGCGCCGCGCTCCCCGGGGCCGCACCGGAGCGCGCCCCCGGACCGGGTTCCATGCCGCCGCTGGGATATATTACAAAGCATGCTCTACTTCAGCGTTCCGCTCGGCAAGCTCGTCCGCCGGGTCTCCCGGCTCCGGGGCGGAGGCTCAGCCCTCCCCGGTCTGGTGGTCGAAAAAATCGACCCCGGCTTCATGCAACGGACGCTCTCCACGCTGCCGCTGGGCGTCGCCGTCGTCAGCGGCACGAACGGCAAGACCACCACCACCAAGATGGTCGTGGAACTGCTGGAGAGCCAGGGCCTGAAGGTCTTCACCAACCGCACCGGCAGCAACTTCACCCGGGGCGTGGCCGCGGCGCTGCTCGGCGAGGTGGACTGGCGCGGCCGGCTCGACGCCGACGTCGCCGTCCTGGAACTCGACGAGGCCCACGCCGTGCACTTCGTCAACAAGGTCCCGCCGCGCTACTGCCTGCTGCTGAATGTCCTGCGCGACCAGCTGGACCGCTTCGGCGAGATCGACAAGACTGCCGAGCTGCTGCAGCACATCGCCGCCAAGACCTCCGGGACCGTCGTCCTGAACCGCGAGGACCCGCGCGTGGCCCGCATCGCCGACACGCTCAACGGCCCGGCGGCCGGCGGTCCCGAGGTCCGCTACTTCGGCCTCGATGATTCGCTGCTCAGCACGTTCCCCAACGACGACGAAATGCGTGCCGCGCCGGGCAGCCCGGTGCCTCCGGCCCCCGCCAAGCCGGGTGCCGACGTCGTCCTCCGCCGGGTGGGCGCGGACGACGCCGACTTCGAGTACGACGGCGCGACGGTCAGCACCGGGATGAAGCTCCGCGGCGTCTACAACATCTTCAACGCTGCGGCTGCCCTGACCCTGGCGCGGGCCATCACTGGCGCCCGCGGCACGGGCACCGACCACGCCGGCCTGCTGACGGCGCTTTCCAACGTTGCCCCTGCCTTCGGACGCGGCGAAAGCCTCGTCGTCGACGGACTGCCGCTGGAACTGGTCCTGGTCAAGAACCCCAGCGGCTTCCGCCTCGGCCTGAAGTCCTTCCCGGCCGCCGGCTACGCCACGATGATCGCCATCAATGACAACTACGCGGACGGCCGGGACATGTCCTGGCTGTGGGACGTCGAATTCGACACCCTGCGCGACGGCGGCGTGGACCAGCTCTCCGGCTCGCGCGCCTACGACATGGCGCTCCGGCTGCAATACGACGACGTGGCGATCGGCGCCGTCGACACAGACATCGCCGCCGCCCTTGCCGCCTTCATCCGCGGCTCCAAGGACAAGCCGAAGCGGATTTTCTGCACCTACACGGCCATGCTGGCCATCCGCCGCGAGCTGTCCAAAATCACCACAGTGGAGGTGGTCTCATGACCCCCGGGTCCCCCGAAACCCCGAACGGGCTCTCCTTCGGGCACGAACTGCCCCCCGAGGACACCCCGGCCCCCAGCAAGGGCAGCGTCCGCGTGCTGCAGCTCTATCCACGGGACATGAACATCTACGGCGACTGGGGCAACGCCCTGGTCCTGGCCCAGCGCCTGCGCTGGCACGGGTACACCCCGGAACTGCTCGAGTACAACGTCGGGGACGAGTTCCCCGCCGGCGTCGACCTGATCGTGGGCGGCGGGGGCCAGGACAGCGGCCAGCTGGTGATCCAGGATGACCTGCTCTCCCGCGAGACCGTCCTGAAGGAACTCGCCGAGGCCGGCACGCCGATGCTGGTGATCTGCGGGCTGTACCAGCTGTTCGGGAAGTTCTTCAAGACCCGGACCGGCTCCGTCATCCCGGGCATCGGCATCCTGGACGTCGAGACGCACGGCACGGACGAACGGCTGATCGGCAACGTCTCGGTGGCCTCCCCCGAATTCGGCACCGTGCTGGGCTACGAAAACCACAGCGGCCAGACCACGCTGGGCCCGGGCGTCGCGCCGCTGGGAACCACGGCCAAGGGCACCGGCAACAACAGCAGCGACGGCCAGGAAGGCGCCCGCTACCGCAACATCGTCGCCAGCTACCTGCACGGCTCGCTGCTGCCCAAGAACCCCGCGCTGGCAGACTTCCTGATCAAAACCGCCGTCGAGCGCAAGTACGGCAGCTTCTCACCGGGCACCCCGGATGACTCGTACGCCGTCCTGGCCCGCGATCACGCGGCCCGCCGGCCCCGCTGACGCGCGCCGCATGATCAAGGTTGCCCGCGACAACCCGGCACGCCCGGACGTCCGGCGCCTCCTGGAAGAACACCTCGCGGACATGTATGCGACCTCACCGGCCGAGAGCGTGCACGCCCTGGACCCGGACGCGCTGGCCGGTCCGGAGATCGCCTTCTGGACCGCGCGCGACGGCGGCGGCGCGCTGCTTGGCTGCGGAGCGCTGAAGGACCTCGGCACGGGCGAGGGCGAGATCAAGTCGATGCGGACAGCGCTCCACGCCCGCGGCCGTGGCATCGCCGCACTCCTCCTGGCCCGGATCCTCGACGAGGCACGGAACCGCGGCTACGGCCGGGTGTGCCTGGAAACGGGGTCGGAGGACTTCTTCGCACCGGCACGGCGGCTCTATGAACGGCACGGATTTGTCCTTTGCCAGCCGTTCGCCGATTACCTGCCCGACCCCAACAGCGTCTTTATGGCCTGCAACCTGTCGGGTTCGCTGACGAACTGAGAAGCGCCGGACGCCGCGGTCAGTTGCCCGACACCCGGAGGATCTCCAGCCCCTCCGACTCCCCCGGTTCCTCGAAGATTGCCGCCAGGTGCCGGACCCCGGAGTCCTCCAACGCATGGGAACCCGGTTCTTCCGCCAGGGTCCGCCGGCGGACACGCTCAAGGGCGGTGTCCAAGGGCGTCTGGAGATAATGCAGCACGACGTCGAACCCGGCCGCGGTCGCCTTCCCATGCCACAGCGCCCGCCGGGCGCGGCTCCACTGGTTCCAGTCGAGGACCACATCCGTCCCGGCGCGCAGGACCTGCGCAGCCGTGTCCCAGATGAGCAGTTTGCAGCTCTCTGCGCGGCCGCCGTACTCCTCGGCCGCGTAGTGCAAGCCCGGATACAGCCGCAGCATCCAGTCGTCGAGGCTGAACCGCACGGCCGGTAAGGTTGCCTCAAGTTCCCGGGCCAGCGTCGTTTTGCCCGCACCGTTGAGCCCGCAGAGCAAATGGACCGCGGGCGCCGCCGTCGTCGTCATCCTCCAGCTCCGCTAGTCCTGAGCAGCGCCGCGAGCTCGGCCGGCCGGGTAGCCGGCCACCAGTGGCCGTTGTCCACCCTCACCACGCGCAGGTCATCCACCCACGCCTCAAGCCCCTCCACCAGGTGCGGGGACAGGAAGGGGTCCCGCAACGGGACCACCACCTGCACCGGCATCGCCACCCGCGCGGGTGCAGGCCAGTTCCGGGCGGACCGGAAGTTGCTGCGGTACAGGGCCAGCCCGCGCACCGGGTCGTTGCCGACGCTGCGTTTGGCGCCCCGCTCGTAGCGCCCGGTCAGGAACAGCCGCCAGGCAGCCTCCGGCAGCACCGGGACCAGGAACGCCGCGATGTACCAGCTGCGCAGCAACTGCCCGGCCGCTTGCCGCCAGGACCGGGGGTCCCGGAGCCGTGAGCGCACCCAGCGCGAGAAGTGGCGCAGGTCCGGGCCGGAGATGCTCGTGTAGCGGCGGATCACACCGGCGGCACGCGGATCCTGCACCGCTGCCCAGCCCTGGATCGACCCCCAGTCGTGGCCAACCAGATGCACCCCGGCGGCTCCGACGGCGTCGAGCACGGCAAAAAGATCGTCCACCAGCGTGGCCAGGCTGAAGTCGCCGGGGCTCCCGACGACGGAGGCGCCCGCATTGCGGGTGTCGTACGCGACCACGTGGTGCGTTGCGGCAAGCTCCCGGATGACGGGCAGGAACACCCGGTGGTCATCGGGATACCCGTGCACCAGCAGCAACGTCGGAACGTCCGGACCCGGCTGCCGGCCGTATTCGACGACGACCAGCTCGGCACCGTGCGCGCCGACAGTCCGCCGTCGTTCGCTCAGTGTGTCCAGGGCTACCGCTCCTTCGTGATCAGCAGTTCATGGGCGCCTGCCGCGGCAGCGCCCATCGATTCCACCACGGTTCGGGTCCGGAGCCGGGTGGCCGCGTCCGCGGCGGCACCGGCGCAGGGACCCTGCGGGGCGTCGGAGGCGACCGAACACCAGCGGTAAGGCCCGCGCACAATGACCGAGGGCGCCCAGGCCAGGTCCGAGGCGGACCACTTGCCCGCGGCGTCCTGGCTGAACTGCGCCCGCACCAGCAGCCCCTCGTTGTTCACCACGTACCAGGGCGAGAGTTCGGTGACGCCGTTGCCCAGCCCGTACACGATCCAGGTCCCCTTGTAGCGCTCAATCGGGAGCACCGAGTGGGTGTGGTGGCCGTAGATCATGGTGAACTGGCCGCTGTCCACCAGCGCGTGGGCCACGGTGCGCTGCTGCTCGTTCGGCACGTTGGCGTACTCGTCCCCGGCATGCATGACGCCCAGCACGATGTCCGCCCCGAGTGCCCTCGCCTTGCGGGCCTTGGCGATCATCGCGGCGGGATCGAGCATGTCCACCTGCCAGGCGTGCTCCGGGGTCTGCCCGTTCAAACCGTAGGCGCCCTCGATCACGGCCACCGTGGCGGCGGCGGTATTCAGGATCATCACGCCGCGGGAGTCGGCTTCGCTGCGGTAGGAGCCGGTGTGCTGCAGTCCGGCCGCGTCGAGGGCGTCGAGGGTGCGGACCAGGCCCGCGGTGCCCTGGTCGATGGTGTGGTTGCTGGCGGTGGTGCACGCCTGGTAGCCCACCTGCTGGGCGGCGGTGATGATCTGCGGCGGCACGTTGAACGACGGGTAGGCGGAGAACGGCCCGGTGGGTCCGGAGACCGGTGTTTCCTGATGGCAGACCGCGAGGTCGCTCTTTTCGATGTACTTGCGCTGGCCCGCCAGCAGCGGTTCGAAGTCCAGGCCCTTGGCACCGGTAGCGAGGGCGTCGGCACGGGCCTGCTCCCAGAGCTGGGCGTGGACCAGCATGTCCCCGGTGACCAGGACGGTGGTGCAGCGGATGGCGGCGCAGGCCGGCCCCTTCCCCGGCGTCGGCGTCGGGGTGGGTGTCGGCGTCGCGTCCGGCGTGGATCCCGGGGTTCCAGAGGCAGTGGTCCCGGCAGTATTGGCGGCAGCCGCCGAGGACGGTCCCGCGCTGGAGTCCGGGCGGGCGACGAGGCCGCAAGACGCCAGGGAGACCGCCAGGAGAGCCGCGGCGGACCCGGCCAGCAGCCGTCCGCGCAGCGTGGGGGTGATGATTCGCATTTTGTCATCGTACGGTGGCCCGGGTCACAACACGCCTAGCGGTCCATTGAGAACCGGCGCTGTGCATGAAAGAGTTATTTCATGACCAATCCCCTTCTGAGTCCCAGCACCCTGCCCTACGGACTGCCGCCATTCGCGGACATCGAGGTCCAGCACTACTCCGAGGCCGTCGAGGCCGGCCTCGCCGAACACTTGGCCGAGATCCAGGCCATCGTGGCGGACCCGGAGCCTGCGACCTTCGAGAACACGGCGCTGGCGATGGAGCGCTCCGGACAGCTGCTGCAGCGTGCCGCGGCGTCGTTCTTCACGCTGGTGTCCGCGGACGCCTCGGAGGCCATCCGGGAGCTCGAGACCCGCCTCTCCCCCAGCTTCTCGGCCCACCAGGACGCGGTGTACCTGAACCGGGGGCTGTACGAGCGCTTCGCCGCCATCAACACCGACCGGCTGGACGGGGAATCAAACCGGCTCGTGGAGGAATACCTCAAAGAGTTCCGCCAGACCGGCATCCAGCTCGACGCGGCCGGCCAGGAACGGCTCAAGGCCATCAACGCCGAGCTGTCCACCCTCGGGACCGAGTTCGGCCAACGGGTCAAGGAGGGCATGAAGTCCGCCTCGTTGCTGCTGGACGACGCCGCCGCCGAGCTCGCCGGTCTCCCGGCGGACGACGTCGCCAGCGCCGCCGAAGCCGCGCGCGCCGCGGGGCACGAGGGGAAATTCCTGCTCACCCTGATCCAGCCCAGCAACCAGCCCGCGCTGGCCGCCCTGGAGAACCGGGAGGTGCGGCGCCGGCTTTTCGAGGCGTCGGTTGGCCGTGGCAGCGGCGGTGGCGACCTCGATGTGCTGGACCTGGTCAAGGACATGGTCCGGCTCCGCGCGGAGAAGGCCGGCCTCCTTGGCTTCGCCAACTTTGCCGAGCTCAGTGTGGACCAGCAGACCGCCCCCGATTTCGAGGCCGTGCAGGCCATGATGAACCGGCTCGCCCCGGCCGCCGTCCGGAACGCCGACGCCGAGGCGGAGGCGCTGGCGGAGGTCGCCGGCCACCCGCTCGAGGCCTGGGACTGGGCCTACTACTCGGCGCAGGTGAAGCGTGAACGGTACTCGGTGGACGAGCAGGCCCTGCGGCCGTACTTCGAGCTGGACCGGGTGCTCCGGGATGGAGTTTTCTTCGCCGCCACCGCCCTGTACGGCATCACCTTCCACGAACGCACCGACCTTGAGGGCTATCACCCCGATGTCCGGGTCTGGGAGGTAAAGAACTCCGACGGCACCGACCTCGGCCTGTTCCTGGGCGACTATTACACCCGGGATTCGAAGCGCGGCGGGGCCTGGATGAACTCCCTCGTGGAGCAATCCGGACTGCTGAACACCCGGCCCGTGGTGATCAACAACCTCAACATTTCCAAGCCGCCGGCCGGCGAGCCGACGCTGCTGACCCTGGACGAGCTGCGGACCACCTTCCACGAGTTCGGCCACGCCCTGCATGGGCTGTTCTCCTCGGTCACCTACCCCAGGTTCGCCGGCACCTCGGTGCCGCGTGACTTCGTCGAGTACCCCTCGCAGGTCAATGAAATGTGGATCATGTGGCCGGAGGTGCTCGCCAACTACGCCCGGCACCACGCCACCGGCGAGCCGCTGCCGCAGGAAGCGGTGGACAAGCTCAACGAAGCCGCCCTCTGGGGCGAGGGCTTCGGCACCACCGAGTACCTTGGCGCCGCGCTGCTGGACCTCGCCTGGCACGTGCTCGACGGTACCGAGATCCCCGAGGACGCGCTGGAGTTCGAGGCCAAGGCCCTGGCCGCCGCCGGCGTCGCGCACAGCCTGATCCCGCCGCGCTACCGCACCGGCTACTTCCAGCACATCTTTGCCGGCGGCTGGTACGCCGCGGGGTACTACTCCTACATCTGGAGCGAGGTGCTCGACGCCGAGACGGTCGAATGGTTCAAGGAAAACGGCGGCCTGACCCGGGCGAACGGTGACTTCTTCCGGGCCGAGCTGCTCTCCCGGGGCAACAGCCGCGACCCGCTGGAATCCTTCCGCTCCTTCCGGGGCCGGGAAGCCCGGCTCGAACCGCTGCTCAAGCGCCGCGGCCTCGACTGACCCCCAGAACACAAACGACGGCGGCGGGGGACCAGAGACTGCAGAGGCTCCATGGACGAGGCGCCTTGGCGCCGAGTCTGTGGAGAAGCAGTCGAACGCTACCAGCCGCGCTCGGCGAGCCGGTGCGGCTGGGGGATTTCGTCGACGTTGATGCCGACCATCGCCTCGCCCAGGCCGCGGGAGGCCTTGGCGATGACGTCCGGGTCGTCGAAGAAGGTGGTGGCCTTCACGACGGCGGCGGCGCGCTGGGCCGGGTTGCCGGACTTGAAGATGCCGGAGCCGACGAAGACGCCGTCGGCGCCGAGCTGCATCATCATGGCGGCGTCGGCCGGGGTGGCGATGCCGCCGGCGGTGAACAGCACCACCGGAAGCTTGCCGGTCGCGGCAACTTCCTTGACCAGGTCGTACGGGGCCTGCAGCTCCTTGGCGGCGACGTAGAGCTCGTCCTCGGGCAGGGCGGCGAGCTTGAGGATCTCGGCGCGGATCTGGCGCATGTGGGTGGTGGCGTTGGAGACATCTCCGGTGCCGGCCTCGCCCTTGGAGCGGATCATGGCCGCGCCCTCGTTGATGCGGCGCAGCGCTTCGCCGAGGTTCGTGGCACCACAGACGAACGGAACGGTGAAGTTCCACTTGTCGATGTGGTTGGTGTAGTCGGCCGGGGTCAGGACCTCGGACTCGTCGATGTAGTCCACGCCGAGCGACTGCAGGACCTGGGCTTCGACGAAGTGGCCGATCCGGGCCTTCGCCATAACCGGCACGGAGACGGCGTCGATGATCTTGTCGATCATGTCCGGATCGCTCATCCGGGACACGCCGCCCTGGGCGCGGATGTCTGCGGGAACGCGTTCCAGCGCCATCACGGCCACGGCACCGGCGTCCTCGGCGATGCGGGCCTGCTCGACGTTGACGACGTCCATGATGACGCCGCCCTTGAGCATCTCCGCCATGCCGCGCTTGACGCGGCTGCTGCCCGTAACGTTCTTGGCGGACGCGCCGGCTTCGCTGCTTACATCAGGTGTAGACACAAAAACCCCTATGGGTAGATAGATGACCTCGCCGGGGCGCGGACGGCACGCAGATGACAATCTCGCATACACCGGCTCGCACACACCGGATTACCGGGAACCATTGGCCGGTAAGCCTAATACTAGTCCCCCGCCGCGGCGGGGTTGAATTCCGATTACGGGCTCAGGCGGCCTGTTCCGTGGCGCTTCCCGTATTTTCCTCCAGCGACTGGCGGTGCACGGAGGCGATGCGCTGCACGACCGTCACGAAACTGGCCAGGGCGAGCAGGCAGAGGGTGGCAAACAGGACCACGGTGGGGAGGCCTATCCCGGTGAAGCCGGTGACCACCAGGACCGACACCAGCCGTTCGGCCCGCTCCGCGATGCCCACGTTCGCGTGGTAGCCGAGCGCCTCGGCCTTGGCCCGCGCGTAGGACACCACCATGCCCAGTACGAGGCAGACGACGGCGGCGATGGCGATGGGGATATCGGAGCCGCCGGTGAAAAACCAGATGGCGACGCCGGCGAAGAGGGCGCCGTCGGCGACCCGGTCCAGGGTGGAGTCCAGGAAGTTGCCCCAGCGTCCGCCGCGTTCCTGCATCCGGGCCATGATGCCGTCGATGACATCGGAGAAGATAAACGCCGTGATGAACAGCGTTCCCCACCAGAGCTGGCCCAGCGGATAGAACACGAGCGCTCCGATGACGACGCCGGCGGTGCCGATGATCGTGACGGCGTCGGGCGAGACACCCACCCGCAGCAGCCAGCGGGCCAGCGGCGAGAACAGCGCGGTGAAGAAACCGCGGGCGTGCTTATTCAGCATCCGACGTCCCGGAGGGCCGGTGACCCGTAGGACCGGCCTGGTCGCTGCCCTCGTCATTGGCCTGGTCATTGGCCTGGGGCCAGGCCTCGGCGACCTGCTGTCGGACCTCGCCCAGGGTCTGGGTGATCGCCTTGGTCTGCGCGATGATCGGGAAGAAATTGCCGTCCCCGCCCCAGCGCGGCACCACATGCTGGTGCAGGTGGCCCGCGATGCCGGCCCCGCCGGTCACGCCCTGGTTCATCCCTAAGTTGAAGCCGGTCGGGTTCGCGACCTTACGCAGCACCCGCATCGCCGTCTGGGTCAGCTCGGCGAACTCCGCGGTCTCCTCGACAGTCAGGTCCGTGTAATCGGGGATATGCCGGTAGGGGCAGACCAGGAGGTGGCCCGGGTTATAGGGGAAGAGGTTGAGCACGACGTAGCAGGACCGGCCGCGGAACACGATCAGGGAGTCGTCGTCCTCGCGCTCGGGAGCGACGCAGAAGGGGCAGTCATCCGGGTTCTTGAACTGGTGCTGGCCTCCCTTGATGTACGCCATGCGGTGCGGAGTCCACAGGCGCTGGAAGGCGTCCGGCACCCCGGCCAGGCCAAAGTCGTCGGTTACGCCGTCATCACCCGGGTAGCCCGGGACAGCGCCTGTGGTCTCCTGCACGTGCTGCTCCCCTAGCTGGTCCGGTTGCGGACGGCGTCGACGATCCGCCGGACGGCCTCGGCAACGGGCACGCCGTTGTCCTGGCTGCCGTCGCGGAAACGGAAGGACACGGCGCCGGCCTCGGCGTCGTCCCCGCCGGCGATCAGCACGAACGGGATCTTGTCCTTGCTGGCGGTGCGGATCTTCTTCGGGAAACGGTCCGAGGAGATGTCCACCTCGGCGCGGATCCCGGCGGCCTTGAGCTGGTCGACGACGTCGAACATGTAGTCGTTGAACGCCTCGGCCACGGGGATGCCGACCACCTGCACCGGGGCCAGCCAGGCCGGGAAGGCGCCGGCGTAGTGCTCGGTCAGGACGCCCATGAAGCGTTCAATCGAGCCGAAAAGGGCGCGGTGGATCATGACCGGGCGCTGGCGGGTGCCGTCCGCGGCCTGGAACTCGAGTTCGAAACGCTCCGGCAGGTTGAAGTCCAGCTGGATGGTGGACATCTGCCAGGTCCGGCCGATGGCGTCGCGGGCCTGCACCGAGATCTTCGGGCCGTAGAAGGCGGCTCCGCCCGGATCAGGGACCAGTTCCAGTCCGGACTCCTGCGCCACCTCGGCGAGGGTCTGGGTGGCTTCCTCCCAGACCTCGTCCGAACCCACGGACTTCTCCGGGTCCTTGGTGGAGAGTTCCAGGTAGAAGTCCTCCAGGCCGTAGTCCTTGAGCAGGCCGAGGACGAAGTTGAGCGTCTTGGTGAGCTCGTCCTTCATCTGCTCGCGGGTGCAGTAGATGTGGGCGTCGTCCTGGGTCATGCCCCGGACGCGGGTGAGGCCGTGCACGACGCCGGACTTCTCGTAGCGGTACACCGAGCCGAATTCGAAGAGCCGGAGCGGCAGTTCGCGGTAGGAGCGTCCGCGGGAGCGGAAGATGAGGTTGTGCATCGGGCAGTTCATCGGCTTCAGGTAGTAGTCCTGGCCGGGCTTGCGCACGGTGCCGTCCTCGTTCAGTTCCGCGTCGATGTGCATCGGGGGGAACATGCCCTCGCGGTACCAGTCCAGGTGTCCGGAGACTTCGTAGAGGTGGCCCTTGGTGATGTGCGGGGTGTAGACGAACTCGTAGCCCGCGTCGACGTGGCGCTGGCGGGAGTAGTCCTCCATAGCCTTGCGGATGATGCCGCCCTTGGGGTGGAACACCGGCAGGCCGGAGCCCAGCTCGTCCGGGAAGGAGAACAGGTCCAGTTCGGCGCCGAGCTTGCGGTGGTCGCGGCGTTCGGCCTCGGCGATCCGCTCCTGGTAGGCCTTGAGGGCTTCCTTGGTGGGCCAGGCGGTGCCGTAGATGCGCTGCAGCTGTTTGTTCTTCTCGCTGCCGCGCCAGTAGGCGGCCGACGAGCGGGTCAAGGCGAAGGCGTTGGAGATCAGCTTGGTGTTGGGCAGGTGCGGGCCGCGGCACAGGTCGCACCAGACGGTGGTGCCTTCCTTGCGCTCCACGTTGTCGTAGATGCTCAGCTCGCCGCCGCCCACCTCCACGCTGGAGCCGTCGGCGTCCGAGCCGGCGCCCTTGAGGCCGATCAGTTCCAGCTTGTAGGGCTCGTCCTTCATGGCTTCGCGTGCCTCGTCCTCGGAGACGACGCGGCGGACGAACTTCTGGTTCTGGTTGATGATCTTTTGCATCATCTTTTCCAGCTGGCGCAGGTCTTCCGGGGTGAACGGCTCCTCGACGTCGAAATCGAAGTAGAAGCCGTCGGTGATGTACGGGCCGATGCCGAGCTTGGCGTCGGGGCGCAACTGCTGCACGGCCTGGGCCATGACGTGGGCGGTGGAGTGGCGCAGGACGTTGAGGCCGTCCGGGGAATCGATGGTGACGCCTTCAATCGCTGCACCCTCGGGCAGCGGCTGGTCCAGGTCTTTCAGCTCGCCGTTGACGCGGGTCACAACGACGTCGCGGCGCTCAAAAAAGAGTTCCGCGCCGGTGGTCCCGGTAGTCACCTTGGTCTCTTCGCCGTCGACGATAAGGGTGATCTGCTGGGCATCTGACACGGGTGTCTCCTATTCAAAGTTAAGGCTTCGTAGCTTGTGGCGTACGGGGACCACAGCCAGCCTCGTCCATGCTATCGGGTTCCGGATAGGCCAACCAACGCGGCAGGCCGCCGGCCGACAGGCGTTTTGCCGCCGCTTAGCCGGAGAACCCGGTGATGGCCAGGGTCCGGCGGATCCCGTCCAGCGGGCCCTGGACCGGGTGCTCAGGACGGCCCTGCGCGGGGGCGGCAGCTCCGCCGGCGCCAGGCTCGGCAGCAGCCGTCCGGTTGGCGGCGGGCGCCGGGAAGGGCAGCGTCTCGGTCCGACTGAGGTCCCAGGCCATCGAGGCGCTGATGCTGATGCCCCGCGGCCCGGTCCGCCGGGTGGTACCGCGGATCAACAGCAGCCGGGTGCCGAACAGCAGCGGTCCGGACTGTTCCTGGGCCTCATGGAAGAAGACCGAGTCCACGCAGCCGGTGCCGTCATCGATGCTGATGAACACCACCCGCCTGCCACCGCGCATCGGCGGGGTCTGGGTGGCCACCCGCACCCCGGCCACCAGCACCTCGGTACCGTTGCGCAGTCCCAGCAGCTTGTCCGCCGTCGTAACGCCCAGCCGGTCCAGCAAGGGGCGGTGGCTGTCCATCAGGTGACCGCTGACATCCAGGGCCAACAGGTCCAGTTCGGCGCGCACGGTTTCCACCAGCGTAGGGGCCGGCAGGCCGCCCTTCAGGTTCCTGAGCTCGACGTCGCCCAGCGGCAAGGCCAACTGCCCCTCGATGACCTCGACCCCCTTGCGCTGCGGCCTGCCCTGCAGCTGCTGCAGGTGCTGGACCAGGTCGGCCCGGTTGGCGGTGCTGCCGGAGGAGCGGTGCAGCGAGTCGAAGGCGCCCAGTTGCGCCAGGCGCTGGATGCTCGGCTTGCTGAGCCGGGTGCGGGCACGCAGGTCCGCGAGGGAATCATAGGGCTGGCCGGCCACAATCCGTTTCAGCTCGGCCCCGGAAAGCCCGAAAATGCCGTTCAGGCTCAGCCGGATGCCGAGCTTGCCCCGGTCCGGGCCGGTGTCCACCCGTTCCACCCGGTATTCGGCGTGGCTGCGGTTGATGTCCAGCGGCAGGATGGGGATCCCCAGCCGCCGGGCTTCGGCCACCAGCAGCCGCTTGGGGTACATCCCCGGGTCGTGTTCCCAGAGCCCGGCCAGGAAGGCTTCGGGGTGGTGGGTCTTGAGCCAGGCCGACTGGTAGGTGGGCACGGCGAAGGCGGCGCCGTGGGCCTTGCAAAAACCGAAGCTGCCAAAGGCTTTCAGCGTCCCCCAGACCTTGTCCACCACCTCGGGGGTGTAGTTCCGGGCCCGGGCTTCGCGGCGGAAGAAATCCTCCACCCGGCCCTCGAGCACCTCGTTGCCGAGGGCCCGCCGGAATTCATCGGCCCGGGCCAGCCCGCAGCCGGTCATGACGTCGAAGGTTTTGAGGATCTGCTCATGGAAGACGGTGACGCCGTGCGTCTCCTGCAGCACCGGCTTGAGGTCCGGGTGCGGGTAGACCTCCGGCGCGAAGCCGTGCCGGTGTTCCAGGAAGGGCCGGACCATGTCCGACTTCATCGGCCCCGGCCGGAACAGCGAGATGTCGATGATGAGGTCGTTGAATTCCCGGGGCGCCAGCTTGCCGATAAGTTCCCGCTGGCCCGGGGATTCGATCTGGAAGCAGCCCAGAGTGTGGGTGCTGCGGATCAGCTCATAGGTGGGTTCGTCGTCGAGCGGGACGGCGTTGAGGTCGATGCGGCCGTCGGCTGCGATGTAGTCCGGGCCGGCGCCGTCCGGGCCTGCGGGGTGGCGGCCGGCCGCCACCACCWCGGCCTTGGACGGGTGCAGCCGGATCACCTCCCGGACCGCGAACGCCATGGCACTCTGCATCCGGACGCCAAGGACATCGAGCTTGAGCATGCCCATCGGATCCATGTCGTGCTTGTCGAACTGGCTCATCGGCAGGCCCAGGCCGCTGGGCTGCACGGGGGTGCGGTCCAGCAGTGTCGCATCGCCCAGGATGACCCCGCAGGGGTGCATCGAGATGTGCCGCGGCAGCCGGTCCAGCCGTTCGGTCAGGTCCACCAACAGGTCCAGTTGCTGGTTTTCGGTGAAGTCCCGCTGCTCCACCCGGCCGGCGAATTCCTTCAGCTCCGGCTTCTCCACCAGGGCCTCACGGAAGTTCCGGGCCGAAAACCGCCACAGCTGTTTGGCGATCTCGTCGATGTCGCCGCCGTCCATGCCAAGGGCCAGGCCGGCGTCGCGGACGGCCCCGCGGGCGCGGTAGCCGTTCTGCATGCTCATCAGCGTGACGCGTTCGGAGCCGAAGCGCTCAAAGATCCTCCGGTAGACGTTGTGCCTTTCGGCGCTTTCGACGTCGATGTCGATGTCCGGCAGGGTGGCGCGGTCCCGGGACAGGAATCGTTCAAAGATGAGGTCGTGCTGCAGCGGGTTGACCTGGCTGACATCGATCAGGAAATTGACCAGGCTGGAGGCGCCCGAGCCGCGGGCTGCCGCCCGGACCCCCATGTCCAGGATCATCCGGGACACTTCGGCCACCGTCAGGAAATAGGAGGCAAAACCAAGACTGTCGATGATCCGCAGTTCGTGCTCCAGCCGGGCGCGCATTTCTTCGGCTGGCTTGCCGGCGATCCCGGGGAAGCGTCGGCTGATGCCGGCCTCGCAGCGCTGCGTGAGTTCCACGAGCGGGTCCCCCGCAATTCCGATCACCGAGGCCTCCGGGACCACGGGCTGCTTCCATCCCATGTCCGTGACCGGATCCATCCGGCAGCGGTCCGCGAGCGCCTCGGTGTGTGCCAGCAGGCTCTTGAGGTCCGCGGCGCCGTAGCCGGCGGCGTGCATGATTTCCTGGCCCAGCCGCAGCATCTGCGCGGAGGATTTCAGCCAGGCCTGCCCGTTGGGTTGCAGCTGCGGCGCGGCGGAGAGCTCGGGCAGGGATTTCAGTGTCCGGGCGGAGTCCAGCACGTCCGCCGTCGCGGCACCGTCCTCGGCACAGTAGCGCACGGCGTTGCTCAGCACCGCGGGGACTGCGTGTTCCGCGGCGAGCTTGAGCATTCGCACCGCGTGGGCCGTGCTCAGCGGCTCGCCGGGCGGGCTGAGCTGCGAGACGACCTCAGCGGCGAGAGTTCCCGCCGGCATGGCGTCCAGCCAGCGCTTGAAGAACGTGCGGGGCCGGAGGTAGCGCCGGCCGCCCATCGCGCGGCCGACATCGGAGTCCGGGCCGATCAGCACGGTCAGCACCGGTTCGAGGGTCTGCGGGTCGAGGGCACGGGAGGCCAGTTCCGCCCTGGTCACGGCGACGGGCACCATTCCTCCGGCCCTGCCCGTGGTGCGGGCGTGGGCGTCGGAGACCAGCCGGCACAGCGCCCGGTAGCCGGCGCCGCGGTTGTGCCCGTGCGCCAGTACGACGACGCGGCCGCCGAGCTGGGTGCGGAGGTCGCCGTCGTCGTCGAAGACTGCCAGGTCCACCCCCACGACTGGGTCAAGCCCTGCCGCCATGCAGGCTTTCAGGTGCTTGACCGTGCCGTAAAGCCCGTCACGGTCCGTGCAGGCGAGCGCCGTGGCCCCGTCCGCGGCGGCGGCAGCAGCCAGTTCCTCCGGCCAGGACACCCCGTAATGGGCGCTGAAGGCGGTGGCAACGTGCAGGTGGGTGAAGCTCATGCCGACTCGGGCTTCCTGATAGTGCGCAGGGCATCGTGGATCCGCAGCAGCCGCCAGCGACCGCTGCCCAGATGTCGGCTCAGGTCCAGGGTGAGGGTGTCCTCCGGGTTACCGGCGTCCCGGACCTGGATCCGCCAGATCTCGTGGTCCACCAGTCCCGGGCCGCTGCCCAGCGGAGCCCGCTGCTCCTCGGCCCACCACTGCCGCCGCTCAAACCAGCGGACCGGTTCGGCGCAGACGTCGTAGTGCCGGCCGCCCCAGTCAAGGGACAGCGGCTGGCCGGACGGGGTGCACGCGACGTCCACCGACTCGCTGAACATCCCCATGGTGCCTCCCGGAATACGCTGACCTCTGGCAAGAATCTTGAGAGGGTATTCGAATATATCTTCGAACAATTCAAGTCTACGCCGGGCCCGGGACAAAACCTAGATGGGGGTGGACGGACGCAAGCGCAGGTAGCAGGATTGAGCTATGAGCTCCCATAGCGCACTCCTGAAGCACGTAAGCATCGCCGCCAAGGATTCAACCTTGGTGGCGAAGTTCGATATAGACGGGAATATCCCGAGTTCCGGGGCCTATGTGGTGGGGCTCGTGGCGGCCACCCCGGACCATTCGCACCAGCGCCGGATGGAAATCGAGTTCATGAACGGCGAGGCAGTTTCTTTCTTCTGTTTCAGCCATGACGGCACGGAAGAGAACTTCGACCTCAAGGGTGTGGAGCACTCCGGCAACACCATCACCGGCAACTTTCCGCTTAGCACGGTGATGGGGCTGGCCAAGGGCCATCTGATGACGGCCTACAGCGATTGTGAGGGCCGGGAGTACCAGGCCAACGTGCCCGTCGAAGAGTCGCTCTAGCTGAGTCGACCAGCCCTAGCTGGAGGCTTTGTAGACGTCCAGCTCAAGCCGGATGAAGGAATCGATCATGGCCCGGTAGGTCTGTTCGACGATCTCGGTGTCGATGTCCTTCTGCTCAGCCGTCGCCTTGACGTGTTCTAGGACCCGCTCCACGCGGCCGGGCGCCCGCACCTCGGCACTGTCCGCCTTCAGGGTGCCGGCAATCCGGATGAGCCGTTCGCGCCGGCCGATCAGCGCGACGATCTGCTCGTCCACCTCGTCGACCGCCACCCGCACGGCGGCGAGTTGTTCCTTATCGGCCTGGGCGTCTTTGGCGTCACGGTGATGTGTGGACATGTGCATGACAGTATCGAACGATGCAACCACGAGTCGACTTCATCTCATTGGGTGTCCGCAGCGTTGACGCCTCGCGCCGCTTCTACGTGGAGGGCCTCGGGTGGCCGGTCCACCGGGAGGTTTCCGGCGAGGTGCTCTTCCTGCAGGTCAACCACGGGCTTATCCTCTCGCTCTGGGACGCCGGGCAGATGCAGGCCGAGGCCGCCACCGATCCCCCGGCCGGCATCCCCTGCATCACCCTGAGCCACAACGTGGGCAGCGCTGACGAGGTGGACCAGGCGATGCGCCAGGCGGAGGCCGCCGGCGCCGTCGTCGTGGCCGCGCCGAAGACCCAGCCCTGGGGCGGCTATACGGGCTACTTCGCGGACCCGGACGGTTTCCGCTGGGAGGTCGCCTTCAACCCCACTTGGACGGTCGACGCCGGCGGCAAGGTCACGGTCTAGTCGCCGCCGATGACCTGGCTCGAAAACACTTCTGCAGACGGGCCGCCCGCTGCGACGAATTCTTTCAAAAGGGCAAGCCCCACTGAAAGCGGCAGGGAGAGTCTTCCCCGGTACTGGGGCTCGAGCATTGTTTCCGGCGACGATCCCCATTCGCTCGGTTCACCCACAAGCCTGGTGAATGTCCGTCCGCGAACGAACGGTCTCTCGAGTTTCCCCGTCATCCGCTGTTCCAGAACGTGCGAGTCCACGGAGAGCAAACTCAATGTCATGAGTTCGGGACGCGCCGCCTTTTCAAGCCAGCGTCCGAAGCCTAGGAAGTAGCTCTCTTGGATCTCACTGGCCAGAACTCCAGCTTCTTCCTGCAACTCACGGTTGGCCCCGTTGGCCGCCAGTTCCGCCAAGGGAAGCGAAGCGCGGCCCTGAAAATCCTTGGGCTCCAGCGCACCCGAGCCACTCGGAGCCAACTGACCGCCGCTGTTTAGGTTATGAATTCCTTGATCCACTATGAGCAGCTTGCCATCGCTCGTGAATGCCATGACTGAGGTCCCAACCACGTTTACAAGCCATGAGTCGTGGAAGTCCCTGAGCGCCCCGCGTCGGGTAATGAAAAGCCTTCGTCCGTGGTCTTCGGTGAAACGACCGGCCTGGCTTACGTCGTGGAGCGCAAGCTGGTCCGTTGCGATGTGCTGAAAGTAGGTTGCGGGCTGAAAATCTATCCAGCGAGGCAGCTCAGACGCAGCCGGCCCTACCCCAACGTTCGAGTTCCATCCAAGGATAGGCCCGTCAAAGACATGCCTAACTTTGATCTTGTCGTCGAGAAAGCGTTGGCCGAGGGCGCTCAGGGACGGGGGCATCGTGAAGGGTTTGGATTCCAGTCGCGCCACCAGTCCGTCCTGTATGGCCGAGCTCACCAAGTTGTCCGAGAGGAAGGATCCGTGCGGGAACTTGCGATAGGTGAACCGGCCGTGGCTGCTAGTCGTCGGCACGAAACTTTCGAAGGAATCGCTAATGCGCGGTTCAAACACCGTCGAGGCAACGGAACGACGGTGGGCGCGCACCTCCATGTACAACAAGGCAAATGAGATTGCCGCCAGGAGCACGTTGATCCATTCCGGGATGGTAATCCATACGCCGAGAAGGCCCATCACAGCGAGTACGGTGCTTAGGATGATCCACCGCAGCCCACTCGCTTTTCGCCTTATTCGAAAGACCGCGGTAGCCGACTCACGACCCAAAATTGTCACCATTGCCCCCCATGGCAGAACCAGATTCTAATCGAGTCAAATGTACCTTTGTCTCGGCCCTGCAGAGCCAAACATGGCCGGGAACGGAGCCAAGCCTGCCGGCCCGTCCGCTAAAACAGGCTGCCGACCGGCTCGATCAGCTCCGGGGAGTCATTCTTGACGTTCCCGACGGCGGTGCCGACGGCGTCGATCCTCCAGCCCTCGGCGACGTCGTGCGCGCCGGCGCGGACCAGCCCGACCAGCGCGGCGGCGTCTTCCGCCTGCGGATCCAGCCAGGTCTCCATGGTCCTGCGGTCCATCGGCAGCGGGACGCGGTCGTGCAGGGCCGTCAGTTCCGCCAGCATGCCGTCCGCGTAGCCCTCCGGCGGAGAATCGGTGGTGAGGATCGACGTCGAGAGCAGCCAGCGCCCCGGGTCCCCCTCGGTCTTTGACGGGTCCTTCCACCATTCATAGAGGCCTGCGAAGACCACCGGGCTGCCGTCCTTTGGGTGCACGTAGTACGGCTGCTTGCCGCGGCCCTCGCCCTTCCACTCGTAATAGCCGTCGGCCGGAACGGCGCAGCGGCGGGTGCGGGTGGCCTTGCGGAAGGCCGGCTTCTCCAGCACGCTCTCGCTGCGGGCGTTGATCATCTTCGAGCCGATGCCGGGGTCCTTGGCCCAGGACGGCACCAGTCCCCAGCGGGCAATGTGGAGCTGCCGCACGGGTTCACCGTCCACCAGCCGCTCAAGCAGGATCGGCACGTCCGCGGTCGGCGCGACGTTCCAGGACGGCGGAATCACCACCTCTTCCTCGAGTTCGGCGTCGAATTCTGCCAGCAGGTCCCCGACGGCCCGGGCCATCACGTAGCGTCCACACATGGCACCAGCATGCCACCGCGGGCCGCCCAGCGGGAATAGAGCAGGGAATAGCGGGCCCCGGGTTACCGTTATTGGGAGTGACATACGACTTTTGTCGGCAACGGCGATGCCACTCATCATCGCCAACCAGTGCCGTCAACCTGCCTTGAGGAGAACTTCGTGGACTTCACCCCCGATTCCGGCACCATCACCATGTTTTCGACCACCTGGTGCGGCTACTGCAACCGGCTGAAGAAGCAGCTGGACGCGCAGGGCATCGGATACACCGAGATCAACATCGAGGAAGTCGAAGGCACCGCCGAACTCGTGGAGCAGCTCAACGGAGGCAACCGCACCGTCCCCACCGTGCTCTTCCCGGACGGCACCGCCGCCACCAACCCCTCCGCGGCCGAGGTCAAGAGCCGCCTCGCGGCCTAACGCCACCTTTTCAGGACACCCCCAAACCACTTACGGCGCGGACTCCCGGCTCACCCCAGGGGCCCGCGCCGTGCCGCTTCCCGCCACGGAAGCGGTGATGAAAGGAGCCAACCCCATGGTCCACGAAGTCAAAGGCGCAGTAGTCCGTTCCAAGAACGCACCCGTCACCCTGGAGACCGTCCTGGTCCCTGACCCCGGACCCGGCGAGGCCCTGGTGGACATCCTCACCTGCGGTGTCTGCCACACCGACCTGCACTACAAGCAGGGCGCCATTAACGACGACTTCCCGTTCCTGCTCGGCCATGAGGCCACCGGCGTGGTTAGCGCCGTCGGCCCCGACGTCACCGAGGTGGCCCCCGGCGACCGGGTGGTGCTGAACTGGCGAGCCGTCTGCGGCGAGTGCCGGGCGTGCCGCCGCGGCGAGCCGCAGTACTGCTTCAACACGCACAACGCGACGCAGAAGATGACGCTGGCGGACGGCACCGAGCTCACCGCCGCGCTCGGCATCGGCGCCTTCGCCGAGAAGACCCTCGTCGCCGCCGGCCAGTGCACCAAGGTGGACCCCGACGCCGACCCCGCCGCGATCGGCCTGCTCGGCTGCGGCGTCATGGCGGGCCTCGGCGCCGCGATCAACACCGGCAACGTCCAGCGCGGTGATTCCGTCGCCGTGATCGGCTGCGGCGGCGTGGGCGTGGCGGCCGTCGCCGGTGCCGCGCTCGCCGGTGCCACCACCGTCATCGCGGTGGACATCGACGCCAAAAAGCTCGAACGTGCCAAGGAACTCGGCGCCACCCACACGGTGGACTCTTCCGCCGTCGACCCGGTGGAGGCGATCCGCGAACTGACCGGCGGTTTCGGCGCCGACGTCGTGATCGACGCCGTGGGACGGCCCGAGACGTACAAGCAGGCCTTCTATGCCCGCGACCTCGCCGGCACCGTGGTCCTCGTGGGTGTCCCCAGCCCGGACATGACCCTGGAACTGCCGCTGCTGGACGTGTTCGGCCGGGGCGGCTCGCTGAAGTCCTCCTGGTACGGCGACTGCCTGCCGTCGCGCGACTTCCCCATGCTTATCGACCTGTACCAGCAAGGCCGGCTGGACCTGGACGCCTTCGTCACGGAGCGGATCACCATCGACCAGATCGAAGACGCCTTCGAGAAGATGCACTCCGGGGCCGTCCTCCGCTCGGTGGTGGAACTGTGAGCGCCGGTTCCGGAACCGGACTGAGGATCGAGCGGCTGGTCACCTCGGGCACGTTTTCGCTCGACGGCGGCACCTGGGACGTGGACAACAACGTCTGGCTCGTCGGTAATGACCAGGAGTGCGTGGTGATCGATCCGGCCCACGACGCCGCCGCCATCGCGGCCGCCGTCGCCGGCCGGAAAGTCACAGCCATCCTGCTCACCCACGGCCACGACGACCACATCGCCGCGGTGGGCGAGTTCCGCGGCCTGGTCAACGCGCCGGTCTACCTCAACCGGAACGATTGGATGCTCTGGGACCGGGTCTTCCCGGGAACCGAGCCGGATCACGGCATCGACGACGGCGACACCTTCGACGTCGGCGGCGCGCGGCTGGTGGCGCTCCACACCCCGGGCCACTCGCCCGGCTCCGTGAGCTTCTACCTGGCCGCCGAGGGCACGGTCTTCACCGGCGACACGCTCTTCCAGGGCGGCCCGGGCGCCACCGGCCGGTCCTTCAGCGACTTCCCCACCATTGTCGAGTCGATCAAGTCCAGGTTGCTGACGCTTCCCGCGGACACGGTGGTCCGCACCGGCCATGGGGACTCGACCAGTGTGGGCGCCGAAGCGCCGCAACTTGGGGATTGGATCGCGCGGGGGCACTGACGTCCCGGTGTTCCGTCAGGGGCTGGCCCCGTCCGAAGTCGCGGACGGGGCCAGCCCATGGTGGGGGTGGATGCGGTAAGGGCAGGCCTGCGGGCGCCCGGCGGCAGGGTATTAGGCTGTGGACCCATGAGCACATTCCCCAGCATGGATCCCGGCATCTTCGCGGCCGACCTTCGGGCGCAGTTCGACGCCTTCCTGGACGAGCACCGGACCTCACTGCACGACTGCCTGGATGGGATGAGCGAGCACGAGGCCCGGGCCTCCCTGGTCCCCTCGCGCACCACGCTGCTGGGGCTGGTCAAGCACGCCACGTTCGTGGAAAAGGTCTGGTTCGACGAAGCCATCACGCGCCGTAGCCGCCAGGAGATCGGCATACCAGCCACCCCGGACGAGTCCTTCATCCTGGACGACGGCGACACCATCGCAAGCGTCCAGGCCGCGTACCGGCTGGCCTGCGCTGAGTCGCGCGAAAGGACCCGGCCGCTGGGGCTGGACGACCTGGTCACCGGAAACCGGCGCGGGCCGCTCCCGCTGCGGTGGGTGTATCTGCACATGCTCCGGGAACTCGCCCAGCACTGCGGGCACGCCGACATCCTGCGCGAGCAACTCCTCGCGGCGCGCGCCCCAGGCTAATCCAGCAGGCTGTCGAAGTCGCCGTAGTCCAGGGTGGCGTAGCGGCCGTACGCGCCCAGCACGGCGGCCTCGATAGCGTCCACGCCCAGGTGCGGGACAAGATCGTTGACCGCCCCCGCCGTCGCCGGGTCCCAGTCCAGGCCCAGGGCCGCGTAGCTGGCCTCGAGCACGGCCTTGATCGGCGCCGAGTTCTCCACGATGATCACCGAGCTGAACAGCCAGCCGCCGGAGACCACGCGCTGGGCGGTGCCAATGAGTTTGAGCCGGCGCTCAGGAGCCAGCGGGTCCTGGCCGTGCACGCTGAACTCGCCGGGGCAGTATTCGCCGGGGATCTCCCCGACGGCGGCCTCCACCCCGGCGTCGCGCAGTGCCTGCGCCAGCAGTTCGCCGAAGAAGGAAAAGCGTCCCTTCGCGCCCGCGATCGCATCGGCGTCCGGCTCGAGATGGTCGATCACCAGCGTTCCCCCGTGGTACGCGGCAGCCCGTCCGCCTGCCTTCCGGACCAACGGCTCGAACCCGAGCTCGCGGCAGGCCCGCGCCGCGGCGTCGAAGCCCGGCAGGTGCGTGTCACGCTGACCGAAGGCCACGGTGGGCGCGGGCCGGTAAAGCCGCAGCATGGGTCCCACCGCGCCGGTTTTCACCCGCTGCAGCAGCTCCAAGGCGAGGTCCAGATCCTCCGCGGCGCCGAGGGAGTGCTCCTGCCGGAACGCCGTCAGGCTCCGGGGTCCGGCCGCGGCCTGCTGCATGTTGTTATGCTCCCTTATGGTCATTCTGCAATTCCTAGTGGTAGCCGCCGCGTTCGCCGTCATCGACGCCGTCTGGCTCAAGTCGATGAACAAGTTCTACCGCCGGCATTTGGGCCACCTGATGGCCGACAAACCCCATCTAGGGTACGCCGTGGTGTTCTACCTGCTCTACATTGCCGGGATCGTCTTCTTCGCCCTCCGCCCGGCCCTCGACGGCGGCAGCTGGCTGACCGCGCTGGGATACGGCGCCGCCCTCGGCGGGTTCGCCTACGCCACTTACGACCTCACCAACGCCGCGACGCTGAAGAACTGGCCGCTGGCGATCGTCGTGGCGGACATCCTTTGGGGCGCGTTCCTGACCGGCCTGGCCACAACCGTCGGCTGGCTCGTCTTCCACTGACCGGACAGTTTCCCTGCCGGGGCACTCGACTAGCTTTTGCGCAGCGTCAGGATCTGCTCGGCCCGCCCGAAGGGGCCCTGCAGATCGTGCAGCACCGTGGAGGTCAGGCCGATGCCGTCCGTGCCGAAGGACACCTCGTTGTCCAGACCCAGCCACTCCCCCTCCGGGCGCCGGTACATGTGGATCTGCAGGTCCAAGTTGGGAAAGGCATAACTGCCCTTGCCCGGCGGAACCCGGGCGGCAATCCCGTTGGCTGTGTCCACGAGGCCGATCAGACGGGCCAGGTCGCTGCTGTCCGCCCGGTCCGTGAGCGGGTGGTCGGTGTGCAGCCAGACGGTCCCGGAGCCGGCGCGGTGGCCCTCGGCGATGCGCATCTTGAGCGAGGCGATGTACCCGCCCGGCCAGACCGTTGCGGCGTCATAGGGCTCACAGTCGTCCGGGGCCGGGATCCTCGGGTCTTCGAAGGCGGCAATGGCCGAGGTGTCGGAGGTGATCATGCGCCACGCCGTCGCCCGGATCGCCACGCGGCCGCCGGCCACGAGTTCGGCCTGCAGCAGTTCAATGGTCCGGCCCGGGCGCAGCGTGGTGGTGGTGACCTCAAATTCGCCGCCGGGGATGAGGCCCAGGATCTCGTAGCTGATCCGCGCCATCCGCATGTCGTCCCGCGGTTCGTGCCGGGCCAGGCAATCGGCCATGATGCCGGACGCCGGCGCCATGTGCTGTTCGTGCACGTTCCACGCGCCCTGGGCGTGGATGGTGGAGCGGAAACGCCCGTCCCCCAGCACCTCGTAGTAGAAATCGCCCTCGGCCAGCACGGGTAGTTCAGCAGTCAACGTCGACCCTTTCGCAGCAACAATCAGAGAATCCCAACCACCTTATCGCCTCGGGCCACCACCGCTTCAGCGCGCCATTGCGGCGGCGGTTCCACGGAGCGGCCCGGGCAGTCACCCGGCCAGTCTGGTCCCGTCCGATCCGCCGGACTGGGTAGACTCGGGAGCAGGTTTACCCCGACTATTGCGCGAAGAGGTGCTCCCCCTGATCCGAGTTATCAGCTACAACCTCCGCAAACACAAGGCCAGCGGCGAACTGGAGGCTTTGGCCAGCGGCTATGAGATCGATGCGCTCTGCCTCCAGGAGTGCGACACCGAAGACCTGCCCGAAACCATCGGCGACCTTCACCTCGCGGATGCCACGAGAGGCAACCGGCTGGGCCTGGCCATCTACTACCGCAAGGACCGTTTCACCGCGTACGAGACCAAGACGTTCGCCCTGAAGAAATCGATGCATGACCGGGTGCTGGCACCCGCGCACGAGCGGCTCATCGGCACCCGGGTGGTCGACAACGAGACGGACCACGACCTCGTCATCGCCTCCTTCCACGCGGCGCCCCTGACGGCGTCGAACTCGCTGCGCCGGAACCAGATCCACGCCGCGCACGCGGAACTGCTCAGCATGGGCGGCGGGCTGATGACACTCATGGTGGGCGACTTCAACTACCCGTTCTTCACCAAGTACCTCACGGAACAGATGAAGGACGCCGGCTACGAGCTCTCCCTCAGCGACCGGCGGACGTACACCCGGTACAAGGTCTTCAAGGGTCACTTCGACTTCGCCACGTCCCAGGGCCTCATGATCGAGAACGTCGAAACGCTGCCGCGCGGCGCCTCCGACCACCTGCCCATCCTGATCTCGGCCGAGTACGGCCAGAACGCGCCCGGGATGCCAGGCGGCACCGCGCCAGCCTGACCGTTGCCCGGCGGAAGTCCGGGGTCCTGCCCGGATTTCCGCGGCGGTACCGGACCGCCAACACACGGTGAACAGTTCGTGAACCAGCCCCGAAACGGGCCGGGGCCGTAACCTTTCCGTGATCTACTTCTGGGCGTGAACTTAACACGACGTAACTTCATGACCGCCGCCGGCACGGCCCTGGCCGCCAGCACCGCCACGGCCCTGGCCGCCGGCAACGCTTCCCGGGCCGCAGCCGCGGCGACGCTGCCTGCACCCGGTGCCTCCGGCATCGACCACATCATCGTGGTGATGATGGAGAACCGCTCCTTCGACCACTTCCTCGGCTGGATGCCGGGGGCCGACGGGAAACAGTCCGGGCTGAGCTTCACCGACCGCTACGGCATCCCGCACTCCACCCACCACCTGACAGACTTCCAGGGCTGCGGCCACCCGGACCCTGACCACTCCTACGAGGGCGGCCGGATCCAGTTCAACAACGGGAAGAACAACGGCTGGCTCCAGGCCGGGGAGAACGACGAGTTCGCCGTCGGATACTACGACGCCGCCGACCTGGACTTCTGGCGGCAGGCCGGCCCCGACTGGACGGTCTGCGACCAGTACTTCGCCGCGACCATGGCAGAGACCTACCCCAACCGGTTCTACCAGCACGCCGCAGCCACCGACCGGGTCCATAACTCCACGGTCACCAGCACCCTGCCGACCATCTGGGACCGGCTCGCCGCCGCAGGGGTATCCGGCAAGTACTACTACGGCGACATCCCCTTCACCGCGCTCTGGGGGGCCAAATACCAGGGCATCTCGCACCATTACTCCGAGTTCCTTACAGACTGCTCCGCCGGGACCCTGCCCGCGGTGTCCTTCGTGGACCCGCGGTTCACCGACGAGGGCTCCGGCACCTCGGGCGATGACCACCCGCACGCGGACATCCGCTCCGGCGAAACGTTCCTGGCCGAGGTTTACAACGCGGTCACCTCCGGTCCCGGCTGGGCCAACACCCTGCTGGTGGTCAACTACGACGAATGGGGCGGCTTCTACGACCACGTCGCACCGACGACGGCCCCGGACACCAGTGCCGCCACGGCCCTGCGCGGCTTCCGGGTCCCCTCCCTGGTGGTCTCTCCCCGCGCACGACGCCGCTACGTCGCCCACGACGTCTACGACCACACCTCGGTCCTCAAGGCCATCGAATGGCGCTGGAACCTCCCGCCACTGACGCCGCGGGACAGGGCCGCCCGCAACATCGCCGAAGTCCTGGACTTCGCCACACCGGCAAACCTGGCCGCGCCCAAATACCTTGTCCCGCCCTTCGTGGCCGGACCGGCCTGCACCCCCGTCGGCCCGCCGCCGGCCGAGGAATGGTCCGGACTGAAAGAGAAAGCACTCGCCGACGGATGGAAGCTCCCGTGAACCCCACCACCCCTACCGCATCCGCACCCCGGCCGCGTAGCCGCCGCACGCTCAAGCGCTTCGCCGCCGCCGCGCTGCTCGTACTGGCCGCCGCGGCGCTCAGCTACGGCCCCCATGCCGGCACGGCGGCCACGCCGGCCAACGCTGCCCCGGCCGGCACCACCGCCGGCCAGGGCTACCTGCCCGGGGCCCAGCACGTCTTCGTCATCAACCTTGAAAACAAGGGCTATGACAAGACCTGGGGCCCGGCGTCGGCAGCACCGTATCTCTCCCAAACGCTGCGCAGCCAGGGAGTCCTGCTGAACCAGTACTTCGGAACCGCGCACAACTCGCAGCCCAACTACGTGGCGCAGATTTCGGGGCAGGGACCGAACCCCCAGATGCAAGCCGACTGCCAGAGCTACACCCCCTTTGCCGGCAGCGGAACGGCCAGCCCGGGCCAGGCCGTCGGGGACGGCTGCGTCTTCCCGGCCAGCGTCCCCACCGTCGCCGGCCAGCTGACGGCCGCCGGGAAGACCTGGAAGGGGTACATGGAGGACATGGGCACCCCGTGCCGGCACCCGGCGCTCGGCGCCGTCGATGACACCCAGAAAGCCAAGGTTGGCGACCAGTACGCGGCGCGCCACAACCCGTTCGTATACTTCGCCGGGATCACCGGCTCGCCCGACTGCGCCAAGAACGACGTCGACCTGGCCGCCCTGAAGACGGACCTCGCCTCCGCCGCCACCACCCCGAACCTGTCCATGATCACTCCCAACCTCTGCCACGACGGACACGATTCCCCGTGCGTGGACGGGCAGCCGGGCGGCCTCGCCAGCGCCGACGAGTGGCTCAAGCAATGGGTTCCGGCCATCACCTCCTCCCCCGCGTTCAAGCAGGACGGGGTCCTGGTCATCACCTTCGACGAGTCCGACGGGCCGCAGAGCGACGCCAGCGCCTGCTGCGGCGAAGGCCCCGGGCCGAATGCGCCGCTGCCGGGCATCACCGGCATGGGCGGAGGCCGGGTCGGTGCCCTGGTCCTCTCGCCGTTCACCAAGGGCGGCACCTGGTCCACCACGCCGTACAACCACTACAGCCTGCTCGCCAGCATCGAAGACACCTTCGGGCTGCCCTACCTGGGCTATGCCGGGACACCGGGCCTGAACCGCTTCGGCCTGGACGTCTACAACGCCGGGTCCTAGGACACCCGCGGCCAGTTCTTAAGCGTTTCTTAAGAGCCCCGCGGAAGAGTTGATCAGGACGCGTGACCGCGCGCCGCCGACTCGAGCCGAAGGATTCCATGACTGGGCCCGCCACTGACGACCGCACTGCACCGTCCCGCCTGCCCGACAATCGGGCCGCTGCCGGACCAGGTTTTTGGACCCTCCCCCAGGCCAGGCACTGGCTGGTGGTGGGCGCGCTGCTGTGCGCGGCCGTCATCGCGCTGGGCCTGGCGGTGCAGCTGGTGCCCGGCGAAACCTCCGCCGAGCTGGGCGTGGACCAGGGTCTCAGCCGGCACCACGGCGCGGCGCTGACCGCCGTCGCGATGGGCATCAACGTATTGTTCGGTCCGCTGGTAGGGCTCATGCTGGTCGGCGTCGTCTCCGTTTACCTCTGGCTGGTCCGCCGTGACCTGGTCAAGGCCGTGGCCTTTGGCTTGGTCGCCTGCTCCGGCTGGGTGGCCAGCGAAGCCTTCAAGCTCCTCATCGCCCGGCAACGGCCGGATCCGAAGCTGCTCTTCGACCCGCTGGCGCCGGAGACGGGCTCCAACAGCTTCCCCTCGGGCCACGTCTCCTTCGCCGTCGCGCTCGCCTTCGCCCTGTATTTCCTGGCCCGCGGAACCCGCTGGTCCAAGGCCGCCGCCGTCGCGGGTGCGGCCATGGCGCTGGTCGTGGCCTGGTCGAGGCTCTATGTCGGCGTCCACTACCCCACCGACGTCGCGGCCAGCTTCCTGGCCGCGAGTGCCGCGGTGGTCCTGCTCACCGGACTGTGGAACCGGTTCGCGCCCCGGATCGTGGAGCGCCTGCCGGCCGCCCCATTCCTCCCTTCACACCGACCCTAAGGACGTGACCGTGCACAGCATCCTGTCTTCGGGACTGGCCCCTGCCCTGGCCGCCGCGGCCGGAACCCCCTCCCTGCTGGACCCGGCCAGCCTGCTCGCGGGGCTCGGACCGGCCGCGCTGGGCGTCATTGCCGCCATGGTGTTCGTTGAGTCCGGGGTCCTGTTCCCGTTCCTGCCCGGCGATTCCCTGCTCTTCACGGCGGGGCTGCTGCATCAGCAGCTGCACCTGACGTTGCCGGCGCTGATCGGCGTCGTGACCGGGGCCGCCATCGCCGGTGACCAGGTTGGCTACATGCTGGGACGCACCTTTGGCCGGAGATGGTTCAAGGATGACGCCAGGGTGCTGAAGACGGCCCACCTGACCACCACGGAGGACTTCTTCCGCCGCCACGGGGGCGCCGCCGTCGTGCTGGCCCGCTTCGTGCCGATGGTCAGGACCTTCGCGCCGCTCACCGCAGGCATCGGCCGCTATGGGTACAAGTCCTTCACCCTCTGGAACATCGTCGGAGCCCTCGCGTGGGCCACGTCCGTGACTTTGCTGGGCACCTGGCTGGGACACTACGAGATCATCGCCAAGAACATCGACGTCATCGCCGTTGTCATGGTCCTCGTCTCGGTGGTGCCCTGGGTGATCCAGTTCCTCAAGCGCCGGCGGAGCAACCGCCGCACCGCTGCTGCGGCCGCTCCGGACGAAGCAGCCGGTGTAGACGGAACTGGACACGACACGGCCGGGGGCGTGCTGGCCGGGAAGACCGCCACGGAAGAATAGGCTCCATGACCACCGCTGACCGGCCGTCCCTGCTGCTCGTCGAGGATGACCCCGTCCTGGGCCCGATGATCGCCGAGCTGCTGGAACCGGACTACCGGGTCCGGCTGGTCGCCAACGGCCAGGACGGCCTGCATCTGGGGCTGACGGAGCCCTGGGACGTCATGGTCATCGACCGGGGACTGCCCGTGATGGACGGGATCAGCGTGATCGCTGCCTTGCGGTCCAAGGGCATCGCCGCGCCGATCCTGATTCTGACGGCGCTGGGCGACCCGGACGAAAAGGTCCGGGGGCTCGACGCCGGCGCCAACGATTACGTCACCAAGCCGTTCGACGCCGGCGAACTGGCGGCACGGCTGCGCGCGCTGACGCGCACCTTCGCCCGGCCCGCCGGCCCGGTGAGCATCGGCGACTGGGAACTCGATCCGGCGTCGCGCTCGGTCCGCTCTGTGTACGGAGGCCAGGTGTCCCTCACCGCGAAGGAGGCCGAGGTGCTCGGGGCACTCGCCGCCGAGCCCGGCAGGGTCTTCACCCGTGACGAACTGCTTGCAGGCTTCTTCCACGCCACCGACCAGCCCGGCGTGATCGACACCTACGTCCACCACCTGCGCCGGAAGATCGCCAAGACCGTCATCCGCACCGTCCACGGCGTCGGCTACCAGATCGGCGACGCCAATGACTAGGAAGCCAATGACCAAGGAAACCGTGCCGGGGGGAACGCCGGACCAGTCCACCCTTCGCAGGGCCTCGCTCAAGGTGGCGGTGCGGATCAGCGCCGCCTGCGCGGTGATGGTGGTCTGCCTCCTCGCCGTCGCCGCCGTATATCTCATGAACAAACTGGCCCATCCGGAGTTGCCGCCCGCCGCGGCTGCCGGGACTTACGCCTACCTGGATTCCAGGGACCTGCTGGAGGCGATGATCATCGCCGGGGTGGCCGGAATCGCACTCGCCGGCCTCGTGGGCTGGCTCAGTGCCCGCAGCGCCATCCGCCCGCTGGGCGAGGCGCTGGCCCTGCAGCGCCGCTTCGTCCAGGACGCCAGCCACGAACTGCGCACGCCGCTGGCCATCCTGGACACTAGGATCCAGCTCGCGCAGCGCGATGCCGCGCCGGACTCCCAGCAGGGCCGGAACCTGGCCCGGATCCGCGAGGACGCGGCCACGCTGACCGGAATCGTCAACGAACTGCTGCTGGCCGCTACGGCCGCGGCACCCGATCCCGGCGCGGAGCCCGTCGAACTGGCCGAAGTCGCCGCTTCCGTCGCTGAGAGCCTCCAGCAGCTGGCGTCGGCGAACGGGGTGCGACTGGACTTCGCCGCTCTCGGCCGGCCACAGGCCAGGATTGAGCAGAACGCCCTGCGACGCGCGGTACTGGCGCTCGCGGACAACGCCCTCGCCCACACGCCGCCCGGCGGGCGCATCACCATTTCAACGGGTGCGGAGCAGGACCGGGCCGTCATTACCGTCGCAGACACGGGGACCGGGATCAGCGGCGTCGAGCAGGACCGGATCTTCGAGCGCTTCGTCAGGACCCCCAACGCCGACGGTGCCCGAAGCCAGCGCAGCTTCGGTATCGGTTTGTCCCTGGTCCGTGAGATTGCCATGGCCGCCGGCGGCACGGTTGAGGTGGCCCGCACCGGGGCCGAAGGAACCGTCATGAAGATCGTCCTTCCCGCCGCCGGGCGCTGACGCCGGGGCGCTGGCGTCTCATTCGGGGGCGCCGGACCCCCGACGGACTAGTCTCATTCCATGGCGAAACACCCCAGAATGAGGGCCGCGGCGGCTTCCGTCATCTGGCTGCCTGAACCGGCGGCACAGGCGCCCGCCGCACAGGTGCCGGGGGCGCTTGCGCCGTCAGCGCCGCCCGCCGGGTTGCGTCCACGGTGACGTTCCTGTCCCTGGCGCTGATCGCCGTCGTCGCCCTCGCCGGGCCCGTGCTCGCACTGCCGGTCCGCTGGCGCCTGCCGGTGGTCCTGGGCGAGCTGCTGGCCGGCGTCGTGATCGGCCGAACGGGGCTCTCGCTGGTCGATCCGGGTGATCCCACCTTCAGTCTGCTGGCAAACATCGGCTTTGCGCTGATGATGTTCGTGGCCGGAACGCATGTGCCCGTCAGGGACCCACAGATCCGCTCCGCCTTGGGAAAGGGATCGGGCAGGGCCGCGGTGGCTGCCGGCGCGGCCGTGGTCATCGGAACCGGCATGGGCCTGGCCTTCGGTACCGGCCATGCTCCGCTCTATGTGGTGCTCCTGGCGTCATCGTCAGCCGCACTGGTCCTCCCGATCGTCGACTCCCTGCGCCTGGGCGGACCGAAGGTGGTGGCAATGACGGCCCAGGTTGCGATTGCCGACATCGCCTGCATCGTCGCGCTGCCACTGGCCGTGGATCCGCCGAACGCCGGCCGCGCCGCGCTGGGGGCGCTCGCGGTGGGGGTCGCGGCCATGGCGCTCTTCTTCGCGTTGCGCGCCCTGGAGCGGAGCGGCACCCGGCAGCGCATGCACCGGCTCTCCGAGGAGCGCAAATTTGCCCTGGAGCTGCGAATCCAGCTGACCCTGCTTTTCGCGCTGGCCGGAGTGGCCAACTTCGGCCATGTCTCCGTGATGCTGGCAGGCTTCTCGTTCGGTCTGGTGGTGGCCGCCGTCGGCGAACCGAGGCGCCTGGCCCGCCAGCTTTTCGCCGTCAGCGACGGATTTCTCGGCCCGATTTTCTTTGTCTGGCTGGGCGCGTCCCTGAATCTGCGCGATCTCGCCGGCCACCCGGACATGGTGGTCCTGGGACTCTCCCTGGGGACCGGGACGGTGCTGCTCCATGCCGGCCTGAGAGTGGTCGGACTTCCCCTTCCGCTGGGCGTTCTCTCGGCGGCCCAGCTGGGGGTGCCGGTGGCAGCTGCCAGCATCGGCACGCAGCTGAACGTGCTGCTGCCCGGCGAGGACGCCGCCCTGCTCCTCGGCGCCTTGGTGACCATAGCCGCCAGCAGCCTGGCCGGATCGCAGGCGGCCAAGACCTTCGCCCAACCTTTGAAAACCGGAGACTGAAGCCGGAGACGGCAAGAGCAGTAGCAGCCAGCGGCACTGGGCCAGGGCCGGAAAGGCGCATATGTGCAGCCGCGCTGTCCTGTTACCGGGAAGTACCCTCATGCGGCGAGAAACCGCTGCACAAACGTGCAGAAAAGTCCGCACGTCGGGAAGAGCTATCTAGCGTGAAGGGGTGGACGTGAGCCGGATCACAAGGGGGGCGGTCCCTAACTCACCTCCATCTACACAGACCCCTCAGTGCCGAGGGGCCCAATCGAAGAGGTACTTCCGTGTCCCAGCCCAGCACATCTGCCCGAACCAAGCGCGCCAAGGCCATGTCCGCCGCGGTGGGTGCAATCGCCCTCCTCTGCGGATCCCTGGCGGCTGCACCCGCGGCTAACGCCGACACCGTCGACGTCTCCCCTCCCGGTGCAAACGACTGGTCGTGCAAGCCCACGACGGCGCATCCCTACCCGGTGATTCTGGTACCCGGCACCTTCGAAAGCATGGCAAAGAACTGGGCGACCATGGCGCCGGCCCTCAAGAGTGAGGGCTACTGCGTCTACGCGCTCAACTACGGTTCGACCAACGGCATCGACGCCACCGGCCCGATCGCCGACTCCGCGGCGCAGCTTGCCCCGTTTGTCGACGCCGTACTGGCCTCGACCGGGGCGAAGAAGGCCGACCTGGTGGGACACAGCCAGGGCGGCATGATGCCTCGTTACTACATGGGATTCCTGGACGGCGCGGAAAAGGTCAACCACCTGGTCGGCATCGCCCCGTCCAACCACGGCACCCAGGGGCTGATAGCTCCGGCGCCGGACTCCGTGCCGCCCGCTACCTCCCTGGGCGGCTCCAACTGCCAGGCCTGCGCTGACCAGCAGGCGGGCTCGCCGTTCCTGGCCAAGCTGAACTCGATCGGGGATACCGTGGCGGGGCCGGCATACACGGTCATCTCAACGACGCACGATGAGGTGGTGACTCCGTATCAGAGCCAGTTCCTGGCCGGGTCAGCGCAGCAGGTCACCAACATCACCATCCAGGACAAGTGCCCGGCGGATGTGATTGAGCACGACCAGACGCCCAACGATCCGGTCGTTCAGCGGCTCGTCTCCAACGCGCTCGGGCGCCCGGCCGGTCAGCCGGCCGACCCCGCCTACCAGCCAAGCTGCGTTTAGGGGGGGTCCGGCCGGCCGGCCGACGTAGAATCGAGCATGAAGCGCGCCCGCTCGTCACCGGCCTGGAACTGAGCCGGCCGCCGTGCGCCGCCGCTGGATCGGAAGTGTGCCGCCCGGCCTCAAGATTGTCCTCGGCTACCGGCGCTCCTGGCTGAAGTCCGACCTGGCTTCGGGCGCGGCCCTGAGCGCGGCATTGATCCCGGCCGGCATGGCCTACGCCGAGGCCTCGGGCCTGCCCGCCGTCACCGGTCTCTACGCCTCGGTGGTTCCCCTGCTCGCGTACGCCGTGTTCGGCCCCTCGCGGGTGTTGATCGTCGGGCCGGACTCCTCCCTCGCACCGATGATCGCCGCGGCGATCCTCCCACTGGCGGGCGGGGCGTCCGGCCACGCCGTGGCCCTGGCCGGGGTGCTTTCGCTGCTGATAGGGGCGATGCTGATCGTTGGCCGGTTCCTCAAACTCGGTTCTGTCACCGGCCTGCTGTCCAAGCCCATCCGCGTGGGCTACCTGAACGGCATAGCGCTCGTCGTAATCGCCAGCCAGCTGCCCAAGCTGTTCGGCATCCCGGCCGACGCCGGTTCACTCGCCGGCAGCCTTGGCGGTACGGGGCGGGCACTGCTCCAGGGCGCCGCTAATCCGCTGGCACTGTTGTTCGGCGCCGGCACCATCGCGGTCATCCTCGGCTGCCGGGGGCTACCGTGGAAAGTCCCCGGTGTGCTGCTGGCGGTGCTGGCTTCCATGGCTGTCACCGCCGCGGCCGGGCTGGGCGGGGCCGTTCCGGTGGTTGGCGCCCTCCCGGCAGAGCCTTCGGTGCCCGCGCTTGGCAGCGTCCGGCCGGAGGAAGTCCTTGCCCTGCTGGGGCCCGCGGCCGGCATCGCACTGATCGCCTTCGCGGACACCTCAGTGCTCTCGACGAGCCTCGCGCGCCGGCGCGGCACCCGCGTGAATGGGAACCAGGAAATGGGCGCACTCGGCTTCGCCAATGCGGCCTGCGGACTGTTCGGCGGTTTTCCGGTTTCCGGCAGCGCGTCCCGCACCCCGATCGCGCTTGAGGCCGGGGCGCGCAGTCCGCTCAGCGGCGTCATCGCGGCAGCCCTTGTGGTGCTGTTCATGATCTCCGCGCCCGGGATCACGGCGTTCCTGCCCTCCAGCACCCTGGCCGCCGTCGTGATCCTTGCGGCGGCCTCGATCGTTGACGTCAAGACCCTCGTGCGGCTGATCAGGATGAGCCGGACCGAAACGGCGCTGCTCGTCACGACGTTCCTCGGCGTCGCCTTCGTGGGTGTCCTCGAGGGCATCCTGGTCGCAATCGGCCTGTCCCTGATCGCTTTCGTCCTGCGCGCCTGGGACCCTTACCGCACGGAGCTGGCCAGTGTTGAGGACCTGCCCGGCTACCACGACCTCAGCCGGCACCCGGAAGGCCACCGGGTGCCGGGGCTGGTGATTGCCCGCTTCGACGCCCCGCTGTTTTTCGCCAACGGCGCGGTGTTCGCCGAGCACATCCGCACGCTCGTGGCGCAGGCCCCCGGACCCGTACGGTGGGTGGTGGTGGCGTCGGAGGCCATCACGGACCTCGACACGACTGCCCTGGATGACCTCGTGGAACTCGACGACGAACTCGCCCGGAAAGGCATCAGCCTGGTGTTCGCCGAGATGAAGGGGCCGATCAAGGACCGGCTCATCCGCTTCGGCGTCAGCAGCCGGTTCGGCCCGGACCACTTTTTTCCCACGGTGCACAACGCCGTCCGTTCCTACCGCAGGGAATTCGGACTTCCGTGATCCGGGCCGGCGGGTCCTGGCCTAGCCGGCTACCCCGGTGATGCTGCCTGCGGGCTCTTCGGTGAGGTCAACGACGTCGGCCCCGGCGTTCTTCTTGACGGATTCGACTCCGCCCATGGCGCTGGCCTTGGACTTGTAGCTCTGCGAAGACGCCACTACCTCGCCGTTGGCAGCCTTGAGCCGGAACCGGAACCCACCGGACTTGTCCTTGTACACTTCGAATTTTCCAGCCATGTCGCACCCCGACTTCTTCGTCGATAACCACGGCCGGGCGGCCGCTAATCGACAGGCTACTGCTAACCCTGGAGGACCGGCCAGAGACCCGCCGGGCGGTGTCGCCGGCTGCCCGCAACCGGCTCAGCCGCGCAGCGGTATGACGTCCACGCTGCCGCCGGGACCCGTGATCACGAGCACGCGCTTGGCGCTTACCCCGGCGAGGGCCTCGGCCAGCCGGCCGCCGGGATCCCCCGCGGACACGCCGGCCTCGGACAGGCCGACGCCGGGCGCGCCGGCGTCAGGCACGCCGGCGGCAGGCACGGCGGCCGCCGGTACGGGCACGGCGATGTCGTCCCGGATCCAGACAGTAACCGCGGCCCCCGTGAGCTCCTCGAGGGCGCGGCGCAGCGGCTCCGGGTCGGGGCCGGCCACAAGGATCACGTGCCCAATCGTCCGTTTCCGGCCGAGCCCCGCGGCTGCCGGCCGGGACCTGTCCTGCCGCCAGACGGCAAAGTGGTAGCCGGCGGCCAGGCCCGTGGCCACCAGCAGGCCCAGCGGTGCGCGGATCCGGTCCACCAGGCTGCCGCCGGTTACGTCGCCCAGAAAATATTCGAAGACGCGGTAACCGACCACCAGGAGGGCAATCAGGGCCACCACGGCGCTGAGGCCAAACACCGCGATGAGATAGACGCGCCGCCCGAGCGGGACAGCGCCTTCAAGCCGGTGCTGCCTCGCCGGCCGCCACGCAAGCCACCAGACGCAGCCGCCCACGGCGAGGGAACTGATGCCGCCGAGCAGCAGGGTGCGGGCGTTGCCTCCGGCCAACGGCGACACCGCGATGGAGAGGGCCGCGTTCACGATCACGCCGACGCCGGTGGCGGCAGCCGCCAGGGCCACACCCGAGGTCACCAGCGCCCCTGCCTGACGGGTCCGTTCGGCGCGGCTGACCGCAATGGTCCGGTAATAGCGCCAGACCAGCGAGCCGACGGCGGCCGACGCGATCGCGACGCCGAGGGGCGCAAGCAATTCCATCAGGGCGTCCTGCCGGTCAAACGCCAGTCGCAGCAGGACAAAAAGGACGGTCCCGGCCCCGCCCAGGGCGAGAAGGCCCGCCGCCAGCACACCGACGACGACAAGCCCCACATCGGCGAACCCGCCCCGGAGCCGGCGCGCACCACCCCGGACCCAGTGCCACCACCAAACCAGGCCCCCGCCGGCCGCCCAGACCAGATCCTGCAGGGTGGATTGCCACCACGGGTCAACGGTCGACGTGAGCTCCATCGATCCGCGGATGGCGACGTCCAGCAGGCCGCCAAAGGCCGTCACCGCGGCGCCCACTCCGACGCCCAGCCCGAAATACGTGCCGATGACGGCCGGCACGTTCGCAAGCTCGAGCGGGCTCCGCGCCCGATGCCGCCACATCCAGCGGTGCCACACCCACACTAAGGCCCAGACCAGGCCGACGGAGAGCGGCGACCGCCACTCCGGATTCGCGTCGGCGATGAACGAGGCCGCCATCGCCAGCAGGGACGTCACAAAGAGGATCAGCGAAATCGTGTAAACCGCGGCGACGTAAAGACCCCACGACGTGGCCGCCCGCTCCGCTTCCTCGTCCAGCCGCCGCCAGACGAACCACCAGAGCAGCGCGGCGAGCGGGCCGCCGATCAGCGTGAACGCCAGCGACAACGCCAGCCCCGCGACCCCTTCTCCGGCCAGCACCTGGCCGGAGCGCAGCAGCCGTTCCAGCAGGCCGCTGAGCCCGTTGGCGGCGATCACCACGAGGGCAAAGAGCAACACGAAGACCACCAGGCGGCGGACCTTCGCCTGCGCCGACCCCGCCGCTGGGCCGGTGGGCACCCTGGTGGCGCTCACTTTTTCAACACCCCGCCGGCGCAGGTCTGGAGGCTGTATGGCAGATCGTTGATCATCCACTTGCCGGCATCCTTCACCAGGCCGATGACGGCTTCCTCGGCGTATTCGGAGGGGCCGAACGGCCCCTCCGACGCCGAGTGCACCACCGAGACCTTCACCGTGGCGGTGTCCCCCCGCTCCGAGGTGGAGATCAGGACCACCCGGCTGGCCTGGGCACTGCCGTAGAAGTTGGCGCAGCGGGACCGGGCGGCGTCGGTGAGGTAGGCGTCCGCGGCGGCGGTGTCCGCGTCGATGACGGCCCTGCTGTAGCGCTGCACCACTCCGGCCGGGGACGACTCATCCAGCGGCTGCGGCTCCCCGCGAAGAAAGACCACGGCCAGCGCGACCACCACCAGCACGGCGATCGCAGCAACGATGCCCTGCAGCACCCGGTCGGGCCGGTGCCGCTCCGGGACCGGGGCCCGGACCGCGGCGGGTCCCGGGACCTGATCCTTGCCGCGCGGGCCGTCGCTGCTTGCTGTGGCCGGTCGTTCGGGGCCGTTCGGCGGCTGACTCATGCCGTCAGTATGGAGGGGCCGCGATGCCCCGTCACGGTGTCTTTCGGCCCTTTCAGCGCCCCCACGGCTCGACGACGCTGGCAGCAGACACTACTCTCAGGCGATGGGGATCATGCGGAAAATCATTGGCCCGAAACTGGCGGGCGCCCTGCTGCTGCTCATCGCCCCGTTGGCCATCCTGCTGGGCGCCGCGCCGGCGGCGCTCGCCGTCCCGCCGGCCGACGTCGTCGTGGAGGACCGGGCGGGGGTCCTGGACCGCAACACGCTGATCCCTGCGGTGCAGAAGATCGAGTTCTACGAGCCCACCAAGGTCGCCGTCTACACGTACAAGGGCAGCGCGGCGGACAACCTCAACGAGGAGGTGCTGCGCTTCGCCCGCGCCGAGCACCCGGACTGGATCAGCAAGGACGGGCAGAAATGGGCGGACGGCCTCTTCATCTTTGCGCTGGATCCGGTGGGCCGGCACGTCGGAACGTACATGGGCGAGGACCGGAAGGTATCCCTCGAGCAGCGCGCTGACATCCAGGACGCCGCCAAGGAACTGCTGCGCGACGCCCAGTGGACGGAAGGGACCATTGCGGGCATTCGGCGCGGCGCGGAGCTGATCAACCAGCCGTGGTATCGCTCCACCGCCTTCCTTGTCACGGCCTGGGGCGCTGTGGGGGCCGCGGTGGCCGCTGCGGGCACCTGGTTGCTGGTCCGCTGGCGGACCCGAGTGGGCAGCCGCAAAGAGATCGCCCGCGGCGACGCGAACTATGCCAACGTGAGCATGGATCTGCAGGTGACGGAACTCAATGCCAGCACCATCCCCGAGTCGTCGCGGTACGGCAGCACCGTGCTGGAGAAGCACCGCACCTTCCTGAGCCGCTACAACACGGCCACCGGGCTCTCGAACCAGGTGCATGCCCTGACGCCGCGGCAGCTGGGGCGCCGTTCCAGCCTGTCGCTGGCCCGGCAGTACGCCGATGCAGCCGCCGAACTCGATGCCCTGGATGACGTCATCGCCGACACGAACGCACTGCTGAACCGCGGGTCCATCTGGGCGACGGCGTGGGACCGGCAGCTCGCCCCCTTCCGCAGCGACCTGGCGGGGATCGAGGGCATGCTCGCCAAGAGCCACGGTGAGGGCGATTCCGCCACTGCCGCCGCACTCCGTTCCTTCCGCGACCGCAGCCAGCGGGACATAGAACGCTGGACCGCGGAACTTTCCGACGGCAGCATCACCCCAGAAACCGCGCTGGACCGGCTGCGCGACGCCAGGACCGAGCTCTCAGAGCTGCTCAAGAGCCACGCGGACACGGTGATCGCCGGCTTCGCCCGGAACGATCGCGAGGCCAAGCTCATGCGCAAGGAAATGGAGGAGGCCCAGGCGGGGACCGGCAAGAAGCAACGGCGCAGCTATGAGCCCAGCATCCTGGGCACGGTGTATCCCTCTTATTACTTCTTCTCGGTCCCCACTTTCAACAGTGGTTTCAGCACCGGCGTCAGCAGCGTCAGCTCCGCCAGGGGCGGTTCCACCACAGGATACGGCGGCAGCGGCGGCAGCTTTTCCGGCTCCGGGAGCTCGTCCAGCTTCTAAGAAATGTGTATCGACAACGGGCGGCCAAGCGAGGACGCTTGGCTCCGTAAGCAGTTAAATTCCCTGATAGGGAAGAGGGAGTGCCATGACCACAAATGTTGTTACCCAGCTGCAGGTGAAGTCCCACAACTCGCCCGATGAGAAGCGCCGTCCGGACAAGACCGAGGTCGACATCGTGTCCGTCGGCGACTACACGATCGGCCGATTCAGCTTTGAGCCGGGATGGCGCTGGTCCGAATGCATCAAACCCGTGGTGCACACTGATACGTGCGAGAACAGCCACGTGGGGTTCTGCGTGTCCGGCAAGCTGACCGTCGAGACCACCGACGGCGGCCGCATCGACATCGCCGCGGGAGATTCCTACACCATTCCCCCGGGCCACGACGCCTGGGTTGAAGGCGGAGACCCGTTTGTCGGGGTCGAGTTCCTGAGCGCGGCCACCTTCGCCAAAGGCACGGAATAGGGCGCGGCCGGGCCTAGACCTTCCATGTCCTGGTTCAGGCGTTGATCTCCTGGCGCCTGAACCGCAATTCCCGCTGCGCTCCGCGCAGCGGGGAACCCGAGAACGGCAAGTCTTCGAGGCGGATGGCGTCCGCCGCCGCAAGCGCAGTGCGGTTGGCGCTCTCCGCGGCCCGGCGCGGCAACCCGAGTGTGACCGCGAATTCGGCCCAGTGCCTGGCCTTGAGGTTCCGGGTCTTGCCGGCGACGGGGAGGGCCAGCGTCTCGTCCCCGTACAGCAGGGTGCAGGGAACGTCGTAGACGGGGGCCATCGCGAAACCGGCGGGACCGCCCAGGATGGCCAGGTTCTTGGCGTGAAGGTCGCCGTTTCCGGTCAGCCACGCGAAGAGGAACTGGAGGTACAGGTTGCGGCTGGCAACCACCGGCGCCTTGCACATCCGAGCCAGCGCGGCCGCAACATCCTCCGACGCCACGCCGTACTTGGACGCCGGCGGGAGGCCCAGCACCTGGGTGCCGTCTTCGAGCGGCAGCCGGTGCCATGCGCCGTCGGCCGTCTTGACCCGGTCGAACCTTTCGACGAGGAGTCCGGGCAGGCCGTTCCGGTCGGCAATGACGGAGCTTTTTGCGACGGCGATCTTCAGCGCCTTCGCACCTTTCAGGTGGGCGGCCTCGTTTTCCACCAGGTGCGGGTGTTCCGGCGGATCGAGTTTAAGCAGGTAGCGGTGTCCCCGCAGGGCCAGCGGAGTGGTCAGCATGGAGGCGCTGGTCTTGCGCTGTACCCCCGGGATGCCGTGCAGGTCCACGGTGTTGGCGAGGAAGGAGAAATCCAGTTCCACGGGCCGTGAGGTATCGGCCAGGGCCGCCGGTTCCGCCGGGGGCTCTCCGGCCGGAACCACCTGCACGTCGCCGGGAACGTCCGCCCCGACGGCGAGCAGCAGGGTCAACTCGTCGTCGAAACTCGTTTTGGTGGCGTTCTTCAGCACGGTGAGCCGGTGGCCCTCGGGGAGGAGTCCGGCAAAGAAGGCGGGCAGCGCCCCGGCGGGGGCTTCCACTGCCACCTCGGACGGGGGAAGGGAGATGGCGACGGCGGGGTGGCCGCCTGCGAGGTAGTCGGGCCGGTAGGAGAACCGCACTCCCCCGGTGCCGGTCCGTGCGAGGTGGCCGGCCAGGCGGCCGTTCTTGTAGACGTCGGCCGCCCTGACGAACCTCAGGTCCTGGAGTTCGGCCGGCATCAGCCCACCGCGAGTTTCAGGCCGAGCACGTTCGCCACCGCCACCACAGCCTGCAGCGACGGGTTGCCGCTCCCGGTCTCGATGGCGCGGACGGTACGCTCCGAGGTGCCGGCCAGGTGCGCCAGGTCCTCCTGGGTCAGCCCGGCCTCCTTGCGGGTCCGGCGGATCCCCTCGGCAATCGCCGCCACGTCGCTCACTGGCACTCCCCTTCGCTGCGCGCACACCATGCCGCGGTCTGATGTCCCGGCTTCGCCATATCGGCATCATTTTGCCGATCCCTCAGCAGGGCTCTCCTAATAGTGCCCGAATATTGCCCATTCGGCAACATACTGCCGAAATTGGTTTGTCGCGAGCCTACGGCACGAGCTTGGAGCCCAAAACGGCAGGATGTTGCCGTCCACCGGGGACGAGCGCCGCCTTCCCGCATCGCTTCGTCCGGGCGTAGGCTCTGGCCCATGCGAAAGATCATTCTGGCCCTCCAGGTCTCCCTCGACGGTTTTTTCGAGGGGCCGAACGGAGAGATTGACTGGCACATGGTGGACGAGGAGCTCCACAGCCACTTCAACGAGCAACTGGCCTCTATGGGCGCCTTCCTGGACGGCCGCGTGACCTACGAACTGATGGCCGACTTCTGGCCGACGGCGGACCAGGATCCGTCCAGTACACCGGCTATGGTCGAGTTCGCCAAAATTTGGCGGGACATGCCGAAGATTGTCTACTCCAGGACGCTGGAACGGGCCGACTGGAACACCACGGTGGTGCGCGACGTCGTCGCCGATGACGTGCTGGCACTGAAGGCGCAGCCCGGCGGCGACTTGGCACTGGGCGGGGCTGACCTCGCCGATACCTTCCGCCGGCTCGGGCTCATTGACGAGTACTGGATTTATGTCCACCCGGTGCTGATCGGGCGGGGGAATCCCTTGTTCAAGTCAGCAGACGACAGGACCGCGCTCACGCTCGCCGGCACCCGCGCGTTTGGCAACGGCGTCGTCCTGCTGCGGTACGCCGGCTGAGCTCACCGGCCGGCGTAAACGTGCGCAAAAGCCGGTGGCCAGCTGCCGTTTAGCAGCCGACCACCGGCCCTGGAAAGAGGTTCTTAAGCTTTTTGCTATGCGCTGGCGCGGACGAAGGTCACGCCACCCGTGGCGGTCAGCCAGGACAGCGGGTGCTTGATCGTCTGGTTGCTGCCGTTCATGCCACCGCTGATGGCCATGCCGTCACCGGCGTAGATGGCGACGTGGCCGGACTGGACGATCATGTCGCCGGGCTGCGGGGCACCCACAACCTTGCCGTAGCCCATGAACTGCTGGGGACCGAGGTCGCCCACGTGGATACCGGCCGCACCGAGGGCCTTCTCCACCATGGCGGTGCAGTCCTGGGTGATGCCGATCTGGCTGTAGGCGGCCGAAAGCATCGCGGCGTTGGCTCCGCCGGCTGCCGAGGCAGGTGCCACGGCCGCCTTCGCCTGAACGCTGACCTGCGGCGCTGCCGGCGCGAGCACCGGAGCAGGGGCAGGCGCGACAGCCGGAGCGGCGGCAACCGCAGGGGCGGTGACGGGCTTAGGCTGCTCGATCACGGGCGCCGGCGTGGTAGCGACTGCCGGGCGGGCGAAGCTGATCTGAACTGCGGAATCAGCGGTAACCGGCGCGGAGACCTTGCTGCCGACGTCAACCGACGAAGCGGGGGCGGTCTTGTTTTCGGCCGGGGCAACGGCTGCATTGGCTGCCATTCCGCTCGTGAGGACGAGGCCGGAGGCTGCGAAGATTACTGCGGCCTGACGACCGATGGTGCCTGATTTGCCCGAGAATGCTGAGGCCCGTCCGGCGGATGCGTCGGAACGATGGCGCGCAGAAGTAATGCTTGAAGTCATGTTTGTAGCCTCTCCCAATGCCTGCGAGGTGAGCTGTCGGATTCGGATGGGAGGCACCCGGCCGCGGGCCCGTCAATGCGGGCGCTGTGCGGCTTCACCCCAAGACCTGCTAAAACTGCAGGTCAAAAGTGGTTTCCCCGTCTCTGCCAGAAAGGTTGCATTCGGATCCCAGGCCGCGGCAGAGTTAGGCAATCGGCTCGGGAGCGCCCGTATCGGAAACAAACAGGCACCCATCTACGGTAACGGGCCCGGGCGGGAATGTCACATTCAGATAACGGAGCCGTGTCCTGGCGCGGAAGAAAGCCTAGGACGCTGCTAGCTGCCAGCCATAGGATGAGGGCACCCAGCATTCCCCGAGTGGAGGCCCCGTTATGAACAGCCACTGTGTCGCAATTTGCCAGCTCAGCGATCAGCCGCAGGAGGATTTCGACGTCAACACAGAGCTGCTGGTTCTCGAGGGAAAGGAAATCCACGTAGCCACGTGGGACGCGGAACCGCGCGACGGCGGCTTCGATATCCACGTCCTGAATGACCGTGTGGACGCGCTCGGTTTTATGGTGGTGACCGACTGGCAGTTCCTCGACGGAAAGGCGTATGCCGTCGTGGAGCGCCGGCCCGGCACGTAGCGCTACTTCGCCGTCCCGGAGGTGACGGCAGCGATCGCCTCCCTCACCAGACCGGCGTCGTCCGGGGTGCCCGACTCCGCCAGTGCGGCCTGGCGCCGGTAACGGTCCCAATCCCCTCCACCGGCCCGTAGCTCGCGGAGCGGCGCCATCAGGGCCGCCCGCCGCAGCCAATCGTCCGGGTCCTGCAGCCAGCGGCCCAGCACGGTTTCCGCGCGGGAACGGTTTTGGCCGTCCAGTCCCGCAATCAGCGGCCCGACGACATCGGTCGCCAGCGGATCGGCCAGCTCGCGCAGGCGCGCAGTCCGCAGGAAACCCTCGATCCGGGTCAGGTCCGAATTGTCCAGCAGGGCCAGGCTGGACTGCAGCAGGACGACGGCGGCAAGGCGGCGTTCGAAGACGGGCACCTCCCACAACTCCGAGCTGAGGGCGGTGACATCGTCGCGGCCGAGTGACCGGTACCGGCGCAGCGCGTCGCGGACAGTGCCGCGGACGGCGCCAACCGAGGAGCCATAGCTCCCCAGGCCCGGGCCGTATCGCGCCTGCGCTTCCTCGGCCCGCTGCCACGAGCTCTCACGCAGCAGCGCCGCGTCAATGAAGTCACCGGCCTCGCTCATGGATCCATTCTGTCGTGCGGGGGCCGGCTAGGCCTAAGCAGCTGCGTCCTCCCGCGGGAAACCGTCGGCGAGCGCAGTGTCCTACGCGGACCGCTGGGGCCCGGGGGGCCCGCACGCGCTAGCCGGTCACCAGTCTGGTTGAGCTATTCCAGGTCAACCGCCCGTGCTGGAAGTCCGACGCCCGGCCCACGGACACTGCGTACTCGTCCCGGGTCGGATATCCCAGACGTCCCCTTTCCCTGCCGAGGGCCGTCCACTTGGCACGGATCGCACCGAGGACATAGTGCGACCCGGTCTTCGCCGACCAGTAGATCGATGCACCGCCCGAGCCTGTGAAGTGGCTGTAACGTCCCACGCCATCAGGGGTGCGCGTCTCGTCTGACGTCGGATAGCCCAGCAGCCCCCGTTCCCTGCCCAGGGCCGACCACTTGGCACGGACCGCGCCCGTGATGAAGTGCGCCCCGGTGCTTGGCGTCCAGTAGATCGATGAACCGCCCGAACCTGTGAAGTGGCTGTAACGTCCCACGCCATCAGGGGTGCGCGCCTCGTCCGACGTCGGATAGCCCAGCAGCCCCCGTTCCCTGCCCAGGGCCGACCACTTGGCACGGACCGCGCCCGTGATGAGGTGCGCCCCGGTGCTTGGCGTCCAGTAAATGGATGCCCCGCCGGAGCCGGCGAAGTGTTCATACCGCCCGATCGTGTCCGGGGTTGTCAGCTGGTCGGTGGTGGGGAACCCCAGGACGCCGGCAGCGCCGCCCGCGGCCTTGTAGCGGGCATAGATCGCGCCTGCGACCCAATGGGCCCCGGTGGACGGGGACCAGCAGATCACGCCCTTGGTGTAGTCCTGGCATTTCCCTGCCCCCACCGGGTACTCCAAGGTCAGCGACCTGCCGAGGACAGACCGCGGGTCACCGGCATTGGTCTGGTACGCCTTCAGGCCGATGGGATCGTCGACGCCCATTCCGGTGAGCATTACTTTCTGTGCTCCTTGGCCGTCGTCCGCGGTCAGCAGATAGTAGGTGTCGGCGGTTCCGGCCTGACCGACCACCGTCGGCTTGAACGTCACGCTCTGATGTGCGGACTCTCCAGGCGGGATCACCAGGCCTTCCGAGATTGGAACGGTGGTGGAGAATACACCCTCCGGCGCCTTGGCCTTGGTGATCGTCAGGGGGATGTTGCCAGTGTTAGTAATGGTGAAATCCCGGGTGGCCGCAGCGCCGGCAGGCACATCACCAAAGTCCAGGGATGCCGGCAGCTGCAGATGCGCTACGCCCGACACGGCGGTCGCCGTCACCGGTACCGTGAGTGATCCTCGGTCGCTCGTGATGAGGAGCTGATCAGCCACCGGGGTTGCCGTCGTCGGACTGAAGGTGACGGACACCGGAACGGAAGTAAGGGGTTGAATCTTCTGTCCCACGGCCGGCAGCGTGGCCGGGTCGACCGCAAGCTGGGCGTTGCCCGGCAAGGTGACGCCGGTGATCGTGGCGACGCTCGTGCCGGTGTTGACCACGTTTACGGTCTGGCGACTGCTGGTCTGGGTCGGCACGTCGGTGAATACCAGGGTGGGCGGCGTTGCCCCCAGGCCGTCCTTGGTGCCGACGCCGTGAACCCCCAGAAGGTCCGTCTCGCCGTCGGAGGTTTTGACGGTCAACGTCCCGTCGACCTGTCCGGCTACGGTCGGCGAGAAGGTGGCCGGGACCGTCATGGTTCCGCCTTTGGCAAGCGTCCGGGGCAGTGTGAGGGCCTCGATCCCGAACGGCGCAGGTGCTGCGACGGAACTGACCGTAACAGCCCTGCTGGCGGTGATGATCAGGTTCCCTTTCACGGTGGTGCCTACCGCGGCGGTTCCCAGGTCCGTGTTTGTCGCCCCAACCGCTGAGGTCGTCGGGGCACCGAAGCCGATCACGTGCCCGTCCCGGGTTCCCACGTAGACGCGCCCGTTGTCAGTGGCAACCGTGGAAAACTTGGCGGCGGTGCCCAGCGGGGCCGCGAAAACCTGCTGAAGCTTACCGGTGCTGTCCGGCATTGCGCGGTAGGCACGGAGTTCCGCGCCGGTACCGGTGGGTCCCGTTACGTACACGGCCCAGACCAGGGCGGTGGAGGCGTTTGTACCGTTGGAGGTCACCGTGGGCGCCCCGGAGGTGTACCCGAAGGTACCAATGGACGTACCGACGGAGGCCAGCTGGATGCCGCCGGTGCTGCTGGCCAACAGCTTGTGCGCACGCAGGTAGCCCTTGTTCTCCACGGTGTAGATGTACCCGCCGTTTGTGGTCCCGAGGAACGCGGGCCTGCCCCAGACGCCACTGTACGGCCCGGCGCCGTCGAGGACGGCGTCCGTTCCGCCGCTCCCCTGCCCCATACCGCCCAGGTTGTCCCGGTCCAGCAGGTAGACCCGGCCGTCCTTGCCGACCTGGACCATCAGGCGAGGGTGGGCCGTGGTGCCGTAGCCGGTGGGGATGGCGATCGGGGCACCGGAACCCAGGTCGGCATCGTTCTGATCCAACTTGGCGTTGTTGGCCGGGCTGAAGAAGTCCGTGGCCTTGAGGTTTCCGTCGGCTCCGACGCTGACCCGAACGACTGACTCTGCGAGGGTCGCCGGAGGGGTCTTGCCCGGTCCCGGCTTAGGGGAAATCCCGTTCCCGGTGGAAAACAGGATCTGGCCGGTGCCGTCGGAGACCAGGCCGCCGCCGGATTGCCAGATTCCGCCCTCCGCACTGCTGTTGCCGGACTCGGTGGCCCACATCGTGGTCTGCCGGCCTGCGGTCGACACCCCGACGACGTAGCCGACAAACGGTGCCCAGTCGCAGTGGCTGGCGAAACCGGCGTAGACCACGCCATCCAGCAGGAGAAGCCCGGGCCGCTGCATCGCAGTCATCGCGTTGAACGGCCGTGTCGGGTCGTTAGTGGGCGCGCCGTTGATGAGCACCGGGAACCCTGGCCTCTCGGCCCCCGTGACCCTGTCCAGCGAATGCATGTACCAGTGCGGGAGCTGCGGCGTCGCTCCGTCGTTCGTCTTCGCCATCAGGAAGACGCTGTTGGTCGCGGCGTCGAAGACCGGAGTGGACGTGACTCCGATGTTGGGGGTGAGGTCACCGCAGCTTACGGTCGCTGCCGGCCAGGCCGGACCGAGGTTGCGCTGCCACTTCACCGCTCCGGTGCCGCCGTCCAGGCCGTAGACGTTGTTGTTCTCCGTCGCGGCTATGACGGTGCCGCCCACCACGAGCGGCTGGGCGTACACCTGGCCGTCCACGGCGGTGGAAAAAAGCTTGCCGAAATTTGATGACGCGACCGACGTCGGCGAAAGCGCAGTCTCGTTGCTGTCCCACCCTGTCCGTAACAAATCGTGCGCGATCGTGCCGACGTCGGCAGAGGCCGGACCGCTGACGGATAGCCCGGCCAGGGCGAGCGATGATGCCACGATGAGCGCCCACGCGCGTCGGGTCCGCGACCGTCGCCGGGAGGGAGCCTGGGACCATCCGGCAGCCCGCTTCCGCTTGAAATGGGATGCCCCGGCCGCGCCCCCACAGCGACCAGGAAAATGTCCGGACAAAGCACGAAGTGCCGCTTGTTCACGCATGGCTGAGACCCGTTTCTGAACATTCAATTGACTAACTCCACCCAGTACTCCGGAGCCTAGAAGCGCCGAAAGAGCAGCGCGCGAGTGGCGCCTACCCGTCTTCTGGAAGGGGCTTCTTGCTTTCCGGCCGGTCCTACTTGGTTGGTTGTTAGGGACACTTGGTCGCCTACTTGCTTCCGGTCATCCGCCGGACTTGGTCCCCGGCATTGAGTAACCTCCGGCGCGGCCCGGGGGCATAAATCCTCTGGTGCCCCCGGCCCCTGCGCCGGATCATGGGCTCAGCACATCTTTCGACGGCAGGGAGTCCAGTCGTGTGTCCAGGTGCTGCAACAACACGGAACACCAGCGGTCCCCGCTCGCGGACCCAGCGCTGGCTCCTGGCCTGCGCTGCCGCTGTTCTGGCGGTGACCGGCTGCACGCCGGGCTCACCCTCACCGCCCGCGGGCAGCGGATCGTCTCCCGCAACCGGGACTCTCCCGTCGGCGACGGCGGAGAAGGTGCTTTCCGATGAGGAACTGATGGTCCTCGTGGACAGGGCGATCAACAGCGGCCAGGAAGGCACCGGGCGGGTCTCCAGAAGCTCGGACCTGCGCACCCGCCTGCAGGGACGACCGGAGCCCGCCGATAAGCCGTCCGTCGAGCCCGGCGAGTGCAGCGTGTTCCGGCCGCACAGTTCGCCGACCAGCGGAGCGGACCTGGCAATGCACTTCGCCGCGGGCGTCCTGACGCTGACCGGCGTGTGGTCACGCGAGGCCCTGGCGTTTGTCTTTGCCCGAAGCGCACCGCGCAGCGACGTGCTCGCTGCGGATTTCGCCTACACCGACGACCTGGCCCAAAGGTGTTCAACGTTCCGGCAGACGGTGGGGAATGATCCAACGTCCACGGTCAGGCTGCTTAGGACGCCGGCCGTGGGCGAGAAGGCCTACGCCACGGTTTTGAGGACACCGGCAACCGCCGGCACTCCCCCGGGCGGCGCCACCGTTGCACTGCAGGTACTCAAGGGAACCCTGACGATCGGGCTGAGCCGGCAGGCACCCACCGCCAGGTCCGACGCGGAACTCAGGACCGCCCTCGAGCCGCTGGTCCGGCTGGCCCAAAAACTGGTCGGGCAGACCGACTCCGGCACGGCACCGTCAGCCGCACCGCCGTCTGGTCCGCCCGCTACCCCACAGCCCCCCGAACAACGGACGCCGCAGCAACTGGCCAGGCTGCTGCAGGGCGTTACCGGCCCCACTGGAAGGCCGGCCCAGGTGCTGGAGGGACGCTACACCCGGAGCGGCCCTGCCACGGCGCCGGCCGTTTCCGGATGCATTTACGACGACGCCGCCTATCTTGCCTCGTTCTCCGGGGCGGCCACCGTGGTCGCTGAGATCGCCGGTGGGCCGCAGGTGCTGGACCAGATCAGCTTGCGGCTCGTCAGCTTGCCGCCCCCGCCGGCCGGGCCGTCCCCTTTTGACAGCCGGGCAGCCGACCTCAGCCGCTGCAGTTCGATCCGGGAGCGCCTGCCGGGCGGCGGCTCGCGCACCTGGACCGCCATCAAACACCCGATCGTCAACACCGGCGGCGAAGCGGGCTACGCCGTGGTTTATGTGCTTCCCGACGGGACCGGAGTCCGGCACATCCAGGTGGGTGCCCGGAAGGGCAGGCTGTGCGTGGAAACGGAAACGAAAGCCCTGTCCGACGCCGGCGTCCTTCAGGCCGCGCGCGGGCTCGCGGCGACCATCAACAAGGTGCTGGCCAGGATCGGCAACTGAAGCCTCCGGGCGACGTCGGCGGCACCGCAGGACCGGTCCGGCGCCGCTTGCGCGATACCCCCGGGGGTATTACTGTTGAATGTAGAGGAGGAAGGAATCCCTTCCCCGTCCACCTCAAGAAGGAGTTCTCCCGAATGCTTATCGAGCGCATCTACGACGAAGACCTTGCCCAGGCGAGCTATTTCATCGGCTGCCAGGCCAAGGGCGAGGCCCTTGTGGTTGATCCCCGGCGTGATATCGCCGTGTACCGGGACCTCGCTGCCGCGAACGGCATGAAGATCGTGGCCGTTACCGAGACGCACATCCACGCGGACTTCCTCTCCGGCACCCGGGAACTGGCCGCCGCGACCGGCGCCACCGCCTATGTCTCGGGCGAGGGCGGCGCGGACTGGCAGTACGGTTTTGAGGCCGAGCGGCTCAACGACAACGATGAGATCGTGCTGGGCAACATCACGGTCAAGGCCCTCCACACCCCCGGGCACACCCCGGAGCACCTGTCCTTTTTGATCACCGACGGCGCATTCGCAGACAAGCCGGGCTACCTGCTCTCGGGTGACTTCGTGTTCTCCGGCGACCTGGGCCGGCCGGACCTGCTGGATGAGGCCGCCGGCGGCGTCGACACCCGCTTCGCAGGCGCCAAGCAGCTGTTCGCCAGCCTGCGGGACAAGTTCCTGACCCTGCCGGACCACGTCCAGGTCCACCCGGGCCACGGCGCCGGCAGCGCCTGCGGCAAGGCCCTGGGCGCGATCCCGTCCTCGACCGTCGGCTACGAACGGCTCTACGCCTGGTGGGGCCCCTACCTGGCCGCAAACGACGAGCAGGGCTTCATTGATGAACTCCTCGACGGCCAGCCGGACGCGCACGCCTACTTCGCCCGGATGAAACGCGAAAACCGTGAAGGCCCCGCCGTCATGGGCGAACGCGCCCCGCTCCCCGAGCTGGGCACCGCCGATGTCGCCCGCGACCTCGCCGCGGACAAGGTCATTTTCGTTGACACCCGCCCGAACAACGAGGTCCACGAAGGCACCGTCACCGGCTCCGTCAACGTCCCGGCCGGTAAGTCCACCGCCAGCTTCGGCGCCTGGGTCGTAAACCCGGAAACCGACACCAACCCGCTGGTCCTCCTCGCTTCCAGCCAGGCGGACGCGCAGGAAATGTGGGACCACCTCGTCCGGGTCGGCATCGACAAAGTCGCCGGCTACGTCACCAGCCTCGAGGGCCTGCCGGTCAGCGTCCCGAAGCTGATCCAGCCCGAGGAACTCGACGGCTTTGACGCCGCCATGGTCCTGGACGTCCGCAACCGCACCGAACATGCAGCCGGCCACATCCCCGGCTCCTACCAGCTCAGCGGCGGCCGCGTGATGTGGCACCTGGATGAACTCCCCACCGAAGGCACCATCGTGTCCTACTGCCAGAGCGGCGTCCGGAACTCCGTCGCGGCCAGCGCGCTGCGCCGCGCCGGCTACGACGTCGTCGAACTCGACGGCAGCTACGCCGCGTGGAACGCAATGGAACAGGCCGCCCGCCGGCAGGCACCGGAAACCGTTCCGGCCAGCTAAGCGGGACAACCAGTAAGGCAACACAGTGACAGCGTGGCGGCGGCCCGGGTAACCCTCCAGCCACTCCAGCGCCTCCGTGCGTGAGGTGAAATACGCGTGCGGGCAAAAGCTGTGGCGACCAAGTGCCGCCGCAACGACGGTGTCCACCACGCTGGAACCCAGCAGGGCCACCGCGGTCACTGCCTTGGCACGTTCGTAGGTATGTCTTGCCGTCGAGCGCATCGTTACACCGGATATTTCCACGAGTAAGGGCAACTCCCGGCCGCCGCCAAGGGCCCGCATCGCTTCAATCGAAGCGGCCGCGTCCCGGGCGTCGACAAGCGTCCCCGGCGCCCAAACCAGGTGAAAATGAGGCCCGCAGATTCCGAGCCGTCCTTTCCCGCCTGCGATCAAGATCTCTTCCATTCATCCCCCTAAGCACCAAAGGTACCCTCCACCAACCGACTTGAGCAGAACCCGGGCAACGAAAAAGCGCCGGAGGACATGTCCTCCGGCGCTTTATCGCCGTGCTGTTTTCCCTCGGGCTGTCCGGCTTAGGAGAGCAGTGCCTGCACGCTCACGTAGGCCGCGACCAGCAGGACCAGGACGCCGAAACCGCGTTTGAGCACCCTGTCCGGAATCCTGGTTCCGAGCCGGCCCGCGATCAGGGAGGCAACCATTGCTGCCCCCGCGAACGCTGCCGTCACGGCCCAGTCGATCTGCAGGTCACCGAGGTGCGCCGCGAAGCCGGCAATCGAGTTGATCACAATAATGACCAGCGAGGTACCGACGGTCACCGCCATCGGCAGGCCCAGGACCAGGGTCAGGGCCGGGACGATCAGGAAGCCGCCGCCGACGCCGAGCAGCCCGGTGAGGAAACCCACGACGGCACCCGTCGCGATGGCCTTGGGCAGGCAGCTGCGCCAGTTCACGCCGCCGCTAGGCAGGGCGCAGGAGCCGCCGGAGGCCTTGGCCGGAAGCATCATCCGGATGCCGGCGAACACCATGATGGCGGCGAAAGCCAGCAGCAGCACCTTCGGGTCGAGCAACCGGTTCACGTAAGCGCCCAGGTAGGCAGTTGCCGTGCCGGCCGCACCGATAATGAGGGCCAGCCGCCAGTTCACACCACCCCACAGGCGGGGCAGCACCGCGACGGCGGAGGACGCGCCGACAACGACCAGCGACGTCGGGATCGCCGCAGCCAGCGGAAGCCCCACGCCGTAGACGAGGGCGGGGACGGCGAGAATGGACCCGCCGCCTCCAACCAGGCCCAGCAGGCCGCCGACGACCAGCCCGAACGCCGCCGCGGTGAGGATCATGCCTTGGAGCCCAGGTTCTGCAGCGCCTGGTGGGCGGTGGGCTCGTTGGCGGAACGGTTCCACGGCATCTTGGAGAGCATCTGGCCCATGGCGCAGCTGTTCGTCGCCGCGGAGAAGGTCAGGCCGGCGCCGATGCCGCCGGCAAGCAGGCCGAGCTTCGGCGAGAGCAGCTTGCTGCCCACGATGCTGGCCAGGACCAGGGAGCCGGCCGTCATGCGGACCTGGCGTTCCAAGGCCCAGGTGTTGCGGCCCTTCACCACGTTGCCGCCGGCGGCAGCATAGGCAGGAACGCCGCCGGCCAGCACGCTCGCGCTGCCCAGGCCGACTGCGTCCAGGTGCTTGCGGGCCTGCTCGGCCCGATTCCCGGACTGGCATACGAGGACAACGCGGGTGCCCATTTTGGCGGCGAATTCCTCGGTGTGTTCGCTCAGCATGGGGAGCGGGACATGGTACGAGCCCTTGATGTGCATCGAATCAAACTCGGCACCGCTGCGTACGTCGATCACCATCAGGTCATCGTGGTTGTCCTCCCAGGCCTTGAGCGTGGCGGCGTCAATGGACTGGGGTGCGGACTCGGTCGTAGTGGTCTTGTTTGAGGTAGTCATAGTCTCTTTCGGTCTAGCTTGGGTGGTTCTGGCGGCACCCCTGCGGATGCGGGCCGCCGTCCACCGGCCTGAAGCCCGTTAGGGCGCAGTCAGGACAGGTGGAGGCCCGGGCGGCGCATGGGGGGAGGCGCCGCCCGGGCAGTCCATGGGGAGTGTCAGCCGGCGGGCAGCCCGGCGTCGGACCAGTCGAGCATCCCGCCGGTCATCGTGTAGGCGGTGAAGCCGGCGGCGGCGAGCTGGTCGGCGGCTGCGGCGCTGCGGCGGCCGCTGCGGCAGACGGCGACGACGGGACGGGTCTTGTCCAGTTCCCCCAAGCGGGCCGGGAGCTGCGCCAGCGGGATGTGGCGGGCGCCGGCAATCATGCCGGAAGCAATCTCGTCGGATTCGCGAACGTCCACGACCTGGGCGTCGCTGCCGCTCTTGAGCTGTTCGTTGAGTTGCTGGGCGGTAATGTCCATTGATGTGCACCTTTCGGGAGGCGTTCGGCAGGGGCATGTGGCCGATCCAGCCACTCATAAATATACCCCCAGGGGTATCGAGGTTCAAAATCTGCCGCTGTTCGCCCGGAGTCGCCGGGGGCGCCGCTCAAGCCGCGGGGCGTCAGGTCAGGCGCAGGAAGAGGGCACGGATTTCGTCGAGAGTTAGCCTCTGCACCTCGGCGCCTGGGGGTATTTGATCAAGACCCCGCGCCATCCACCTCCTCCGCGGAGCACGCTTGCACCAATACCCCCGGGGGTATACATTTGGAGTATGGCAACCATCGACATTTCTGAAAAGACCTTCAACGACACCATTTCCGGCAACGACATCGTCCTGGTGGACTTCTGGGCAGCCTGGTGCGGTCCGTGTCGCATGTTTGCCCCCACATTCCGCAAAGCTTCCGAAGCCCACCCCGACGTCGTCTTCGCGAAGGTGGACACGGAGGCTGAGCCGGGGCTCTCCGCGGCAGCACGCATCACCTCGATCCCCACTCTGATGGCCTTCCGAGAGGGTATCCTCGTCTTCTCGCAGCCCGGCGCCATGAACGCCAGCGGGCTCGACGGACTCATCACCGCCGTCAAGGGGCTGGACATGGAAGAAATCCGGGCCAAGATGGCCGCCGCGCCCGCGTCCTAACCGCCAGCAATACCAAACCAACGCAGCACCCAACCAGCAGCACCCACTTAAGGAGAAAACAATGTGCAGTCCCGTCCGTTGCAATAGCTGTGGAAAGATCACCTGGGCCGGCTGCGGCGAGCACGTCGACTCCGTCATGGCCGAGGTGCCCACCGAACAGCGCTGCACCTGCAAGTGACTCGTCCCCGGCCGGCTCCGGCGCTGGGCTAGCATGCTCAGACGACGTCGTTGCGATCCGTACGCAGCGACGCCGACCTGACCGCCAGCCCAAGGAGAACCGAAGCCATGTCAGACACCGCTGCGACGCGCGCCCCCAAAAGCTCCGACTCCCCCGGCGGCGTCCGCTGGGGAATCCTCGGCACCGGATTAATCGCCGGGCTGCAGACTTCGGACCTGGTGGAACACGGCTTCAACGTCCAGGCGGTGGGCTCCCGGAACCTCGCGACGGCCCGCGAGTTCGCCGGCAGGTTCCGGCTGCCCGCGGCCCATGGCGGCTACGAAGCGCTGGTGAACGACCCCGAGGTGGACGTCGTCTATATCTCCTCGCCGCACCCGTTCCATTACGAGAACGCACTGCTGGCCCTCAACGCCGGCAAGCATGTGCTGGTGGAGAAGCCGTTCGCCATGAACGAGTGGCAGGCGCAGGAAATCGTGGACCTCGCCGCATCGAAGGGCCTCGTGGCCCTCGAGGCGATGTGGACGCGCTACCTCCCGCACATGGTCCGGGTGCGGGAACTGATCCGCTCGGGTGCCCTGGGGGAGGTCCGGACCGTCATTGCGGACCACAACCAGAACCTGCCCAAGGATCCGGCGCACCGGCTCAACGACCCCGCCCTGGGCGGCGGAGCCCTCCTTGACCTGGGGATCTACCCGGTCTCCTTCGCCTTCGACGTGTTCGGCGAGCCAGCCCGGATCCAGGCAGCCGCCAGCATGACGGCCACCGGCGTCGACCGCCAGACCGCGATGATCTTCGAATACGCGGACGGACAGCAGGCGGTGCTGCACTGCGCACTGGACACCGCTGGGCCCAACCGGGCCGCGGTGATCGGCACCGAAGGCAGCATCGAGATGGACCCGGTCTGGTACACGCCCACCGGTTTCACCCGGTACGACGACGGCGGCAACGTCGTTGAGCGCTTTGACCAGCCGGTCACCGGCCGCGGCATGCAGTACCAGGCGTGGGAAGTCGAGCGGCTCATTGCCGACGGCGCGGTGTCCAACGACGTGCTGTCACCCAGCGAGACGGTCCAGGTCATGGCCGCGCTGGACACTGTCCGAAGCCAGATCGGGCTCAGCTACGCCAGCGACGAACGGTAGGGGCGCGGCAGTTCGGACCCAGCCGGCCTACCCTCCCAGGTCCGGGCGCCGCTCCCGGCGTGCGCGTTCGACGTCGCGGGCACTGGCTGCGTGCCCGCACCCCGCGAGTCCGGCCACGACGCCGTCGACGTCTTGATCGGAGCGGTTTTGGCTGAGCTTGGTCTTCGCCTCGATCCTGCCGATCAGCAGTTCGACGCCGACAATGGCGCGCAGTTGGCCGGCAATGTACCGCTCCGGCGCATCGTCGACGGACCAGGGCCGGGCTGAACCGGCTTCGTTGAGGTCGGTAAGCCGCCTGACGTGGACGGCGAGCCAGGCCGGATCATCGTGGATGACCAGGGTGCCGTAGACGTGGGCCGTGGAGTAGTTCCAGGTCGGGACCACGCGCCCGTGTTCGGCCTTTGATGCATACCAGCCCGGTGAAATATAGGCGTCGGCGCCCTGCATGATGACCAGGGCCTCGCCGAGAGCCGGCTCGGACCACTGCGGGTTATTCCGGGCCAGATGGCCGTGCAGGGCCCCGTGCTCGCCGATTGAGGGATCGTAAACCAAGGGCAGCAAGGTTGCGAGCATGCCGTGCGCGGTCGTCGTGACCAGGTTGGCGGCCGCCGGGGTGGTGAGCAGGTCACGGACGGCGCCGGGGCCCGCCGCGAAGTGCGCTGGGATGTACATGGGATTGTCCTTTGCCGTTGGGTGGGGTGCCGGAAGAGTCAGGGCCGCGGTGGCGGCGGTGTTGGCCTCAGCCGGACGCGGACGGCGATGCCCGCGCAGGCGATTACCGCGGCCCCGCCGACCAGGGTGGTCGGCGTCAAGGTTTCGCCAAGGAGCAGCGCGGCCCAGGCGATGCTCAGCACCGGCTGGATCAGCTGGATCTGGCTGACTTGGGTCATGGGGCCGATGGCGAGGCCGCGGTACCAGGCGAAGAAGCCGAGAAACATGCTGACGACGCCGAGGTAGGCGAAGGCGGCCCACTGCGCCGGAGTACCCGACGGGGGCTGCTGGATCATCGTCCACGCGGCCAGAAACAGCATCAACGGCGCGGCGAGCACGAGCGCCCACGAGACGGTCTGCCACGCACCGAGCTCCCGGGCGAGGAGGCCCCCTTCGGCGTAGCCGATGGCTGCGGCGACGACCGCGCCGAGGAGCAGCAGGTCCGACCAGTGCAGTTGCCCGAAGCCCCCGGGCTGCGCGAAGGCGAAGCCGAGGGCCGCCGCGGCGCCGGCAGCCGTAGCGAACCAGAAAGCCGCGCGCGGACGTTCGTGGCCGCGGAGGACGACGGCGGTGGCGGTAGCGGCCGGGAGCAGGGCGATAACGACTGCGCCGTGGCTGGCGGGCACACTGGTCAGCGCGAACGAGGTGAGCAGCGGGAAGCCGACGACGATCCCGCCGCCAACCACCGCGAGACGGGCCCACTGAAGGCCCAGCGGAAACCGCTGACGGGTCAGGACCAGGGCGGTGGCAGCCAGGGCCGCGGCAACGACCGCCCGGCCGGAGCCGATGAACAAGGGCGACAGTCCCGCCACGGCCACCCGGGTGAAGGGAACGGTGAAGGAGAACGCCGCAACTCCGAGCAGTCCCCACCCGAGGCCGCCGCCGGAACGGCCGGACCGAGGAGTCGGTATCACTGGGCGAAAAAGTACAGTAGCGCTACTATTGTATCTCATGAACCACGATAACAGTTCACGGATTGTGACGCAGCTCAAAGAGTGGATCGCACGTGCCGCCCCCGGAGACCGGCTGCCGTCCACGCGGTCGCTGGTGGCCGAACACCGGGCCAGTCCCGTCACGGTGCAGAAGGCGCTGCAGGTCCTCGCCGCCCAGGGGCTCATCGAGAGCCGGCCCGGCGTCGGGACCTTCGTCCGGGAGATCCGGACGGCGCGCCCCTCCGACTACGGCTGGCAGACCGCGGCGCTGCGGACGCCGCACGCGCCGCTTCGTTCAGCATCCACCGCGATGCGCAGCGCGGCGAACGATGTCATCGCCCTGCACTCCGGCTACCCGGCCCGCGAACTGCTGCCCGAACGGCTGGTCCGGGCAGCCCTGACCAGGGCGGCCAGGGGCGACGCGGCACTGTCCCGCGCACCGGCAGCGGGGCTCCCGGAGTTGCAGTCCTGGTTCGCGCACGAACTGGGTGCCTCGATGCAGGCCGGCGTCACCCCGCCGGCTGCGAGCGACGTTGTCGTACTGCCCGGAACCCAAAGCGGACTCAGCTCTATCTTCAGGTCGCTGGTGGGCAGCGCGCAGCCGCTGCTCATGGAATCCCCAAGCTACTGGGGCGCGATTCTCGCTGCCGCCCAGGCCGGCGTGCGCGTCGTTCCCGTTCCGAGCGGACCCGACGGCCCGGAGCCGGACGGGTTGGACCGCGCGTTTCAGGAGACCGGCGCCCGCCTGTTCTACGCACAGGCCAACTACGCCAACCCCACCGGGGCGCAGTGGACGGGCCGGCGCGGCGAAGAGGTCCTGGAGGTCGTGCGCCGGCACGGAGCGTTCCTGGTGGAGGATGACTGGGCCCACGACTTCGGCATCACATCGGCCCCCTCCCCCGTCGCCGCGCGTGACGATTCCGGCCACGTCGTATACCTGCGGTCCCTGACGAAGAGTGTCTCGCCTGCCATGCGGGTGGGGGCCGTGATCGCGCGCGGCCCGGCTCGGGACCGCATCCTCGCGGACCGCGGGGCCGAGTCGATGTACGTCAGCGGCGTCCTCCAGGCCGCTGCCCTCGACGTCGTCACCCAGCCGGCCTGGCAGACGCACCTGCGCAGCGTCCGCCACCAGCTCCAGTCACGCCGCGACCTGCTGGTCACAAGCCTTCGCGAGCATGCCCCGCAGGCCCATCTGACGCTGGTCCCCAAGGGAGGCCTGAACCTCTGGGCCCGCCTGCCTGACGGGACCGACGTCGACCGGCTCAGCGCCGACTGCGAGCGCGCCGGGGTGCTGATCGCCGCCGGCACGGAATGGTTCCCTGCCGAACCCGCGGGTCCCTTCATCCGGCTCAACTACGCCGGGCCGAACCCGGGTGACTTCCCGGAGGGCGCCCGGGTCCTGGGCCAGGCGATCGAGCGGAACGGGCAGTAGCGGATGGTGCGGCAGCGGACGCTACGCTGGCGGCCGCTGGTAGGGTCTGCGCATGGATGAAAATTTGGGGAAGTTCATCGACGATTTTGCGCAGCTTGTGCAACTTGCGCAGTCCGGCCAGCACCGGGCGCCGGCGGGACCACAGTTGCTGTCGACGCTTACCGAACATTTGGGCGCGCCGGCCGGGTCGGTTTCTGTCGTGGTGGAGGAGATTCCGCCGCACCGGTTCGTCGACGCAGACATCCAAATGGCCGAGCTGGCGCGCGAGGATCCGAAGTCCCGGCTGGTCGGCATCGGTGGCGGCGACCAGCGACACCATCATTCCTTGAGCGACATGCTGCAGCAGGCGCAGGTCTTTCCCCAATTCCCGCTCTCCCAGCCGGACTACGCCAACCTCGCGGTGGGCCCTGACGAGCAGCGGCAGGCCGTGGCGCTGGGGCTCTGGCTGTTCAGTCACGGCGGACATCCGATCGTGGTGCTGCAACGGGATGCCAACCCCCGGTACGGTCGGCAAACGGCGTCCCTGGAAGTCCTGGCCGGCGCTACCGATACTGCCGCAAGCTTCCTCGCGGAGTTCCGACGTCGGATGCAGCGCCACAGCATCTTGAAGGGACAGGTCATCTCCCTTGTCATGGGCGAGTACGGACCCAGCGCGGCAGGCGTGACCTTCCACGCCCGGCCGGATCTGGCCGCGTCCGAGGTCATCCTGCCGGACGGTCTGCTGCAGAAAGTGTCTGACCATGCCCTCGGCATCGCCGAGCACCGGGACACCCTCAACCAGTACGGGCAGCACCTGAAGCGGGGCATCCTGCTCTACGGGCGGCCGGGCACCGGAAAGACCCACACGGTGCGGTATCTGCTGAGCCGGAGCCAAGGTGCCACTGCCATCCTGTTGTCCGGCGGATCGCTTGCCCGGATTTCCGAGGCGGCCTCCATGGCCAGGGCGCTGCAGCCCTCCATCGTGGTGCTCGAGGACTGTGACCTCATTGCCGAGGACCGCAGCTTCGGACATGGACCCCAGCCGCTGCTATTCGAGGTGCTCGACGCGATGGATGGCCTGGCCAGCGACGCCGACGTGGCGTTCGTCCTCACCACCAACCGGGTGGACATGCTGGAACGCGCCCTCGCGCAACGCCCCGGGCGGGTGGATCTGGCCGTGGAGATTCCCCTGCCCGCGCAGCCCGAGCGCGTGGCGTTGCTCAAGCTGTATTCACGCGGGATCCCCTTCAGTGCGGCCGCCCTTGATGAGGCGGCTGCCCGCACCGAAGGAACCACGGCCTCCTTTGCCCGCGAACTGATCCGCCGTGCCGTCGTGGCGGCCGCCCTGGCCGGCGTCCCGGTCGCGGACGGCCACCTTCAGACGTCCGTGGGCCAGCTGATGGCCGACGGCGAGGCGCTCACCCGCAGTTTGCTGGGCAGCGGGGTCGGAGAGGGCGCTGGTGGTGGCCCTGCCGGAGGCGGATTCCGGGGTTCAGCTGCTTTCTGACTCAACGAGACGTTTCAGATTTGAGACCTGGCGGGTCTGCATGACCCAGTGCGAGGGCTCCAACACCAAGATACTCAGCGCGGGTTGAAGCCATTGGGGCCGGAACGACCAATAGCCGCTGACCACCAGCCTGGTGCGGCCGCCTGCCGCGTCCTTCAGCTCGAACCCCCACAGCGAGTCGGTGAAGTGACGGGGCCGCTCTCCCGCTGGGTCGAACGGACGCCCGCGCAAATCGATCGACATGCGCAGACCCAGAAACTTCTCGGGTTCCAGCGCCGCGACCTCCCACCACTGGCTGCCGTCCGGCGTGGCCGCCAGCCGGTCCCCAACGGCGACATCCTGCCACTCAGGATGGATTGTCCCGGCACTGCGGCGCCCGAAGTTATCCAGGCGGTCCCAGCTGTACCAGCCGCCCTGCCTGGTTCCCATCTGCACCAGCCAGGGCCACACGCGCGAACGGGGCGCGTCAACGGTCACGGCCATCGTGGCGCTTCGGGTCCCGTCCGGGATAAGCCCGGCACCCGGGTAGGGTCCGTGAACTTCACCGTCGGTCGCACCGGCGCGTAGCAGGCGCGGGCGCACAACCATCAGATAAGCGGCGGTGAGAAACGCGGCAACTCCGCCGGCCATTCCCCCCATCCGGTGCGAGGTCATCGTGGCACCCCCTCAGGTTTCAGATGCGTCCGGAAGAACGCCAGGATCCGCCGTCGGGCGTCTTCGGCCGAGGGCTCGTGGTAACCGGCGGCCACCAGTTTCGCCAGCAACTTGTCGCCGAACGTCAGGTCTGACGGGCCATGCCGGTTGAGGAAGCCGTGGCCCGCGCCGGGATAGACCTTGATGTCGTGGTCTATCCCCGCGTCAGCCAGCAGCGGTTCCAGCCGGGCGGGCACCCGGCGCACCCCCGGCCAGCGGTCTCTTGCTCCGTAGCTCGCCACGATTGGGCAGGCCCGCGGCATGGCCCGGGCCGTGGCGTCGTCGAGTCCGCCGTAGTTCACGCTGGCCGCGGCAAAGTCGTGATCCGGTGCGAGCATGAGGGCGAAGCCACCACCCATGCAGAAGCCGATCACCCCGACGCGGCCTGTGCAGTCGCCGCGTGCCACCAGCCAGGCGCGGGTGAGGTCCAGGTCGCCGAGGGGCCGCCAGCCGCGGATAAGTGACCAGAGGCAGGCTGCCCTGGTGTCCCAGTAGAACAGGTCCGGTGCCACTGCGAGGAACCCCTCGCGGGCCAGCCAGTCGGCCTGCCCCCGGGTGTCTCGACTCAGGCCCAGCGCGTCATGGATAACCACGACGCCGGGCCAGGGACCTTCGCCGGACGGCGTGGCCACGTAGGCCGGCATTTCGCCGCGGGAAGTGCCAATGATTACCTCGGCCATGGGGCCTCCCGGACGACTGGAACAATCAGGACCTGATTACCGGCCTACCAGCGACACGCCCCTCGCGGGAAGAGTCATTGGCCACCGACCGGGGCGCCGGCACACGGGAGAGCTCCTGCACGAGGGCTCGGGTTCGCCGGCGTAGCTGCGCCCGAAGCGGTCAAGTCCGCCGTCGAGGTACCCCATCTGGTCCCGGGCATCCGCCTGGGCCCGGGAGTCCTCCTCGGCCATATAGAGCGGGTTCTCGTAGCGCATGTCAATCACGCCGGTGCCGAGTTCGATGCGCGAGGTGCGGCGGCGATTGCGGCGAGCAGCGGAAACGGCGAGGCCTGCTGTTCCGCAAAAAATGGTGAACTCTCACAGGGACTCGGGCTCCCGGAAGCGGACGGGTGTCGCGCCTCACGGATGCCGGCAGCGGGAAGGCCTTCCGGCACTGGTCCTTCGGGGGCGGCCCGGCCTAATCTGGGCACAGATTTTGAGCGTGATAGCTGGACAGAAAATGGCGCAGAAAAAGCGATTCGGAGCTCGGCTGGCCGCGGCCTTTAGGAGGGTCCTCGGGTTCTTGATAGTGAGCGCGTTCTGCGGTGTTCTGGCCGCCAGCCTGGTGGTCCCCGGTGTGGCGGCGGCCGGCGTCGCCGTCAGCAGATCAATCACGTTCTTTAATAACCTTCCCTCCGAGCTGGCCGTGACTGCGCCGTCGCAGTCAACCAAAGTCCTGAGCGCGGACGGGAAACCGATTGCCACCTTCTTCGCGGAGAACCGTGTGAAGGTGAGGCTGGACCAGATGTCCCCGTACATCAAGGATGCGATTGTCGCCATCGAGGACAGCCGCTTCTACGAACACGGCGGCGTCGACCCGCAGGGCATTCTCCGGGCGCTCACCTCCAACCTGACCGGCGGCGCGAGGCAGGGAGCATCCACGCTCACCCAGCAGTACGTCACGAACGTAATCAACGAGTCCCTGCTGTCGGCGGACCGGAGCGATCAGGTCATCCTCAGCGGGCAGAAAAACATCGGCGACAAGGTACGCGAGATGAAGCTCGCCATCGAGCTGGAAAAGAAGTACACCAAGGCACAGATCCTGGAGGGCTATCTCAATATCGTGTTCTTCAGCCGCGACGCATACGGCATTGAGGCCGCAGCCAGGCATTTCTTCAGCACCACCGCCAAGGCTCTCACCCTGCCCCAGGCTGCCCTGCTGGCCGGCCTGGTCAACAGTCCCAGCTTCTACGACCCCGCCGTCCATCCGGAAAACTCCATCAAGCGGCGCAACCAGGTCCTGGACAAGATGCTCAGCGAGGAAAAAATTACCCAGGCTGCCCATGACGCCGCCGTCGCCAGCGGTGTCAGGCTGAAAATCGCCGCCGCAAAGCAGGGCTGCTCCGCGGCGGACATGGCCCCGTACTTCTGCGACTATGTCTCCCACCTGATCCTCAACAACCCGGCCTACGGCGCCGACACCACGGAACGCGAAAGGAGGCTGTACCGCGGCGGCCTGACCATCACCACCACGCTGGACAGCAGGCTGCAGGCGGCCGCCCAGGTGCAGGTCGACGCCACAGCCGGGGCCAACCCGGACAAATGGGGCGCGTCCCTGGTCTCTATCCAGCCGGGCACCGGCAAGATCCTCGCCATGGCGCAAAACACCGTGTTTCTGCCCGCCCCCGGAAAGTTCGACACCCAGCTGAACTTCAACGTCGATTCCAAGGACGCCAACGGCAAGGACCTGAACGGCGCCGGCGGATTCCAGCCCGGGTCCACAATGAAACCGTTCACTTTCGCGGAGTGGCTCAATGAAGGCAAATCCATGCTCACCAAGGTGGATGCTTCCCGGCGGGTCTATCCGCTGGACTTCCCCTGGAGGTCCAGCTGTGGCAAGGTCCTCGGCGCCTACAACACAGCGCAGAGGGCCCTCGGTGCCGCCGACGACTTGAAGAACAATGATGAGGGCTACTACCGCAAGATGCCCGTCAATTACGGGCTCTACAACTCCATCAACACGGCAACCTTCGCCGAGGCCGCCCAGCTGGACTTCTGCGGCATCCAGAAAATGGTGGACACGGTGGGCCTCCACAGCGGCGTGGACAACGCCCGGGTGAACATGCACCAGCTGGGCAACTTGCTCGGGGCCATCGGCGTGGCGCCGCTCCATCTGGCGAATGCCTTTGCCACCTTCGCCGCCGATGGCAAGTACTGCGCCCCCATCGCGATCACCGCGGTGACCGATGCCGCCGGACGGGAGCTTCCGGCCCAGGCCAGCGACTGCCGGAGCGCGGTCAGGCCCGAGGTGGCCCGCGGCGTGAATGCCGTGCTGCAGGACGTGCTGAAACGGGGGTCGGGAATCTACATTGAACCCAAGGTCCAGGCCCGAGTTCCGGTGGCTGCCAAGACCGGCACCTCCAACAACAATGGCGCGACCTGGGTGGTCGGCTACACCACCGGCCTCGCCACCGCATCGTTCTTCGGCGACACCCTGGCGGGCCAGAAACGGCCAGGCCAGAACGTCACCATCAACGGCAAGTTCTACCGGAACATTGACGGTTACATGCTCGCCGGCCCGCAGTGGGCCAACTACATGCAGCAGGTGGCCCCGCTCTACCCCGCCGCACCCTTCCCGCCGCCGCCCAAGTCGATGACCAAGCCCTGAGCCTCGCTCCGCCCCGGTACCGAGTCCGATGACAACTCTTGCTCTCCACGGCCGCTGCGCGTATGAGAGAAGCATGAGTTCGCAACGGGACGTCCTCCACGGACGCGTGGCGGTCGTGACCGGCTCGACACGCGGTTTGGGTTTTGCCATGGCGCGGCTGCTGGGGCACCAGGGGGCGACCGTGGTGCTGGCGTCAAGATCCGACGCCGACGTCGCCGCCGCCGTGGAGCGGCTGAGAACGGAAGGGATCGCGGCGTCCGGACGTCGCTGCGACACCGGGGAGCTCGCCGACGTGGAGGCCCTTCGCGACGAGGCGCTAAGCCGCGGGACGCTCGACATCTGGGTCAACAACGCCGGAGTCTCCGGCGTCTTCGGGCCCACGGCGTCCACACCGGTCGACGACTTCACGCGGGTGGTGCGCACAAACATCCTCGGCACGTTCCACGGATCGAGAGTCGCGTTGCCCGTGTTCCTCGGCCAGGGCCGCGGCGACCTCGTCAACGTCTACGGCCAAGGCGACCGGGGGCCCGTCGCGCTGCAGAATGCCTACGCGTCAAGCAAGCGCTGGGTCCGGCAGTTCACCGAGACGTTGCGGCTGGAGACCCGAGGCACCGGCGTCCGGGTGCATGGCATGAACCCGGGGCTGGTGGTGACGGACCTGCTGGGGCACATCACGTCCCAGCCGGGGTACGACCATCGGCTGGGCGCGTTGCAGCTCGTCGTCGGATTGTGGGGGCAGACCCCCGACGACGCCGCGCGCCCCCTCCTGGATCTCGTAACGTCGGACGCGGCCGAGTTCCGGTATCTGACGAAGACCACCATGGTGACCCGTGGGGTGCGCAACGTGCTGGCCGGACGGCTCCGCCGGGCCAACCGGATGCCACTGAGCGTCACGGTCCTGGACGCGAACGGCCGGGGCTGACACCCGGGAAGCACGTGGCGCCGGCATGGCTCAGTACCGGTAAAAGCCCTCGCCCGTCGCGACACCGAGCTTGCCCATGTCGATGTAATTGTCCTTCAGATACTTAGCGAATGCCTGAGACCCGGCGTCCGGCGAGGAGGCGGCGATGTTGTACGCGGTGCCCAGGCCGACGACGTCGAAAATCTGGAACGGTCCGCTCGGCGCCCCGGTGGCAATGCGCCAGGTCTTGTCGATTGTCTCCGGGCTGGCGATGCCCTGCAGCAGCAGGCCGGCGGCCGCGTTCAGCAACGGAACCAGCAGCGAGTTCAGCACGTAGCCGGCCTTCTCCTTCTTGATCTCGATCGGCTCCAGGCCGCCGTTCCGCGCGAACTCGACGACGGCGTCGAACACTTCCGGGTCGGTGTCGGCGGTGCCCATCACCTCGGCGATGTTTTGCGCCCAAATGTTGTTGGCGTAATGGATGGCGAGGAAGCGGTCGGGGCGGCCGGTGGACTCCTTGAGGTCGCTGGGCAGCAGGGTTGAGGAGTTGGTGGCGAAGATGGTCCTGGCGGGGGCCAGCTCCGCGAGTTTGCGGTACACGTCCCGCTTGAGCTCGAGCAGTTCGGGTACGGCCTCGATCACGAGGTCCGCCTCGGAGACGGCGCCCCGGAGGTCGGCGGTGAGGCGAAGGTTGCCGAGAGCCGCCTCGGCCTTGCCCTCCCCGGCGCCGGCAATGTTCGCCGCCCGGTAGATGCCGGCGAGCTGCGCGAAGCGGGAGCGGGCCTTGTCGAGGGCCTCATCGTCGAGGTCGTAGGCGGTGACGGCGAACCCGTGGAACGCGGCCTGGTAGGCGATTTGGGAGCCGAGTACTCCGGTGCCAAGCACGGTGAGGGTCTTGATTTCTGCCATTTGCGTTCTTCCTTTCGGCGCGGACGTTACCGTCGGCCGGGGTTGTCGGAGCCGTAGATGCTGCGGATCCAGATGGTCGATAACACGTGCAGGGCGCTGGACTCCGGGATGGCGGGACTCTCCTGGTTGAGGACCGCGGTGATCACCCGTTCGTTCATCAGGTTGAGGCTTACGGCCAGGTCGTGGGCGTCGACGCCCTCCGGCGCAGCGCCTCGTGCCTGCTCGGACCGGATCACGTCGCTGGAGAAGTCGACCCATGACTGCATCGACTTGGACCAGAGCGCACGCACCTCCTCGTTGCGGGCGCGCGCCGCGATCGCCGCCGTGGAAACACCCCGGTGGGCCGCGAACACCTCGACGAACATGCCAATGGAACGGGTCCAGGCTGCCGCGGGGTCGCTCTCGAAATCGCGCGGCAGGTCACCGACCCGGTGCTCAACCTCGGTGATGACACGGTCCAGCAGGGCCAGCAGCACCTCGTCCTTGGACCCGAAGTAGAAATAGAAGGTAGGGCGTGAAATGCCGGCGCCGCGGGCCAGCTCCTCAATCGAAATATCGTCGAAGGCCCGCTCGGCCAGGAGGGCCTCGGCGGTAATCAGGATTGTGTCCTGGCGCTCATCACCCGAGACCTTTGCGGAGCGTCTTCCTCGCTGAACCATGCCGCCCATCCTAATCCAACTTTCCGACGCCGTGTTGACTCTCTCAACACTAAGTCGATAACTTGGCGGTATGAGCGAACACGTGGATGTGTTGATTGTCGGCGCCGGGCTGAGCGGCATAGGCTTCGCCAGCCGGCTGAAACGCGAGATGCCCGGGAAGTCGTTCGCGATCCTGGAATCCCGCAGCGCCGTCGGAGGCACCTGGGACCTCTTCCGGTACCCCGGCATCCGCTCCGACAGCGACATGTACACGCTCGGCTACTCCTTCCGGCCCTGGGCCGGCGCCAAGGCCATCGCCGACGGCGATTCGATTCGCGAGTACATCCAGGCGACGGTCGCGGACGAGGGTCTCGAATCGCGGATCCGGCTGAATTACCGGGTCGTCTCGGCCGAGTGGTCAAGCGAAACCGCGCTGTGGACGGTGACGGCGGTCCCGACGTCGGGCGGCGAGTACCGCCAGGACGCTGCGGCATCCCGTCCCGGCAAGCCCGCCACCTTTACCTGCTCGTTCCTGTCCGTCTGCTCGGGTTACTACCGCTATGACGAGGGCTTCACCCCGGCCATCGAGGGCGCCGACACCTTCACCGGATCGATCGTCCACCCGCAGCACTGGCCGGCCGACCTCGATTACGAGGGCAAGCAGGTGGTGGTCATCGGCAGCGGCGCCACCGCGGTGACGCTCGTGCCGTCGATGGCGAAGACGGCCGCCAGGGTCACCATGCTGCAGCGCTCCCCCACCTACATCGCCCCCGTGCCCTCCCGGGACCACCTGGCCGACCGCCTCCGAGGCAAGATGCCCGCCCAACTGGCTTACGACGTCGTCCGGGCCAAGAACGTTCTCTTTTCGATGTTCACGTACCAGCTCAGCCGGCGGCGGCCGGAAACGATGAAGGCGATCCTCCGGAAATCAGCCGTCGCCAAACTGCCGGCCGGCTTTCCGGTCAACACGCACCTGGCCCCGTCGTATCAGCCCTGGGACCAGCGGGTCTGCGCCATCCCCAATGGGGACCTTTACCGGGCGATCAGCGCCGGCACTGCCGACATCGTGACCGACGAGATCTCCCGGATCACCCCGGACGGGATTGACCTGGTTTCCGGCGGATCAATTCCTGCCGACGTGATCGTCACGGCGACCGGGCTGAACCTGCTGGTGATTGGCGGAATGACCCTCACCGTGGACGGCGAGCCCGTGGACGTCGGCAAGACCTTGACCTACAAGGGCATGATGCTCGACGGCGTACCCAACTTTGCGCTCACCATCGGCTACACGAACGCGTCATGGACGCTCAAGGCCGATCTGGTCGCGGGTTATATCTGCCGGCTGCTCAAGCACCTCGACCGCCGGAACCTGCAGTGGGTTGCACCCGCGGCGCCCGGCGACGTTGCGGACGCGGGGCTGATTTCGCTGATCGACCTGAAAGCCGGGTACATCCTGCGCGGCGCGGACAAGCTCCCCCGGCAGGGCGCCAGCTCACCCTGGCGGCTGCACCAGAATTATCTGCGCGACTTCGCCCTGCTCAGGGCCGGCCGGGTCACGGACCACGTCCGTTTCGGCCGGCGCGGGCAGCAGGTGCGCGCGTTCGGACGTACGACGGCGGCGCTTGGCCCTCTTGAGCTTCCGGGAACGGGATACGTCGACGTCGGCGGTGCGCGGCTGCGCTTCCGGAAGACCGGCAGCGGGGATCCCGTGCTGCTCCTGCACGGCATCGGCCAGAGCCTGGAGGATTGGAACGAGCAGCACGATCGTCTCGCGGCACGGCACACGGTCATCAGCGTGGACCTGCCCGGGTTCGCGTACTCTGCCCGCCTCTCCGGGCCGGCGACGTTGGCAAAGCTTGCCGACGCCCTGCCGGCCTTCCTCGACGCCGTCGGGGTGCACGAGCCGCTGCCCGTGATCGGCAACTCGCTCGGCGGGGCCGTCGCCATGAAACTGGCGGCCGACCATCCGGACCGCGTCTCCGCCCTGGTTCTTGCCAACAGCGCCGGATTCGGCAAGGAGGTTGCGCTGGTCCTGCGCCTGCTTACCATTCGGCCGCTCGCGGCCCTGCTCACGCGTCCCGCTGCGGCGGCCTCCCGCCGCACGGTCGAGTCGATCTTCTATGACAAGAGGCTGGTGACCGACGCCCGGGTTGGCCACGCTTTCGCCCTGTCGCGACGGGCCACGCACCGCAAGTCGCTGCTGGACGTCGCCCGCGACCTTGGCACAGTCTCCGGCGTTCGGGCCGAATGGCGGACGTCCCTGCTTGGTGCTCTGGCGACGTCGGAGATACCCGCCCTGGTGTTGTGGGGCTCCCACGACCACATCCTGCCGTTTAGCCATCTGGCGGCGGCGACGGCGGCACTGCCGCAGGCCGAGTCACATGTCTTCGCGAAGACGGGGCACATGCCGCAGATCGAGCGGCCTGACGAGTTCGCCGCAGTGGTGGAGGAGTTCCTTTCCCGGCGCGTGGCGGGGAGCGAGGCTGCCAACATCTGATCCGACCGGCGTTGCCGTTGCCGTTGCCGTTGCCGTTGCAGTCTGCCGCGAGCATGATGACTTGATGGAGGAAACGGTGTGAACAAGAACCGCCTGGAGGCGTTCAGCGACGGCGTGCTGGCCATCATCATCACGATCATGGTCCTGGAGCTGAGGGTGCCGGAGGAACCGACCTGGCATGGCCTGGCCGATGTCCTGCCAACCTTCCTCAGCTACCTGCTCAGCTTCGTTTACGTTGGAATCTACTGGAACAACCACCACCACATGATCCACCTGGCCGACCACGTCAACGGGACAATCCTCTGGGCGAACCTGCACCTGTTGTTCTGGCTTTCGCTGTTCCCCTTCACGACCCGCTGGATGGATGAAACCGGCTTCGTCCGTGTACCGGTGCTGGTCTACGGGATGAACTTATTCTGTGCAGCCATCGCCTACTTCATTTTGCAGCAGGCACTGATCCGCCAGCAGGGCAGGGACGGCGCCCTGGCACGCGCTGTCGGCCGGGACTGGAAGGGCAAGGCGTCGCCGCTGATTTACCTCACCGGGATTGCCGTGGGCGTCGTACAACCGCTGCTCGGGCTTGCCGTGTACACCGTGGTGGCCCTGATCTGGCTGGTGCCGGACCGCCGGGTTGAGCACTTTGTCACCCAGGCGGGCCGTGGCTAGTCAGCCCTGAGGCCCGAACCACCTGGCCAGCGCCTCGGCCAGCCCCCGCGAGGTTCCGTCTCCCGTCCACGCCACATACCCGTCCGGACGGATCAACACGGCAGCCGGGGCGCTCACCGGACCGATCACCGGAAGCTCCCATCCGCCGTCGTACATGGCGTCCACCGGCTGCACCCGGTCCGCCCACGGCCCCGGGTCGACTCTGCCCGGCGCCCCGAGGTTGAGCAGCACCGCGCGGGCGTTGTGCAGGAAGCTGAACACGCGCAGCGGACCGCTGGCGGTGACGACGTCGAGATCGGGCATCCGACGCCCGAGCAGCGGATGCCCCTCCCCCAGGTCGTAGCGGACGTCGAGGCCGGAGATGAGGCCGCCAAGCCGTTTCCGGGCCTCATCGATCGTCAGCAGGCCGGCCACAGTGTCGGCCAATGCGCCGATGCGCGGGTCGGACCGCTGCATAACGGACTGTGCCATCGTGTGCTGTAGCGCGCGTGCCCCGGCGGGGTGCCGCTCGGCGTGATAGCTGTCCAGCAGGCCCTCCGGCGCCTGTCCCTTGACCACCTGGGCGAGTTTCCAGCCGAGGTTCACGGCGTCCTGGATCCCAAGGCCGATCCCCTGGCCACCCGACGGAGAGTGGATATGCGCGGCGTCCCCGGCGAGCAGCACACGGCCGCTGCGGTAGGCCGCGGCCTGGCGTGTGGCGTCGGTGAACCGCGAGATCCAGGTCGGAGTATGGACCCCGAAGTCCGTGCCGTAGACCTCGACCAGCGCCCTGGCGAGGTCAGCCAGGGTCGGCTCCGTGGCCGGTCCGAGATGCTTCTCGGTCACGACCACCCGCATGGTTCGCCCGTCCTCCATCGGGTGCAGCCCGTGGACCCCCACCTCGTCGATGCGCATGCCCGTTGGCGTCTCCTCCGTCACCTCCACCTCGGCGATCAGGCTGCTCCTCGTCGCATCCCAGCCGGGGAACTCGATGCCGGCCGCCTTCCGGACGGCACTCCGGCCGCCGTCGGCGCCTATAAGGTACAGCGCGCGCCTCGCACCGCCGTCGGCGAGATGGACGGTGACACCGCCGCTGTCCTGCGCAAAGCCGGCAACGTCGAGCCCCCGATGGACCGGCACACCCAGCTCTTCCACCCAGCCTGCCAGGATCCGCTCGATGTGGTTCTGCCACAAGCCGAGCGTGTACGGATACCGGGTAGGAAAGTCACCCAGGTCCAAGGCCGTCGTGCCGAAGAATGCCGCCTGGACGGCCTTGCCCTCGGCGAGGAACCGGTCTGCAATCCCGCGCTGGTCGAGGAGTTCGATTGTCCGCGAGTGGAACCCGCCCGCTCTCGAGCCCACCAGTCCCGGCGTCGGTCGGCGTTCCACAATTGCCACATCTATCCCGGCCAAGGCGAGCTCGCCGGCCAGCATCAACCCCGTCGGACCGCCGCCCGCAACGATCACATCAACCACCAATACCCCCGCCTCTCCGCGCCTTCTCCAGGCTGGCTTCCCCGGCACCGCTTCCGGCACCACCGAGCCAGTTTGAAGCATGAAGGGGGCCTTGCCGCAAGCCCCTTAGGGCGCGGTAGATTGGAAGAAGAGCGGGGCATCCGCAGACCGGACCGGAGGAAGTCCCGCAGCAGGTTTCTTGGCTTAGGTCAGGGTCCAGGAGCGCTTCGACAGGCCGAACCAGAACCCGTCGATGGCGGTCTTGGCCTGCAGGTCACCGGACTCGTAGGCAGCGCCGAGCGCCACATACAGCGGTGCCCAGTGCTCGCTGCGGGGGTGCGCCTCGCGGGCTGCCGGGGCCTTGTGCAGGAAGTCCAGGATAGAGTCGACGTCGCCGCGCGCCATCGCTTCCTCGGCCCACTGGTCGAACTCACGGGAGACCGACGGCGGGGTGCTGTCGGGTCCCCCGGCGGGGTTGAACCAGCGCAGGTTGTGTGTGGTGAAGCCGGATCCGACGATCAGCGTGCCGCGGTCCCGCAACGGCGCCAGCGACTTGCCCAGATCGAACAGGCCCTGCGGATCAAGGGTGGGCATCGACATCTGCACCACCGGTACATCCGCATCCGGGAACATTTCCTTGAGCGGGACGTAGGCGCCGTGGTCCAGGCCGCGGCTCTCGTCCCGCTCGACGTGGTGGCCATGGCCGACCACAAGCTTCTCCACCTCGGCGGCCAGCCCGGGAGCCTGCGGGGCGTCGTACGTGACGTCGTAGTACTTCTGGGCGAACCCGCCGAAGTCGTAGACCAGTCCCGGGTTGCGCCCGGTGGCACTGAGGGTGACCGGGGCGTTCTCCCAGTGGGCGGACACCATCAGGATGTCTTTGGGCTTGTCGAAGGTGGCGGACCAATTCTTGAGTTCACCCGTCCACGTCGCGTCGTCGGCCAGCGGCGGCGCGCCATGGCTGAGGAAAAGAACCGGAGGGCGGTCGAGTGTCGAAGTCATGCCTTCAGCTTAGTCGGCTTTACTTGAAGGTTCAAGCTTCGTGAATCACATAGTGAGGGCTAGCTTCCCCGGACCGGCGCCGCAAACTCGACTGCTGCGGCCGATGCCTGCCGGTGATGTTTAGGGCAGACTGGTGGCGTGGACGGAATCCGGTGGGTGCTGCACGTCGATCTCGACCAGTTCATCGCCGCCGTCGAAGTGCTCCGGCGGCCGGAGCTTGCGGGCAAGCCGATCATCGTCGGCGGCCGCGGCGATCCCACGGAACGGGCGGTGGTCTCCACCGCGTCCTACGAAGCCAGGGCGTTCGGGGTGGGATCCGGAATGCCCTTGCGCATTGCGGCCCGGAAAGTGCCCGACGCCGTGATCCTGCCCGTCGATCACGAGGCATACCTCGCGGCGTCTGAAACGGTGATGGCTACCCTGCGCGCGCAGCCGGGCGCCACCGTCCAGGTGCTGGGTTGGGATGAAGCCTTTGTCGGCATCGAGTCAGAGGATCCGGAAGCTTACGCCCGGCAGGTGCAGGCCGCCGTCCTGGAGCAAACGCAGCTGCATTGCAGCGTGGGCATCGGCGACACCCTGGTCCGTGCCAAGGTGGCCACCGGTTTCGGCAAGCCGGCCGGCGTCTTCCGCCTCACTTCCGAGAACTGGCTCGAGGTCATGGGCAGCCTGCCCACCAAGGAGCTGTGGGGCGTCGGAACCAAGGTGTCCGGCCGGCTGGCCAAGCTCGGCATCAACACTGTCGCCGAGCTCGCCGCCGCCGACCCTCAGGACCTGGTCCCGGAGTTCGGCCCCAGAATGGGTCCCTGGTACGCGGAGCTGGCACGTGGCGACGGCACCAGCGTGGTGGACGCCACCCCGTGGGTTGCCCGCGGTCACAGCAGGGAGACCACCTTCCAGCACGACCTGACCGAGGCAGCCCAGGTGGCCGGCGCTGTCAGGGAGCTGACAGCGCGCGTCCTCGAGGATGTTGCGGCCGAAGGACGACCCGTCATTGGGCTGACCTTGAAGGTTCGGTACGCGCCGTTCGTCACCAAGACCCGCGCAAGGAAGATTCCCGAGACGTTCGACCGGGACGAGATCCTCGCGCAGGCGTTGGACCTTGCGGCCGCCATCGAAGCGGGCCGGCCCATCCGGCTCCTGGGCCTGCGGGCCGAAATGCCGATGCCCGACGACGCCCGGAAGGGTCACACCCCAACGCGCGGCGGCTGGTGACGCCGTCGTGCGGCGGCCGCAGCTAGCGGGCAGATCCGCGGGCGGATCAACTCGTCGGACCGTCGCACGCCCTGGTCGTAGCCCGGCGACCGACCGTCGGCGCGCTGACGCCGCCGGGAATAGTGTCGTCACAACAGGTCCGTTCCAGCCATACTCCGATACTCTGGAAGAGGTCAGGCAGTGGCCTCCGTTCTTTTCCAGAGGACACACTGTATGCTCGCGAAACTCTCCGTAACTGTCGCCGTCGACATGGACGCCGCCGCAGTTACCCTTCGGCCCACCGGCCGGTTGACCCCCAAAAACGTTCAAGGCCTCCTCGCGGTGGTGCGACGCGCGACGCGCGTCCTGCCCGGCTTTGACGTCCTGCTTGATCTTGACCAGCTCCTCGTGGATTGCCCTGAAACGCTCCCCGCCCTTAGCCAGGCCGGGGCCGGACCATTCGCAGCCATCACGCACGCGCCGGGTGCCGCCCCAGTGCCCCAACGCGGACGGCCGCGTGATGGAACTAAGCAGCTCCGGCTACCACGAGCGGATATTCCACCATTTCGGGAGATGGCCGTTCGTGCCCGCTGAAGACCTGTTGAAGTTGCGCCAATCACTGCGTCAGGCACAGAGCCTCGGCGGCCGGACCGGCGCCAGCGAGCTCCTTCTCCTTGTCGATGAGGAAGTAGACAGGCGCCGGGGCGGCGCACCGCGCGACGATGAGCCCTCCGGGGACGGGGCAGGCGCGAACTGACGATCTGCCGCGGCACTGCCCTACTTTGGACGCGGAGGTATTTCGGTCGACATTTCTCCGCTACTGGTCAGGTTTTCTGCCACCTCACGCAGTTTCGTGTTGGAAGTGGTGCTGGCGCGGGAGAGGACCAGAAAGGCCTGCTGGGCGGTTAGTTTGTAACGCTCCATGAGGATGCCTTCGGCCTGGCCGATGAGCTGGCGGGAGACCAGCGCCTCATTGAGCTGGCTGATTTTCTGGGAGTCGGCGAAGGCCACCGCTGCGTGGGCAGCGACGAGCAGCCCAATTTGCTCCGACTCTAGGTCGAAAGCGTTCGGACTGGCTCCATACAGGTTCAACGCACCCAGCCGGTCGCCTTCGACGAACAACTGGATTGAAAGCATGCTGCGCGCCCCAAGCTCAACGGCGCCGCGGGAGAAGGCCGGCCAACGGGTCTCACTGCTGAGGTCGGGCACCCGCACAATCCGGTCCTCGTAGGCCGCGTCCAGGCACGGCCCCTGTCCGGATGTGCTTTGCAGAGCGTCAACCCTGCGGGGAAGGTCTCCCGAAGCGACCGGTGAATCGATCTTCTTCCGGCCAGTGACCACGCTGATGGACGCATCGGCGGCGCCGGGGATGAGCTGGACGGCGGCCTGCACTATCCCGGCAAGCACCCTGTCGGGATCATGTTCGTGCTGCAGCTCCCTGGCCAGGTCGCTGAGCTGTGTGGCCAGTCCGCCGCTGCCACTCCCGCCCTGTTCTGGCTGCCCGGAAGGGCCGTCCGTCTGTGATGCGTCGGTGTTCATCTGCTCACCTCAGTTCTTCCGTATGCGCTGATACTACGTCCGGAATCCCCTGCCGGACCCTCTCGGCAGGGGTTTTCTTCGGCACCGGACGGCCAAGCATTAGCTCGGACTTCGGCCCACAATGTCCGGCTCGCGGGTCCCGGCGCCGCGATGCGGACAAGCCGTACTTACCGAGGACTTCTCCGGATTTGTTCGACGGCTCGCCTGGATAACGGCGGCCGTGCACTCCAACGGCCCGCCGAAACGTCGAAGGCGATGGGCAGCACGGAACGCTTCATCGACACCCTGTCGTTGGGGCCCCGGATTGTGTAGGCTCCTGCCATGGCTCGGCGCAGTTTTCTTCAGTGGCCGGTCGTCCGGCAGTTCAGCACGGGCGATCTGCTGGGACGCGGCCCGGCGGTAACCTCCCCGCGGACGAGGGACATCACCCCGCGCACGGCCACCGCAGACCGCGTCGTGCAGAGCGTGTGCCCGTATTGTGCCGTGGGCTGTGGACAGCGGGTCTACGTCAAGGACGAAAAGGTCGTTCAGATCGAAGGCGATCCCGATTCGCCGATTTCCCGTGGCCGGTTGTGCCCCAAGGGCTCGGCGAGCGAGCAGTTGGTCAACTCGCCGGGCCGGCAGACCGAAGTGCTCTACCGTGCGCCACGCTCCACCCAGTGGCAGCATTTGGATCTGGAAACGGCCATCGACATGGTGGCGGACCGCTTCGTCGATTCCCGCCGCCGGACCTGGCAGCAGGAAGACGCAAGAGGCCGGCTGCTTCGACGCACCATGGGCATAGCCTCGCTGGGCGGGGCAACTCTGGACAACGAAGAGAACTACCTGATCAAGAAACTCTTCACGGCTGCCGGAGCAGTGCAAATCGAGAACCAAGCCCGCATTTGACACTCCTCCACGGTTCCCAGTTTGGGAGCCTCGTTTGGACGCGGTGGTGCGACGCAATCACTGCAAGACATGGCCAACGCCGACTGCATCATCATTCAGGGTTCCAATATGGCCGAATGCCATCCTGTGGGATACCAGTGGGTTGCGGAGGCCAAGGCCCGCGGAGCGAAGGTCATCCACGTCGACCCCAGGTTCACGCGCACCTCGGCCGTCGCGGATAAGCACATCCCCATCCGGGCCGGCTCTGACGTTGTCCTCCTGGGCGCGCTGATTAACTACGTGATCACCAACGACCTGTGGTTCAAGGAGTACGTCAGCGCCTATACGAACGCGGCCACGCTGGTTCACGCCGATTACCGCGACGCCGAGGACCTTGGCGGCCTGTTCTCCGGCTATGATCCCGAAACCGGAGCATACGACATGGCGTCATGGTCGTACGCGGAACAGGGCGGAGGCACCATCGGGGACGCTGGGGCGGGCACCGAGCACGGCTCCCACGCGTCGGATCGGGCCGCGGGAGACCAGTTCGGCAGCGGCGGCCCCGCCCTGGAACACGCCCAAGTGCAACGTGACGATACCCTGCAGGACCCCCGGACCGTCTTCCAGATCCTGAAGCGCCATTACGCCCGTTACACCCCGGAGATGGTCCAGGACATGTGTGGCATCAACGCCAAGGACTTCGAGTATCTGGCCCACGCCATCACGGAAAACTCGGGGCGCGAACGGACAACGTGCTTTGCCTACGCCGTCGGCTGGACCCAGCACACGCTCGGAGCGCAGTTCATCCGGGCCGCCGCTATCCTGCAGCTTCTGCTCGGCAACGTGGGCCGCCCGGGCAGCGGAATTATGGCCCTGCGCGGGCATGCAAGCATCCAAGGCTCCACGGATATTCCAACCCTGTTCAACCTGCTGCCCGGTTACCTGCCGATGCCCAGCGCCGGACGCCACGACACCTTCAGCGAATACCTGGATGCGATCGCGTCGAAGAAGCAGAAGGGCTTCTGGGCGGACGCCGACTCCTACGTCATCAGCCTGCTGAAGGCCTGGTGGGGCGACGCCGCGACCGCGGAGAACGACTGGGCCTACGACTACCTTCCCAGACTGACAGGAGCGCACGGCACGTACCAGACGGTGATGGACATGCTCGAGGACAAGGTGGAGGGCTACTTCCTGCTCGGACAGAACCCCGCCGTAGGTTCGTCCAACGGCCGGATGCAACGCCTTGGCATGTCGCACTTGAAGTGGCTGGTGGTGCGCGACCTGAACCTCATCGAGTCGGCGACCTGGTGGAAGGACGGCCCGGAGATCGAATCGGGCGAACTGCGCACCGAAGACATCGAGACCGAAGTGTTCTTCCTGCCTGCAGCAAGCCACGTCGAAAAGGCCGGCTCGTTCACGCAGACCCAGCGGCTGCTGCAGTGGCGGCACCAGGCGGTGGCACCGCCTGGTGCGTGTCAAAGTGAATTGCAGTTTTTCTTTGAGCTGGGCCAGCGGATCCGCGAAAAACTGGCGGGTTCGGAGGATGAACGCGACCGTCCGCTGCTCGACCTCACCTGGGATTACCCCACCGACGAACACGGCGAGCCCGACGGCGAGGCGGTGCTGGCCGAGATCAACGGCCGCCACCTCAACGGCCCGGACGCAGGCAAACCGCTCTCCGCGTATACAGAGCTGCGCGCCGACGGTTCCACGTCGGCGGGCTGCTGGATCTACACCGGCGTCTACGCCGACGGCATCAACCATGCCGCCAACCGGAAACCGGGCCATGAGCAAGGGCCTGCCGCCTCGGAATGGGGCTGGGCCTGGCCGGCCAACCGCCGGATCCTCTACAACCGGGCGTCGGCCGACCCGGCCGGTAAACCGTGGAGCGAGCGGAAGAAATACATCTGGTGGGACCAGGAGCAGGGACGTTGGGTCGGAGACGACGTTCCCGACTTCCCGATTGACCTTGCACCGGGCAGCCAACCCGACCCCGATCTCGGTGGTCCGGCCGCCCTGACAGGAGATGATCCCTTCATCATGCAGTCAGACGGCAAGGGATGGTTGTTCGCGCCGAAGGGCGTCGTCGACGGCCCCCTTCCCACCCACTACGAACCGCAGGAATCGCCGGTGGCCAATGGCCTTTACCCGCAGCAGCAAAATCCGGCCCGGCTGGTGTACCCCCGCGCAGACAACCTCAGTGCACCAAGCGCCGGTACCAGTGGCGCGGGCGTCTACCCCTACGTCTTCACCACGTACCGGCTGACCGAGCACCACACGGCCGGCGGAATGAGCCGCTGGTTGCCGTACCTCTCGGAGCTGCAGCCGGAAATGTTCTGCGAGGTCTCTCCCGAGCTGGCCGCTGAGCGCGGGCTTGAGCCGTACGGGTGGGCCACCATCATTTCGGCCCGCTCCGCCATCGAGGCGAAGGTGCTCGTCACCGAGCGGATGAAACCGCTGGCCGTCGGCGGCCACACCGTCCATCAGATCGGGTTGCCGTACCACTGGGGCGTCGGAGCGGATGCTGTGGTCAGCGGTGACGCGGCCAATGACCTGTTGGGCGTGACGCTGGACCCCAACGTCCAGATCCAGGAATCCAAGGCCGCCTCCTGTGACATCCGTCCGGGCCGCCGGCCCCGCGGGGCGGAGCTGCTTGCCCTGGTTGCTGAGTACCAGGCCCGGGCCGGAGCGACGACCGAGACCGGGAACCGACTCGTTACCGATCCGCGCGGCACCGTTCCGGATGCCGACTCGATGTTGGAGGATTAGATGGGCCAGCTGTCCGGACCGACCGACCCCGCCGCCGATGCCCGGTGGGAGGACCAGCAGCCGCGCAAGGGGTTCTTCACAGACACCTCCATCTGCATCGGCTGCAAGGCCTGCGAAGTGGCCTGCAAGGAGTGGAACCACAACCCCCACGACGGGAACCTGGAGCTGCTGGGATCCTCCTATGACAACACCGGAGGACTCGGCGCCAGCACCTGGCGGCATGTCGCCTTCGTTGAACAGGGCCAGGAACGCATTACCGAGGCGCGGGAATCCGGGCGCGCGCTGGTCAACCTCGGCATGCCCCGCATCGGGCCTCCCCCGACGGCGGCGTCCGCCGGGGCGGACCTGGCGAATGTGGATACGACGCCGCCGGACACGGCAGACTTCCGTTGGTTGATGTCCTCCGATGTCTGCAAGCACTGCACGCACGCCGGGTGCCTTGATGTCTGCCCGACCGGAGCGCTGTTCCGCACGGAGTTCGGCACGGTGGTGGTCCAGGACGATGTGTGCAACGGCTGCGGAACCTGCGTGGCCGGGTGTCCCTTCGGCGTGATTGAGCGCCGCAGCGACGGCATGGTGGCGGTGGCCGCCCAGCGGGAGGAGCCGCACGCCAAGCAGTCCGCCGTCCCCAACGTCGGCGTCGCCCAGAAGTGCACGCTGTGCTACGACCGGCTGGTCGACGATGAGACGCCCGCTTGCGCTAAAGCCTGCCCGACGACGTCCATCAAGTACGGCAACCATGACGACATGGTGGAGACGGCCCGGGAACGGGTCGCCGCCCTGCACCAGCAGGGACTCACGGAAGCCAGGCTCTATGGTGCGAACGAACTCGACGGCATCGGCGGAACCGGAGCGGTCTTCCTCCTGCTCGACGAACCGGAAGTGTACGGGCTTCCGCCGGATCCGAGGGTGCCAACCGCCGATCTGCCGCAGATGTACCGGCGGGCCGGTATGGCCGTCGCCGGCATGGCCGCCGCTGCGGCGCTGGCTTTCCTGGGAGGGCGCGCGTGACCCACTCTGAGTTCGACAGCTTTCGGCCGCCCGAGCCTGCCCGCCGGCGTCGGGCTGGCGGCAAGCGCGGCACCGGCCGCCGCGACGGCGGTGACGGTTCCCGAGAAATGCCTATGGTCCCGGAGCCGGAATTCACCTCGTACTACGGCCGTCCCGTGGTCAAACCGGCACCCTGGACCGAAGATGTGGCCGCCTACCTGTTCCTTGGCGGCGTGGCGGCCGGCTCTGCACTGCTCGGTCTCGGCGGCCAGCTGACCGGGCGGCCGACGCTGCGCCGGAATGCCCGGCTGAGTGCCCTGACGGCAGCAAGCATGGGCACCGTTGCGCTGTTGAAGGATCTGGGCAGGCCGGAGCGCTTCCTGAACATGCTGCGGACCATCAAACTGACCTCGCCGATGAGCGTGGGCTCGTGGATTCTCAGCGCATTCAGCGTGGGCGCGGCGGTCTCGGCGGCAGCGGAGGTCGATCGGATGACCGGAGCGCGGTTGCCGCTGGGTCCGTTGCGGAACCTGCTGTACGCGGTCGAGGGACCGGCCGGCTTCGAGGCCGCGTTTTTCGCCGGACCGCTGGCGGCGTACACGGCGGTCCTGCTCGGTGACACGGCCACCCCCACCTGGAACGCCGCGCACGAGGAACTGCCCTTCGTTTTCGTGAGTTCCGCGGCCCTCGCTTCTGCCGGGCTCGCGATGATCACGACTCCGGTACAGGAGGCGGGCCCGGCCCGGAAACTTGCGGTGCTGGGCGTGATGGGTGACGTGGTGGCCATGCGGGTGATGGAGCACCGGATGGACCCGGTGGTCGCCGAGCCCCTGCATCAGGGCAAGGCCGGTGTCATGCTGAAATGGAGCGAGCGGCTAGCCGCTGCGGGCGGACTGGGGGCACTGTTGGGCGGACGCAACCGGGCGGTGGCCGCGGCCTCGGGACTGGCACTGCTGGCCGCCTCGGGGCTGACCCGGTTCGGGGTGTTCGAGGCCGGCCTTGCCTCGGCTCGGGACCCGCGGTACACGATCGAACCGCAGAAGAACCGTCTCGCCGCCCGCCGCGCCGCCGGCATCACCGGAGACTCGATCACCACTGCCGGCTGACGAGTCCGCTGTGCTCTAGGGGATGCTGATCTAGAGGACCGTGGGTTCAGGAGATCCCGGGTTCAGCGGATTTCGATGCCCTGACCGACGAAGGTATGCCCGATCACTGGATAGCCTGGCACCTCGCCGACCACGAGCAAGCCGCCGGAAGTCTGCGCATCGGCAAGCAGCAGCAGATCGTCTTCAGTGACGCCCGCCTCGGCCCGCAGGTGGGGTCGAACCCAATCGAGGTTGCGCCGCGTCCCGCCGGAGACAAAGCCGTCCCGCAACGCCTCCCGGGCGCCCTCGACGAGTGGCACGGCCGCCCGGTCGATCACTGCACCCACTCCGGAGGCGCGGCACATCTTGTACAAATGTCCAAGCAGCCCGAAACCCGTCACGTCCGTGGCCGCCCGCACGCCGGCCGCCACCGCGGACTCGGCGGCGTCGCGGTTGAGGCGCGTCATCGTCGCCACGGCTTCCGCGAACACTTCACCGGTCTGCTTGTGCCGGTTATTGAGCAGTCCGACGCCGATCGGCTTCGTGAGGGTGAGCGGCAGCCCGGGCCGGGCGGCGTCGTTGCGCAGCAACCGGTCCGGATGGGCGACGCCGGTGACCGCCATGCCGTATTTCGGCTCGGGATCGTCAATCGAATGCCCGCCAATCACCGGGCACCCCGCCTCGGAGGCGACGCTCAGGCCGCCGCGGAGCACTTCAGTCATCAACTCGAGCGGCAGCACGCCGCGCGGCCAACCGACGAGGTTGATTGCCATGATCGGGCGGCCGCCCATGGCGTAAATGTCAGAGAGCGCGTTGGCGGCAGCAATCCGGCCCCAGTCAAAGGCGTCGTCGACCACGGGAGTGAAGAAGTCGGCGGTGGACAATACCGCCAGGTCGCCGCGCACCAGGACGGCGGCTGCGTCGTCGCCGCTGTCAAGACCCACCAGCACGTCCGCTCCTGGCTGGCCGGTAAGGCCGCGCACCGCTTCTTCGAGTTCGCCGGGCGGAATCTTGCACGCGCAGCCCCCACCGTGGGCATAGCCGGTGAGCCGGACTGCTCCGACGCCGTCGTTTTTGAGCTGCGGAATAGACGTCTCGGTCTCTTTCACACCCCTAGGCTACCCCCGGGGGCAATCTGCTACATTGAACGCGGTGGCGTCCGGGTCCTGGTGGGCCCCCCGGTCTTCAAAACCGGTGAGGCTGAGTATCTCGGCCTGGCGGGTTCGATTCCCGTCCGCCTCCGCCAACCACCGTCACGCAATGCCGCGGAAGGAAGAGGGACTGTGTGGACCAGGTCGATCCCCGCCGCCTGATTCCGCGCACCGACGATCTGCTGGCATTGCCGGCCGTCCGCGCGGCCCGGAGTCGTCTGAGTGCACAACTCATCGGTGAACTCGTCCGGCAAACCCAGGAGCGGGCGCGGCGCGGTGAACTCGCTCCCGGCCAGGTGGAACCGGCCCTGCTCTCCGCCGTCGCCGCACGCAGGGCGACCACCCTGCGCCCGGTGCTCAACGCAACCGGCGTAGTCGTCCACACCAACCTCGGCCGCGCCCCGCTGTCCGCGTCCGCGGTCGAAGCACTTGTCGCAGCCAGCGGCTACGTCGACGTGGAGCTCGACCTGGCAACCGGCAGCCGCGCCCGCCGCGGCGCCGGTGCCCGGGCCGCATTGCTCGCCGCCTGTCCCGCTGCCGAGGACGCTCTGGTGGTCAACAACGGGGCTGCGGCGCTGGTGCTGGCCACCACGGCCCTCGCCGCCGGCCGGGAGGTGGTGCTGAGCCGCGGCGAACTGGTTGAGATCGGTGCCGGCTTCCGGCTTCCCGACCTGATCGAATCAACGGGCGCGACACTGCACGAGGTGGGCACGACCAACCGCACGCACCTGCGGGACTACGCCGACGCCATCGGACCAGCCACCGGCTGCCTCCTCAAGGTCCACCCGAGCAACTTCCGGGTGGACGGATTCACCTCCGCTGTTCCATTGGACGAACTGAGCAGGCTCGCCGCGGCGCACGGGGTCGCCCTCGTGGCCGATCTCGGCAGTGGACTGCTGGCGCCCGATCCGCTTCTTCCCGCAGAACCGGACGCTGCCACCGCGCTGGCAAGCGGGGCCGACGTCGTGATCGCCAGCGGCGACAAACTCCTGGGCGGACCCCAGGCCGGTCTGCTGCTCGGCCGGACGGAGATCATCTCCCGGCTGGCACGCCACCCGCTGGCCCGAGCAGTGCGGGCCGATAAACTGGCCCTCGCGGCGCTGGAGGCGACGGTCGCGGGTGAAGCACCGCCGGTTGTCCGGGCCCTGCACGCGGACCCGGAGTGGTTGCGGAACCGTACCGCCCGGCTTGCCGCGGCACTCGGGGTACCGGTCGTCGCGCACGACGGCCGGGTCGGCGGCGGCGGAGCGCCCGGCGTGGCACTGCAGGGGTGGGCGCTCCGGCTACCCGAAGCGCTCGCGGCGCCCCTGCGAACCGGCGACCCGGCCGTGCTCCCGCGCGTCCATGACGGCTCCTGCCTGCTCGATCTGCGCTGCGTGCCCGAAGAGGACGATGACCGGATACTCGACGCGGTGCGCCAGGCGCTGGCGACCCTCACGGATTCGGATGCAGGCAGGGCGGGCTGAACCGTGCATGTCGTTGCCACGGCCGGACACGTCGATTGCGGCAAGAGTACGCTGGTGCGCGCGCTTACCGGCATGGAACCGGATCGCTGGGAGGAAGAGCGGCGCCGTGGACTGACCATTGACCTGGGCTACGCCTGGACCACGTTGCCTTCCGGGCAGGATGTTGCCTTCGTGGACGTACCGGGCCACGAACGATTCCTCGGGAACATGCTCGCCGGAATCGGACCTGCTCCCGTCGTCTGCTTCGTCGTCGCTGCCGATGAAGGCTGGCAGGCGCAGTCAAGCGACCACCGGGACGCCGTCGCGGCGCTGGGCATCGAGTACGGCGTCGTAGTCATCAGCCGCACCGACCGGGCACCCGGTCAGGTTGGTGAAGTGCTTGCCCGGACGCGCAGAGAGCTGGCCGGGACAGGCCTGGCGGATGCGCCCGCAGTGGCTGTGTCTGCCATCGAGGGCACCGGGCTGACCGAACTGCGTGCCACGCTCGACGGCGTTCTGGCCGGGGTGCCCGCCCCCGCCACCACGGGCCGGCTCCGGCTGTGGGTGGACCGCTCGTTTACCATCAAGGGTGCCGGAACCGTGGTGACCGGAACTTTGGCAGCGGGAACCCTTGCTAAAGGTGACCGGCTGGAGCTGCTTGGCCACGATGGCTCGCGGTCCGTCGTGGTCCGCGGCCTGCAAAGCCGCGACACGTCGTACTCCTCGCTGGGGCCGGTCAACCGGGTGGCACTGAACCTGCGCGATGTTTCCGCCGCCGACGTCCGACGGGGAGACGCGTTGCTGACCCCCGACGCGTGGCCCGTCACGGGCGTCCTGGGCATCCAGCGCACAACCGGCGTGGCCTACACGGACGTACCGGAGCAGCTCATGGTGCATGCCGGAACCGCTGCCGTGCCGGCCCGGCTGCGTCCCTTCGGTGCCGACCACGCCCGGCTTGTCCTGGACCGGCGCCTGCCGCTCGTTCTCGGAGACCGTCTGGTGCTGCGGGACCCCGGGACCCGCTCGGTGCTGGGCGGCGCGCAGGTGCTCGACGCCGATCCGCCGGCCTTGCGGCGGCGCGGGGACGGCGTCCACTGGGCTGAGCGGCTCGCAGGCATGGACGCCGCCGGAGACGTGCTTGGGGAAGTGGCAGGCCGCGGGGCCGTGCAGGAAGAGCACCTGCGTCGGCTCGGGCTATTGTCTGCGCACGAGGCGGCGCCACCCGGCGTCCGGGTTCTCGGCGACTGGTGGGTGCACGCTCCCCTCTTCGAGGCATGGCAGCGTCGGCTGCGTACGGCGCTCGGGGAACTGCAGGAGCGCGATCCTCTCGCCCCGGGCCTTTCCCGGGGCGCGGCCCGGGACCTTCTCCAACTGCCCGATGAGCGGCTTCTTGACCCGGTCATCCGCGAAGCAAGTCTCGAACGGGAGGGCGGCCACGTCCGGCTGCCAGGGACCCAAGGCAACCTGGGCGCCGCCGGGCCGGCGGTCGCCGAGCTGGAGCGCAGGCTCACTGCAAACGCCTTCCATGCCCCGGAAACCGATGAGCTGGCCGCACTGGGCCTGGGCGCCCGGGAGCTCGCTGCCGGCGAGCGCACCGGGCGGCTCTTGCGGTTGCGCGACGGGGTGGTGCTGCTGCCTACGGCCCCGGCCCTGGCGATGCGCGAACTGGCCCGCTTGGAGCAGCCCTTCACCACCAGTCAGGCACGCCAGGCCCTCGGCACAACTCGACGGGTCGCGGTCCCCTTGCTTGAATATCTGGACTCGCGCGGCTGGACCCGGCGTCTGGATGCCGGTCACCGCACCGTGATGCGGTGACCCCCGGGCTTTTAGCCTCTCGCCCCCAAAGGCCGCGAGTCCTACTGTGGAACCATGGACGCCGCAGCCGCCAACGCCTTGGCCATTCCGCAGGTCTCAGTGCACCGTCCCACTACGGTCGCTGAAGACACCATCACCCTCGCCGCCGGGGTCTGGCTCCTCGGCGGGACGTACGTGGACGGCTGGGCCCACAACAACCTCCACGACCTTGAGACCTTCTTCACGCCTTGGCACGCGGTCCTCTACTCGGGCTTTGCTGCCTGCGCCCTCTGGCTCGCCGCCCTGACGTGGCGCCGGCACGCACCGGGCATGCGGTGGACGGAAGCGATCCCGGCCGGCTACGGACCCGCCGCTGCAGGCGTCTTCCTCTTCCTTGCCTCCGGGGTGGCCGACTTCGCCTGGCATTCGGTCTTCGGAATTGAGCAGAACCTCAAGGCGCTGTTCAGCCCGTCCCATCTGGGACTTGCTGCGGGCGCATTCCTGATCCTCAGCGCGCCGTTTTCCGCCGCATGGCACGCGCCAGAGCGGTCACGGCCACAGCTGGTGCCGGCCGTCGTGAGCGCGATGCTTTCGGGCATGGTTGCGGCGTTCATCCTGCAGGAATTCGCTGTCTTCGCGCGCCATGGCCTCGTCCAGACGTACACCGGCTCCGCAGCCCAGCCCGCGGTGACGGCTCCGACGTCGTCGGCCATCCTGGTCGCCTTGGGATCGTTCTTCGTCTCAACGGCCGTGCTCTTCGTGCCCGTCCTGTTGCTGTCGCTGCGCTGGCGCCTGAACGCAGCGGTGCCCGCGGCCATGGCACTCGTACCCTCCGTAGCGATGCAGCTTATGGTCGCGATGCGGGACGCCTGGCTCGTGCCGGTGGCCATCGTCGGTTCCGTGCTCGTGGGAGTGGTGTGGGCGGTGGTCCGCCCGGCCCCGGGCCACCAGGCAAGGCTCATGACCGCGGCGGCGCTCTCGCCCGTCGTGTTCTGGGCCGCCTACTTCGCCGGTGTGGCACTCCACGATGGGGCCCTCAGCTTCTCCGCCGAGATTTGGGGCGGGACGCTCGCCTGGACTGGGCTCGAGATGCTGGGGCTGGCCTTGCTCGCGCTCAAAGGGGGCGCTCCGGCACGCGTACAGCACCAGCCAACCACGCCACTAATTCAGCAGTCTCCCGGGGGGAAGCTGCCACGCGGGGTCAGCGCCAGCCGAGCTGCGGCGCCACATACTTCAGAATCGACTCGATGACGTGGGCGTTGTAGTCGACACCGAGCTGGTTCGGGACCGTGAGCAGTAGGGTGTCTGCCGTGGCGACCGCCTCGTCCTCCGCCAGCTTCGCGGCCAGCTCATCCGGGGCACCCGCGTAGGAGCGGCCAAATACCGCGCGCGTATTCTCGTCGATGTTGCCCACCTGGTCCGAGCTGCGGCGGTCGCGGCCGAAGTATTGCCAGTCGCGCTCGTCCGTCAGGGCGAAGATGCTACGGCTGACCGAAACGCGCGGCTCCCGCTCGTGCCCCGCCTCCTTCCAGGCCTGCCGGTAGCGCTCGATCTGCTCGGCCTGCTGGACGTGGAAGGGCTTGCCGCTCTCGTCATCCTTGAGTGTGGAGCTCTGCAGGTTCATGCCGAGCTTCGCCGCCCAGATAGCCGTGGCGTTCGAGCCGGAACCCCACCAGATGCGCTCACGCAGGCCCTCCGAATGCGGCTCCACGCGCAGCAGGCCCGGAGGGTTCGGGAACATCGGGCGGGGGCTCGGCGCCGCGAAGCCCTCGCCAGTGAGCACCTCGAGCAGGCGCTCGGTGTGCCTGCGGCCCATATCGGCGTCCGACTCGCCCTCGGCGGGGGCGAAGCCGAAGTGACGCCACCCGTCGATGACCTGCTCGGGTGAACCCCTACTTATGCCCAGCTGCAGCCGGCCGCCCGAGATCAGATCGGCCGCACCGGCGTCCTCCGCCATGTAGAGCGGGTTCTCGTAGCGCATGTCGATCACGCCGGTACCAATCTCGATGCGGCTGGTCCGTGCCCCGATGGCGGCGAGCAACGGGAATGGGGAGGCGTACTGCCGCGCGAAGTGGTGGACGCGGAAGTACGCGCCGTCCGCCCCCAGCTCCTCGGCCGCGACCGCAAGATCGATCGCCTGCAACAGCGCGTCCGACGCGCTGCGCGTGCCGGACTCCGGGTGGTCGGTCCAATGGCCAAAGGACAGGAATCCGATGTTTTTCACACCACGGTCCAACCTCTTGTTCGGGGTTCTTATTCCCGCGGGGCCCCAGCCTCGCACCTCATCCCGCGGCACGGGCCGACTCCGCCGCGAGAGGCCGGGCATGGCCGTAGTGCGTGACTGACGTGTATTGACATGATTCCCTCCATGCCCTTGGATTGATGACCAAAATAGCTCATGGTTCCGCTTGGGGGTGGAACGACAGACGGATCAGCAGGCAGAGCGAGGAAAACCGTGACGCAGTGTGAAATCTCCGATGACGGCGTTCCGATCTGCCAACGGGTCCTAGATCCGAGCGCTTCCCCTGCAACGCTTACGATCAACGAATTACTACTTGAGAGCCGCATGGGGCTCGAGCGTGTTCACGCTTCGGATCTTGAGCGAGAGATGGCAGCGGGCGCCCTCGTTGTCGACACGCGGCCGGTCGATCAGCGAGACCGCGACGGTGATCTTCCGGGAGCGGTCGTTATTGACCGAAACGTTCTCGAGTGGCGGCTGGACCCTTCCGGCCCCCACCGGCTCCCGATCGCTGACAACCCCGCACGGCGGATCGTGGTGGTCTGCAATGAAGGTTACAGCTCCAGTCTCGCTGCACACACCCTGCGACGGCTGGGACTGACCCGCGCGACCGACCTTATCGGCGGTTTCCAAGCCTGGGCAGCGTTGCGCAAATAGTCCCCTAAACAAGCTGCCGGCGTCGGGAGTCGGCAGGGCTGATGACTACCGCGCATCGCGCGGTAGCTCTTCGTCCTCAGGTTGGAGCAGCGCGCCGTTGGTGGTCTACCACGCGGAGCCCGGTAGCGCGTCGGCTGATGCTCACCCGAAGCGCGCGCTGTTGCGGCTCATCCGGACGGCTCGAGCGCGCCGTTCCGCCGGTCCTTGCTGGACCCGGCTTGGTGGCCTCGTCCTTGCTCCCACACCGAGGTCAGTGCCCGCAGGGGACCGGCCAAGCCCTCGATGGCCCAGGCCGGGGCTTCAGCGAGTAGGGCATCTTCGAGGGCGAGCTGGGCGGGAATCACCTCGTCCACGAGCGCGGCGCCAGTGTCGGTGAGGACGAGCAGGGACGAGCGGCCGTCGGCCGGGTTGGCCGTCCGGCTCAGCAGTCCCCGAGCCTGGAGGGCGTTCAGCCGCATGGTGATCGCCGAGCGCGGGGCAAGCAGCGTCTGGGCCAGCGTCGTTGGGCTCAGAGGTTCGCCCGTACGGCGCAGCGCGGAAAGCACGTCCAGCTCGCCGCGGGTGAGCCCGTAGTCGGCGAGGAAGGCGTCACTGGCTTCGAGGATGAGGCGGGAAGCGCGCAGCACGCGGTGGATCACCCCGAGGCTGGTGAAGCTCAGGTCCGGGCGCAGCAGGGCCCACTCACGCTGCATCCGGTCTACGACGTCGCCATGCGCGGGCAGGCTGTCTGCGTCCAGGTCCATCCGGCTCCTCCGCGCCTCCGTGGCGGTCGCCTCGGTCAACTCAATAGTAGTTCATACGTGTAGTAACCTTGAGGTACTTCATTCCTGTACCACCTCGGAAGGTTAAAATGACGCAGGCCACCCCCACGCGGTCCTGGTGGGCGGCAGTCTTCGATCTGGGCCCGCATGCCGGCGCCCATTGGACCGCCCTGCGCGCTAGCCTGACGATTTTCGTACCGCTGGTGGCTTGCTTGGCGTCCGGTGGCGGCGACCTGCTGCTGTATGCGGCGATCGGTGCCTTCACCGCACTGTACGGCCGACACGAGCCGGCTCGGGTACGCCTAGCCATGCAGGCGCAGGCGGGCGTGGTGCTGGTGGTCGGCGTCGTCGTCGGCGCCCTAGTCGCGACCGTCCCGTTCCGGCTCTGGCTGCTCGTCCCGGTCGCGGCCGCCTGGGCCTGCGTCGCGGTAGTGCTAGCCGAGCTAGGCCGATGGCATCCGGCCGGAGCTCTCAACCCGGTCTTCGCTCTCACAGCCTCGGCCACGGTCCCGATCGCGCTGAGCGCGGTGCCCGCAGCCGCCCTCGCTGCGGCTGGCGCGGCCGTCTTTGCGCTGCTGCTCGCCCTCCCGGGTCGCACCGCCCGCGACGGCGGCCTCCCGGTGCGGTATCGGCTGTCGTGGCGCGGCCTACGCCCGTCCGACCCGGTGGGCCGCCACGCCGCCCGCTATCTGCTCGGTATCGCCGCCGCCGCCCTCGCCGTCGCGACCAGCGGCATCGGCCACCCCTACTGGACCTTCGTCACGGCATCCGTCCCCATGTCGGCACCCGACCTGCACGCCAGCCTCACGCGCGCTGCCCAGCGGGTGATCGGCACCGCCGCCGGCCTCGGCGTCGCAGCCCTCGTCCTGGCCGCCCACCCCAGCAGCTATGCCGCGATCATCGTGATCGCCGTGCTCCAGGCGTGCACCGAGCTGACAACCGGGCGCAACTACAGCCTCGGCCTGGTCTTCTTCACCCCGATGGCCCTTCTGCTCGGCGATCTCATGCTGCCCGCCTCGATCGGCACCCTCCTGACTCAGCGGGCCCTCGAGACCGTCGTTGGCCTCAGCATCGCCTTAGCCGCCACTGTCATCACCCACGAAAGGCGCACTCGTACGAGCCAGACCCCACCGCGCGATCATGTGCTCGACCACGTGTAAAGGCGGCCGCGTGGAGGCGAACCTGCCCACAGCCGCGGGGCTCCTTGTCGCGGGCGTGTTCAGTAGAGGCTCGATCAACGGCAGATGAGTGCACTCACAACCCGAATAGGGACACACCCAGTAAGACTGCGAAGCGAACTGGCTCTTTACGGATGGGACAGCTACTTCTGGAGGGAGTCGGGTGCACGGCTGTTCCACCCTGCTTAGCTCCCAATCTTGGATGCTGTCCCCTGGCCCGCTAGGTATGGCCAGATGATGATGAGCCCCCCGTAAGGCCGCCCGCGACGGCACCACGTGCGGGTGCGGTTCCGAATGAGAACGCAAGACGACCTCACGCGCCGGCGGGAGAGGATCCGACGATGCCTGCCGGACGGTCTCCCTGCCGCTCTGATACCGCTTTGCCAGCCCCGGATGGACAAACCCTCAACGCCGGCGTCTCTGCGGATCTTGGCAAACAGCTTCATGCGCACCCTCGCCCGGACAGCCCAATACACACTGCCGGGGTGCGCATTGACCCTATCCCTCTCCAGCGCTCCTTAAAGTCGCCCGGCCGCGTCCGGGTCATACCTGAGCTGCCGGGCATACGCTGAGGTGATTGAGGCTTTACGAAAGGATGAACCAACGACCGGGAGCAGCGAAGACAGCTTCAACGGCTTTATAGTTCCGAACCCGCCAAGTTCAGCGACGACGTGCCGGGCGACGTCGGCGACGAAGCGAACGAGATCCGCTTCAGCGAAGAGGAAGCCCTGATCGAGGAACAAGCCCACGGCATCTTTCCGGATGCTTACCGCGTCCCCGGAATGCCCAATATGTCCGAGGCGATCGGGAACATCGACCTGCCCCCGGAGGACCTCGGCGCAACACCAGACAGCGACGCCAGCGACGATCCCCTGCACGGCGGTGCCGAGCAGTAGCTCCTCCACCACAGCGCGTTTATAGGACCGGGCCAGGCCGGAATGGCTGCTCCCGCTGGGAGGGCGCTAGGAGGCGTCAAGTCAGGCGGGCGTCAATGCGATGCGGCGAATCCACGGCGGTCTTCCATGCTGCGGTGCTCGTCTTGGGGGAAGAGCCCGGCCAGGATCCGGTCGGATTCCGCCTGTGCCGCGACATCGAAGGCTCCGCCTGTGATCAGCAACTCGTTGGCTCCGGAGGTCGCGAGCAGGTGCTGGACTTGGGTCCGCACCTCGGAGGCCGTGCCGTAGAGCGATGTGGACAGGCTCCTTTCGACCGCTTCCTTTTCCCGGGGAGTCAGCCCGGCCCACTCGGTCGGACCCACGGGCGCCAAGGCAGCGAATTCGCCGGTGGTCCTGGAGCGGGCCTGCGCGACGGCTTCGGGCAGAAGCAGTTCCCTCGCTGCCTGGCGGGTGGCGGCCACTGCTACGTTGGCGGAAACCAGGATATAGGGCCGCTCGAACCAGCGTGATGGACGGAACTGTGAGCGGTACCTTTCCAGCGCCGGGAGTGTGCCGTTCTGATCCGTCCGGAACACGGCCGGCCCGCCCAGCACCACAGCCAGGCCCGCACGGGCTGCAATATCGATTCCCGAACCAGTGGCCAGCACGAATACCGGTGTAGCCGAATCGTTTCGCGGCCGGGCAGTGATGGGCGCGGCTCCGGACAGGTAAGCCAGCAGTTGGGCCAGCTGCTCTTCAAACCGCTCCGCGTCCTGTTTCCCGGCGCCCAGCGCATTCCGGACTGCCGGGGTGAAACCGACAGACCGGCCGACGCCCAGGTCGATCCGTGCGGGATGCAGAGCCTCCAGCGTGGCCGCCTGTTCGGCCACCACGAGTGGTTGGTGGTTGGGGAGCATGATGCCTCCTGAACCGACCCGGATGGAATGCGTCCGGGCAGCAACGGCGGCCATCAGCACGGCCGGAACGGAACCGGCAATGCCTGGCACCGCGTGGTGCTCTGCAACCCAGAAGCGGTGGTAACCCCATTCCTCGGCCCGCTGGGCCCGTTCCAGCACCCGGTTCAGGGCGTCCGCAGCAGGAAACCCGTCCCGTGCGTTGGCACGGTCGAGAATGGAAATCCGGGGAAGGGGAAGGGCCATACTCTTGGAACCACTCCGGGCGAGGAAGAATTCCGCTCCGGGACGCGGGTTCGGAGTCCGGGTCCCGGCACTGTCCAACCTCATGTGTGCGGACGGCCGAGGGCAGGTCCCCGGGTGCCTCGTTCTCGTGTTCTAAGTCGAAGCTGCGGTACCCACGGCCGAGGGGGCGGAGCGCGTGTGGATGTCTCGTCCCCCGGGCCAGCCCAGTCAGCGCGTGGGCGTGTCCGTGGTCAATCTCGTGGTGAAAGACGACCGCGCCACTGCTACAAACCATGGACGAAGCTCACGAAGCGAGCCCTGCACGATTCATCGCGCAGGGCTCGCTTCAGTGACACCTACTTGGAGGAATGCCAACTAGCTTCCGATCCCACAGAGGACTAGAAGTCCCAGTCATCATCCTCAGTGTTAACAGCCTTGCCGATCACATACGACGACCCCGACCCGGAGAAGAAGTCGTGGTTCTCGTCCGCGTTGGGTGACAGGGCCGACAGGATCGCCGGGTTCACGTCGGTGACGGAGGCCGGGAACATGGCCTCGTAGCCCAGGTTCATCAGCGCCTTGTTGGCGTTGTAGTGCAGGAACTTCTTGACGTCCTCGGCCAGGCCGACGGAGTCGTAAAGGTCGTGCGTGTACTGGACTTCGTTCTCGTACAGCTCGAAGAGGAGCTCGAAGGTGTAGTCCTTGATCTCCTGCTTGCGCTCCTCGGAGAGACCTTCCAGGCCCTTCTGGAACTTGTAGCCGATGTAGTAGCCGTGCACGGCTTCGTCGCGGATGATCAGGCGGATCAGGTCGGCCGTGTTCGTGAGCTTGGCCCGTGAGGACCAGTACATCGGAAGGTAGAAGCCGGAGTAGAACAGGAAGCTCTCCAGCAGCGTCGAAGCCACCTTGCGCTTCAGCGGGTCGTCGCCCTGGTAGTAGTCCATGACGATCTGGGCCTTCTTCTGAAGGTTCTCGTTCTCGGTGGACCAGCGGAACGCCTCGTCGATCTCCTTGGTGGAGGCCAGCGTGGAGAAGATGGAGGAGTAGCTCTTGGCGTGCACGGACTCCATGAACGCGATGTTCGTGTAGACAGCCTCTTCGTGCGGGGTGAGGGCGTCCGGAATGAGCGAGACGGCGCCGACGGTGCCCTGGATGGTGTCCAGCAGGGTCAGGCCGGTGAACACGCGCATGGTGAGCTGCTGCTCGTCCGGGGTCAGCGTCGCCCACGACTGCACGTCGTTGGACAGCGGCACCTTCTCCGGCAGCCAGAAGTTGTTGACCAGGCGGTTCCAGACGTCAACGTCCTTGTCGTCCTGGATCCGGTTCCAGTTGATCGCCTCGACGTGGCTAAGCAGCTTGACCTTCTCGGTCATGTCATCCCCTCAATGTTGGGTTGTTCTCTAAGTTAAAGCGTACGACGGCGGGCGGGCGCCCGCCGTCGTACTCACGCCTTCAGCGGCTGGTTACAGCATGCAGCTGACGCAGCCCTCTACCTCGGTCCCTTCCAGCGCGAGCTGGCGTAGACGGATGTAGTAGATGGTCTTGATGCCCTTCTTCCAGGCGTAGATCTGGGCCTTGTTAATGTCGCGCGTGGTGGCGGTGTCCTTGAAGAACAGCGTCAGGGACAGGCCCTGGTCCACGTGCTGCGTGGCGGCGGCGTAGGTGTCGATGACCTTCTCGTAGCCGATCTCGTACGCGTCCTGGTAGTACTCGAGGTTGTCGTTGGTCAGGTACGGCGCCGGGTAGTACACGCGGCCCAGCTTGCCTTCCTTGCGGATTTCGATCTTGGACGCCACCGGGTGGATCGAGGAGGTGGAGTTGTTGATGTAGGAGATCGAGCCGGTCGGCGGGACGGCCTGCAGGTTCTGGTTGTAGATGCCGTGCTCCATGACGGAAGCCTTCAGCTCGCGCCAGTCATCCTGGGTGGGGATGTGGATGTGCGCGAACAGCTCGGCGACCTTCGCCGTCTGCGGGACCCATTCCCGGTCCGTGTACTTGTCGAAGAACTCCCCGGACGCGTACTTGGACTTCTCGAAGCCGCCGAAGGTCTGGCCGGTCTGGATGGCCAGCAGGTTCGAGGCCCGGACAGCGTGGTAGACCACCGAGTAGAAGTAGATGTTGGTGAAGTCCAGGCCCTCTTCGGACCCGTAGTGGACCCGCTCGCGGGCCAGGTAGCCGTGCAGGTTCATCTGGCCGAGGCCGATCGCGTGGCTCTGGTCGTTGCCGCGGGCAATCGAGGGCACCGAGGTGATGTTGGACATGTCCGAGACTGCCGAGAGCGAGCGGATGGCCGTCTCGATGGTCAGGCCGAAGTCCGGCGAGTCCATCGCCTTGGCGATGTTCATCGAACCCAGGTTGCAGGAGATGTCCTTGCCGGTCTGGTCGTAGGACAGGTCATCGTGGTACGTCGTCGGCTGGGAGACCTGGAGGATCTCCGAGCACAGGTTGGACATGATGATCTTGCCGTCGATCGGGTTTTCCCGGTTCACGGTGTCCTCGAACATGATGTACGGGTAGCCGGATTCGAACTGGATCTCGGCGAGGGTCTGGAAGAACTCGCGGGCCTTGATCTTGGTCTTCTTGATCCGGGAATCGTCCACCATCTCGTAGTACTTCTCGGTGACCGAGACGTCGGAGAACGGCATGCCGTACACCTTTTCGACGTCGTACGGCGAGAACAGGTACATGTCCTCGTCCTTCTTGGCCAGCTCGAAGGTGATGTCCGGGATGACGACACCCAGGGAGAGGGTCTTGATGCGGATCTTCTCGTCCGCGTTCTCGCGCTTGGTGTCCAGGAAGCGGTAGATGTCCGGGTGGTGGGCGTGCAGGTACACCGCGCCGGCACCCTGGCGGGCACCGAGCTGGTTGGCGTAGGAGAAGCTGTCCTCGAGGAGCTTCATCACGGGGATGACGCCGGAGGACTGGTTCTCGATCTGCTTGATCGGCGCGCCGACCTCGCGGATGTTGGTCAGTGCGAACGCGACGCCGCCGCCGCGCTTGGAGAGCTGCAGCGCGGAGTTGATGGACCGGCCGATCGACTCCATGTTGTCTTCGATGCGGAGCAGGAAGCAGGAGACCAGCTCGCCGCGCTGCTTCTTGCCCGCGTTCAGGAACGTGGGGGTGGCCGGCTGGAAGCGGCCTTCGATGATCTCGTCCACCATCTGCAGGGCAAGCTTCTCGTCGCCGCGGGCCAGGTGCAGGGCCACCATGCAGACGCGGTCCTCGTAGCGCTCCAGGAAGCGCTTTCCATCGAACGTCTTGAGCGTGTAGGAGGTATAGAACTTGAACGCGCCAAGGAAGGTCTCGAAGCGGAACTTCTTCTTGTAGGCGCGGTTGAACAGCTCGCGGATGAAGTTCATCGTGTACTGGTCGAGGGTTTCCCGCTCGTAGTACTCGTTCTTGACGAGGTAGTCGAGCTTTTCCTCGAGGTCGTGGAAGAACACGGTGTTGTTGTTCACGTGCTGCAGGAAGTACTGGTGGGCAGCCTCGCGGTCGGCCTCGAACTGGATCTCGCCGTTGGGGCCGTAGAGGTTCAGCATGGCGTTGAGCTCGTGGTAGCCCAGGCCCTGGTAGGCGGCCGGCATGGCCGGCTTCTCGCCAGCTACGGTGTGCTTCTCGACGGCGGTATTGCTGGCCTTACCGGCGGTGCCGTGGGAGTCCCCGGTCACTTCGGTGTCTGCGACAGTCGTGTCCAAAATTCTTCCAATCCTTGTTGTACTCGGCTGACGTCTTCCGGCGTCCCCATGAGTTCGAAACGATATAGGTGCGGGACCTGGCACTTGGCGGCGACGATGTCCCCGGCCATGCAGTAGTTGTCCCCAAAGTTCGTGTTGCCCGCCCCGATCACTCCACGGAGCTGTTGCCGGTTCCTCGGATCGTTCAGAAAGCGGATGACCTGCTTCGGAACCGATCCTTCTCCCCCGGTCCCCCCGTAGGTGGGAAGCACCAGCACGTAGGGCTCGGTCGCCACCAGCCCCGGTTCCCTCGCGTGGAGGGGGATGCGGGCGGCGTCGACACCCAGCTTCGCAACGAAGCGTTTGGTGTTCTCGGAGGTGGAGGAAAAGTAGATGAGGTGGCTGCTGGTGGTTCGGACCGGGTCCGGATTTCCGGCGCCTGCTGCCAGCGGCGTGTCAGCTGTTGCCGCTGTAACCGGTGCCATCGGAGTCACCTCATCTGACGTGCTTGTGCCGTGTGCTGGCTTTCAGGCGACCGCGACGGCGGCAGCCTGTGCCAGTTCTTCGATCTTGTCCGGGCGGAATCCGGACCAGTGGTCCTGGTCGGTGACGACGACCGGGGCCTGCATGTAGCCCAGGGACTTGAGGCGCTCAAGGGCCTCGGCATCCTGGGAGATGTCGACGCTCTGGTAGGCGATGCCCTTCTTGTCGAGAGCGCGGTAGGTGGCGTTGCACTGCACGCAAGCCGGCTTCGTGTAAACCGTAACGGTCATGTCCTTCAGTCCCCTTTGTTGAAATCTGTGGTTCGTGTCCGGTGGGGCCTGACCGGAACAGGAATCCTTATCCGTTACTGGCCTCGCCTGGCGGTCTGCAACCGCTCCGCTCGAACTGTATGTCGATACTACATGTAGTGCAAGAGTCCCGCGCGGACCCCAAGATGATGTATTACAAGTATGTCATTTAACCCACTTTTAATCCACAGCCCAGGGCCTTCAAAATGTCCGGATTTCAGCCGTTTTCGAGGACGAAATCCACACCCTGTGGAGTACTTAGCCACAATTAACCGCCCCGCGTGTCGCATTTTGGACGGCGTGTCGCAGGTGCGTCGCAGCAGGCCGCGGAGTGGCACGAAGCACCACATCCAGTGGGCGAAGGCACAGCAAGAGCCACCCCGAGTGTCCGGACCGGGATGGACGGGTTTGGACCCGAGGCGGCGGCGCGCTGCCCTCGGCAGGCGGCGCCCGGCCGGGTCTAGTCCGCCGGACGCAGCGAGGTGATCATCTGCCGTAGCGAGTCGTACTCCTCGGTTCCCGTATAGGACTCCGGGGTGTCGACGTCGGGCGTGTCCCCCGGTGTCGTAAGGAGCGGATCGTAGACGCCGCTGAAGGCCGCCACGCCCGGCGGCCAGTTGAAGAACTGGAAAATCGGGCAGGCGCTGGGGCCGGCCGGCAGCGGTGCGGAGGTGATCCCGTAGGACAACGGGGCCGGCCTTGAGGGGTAGGACTCATGGTCGTCCCGGCCCTCGAACACAAAGCGCGGCTTCACACCGTTCCGGGCAAGCGCCGGCAACTCCTGTGAGTCCATCAGGGCATAGGGCAACTTCCGGGTGCAGTTCGCCTTGGTCACAATGTTGGTCCGCAGGGTGGCGATCGACTTGCGGGCGCCGGTGAGGACTTCGATGAAGACTCCCCCGGGCGCTGCCTCGCGGGCCCGGTCCTTGACGGTCCAGTCCGGCGGGTAGTCGAACATAAGCGTGCCATCCGGCGTCGTGTAGGTCTTCCAGTCGGCCTGCCCTGTCGGCCGGGGTGAAGCCTGGGCCAACGGTTTCAGGCCCGGCTTCGAGCTTGCGGACGAGGCGGCCGGCGACGGTGCAGCTGTCCCGGTACCCGTTGGCGGGCCACTGGGGGAAGAACAGGACGCCAGCAGAAAAGCGACGCAAAACCCTACTGAAACTGCCCTGACGGACTGTGCGGACCGACGCATGGCGCCCTCCCCTTTTGGGTGCGACTACTCCATCCAAGTCTGCGTTGTCCCAGGCCAGGAACAAGGGTCTTTGGGCCTCCGGAGCGGAACGGGGCGGCCCAACACCGGCCCCGCCAACAGAAAACGGGGGCCGGCGAAGTCTCGCCAGCCCCCGCAGGGCCTCCGGCCGCAGCCGGAGGTCAATCTCCCGAAAGCTACCGCTTCAGGAGCGTGTTGCCATAGCCGGCGTCGCACTTGCCGTCGTGGATCACGCCCGTGCCCGGGGCAACCGCGTAGTTGCTGGCAGGGTTGAAGACGGCCGTACGGACGTTCGTCACCCGGCTGGCGCAGTTGTCGGCACCGTCAGCGCTCATGCTCTGGCCGCCGATCCACATGTCGATCCAGATGGTGGAGTTGGTCCCCTCCACGTTGGTGCCCTGGTGGCAGGGGCCGCCTTGGGGGTCGTCGCCGTCGCCGCAGCTGTCCTCGACGACAAAGTAGCGGCGCACGTCCGGAAGATAGATCCGGGTGCCGGCCGGGAAGTCCAGCACGTCCTTACCGGTGGCAGTGGAATGACCCACGGCGATGGTGATCGGGTCGTTGTAGGTGCCGGTGCCCCCGGCCGTGCTGTGCAGAATGGGGTGGCTGATCGTGGCTGAGCCCACCGGTGTGTTGTCGTACCAGGTGTACGCCGTCGTGTACGTGGTGTGGACAACCCGCTCGGAGGACGACGCCGGCACAACGGGTGCCGGGGCCGGCTTCGGAGCCACGGCCGGCACGGCGGGTGCGGCGGGAACAGTTACCGGCGTCTTTACTGCGGCTGCAGTTTTGGCTGCTGCAGCGGCTGCGGCTTTCTGAGCCGCGGCCTTCTGCGCTGCTGCCGCCTTGGCCTTCTTGGCGGCTACAGCTGCAACCTTGGCCTTCTCGGCAGCGGCCCGCTGCGAGGCGCCGACCTCGGCGGACGGCTTATCGGCAGCGGCCGAAACCTCAACACCGGCGTTTGCCGCTCCGGAAGACTGGGCGGATGAATTGGAGGCGCCGGTTTCGGCGCCACACGCCGAGGTGGCGAGGAGGACCGAGAGCATGCCGGCGGCCAGCAGAGTATTTCTGCGCATGGAAAATAAAGCCTTTTCATGGGGTGCGGAAAACGGGCAGTCCCTGGGGATGGTTCCTGCCCGGAGTTGGTCACGGCATGCGGAGCGCTAAGACGCCTCGCCGAGGGGATTACCACACGCGAGAGCATTCTGGATGTTCTGTCGGGCGTGTGTACCAACCGGTAACCCAAACGTTACCTTGGCAAGCGCGGAGAGGCCAATCGACAGGGTCCTTTGACCTGTTTTCAAACTCGGCGCAGGAAATCAGCGGGCCTTCGGGGACGGTGACGTGGTGACGAGCTGATTGCCGTAGCCGCTATCGCACTTGCCGTCGTGGATCACACCCACCCCGGAAGCCACGACGTAGTTGTCCGCAGGGTGGAAGACGGCGGCCCGGACACCGGTTACCTGGTCCGCGCAGCGCCTGGCAAACGACTCGCTCTCCCCCTCGCCGCCAATCCAGACATCAAGCCAGCTGGATGCACCCCCGTGCCTGGCCGCCAGTGCGTGGCAGGGCCCGTCCTCCGGGGTGGGGCCGTCCCCGCAGGTGTCCTCCACGATGAAGTACCGGCGGACGTCGGGTAAGTAGATCCGGGTGCCGGCAGGGAAATCAAGGACATCCTGGCCTGTCTCCAGGGAGTGCCCGACGGCGATCGTCACCGGATCCGCGTAGGTCCCTGCCCCGCCCGCCTTCTTGTGCAGCACCGGGTGGCTGATGTCCGGGGAGCCCTCGGGCGTGTTGTCGAACCAGGTATAGGCCGTGATGTACGTGTCCGGGACGGCCGAGAGCCCCGATGACGAAGGAGAAGGCGGTGGCGAAGGCGGCGCGCCCTCGCACGCGGCGGCAGCCAGGACAACCGACAGCAAGCCCGCGGCCAGTCCGATCTCTCTGCGCATTCGGCATCTGCCTCCACTAATTCGGACCACGTACCTAGAACGCTACCCGTCGGCCCGGCTGCGGCGATAGACGCAAGCTTCACCCGTCTCTCAGAGTCCGGCGGCACCCCAGTTGTGCCCCGCCGCGCTTACTCGACTCGTCGCCACCAATCGCGGTAGTCGGCCCCTCAAACCAAGTAGAACCACTCTTAAAACGCGGGTGTTTCCTACGCGTGTGTGACCCCATCGGGCGCTCCTAACCTCGAAGGCATAGGGGACGCCGCGAACCGGCGGCTCCCGCGGCTTCAAGGGAGAGATCAGATGAGCGCCGATTTTTCCCTCCGCGAATTGGTCGCCAATTCCGGGTTTGACCCCCGGGCACGAGCGCTGGCGCTCACGCCCTGACTCCGGTCGGGACTTCATCACACCAGATTCCCTGTCGAGGCAATCCATGAAGAAAATATCCCCAGTTTCCGGCACTGCACCGGTCTTCTTCGATCCCAGTGGAAAACGGTGGCGACGCATCCTCGTCGCCCTGGTGGCGAGCGTGCTGTTGATCGTCCTGTCGGTCGTGTGGATCCTGCCCGCTGCCAGCGCACCGGTATGGAAAGCGGCGGAGAACCAGTCCGTGGAGTATCCCCGGAAATTGCTGTCCACCCAGGATCTGCGCAACATTCCCCGAATCGGCCCCGAAGGGGGCTTCGCCTTCGACCGGATAGCGCTCATCGAGCGGCGAGGCGGCAAAGTCTTCCTCAAGGATCCCTTCAGCAACACCATCTGGAGGGAGGCCACCGCCGAGGAAATTGAGCTGATCGGCAACAGCCCCTACGCCATGGAAACTTTTGGGAAGCCGGCGGACCACACATTGATGTTGACCTTCGATGATGGGCCGGACCCGCGGAATACGCCGCAAATTCTGGATTTGCTGTCCAAAGAAGGCGTGCCGGCGACGTTCTTCACGGTTGGCGACAACATCGTGAAGTACCCGGATATCTTCCGCCGCATGACCCAGGAAGGTCATATGGTCGGAAACCACACGATGTCCCACATCGATTTCTGGGCTCACGACGACCTGTTTAACCGCCAGCAAATTATCGGGGCGGACCGGGTTATGCGCGCCGCAGACAACTATGGAACACGGCTGTTCCGGATCCCCACCGGAGACCCGGAAAACAACACATTGGCCCTCCTGCAATCCCAGCAGTTGGGGTTCCTCCACATCAACATGGACTTTGATACGCGTGACTGGTCCTACGCCCCCGGCGTTCCGATCAAGGCGCAGAAACTGGACGGACAAGGGCACATTGTCCTAGTTCACGACGGCGGCGGTGATCGCAGCGCAACGATCGAAATGCTGAAGACTTTCATCCCGCAGGCAAAAGCGATGGGTTACACCTTCACCACGGTCGAGCCGCTGCTTCCGCCCGAATACATTCCCCAGTCGGACGCCAAGGCCGCCGTGGAGGACGATGCGACCCTGGCCGCGATGACGACGTATCTAGTGACTCCGAACGTGGTCCTCACCTGGCTTTTCTGGTTCGGAATCGGCTCGCTGACCGTCCTGACGTTCCTCTACGTGGTCCTCGCCGTCATCAACAATCAGCGGCAGAAGAAACGTCTTTGGGCGGACGTCAAGGAGGAAGAGTGGCCGTTCGTCAGCGTCGTCCTGCCGGTGTTCAACGAAGAACTTGTCGTGGCCAAAACATTGGATGCCCTTAGAGCCAGCGACTACCCCCGGATGGAAGTCGTCGCCATTAATGACGGCTCTACCGACGGCACTTTGGCGGTTCTTTCCGAATACGCCCAGACCTGGCCGCAACTGCGCGTCATCGACCAGCCCAACGGCGGAAAGTCCGCCGCCAGTAACCACGGAATAGCCCAGTCCCGCGGAGAAATTGTGGTCACCCTCGACGGTGACACGCTGTTTGAACCCCAGACCATCAAGATGTTTGCCCGCCATTTCCTGGCGCCGCGCAACGGCAAGATCGTCGGAGCAGTCGCCGGGCACGTGAAAGTCGGAAACCGCCGCAATCTCCTGACTGCCTGGCAAAGCCTTGAATATCTCTCCGGCATCTGCGTCACCCGAATGGCGGAGGGCCTGATGGGAGCGATCTCGATTGTCCCGGGCGCCTGCGCAGCCTGGCGGCGGGAGGCACTCATCCAGGCAGGCGGCTACTCCCACGACACGCTCGCAGAGGATGCTGACCTCACCCTCTCCCTGCAGCGGCTCGGCTACAGCATCGTGCAGGAGAACTCCGCCGTGGCATGGACGGAAGCGCCCATGACCCTGCGGGGATTGTTCAAGCAGCGGCTCCGCTGGACTTATGGCAACATCCAGACGCTCTACAAGCACCGCTCGATGCTCTTCAATCCCCGGTTCGGCGCCCTCGGCATGCTGACCATGCCCTACGCCCTGATCTCGGTGCTGGTTCCGCTGGTCTTCATGCCCCTGACGGTCATTGTGGCTGTGACCAGCCTGGCCCGCGGCGAATGGCAGGCCGTCGCCGCGTTCTCGGTGTTCGTCGCCGCAACCCACATGATCATCTCGATAGTGGCCGTGCTGATGGTCCATGAGAGCCCGATGCACCTCCTCATGGTCCCCATCTACCGGCTCATCTACGAACCCCTCCGCGCCTACGTGGTGTTCGGGTCCGCGATTCTGGCCCTGCGGGGCACCGCCGTCGGCTGGTACAGGCCCGAACGCACCAACAGCGTCCTGATGCCGACGGGCCAGGCAAAACTGGGTGCCCTCGCCCCGGCGCATGCGGACCAGCTGGCCCCGTTGTAGCCTAGGGCCGTTGGCGGGATCCGTGGCGAAGAAAGGGACGGCCCTCGTGGCGGACGGAGGAAGCATTCATGCAAAGACGGAATAGGCCCCGCTCCCGCAACCGGAGCGGGGTCCTCGCCACCTCCGCCGTAGTGTTGGCGGTTGCCGCTTGTTCTCCGGCACCGCCGACCAACTACGGACAGGAGCCGCGCAGGAGCCAGTCCGCGCCGGCCCCTCAGTGGTTCGGCGGCTACCTCGACGTCACGCTCCTCCCGAGCCTGCGCCTACAGGACACGGCACTTCACGGAGCCGCCACCACGGTCCTGTCCTTTGTTGGCGCACATCCGAAAAATACCTGCCAACCCTCCTGGGACGGCGTACACACGCTTGACCAGGCCGGCGCCAAGCTGAGCGTGGACGACCAGATCAAATCATTCCGCAAGGCCGGCAATGACATAGCTGTCTCTTTCGGAGGACAGCTCGGCAAGGAGCTCGCCGAAACCTGCACCGACCTCGCCGCGCTGGTGAAGGCCTACGCGGCGGTCATCACCAAGTACGGACTCGACACCCTGGACTTCGACATAGAAGGCGCGGGCTTGAGCGATCAGGCCGCGGCAACACGACGTGCCGCGGCCGCCGCGAAGCTTCAGGCCGACAGTCCTGCCGTCAACCCGTTGAAGGTCTGGCTGACCCTTCCCGTGTCGATGCAGGGCCTGACGACGGATGGCGAAAAGTCCGTGACAGCCATGCTGGACGCCGGAGTCGAACTCGCCGGCGTCAACATCATGGTGATGGACTTTGAACCGCTCGCCCCTGGCCAGACGATGCTCGCCGCGGCAAAAAGCGCTGCCGAGGCTACCCACCAGACTCTGGGTGCACTGTACAAGCAAGCCGGCAAGCCGCTCGACGATGCGGCGTTGTGGCAGCGGATCGGGCTCACCCCGATGATCGGGGTGAACGATGTGAAAGGCCAGGTCTTCACCCTCGCGGACGCCGAAGGCCTGAACAGCTTCGCCGCGGAACGCGGCATCGGGCGGATGTCCATGTGGTCGCTGAACCGGGACATCGCCTGCACTTCCGCCAGCCGGCCCGAAGAAGGCAGCAGCGCCTCCAGCAACTGCAGCGGCGTGCAGCAGGCGCCCGGGATGTTCGCGAAGCTGCTGGCCAAGTCCTTCTAGGGTGGAGCTTCCGGAACTGTTACTCCGGCCGGCTGCAGAGGATCTGTTCCACGCCCATCCGGCCCTCCGCGAAGCTGCGCAGTGCGCCCACCAAGTACAGCCGCCATACCCGGGCAATCTCCTCACCCATCATCGCGACGGCGGCGTCGTAGTTCTGCTCGAACCGCGCGTGCCAGGCCTCAAGAGTGCGGACGTAGTCGCGGCGCATCGCCTCAACGGCCTCGACCTCAAGACCGGCGCCCTCCAGGAACCCCAGCGTCTCCCCGACCGGGCGCATGTGCATGTCCGGGGCGATGAACGACTCGATGAACGGCCCTCCCCCGGGATGCTTGCCGCGACGGGACATCTGCTGCACCAGGACGCGGCCGCCGGGGACCACGTTGTTGAACAATGCGGCGGCGTAGATGGGGTAGTTACGCTGCCCCACGTGCTCACCCATCTCGAGCGATGCCACGGCGTCGAACGGGCCGTCCGGGATCTCGCGGTAGTCCTGCACCCGGATGTCTGCCCGGCCCTCCAGCCCTCGCTCCTTGATCCGCGCGTCGATGAACGCCTTCTGCTCGACCGACAGGGTGACACCGACGACGTCGACGCCGTAGTGCTGCGCCGCATGCAGGCTCAGCGATCCCCAGCCGCAGCCGATATCGAGCAGCCGCATCCCCGGCTTCAGCCCGATCTTGCGGCAGACCAGATCCAGCTTGTCCCGCTGGGCGTCCTCGAGCCCATACCCTGGGGCGGCGTTCCCGCGGGAATCCATCCAGTAGCCGCTGGAATACGCCATCTGCGGGTCCAGGATCAGCGCGTAAAAGTCGTTGCTGAGGTCGTAGTGGTGGCTGATGGCGGCGCGGTCACGGATCAGGCTGTGCAGCCGGCCCTTCACCCGGGCCTGGCTGGCCGGCGGTTCGGGCGGCGCGCCCAAGGCGCCGGCAGCCTTAGCGATCCGGCCGACGCCGGCCAGAATGGACGGGGTGGGCCGGACGCCGGACAGGCCGCGGTCCCGGACCACCTTCCAGAGGTGCTCAAGCGCCGAGTTCAGGTCGCCGTCGACGTCGAGTTCCCCGGTGACGTAAGCCTGCGCGGCACCCAGCTCCCCCGGCGCCCAGAGCAGCCGGCGGATGGCATCCGGGGAGTTGAGCCGCACCACCGGAGCCCCGGCCGGACCAGCCTCGCTGCCGTCCCACACGACGAGCCGGACGGGGAGTTCACCGCCGACCACCGGGCGAAGGACGTCAGCGATCATGGTTGCAAGCGCCGCCGTCATCCTGCGGTCCGCTCGCTGGAAACCTTGGCCGCTGCCTTACCGGCGGCAGTCTTGCTGGAAACCTTGTCCAGCACGATCTGCTGCACGTCCAGGTAACCGGTCTCAAAGCCGGCGCGGGAGTAGCACAGGTAGAACAGCCACATCCGCTGGAAGATTTCGTCGAACCCGAGGGCGCGGACCTCCTCCGCGCGGGCCATGAAGCGTTCCTCCCAGAGCCGCAGGGTCTGGGCGTAGTGTTCGCCCATGGCGAGGCGTTCGCGGACCCGGAGCCCGGTCTGCTTCTCGGTGATCTCCTCGATCGCCCGGACCGAGGGGATGACGCCGCCCGGGAAGATGTACTTGTGCACCCAGGTGTAGCTGGTCCGGGTGGCGATCAACCGGTCGTGGCCGATAGTGATGGCCTGGATGGCGACCTTGCCGCCGGGGGCCAGGACGCGCTCGATCGTCTGGAAGTAGGTGGCCCAGTACTCGTAGCCGACCGCCTCGATCATCTCCACGGAGACGACGGCGTCGTACTCGCCTTCCACGGCGCGGTAATCCTTGAGCTCGATCGTGACGGCGTCGGCGTAGCCTGCTTCGGCCACGCGCTGTCGCGCCAGTTCCTGCTGCTCGCTGGAGAGGGTCACGGAGTAGACCGTCGCCCCGCGGGCCGCGGCCCGGAGGGCAAGTTCACCCCAGCCGGTGCCGATTTCCAGCACGCGGGTTCCCTCCGTGACACCGGCCTTGTCCAGCAGCCGGTCGATCTTCGCCTGCTGCGCGGCGGCCAGGCCGTCCCAGGCAACATTCCGCAACGCGTCGCCGCTCTCCGGGAAGAGGGCGCTGGAGTAGGTCATGGTGCTGTCCAGGAACGTGGCAAAGAGCTCGTTGGACAGGTCGTAGTGCCGGGAGATGTTGGAGCGGGTGTTCTGCTCCGTGTTCCGCTCGGTGCGCGGCGTCCGGGGCAGGTACAGGCCGCGGAGCTTCTGCAACGGCTCAGGTACGAGTGTTCCAGCCCGGGCCGCGAAGACCTCCATCACGGCGGTCAGGTCGTCCGCGTCCCAGTCCCCGGCCATGTAGGACTCACCAAGGCCGATCAGTCCGCCGTCGCCGAGCCGGGCAGCGAATGCCTCCGGACGGTTCATCGTCATCACCGGGAAGGACTGGCCCGGCCCGGCCTGGCCGGATGCCGCCCTCCCGAGGACGGAGCCGTCGGGGTAGCGCACCTCCAGCGGGAGGCGGCGCACCGCGGCACGGAAGATCGCATCGGCGGCCTTCCCCGCCAGCCGGGCCTTGAGGCTGGAGGGCACGGCCGCGATGCTGGGCCAGATCGTGGCGTCGATAGCCGCCGGCGGCTGCGGAACCGTGTAGGGCACCGACGGGTTCGCGGATGTGTTCGTCTGCGCCGTGTTCGCCTGCGTAGTGTTCGTCTGCGCAGGCTGGGACCCGGTCGCTTCGGTCATGGTCACTGGACTGCCTCCTGTGAGGGGTGGTGTGGTCTTTTGATGATGGGCAACCTACGTGCCCAAAGCTTGATTCCCTGCCAGCGGATCTGCGCGGCCACCCGCAGCGGCGCCAGCGGGACGGCGAGCGCCGCGGCCAGGATGTTCGGCACGGTGGCGTCGCGGCGGCTGCCGTCCACAGTCGCGACGAACGGCTTCTGCCCGTCCCGCTCCAGGACAATCGAGACGGCGAGCCGCTCGGCGGGTTCCGGCAGCTTCATCCGGTACTGGCCGTCGACGTCGTTGAACGGCGAGACGTAGAACGCCTTGGGTACGGTGGCCCGTCCGGCGTCGTCGGTCTCCAGCAGGTAGCAGTGCCGTTCCCCGTACGTGTTGTGGACCTCGGCGACGACGCAGCGCAGCTCCCCCGCGGCGTCGTGGCACCAGAACAGGCTGAGCGGGTTGAAGACGTGGCCGAAGACGCGCGCGCTGGCCAGCATGGTGATCCGCCCGCCGTCGAGCTCAATGTTCTGGGTGGCGAGATAACTTTCCACGTTGCCGCGCAGCGTTCCGTCCGGGTCACCGAGGTGGTCCGCCACGCAGAAGCCGGCCAGCGGGGCGAGCCAGCGCGGCAGGCTGGGGAGGGAATCGACGTCGACATACCAGCTGTAGCTGCGGTAAGTGAAGGCATTGTGCAGCGGGGTGCGGCGCACGTGCGCGATCGACGTGCGGTAAATGGCTGCCTGACTGCTCATGCACCCTCCTGGGCAGCCGCCTGCAAGGAAGCCGCCTTCACTTCGGCAACACCGGCGGGTTCCCACTCGCGTCCCAGCTTCCCTGCGGCGCGGACGCCGGAGAGGGCGCCGTCCTCATGGAAGCCCCAGCCGTGGTAGGCGCCGGCGAACGCCAGGCTGCCGTCGCCAAGGCCCAGGATCTGCTGCTGGGCGCGCAGTGAATCAGGCGTGTACTGCGGGTGTTCGTAGACCATCCGCTCAAGGACGGTGCCGTCTCCAATCAGCTCCGACTCGCCCAGGCTGACGATGTAACGCTTACCGTCCGCCGGTTCCAGACGCTGCAGGCGGGTCATGTCGTAGCTGACCAGGACCCGGTCGGGGCGGGCGTCGCACGAGGGCAGCCGGTAGTTCCAGGACGCCTTGGCATTGTCGCTGGCGGGCAGCACGGCGTCGTCGCGGTGGAAGACCGTGTGGTTGACCGAGTAGGGCATGCCGGCCAGGGCTTCGCGCTCGGCGGCAGTGGCGTCCTCGAGCATCCGCAGCGCCTGCGCCGGATGGGTGGCGATCACGACGGCGTCGAACTGCTCGGTGCTCTCCCCGGTGGTGACTTCCACCCCGCCGGCGTGGCGGCGGACCCGTGTGACCGGGCTGGAGAGGCGGATGTCCGGCAGTGTCGCGGCGACTTTATCCACGTAGCTGCGCGAGCCGCCGGTGACCGTGCGCCATTGCGGGGAGCCCTTCACGCCGAGCAGCCCGTGGTGGCCGAGGAAGGTGAAGAGGTAGCGGGCCGGGTAGGCCAGGGCGGTGGTGGGGTCGCAGGACCACACTGCGCTGACCACGGGGGTCATGAAGTGGACGACGAAGTAGCTGCTGAACTTCTCCCGGTCCAGGAACTCGCCGAGGGTCAGCTCGGGCGCAGCCGTGCCGGTGGCGGCGTCGGCCTCGGCCAGCAGGGCCCGGGCCCGGCGGTAGAAGCGGGTGACCTCCAGCAGCATCAGCAGGTAGCGGCCGCGCATCAGGGTGGAGGGCCTCGGGATGATGCCCCGCGCGCCGCCCCGGGCGCCCGCGTATTCCAGTCCGCAGCCGTCGCAGCGGATGGACATGCTCATTTCCGATTCCTGGGTCTGCACGCCCAGTTCCTTGAACAGCCGCAGCAGGGTGGGGTAGGTCCGGTTGTTGTGGACGATGAAGCCGGTGTCGATCCCCAGGACGGAGCCGTCGGCCTGGCCGACGTCGTGCGTGTGGGCGTGGCCCCCAAGCCGTGCATCCGCTTCGAACACCGTCACGTGGTCGCGCCGGTTCAGGACGTAGGCGGCGGTCAGTCCGGCAACCCCGCTTCCGATCACGGCGACGCGCCGTCCGTCCGGGATTCTTGATGCTTGCTGCACTGGTCTGCTCCTGTTGCTTCGCCTGAATCGTCCTGGTGGACCGTCTTATGGGCAATTCGTAACCGCGGGGCGGCCGGATGAGTCCGATTTCCCAGCGGCTGCCTGCACACCAATGTGCCAGAATGAAGCGGGATTTCGCTCCCGCCTCACCGTAACCACCGAAGGGCCGCCCTTGATCAACCCCGTGCACCTCCGAACGCTCGTGGAAGTGGTCCGGCTGGGCTCGTTCGCGGCGGCCGCCACGCGGCTGGGCTACACCGCCTCGGCGGTGTCGCAGCAGATGTCAGCCCTGGAGCGGGACACCGGGGTGGCCCTGTTTCAGCGCTCGGCCCGCAGCATCAACCCGACGGAGGCCGCTGTCGTGATGACCCGGCATGCGGCCAAGGTCCTCACCGACATCGACGCGCTGATGGCGGCGGCGGCCCGGACCCACGACAGTGCCAGCCAGGAACTCCGGCTCGGCATCTTCCCCAGCCTGGCCACGTACGTCCTCCCCCGGATCCTGCAGAATCCGGCGTGGAAGAAGCTGGGCATCGAACTGCGGGTCTCCGTGGCCGAGCCGGGCCAGACCATCCAGGGGCTGCGCACCGGCGGCGAGCTCGACGTCGCGCTGGTCTACCAGGTGGGCCAGTCCGGCCTCGCCTGGCCGCATACGGTGAACCGGCAGTGGATCGGCGACGACGACTTCCGGGTGGTGCTGCCCGCGGCCTGGGGCATCGGCCCCGAATCCAAGGTGGCGGCCGACCACCTTTCCGACATGCCCTGGATCATGCACCACCCCGGCACCTCCGACGCCACGGTGATCGAACGGCTCTTCGCCAGCTGCAACCTGCACCCGCGCGTAGTGGCCTACAGCGACGATTTCCACGCCAGCCTGGAAATGGCCGCTGCCGGCCTGGGCGCGGCCTTGGTCCCCGAGCTGGCCTTGCTGCACCGGCCGGCCGGCGTGGTGGTGCTGGATGTCCCCGAGATCCGGCTGGCCCGCAACGTCTTCGCGCTGCTGCCCAAGGAGAAGCAGACGGCTCAGGTCCAGCTGTTCGTGGAACTGCTGGCCGACACGCTCCACAAACTCGGAACCACGCGCCGGGACTGAGCGCTAGGACCGGCCGGGCTTCTCCGCCGGCTTCCGGGACTTCCGGGACTTTCCGGTCTTCCCGGCCGGCGCCACGAGCGTGCTGATGATCCGGTGCTTCGCCCTTGTGTACGGCGGATAGATCAGCGCCAGGGTGTCCGGCCAGAGCGGTTTGGAGAGCGTGGAGCGCTCGTGCGAGAACGTCCGCAGCGAGTGTTCGCCGTGGTAGGCGCCCATGCCGCTGCCGCCCACCCCGCCGAAGGGCAGCCCGGGAACGGTCAGGTGCGCGGCCGGCACGTCGAAGCACAGCGCCCCCGAGGAGGTCTGTTCGGCGAACGCCCGGCGCGTGTCGGCGTCGTTGCTGAACACATACAGGGCCAGCGGCTTGGCTCCGGCGTTGATCGTCCGAATCGCCTCGTCCCGGCCGCTGACCGGCACCAGCGGCAACAACGGGCCGAAGATCTCCTCCCCCATCACGGCATCCCCGGGCGCCGGGCGCAGCAGCGTCGGAGCGAAGTGCCGGCTGCCGGCGTCGCGCTCACCGCCGTGGACCACCGTGCTGCTGTCCGCGAGCGCGGCGAGCCGGGCGAAGTGCCGGTCATTGACGATCCGGCCGTAGGACTGGCTCCGCGCGGAATCCGTGCCGAACAGCGCATTGATGGCCTTGACCAGCTCGCGTTCCAGCGGCACCAAGACGTCCTCCGTGGCCAGAATGTAGTCGGGAGCGACACACGTCTGCCCGGCATTCATGAACCTGCCCCAGGCGATCCGTTTGGCGGCACCGGCCAGGTCCGTGGAGGCATCCACATACACCGGGGACTTGCCGCCCAGTTCCAGGGTCACCGGCGTCAGGTGCTCGGCTGCGGCGCGGAGCACCACCTTGGCCGCGGCCTCGCCCCCGGTGAAGAAGATGTGGTCGAAGCGCTCCGCCAGCAGCGCCGTGGTCTCGGGGATGCCGCCCTCGACCACCTGGGCCGCGCCGGGCAGGTATTCCGGAATCCAGCGGGCCAGGGCGGCGGAGGTGGCGGGGGCGTGCTCACTGGGCTTGAGCACCACGGCGTTGCCCGCGGCCAGGGCGCCGGCCAGCGGGGCGAGCAGCAGCTGCAGCGGGTAGTTCCACGGGCCGATCACCAGGACCACGCCCAGCGGGGTGGGTTCGGTCCAGGCCTTCGCCGGCTGGACCGCCAGCGGTACGGACACCGGCCGCCGCCGCAGCCAGGTTTCGAGGTGCTTCTCCAGGTACGCGGCTTCCGCCGTGACAAACCCGATTTCCGTTAGCTGCGCCTCGGTTTCGTGTTTGCCCAGGTCGCGGGCCAGTGCGGCGGCAAACTCCCGGCGCCGCTCGATGAGCATCCGCCGCAGGTTGCCGAGCTGCTCCAGCCGCCACGCCAGCGGGCGGGTGGTTCCGCTGTCAAAAAAATCTCGGGCGCGGGCAACGGTGGCGGCAACTGTTTGCATCCGATCAATGTACCGTTCCCCTGCCGGTGTTCAGGGGCGGTATCGGATAAATGCCGGCCAATGCTGGAACGGACCCGTATTCAGGACTATGTTGAAGACATGAGCAAGGTAGCGAGCCAGCACTTTGGAGAGATCGAGCTCAACCACGGGCGTGACCATAATTTCGCTGCGAAGCACGAACTTGCCGGCCAGCCCCTGGAGCTTGACCTGAATGTCAACGCGCATGACCATTTCGACGAGGCGGCCATGCACAAGGTTGACTACCGGCTGCGCTTCCTGCCCGAGCTTGTGGACCAGGTCCGCGAAATGATCGCCGAGGAGTTGGAGCAGGAAGGCACCAGCCCGCAGGAATACCTCCGCTTCCACTGCAACGCCATCAAGCCCGAGCACCTGCAGCAGGTCTTCGGCGTCACGGACAAGTCACAGCTGACCAACCAGGTCTTCCTCAAGGCCCTGAAGCTCGGCCACGTCGGCATCTACCCGGGCCAGCCGGAGCGCTACTTCGTCCTCGACTTCACCCTGGGCGCGCACTTCTCCGACGAGGTCCTGGTGGCCTCCGCGGACGAGGACGGCGTGGTTGACGACGAGATCCTCTGGGAATCCTGAATCTGTTGTTCCGCAGCGGCCCTTCTGAGCGCTGACAGGGGCCCCTGCTCAGCAGCCGATGGGACAAACGTACGACGGCGGCCGGCCACCTAGGAAGGGGGGCGGCCCACCTAGGACGGTGGCCGGCCGCCGTCGTCGGTTAAGGCTGCCGACCCTTCAGCGAACCGCCGGGTCGGCTGCGTGCTACTTGGCCGCTTCGAGCAGTTCCGCGCGGACCGTCCTGGTGGCCGTGACCAGGTTGCGCAGCGACTCCTCGGTCTCGGCGTAGCCGCGGGTCTTCAGGCCGCAGTCCGGGTTGACCCAGAGCTGGCGGGACGGGACGTGCTTGACCGCGGTGCTGAGCAGTTCGGTGACTTCCTGCTCGCCCGGGACGCGCGGCGAGTGGATGTCGTAGACGCCCGGGCCCACGCCGCGGCCGAAGCCGTGCGATTCGAGGTCGTGCACAACCTCCATGCGGGAGCGGGCGGCCTCGATCGAGGTCACGTCGGCGTCCAGGCCGTCGATCGCGTCGATGATGGCGCCGAACTCGGAGTAGCACAGGTGCGTGTGGACCTGGGTGGCGTCCGCGGCGCCGGCGGTGGCGAGGCGGAAGGACTTCACGGACCAGTCCAGGTAGGCGGCCTGGTCCGCCTTGCGCAGCGGCAGGAGCTCGCGCAGGGCCGGCTCGTCGACCTGGATGACCTTGATACCGGCCGCCTCCAGGTCCGCGATCTCGTCGCGGAGCGCGAGGGCCACCTGGTTGGCGGTCTCGCCGAGGGGCTGGTCGTCGCGGACGAAGGACCAGGCGAGGATGGTGACCGGCCCGGTGAGCATGCCCTTCATCGGCTTGCTGGTCAGCGACTGCGCGTAGCGGGCCCATTCCACCGTGATCGGGGCGCTGCGGGTGACGTCGCCCCAGAGGATGGACGGGCGGGTGCAGCGCGAGCCGTAGGACTGCACCCAGCCGTGCACGGTGACGTCGAAGCCTTCGAGGTTCTCCGCGAAGTACTGCACCATGTCGTTGCGCTCGGGCTCGCCGTGGACCAGGACGTCGAAGCCGAGCCCCTCCTGCAGCTCCACGACGCGCTTGATCTCATCCTTCATGAGCTGCTCGTACTGTTCGGTGCTGAGCTCGCCCTTGTTGGCGCGGGCCCGGGCGGTGCGGATCTCGGAGGTCTGCGGGAAGGAGCCGATGGTCGTGGTGGGCAGCGGCGGCAGGTGCAGCGCCTCGGTCTGCGCTTCTTCGCGGACCGCGTAGGCGGAGCGGCTGAAGTCCGCGTCGGTCAGGGCAGCGGTGCGGGCACGGACCTCGGCACGGCGGACACCCTCGGCCTCGGCGCGGGAGGCGATGATGCGGGTGGCCTCCTCGATGGCCGGGCGGACGGCGTCGGCATCGCTCAGCAGCCCGGCGAGGGTGACGACCTCGGTGGCCTTCTGGTCGGCGAAGGCCAGCCAGCTGCGCAGCTGCGCGGAGAGCTGGACTTCCTCGTCGACGTCGTGCGGGACGTGCTGGGTGGACGTGGAGGTGCTGATGGCGAGCTTCGCCACCGACTTCTGCAGCTCGGCGATCTTCGCGGCCGAGGCCGACAGGTCATTGCGCCAGATATTGTGGCCGTCCACGACGCCGGCCACGAGGGTCTTGTCGCCCAGCGCGGCGAGGGCGGCGGCGGACGGGACGTCGCCCTTGAAGACGTCCAGGTGCAGGGCATCGATGCCGGTCGCCGCGAGGGTGCCGAGCTGGCCGTTGAGCGCACCGTAGGGGGTGGAGACGAACAGCTGCGGACGGTCCGCGGCGCCGGCGAGCACCTCGTAGGAGCGGGCGACGGCGGCCTGGATCTCGTCGGCGGGGGTGTCCTGGTCCACCACGAGGGCGGGCTCGTCGAGCTGGACCCAGCTGGCGCCGGCCGCGGCGAGCTTTTCCAGCAGTGCGGTGTAGACGGGGAGGACGTCCTCGAGGCGGGACAGCGGGTTGAACCCGGCCGGGGCGTCGTCGGAGGCCTTGCTCAGCAGCAGGAAGGTGACCGGGCCGACGATGTACGGGCGGGTCTCCACCCCGTTGGCCAGGGCGTATTCGAATTCTTCGACGATCCGGTTGGACGTCAGCGCGAAGCTGGTCTCGGGGCCGATTTCCGGGACGAGGTAGTGGTAATTGGTGTCGAACCACTTGGTCATTTCCAGCGGCTGCTGGTCCTTGGTGCCGCGGGCCAGGGTGAAGTAGCCGTCGATGTCCAGCTGGCCCTCGGCGTCGAGGAGGTTTCCGAAGCGGGACGGCACGGCGCCGAGGTGGGCGGCGGCGTCAAGCACCTGGTCATAGTAGGAGAAAGTGCCGGGGACGGCGGCGGCTTCGGTCAGGCCGAGGCCCTGGAGGCGCTTGGCGGTGCCCAGCTGGATCTCCTTGGCGGCGGCGTCCAGGGCGGCGGCGTCGATCTTGCCGGCCCAGTAGGCCTCGACGGCCTTCTTGAGCTCGCGGCGGCGGCCGATGCGCGGGTAGCCCAGGATCGAGGCGGCCGGGAACGGGGTGGGGGCAGTGGTGTTGTGGTCAGTCATGGGAAGTCCTAAGAGTTGGTGGTGCTGTGCAGAGGAAAGTTGTGTCTACCGGCGCCGTCAGCTGGCGAGCTGGCGGCGGCCGGCCGGGCGCTGGTGGCTGCTGTGCCGGTTGCCGCTTCGAGGGCGGGGAAGCGCGAGCTTGTCCAGCACCTCGAGGGCGCTGGCGTGCTCGTTGAACGTGTACAGGTGCAGGCCCGGGGCCCCGGCGTCCAGGGCCGCGTTGGCCAGGTCCACGGTGGCGCTGACCCCGATCCGGTTGCGTTCGGCGTCGGTATCGGCGGCTGCCAGCCGCTCAATCAGCTCCGGCGCCGGTTCGACGCCGGTCAGTTCGCCCAGCCGGGTGAGCCGCCGGATGCTGGTCAGCGGCATGACCCCGGGGACGATCKGGATGGTGACGCCGGCCCGGCGTGCCCGGGACAGCAGCTGGGCGTACTGCTCGGTGTGGAAGAAGACCTGGGTGATGGCGAAGTCCGCGCCGGAGCGCTGCTTGGCCAGCAGCACCTCGACGTCGTGCGCCTCACTCGGGGATTCGGGGTGCCGCGTGGGGTAGGCCGCGACGCCGACCGCCACCTTGCCGGCGCAGAGCAGAGCCGAGCGTCGCTGCTCGACGCGGCGGATGAGCTCGATCAGGTCCTGGGCGTAGCGCAGCGAGCCATCGGCCGGGGCGCCGCCGTCCCTGGGCTGGTCGCCGCGCAGGGCGAGAATGCCGCGCACGCCGACGTCGAGCAGTTCGCCGATGATTTCGGCCAGCTCCTGGGGGGTGTTGCCTACGCAGGTCAGGTGCGCCAGCGGGCGCAGCGTGGTTTCCTGCACCAGGCGGTTGATGAGTTCGACGGCGGTGTTCCGGTTTGAGCCGCTCGCGCCGTAGGTGACGGACACGTAGTCGGGGCTGGTGGCTTCCAGTTCCCCGATGGTGGTCCAGAGCGACTCAGCAGCCGCTGGCGAACGTGGCGGGAAGAGTTCGTAGGACAGGGCGACGGGGGCCGCACCGGCGAGATTTGGATGTGCGTCAATAAGGCTTGGTGGAGACATTTGCGTCCTTGGCTGTGGGCCATTGGTGCCAGCTGGGCCGGAGTCCGGCCGGCGCTGCCGCCAATGAGTTGAGTTTGGGGAACACGGAGGAAACTTCAGCAGGACGCAGCCGCGACTGTTACGCCTGATACGAAGTTGTCCGTGAGCAAATGTCAGGCCCACATGGGGGCACCCACACCCTCCTAGGCCGCCCGTGAATAATTCGCATGGAATTCTTCCAAGAGCCGGCCCGCAGCGGAGGATCGCTGACACGTTACCGCGGTAACTTGTCTACGACTCTAAGGCGCCTGGGAAGGGCATTCAAGTTCTCCGCCGAATTAAGACGCGACTTTACGCCTTCGCGAAGCCTTCCACGGAAGATTCTTCGCCTATCAGGCCGATTATGTGGGCTGACGTTGTCCCGGAACCGGGGCCCTATCGGCCCTCCCCATGTCCGCGGCGCAGGTCTATCCTGAGGGCATGATCCAGCTTCCAGCCAGTTACCAGGAGTATCTCGCCGGCAAGAGCGAGAGCGTCATCAACACCGTCCGCCCGATCCTGATGCAGTCGGCGGCTGACAAGTTGCACGGGGTCCGGGTGGTGGTGCACCCGCACGACCACCAGGCGCATCTTGATGACACCATCCCGTTCGGGACCGTCATCGAGGACATCGACTGACGGATTCCGTTCCCGGCACTGGAGAGGAAGCTCCCGGCTAGCGCTCCAGCAGGAGGCGCTGCGAGCGCGGCGCCAGGGTGTGCTCAAGAACCAGGCAGGCGGCACCGATGGCACCCACATCCTCGCCCACGCCCGTGCCCACCACTTCGATCCCGTGGATTTTGCGGGTGGCGCTGTTTTCCGCCACAAGGTCAGGGACCAGGTTCAGGTACGTCTCCGAGAGACAGCTCCAGAACGGTCCCCCGAAGACGACCCGGTCCACGTCCAGGGTGTTGGTGATCACGGACACTGCCCGGGCCACAAGCACGGCGGAGCTGTCGATAATCTCTGCGGCCTTTTTGTCGCCCCCGTACGCCTGGGCACAGAGCTGGGCGAACCGTTCCTGGACGGCAGGACCGCTGTTACTCCCGCGCGGTCCATCGAGCACCCCGGCTTCTTCGGCCCGGGCCACGAGCACCTGGGGTATGGCCGTGGACTTCACGCAGCCGCGCAGCCCGCAGTCGCACAGGGCGCCGTCCGGGTCCACCACAATGTGCCCGATTTCGCCGGCGTTTCCGGACGTCCCACGCACCACCTCGTCGTTGAGGACGATTCCGCAGCCGATCCCGGTGCCCATGTACATAAAGATGAAACTCCCGGCCCCGCTGGGACCCCCGGCCCACGTTTCCGCAACCGCCGCGCTGGTGACGTCCTTGTCCACAAGGGTGGACAGTCCCGTGGCTTCTACGAGGGCATCCCGCAACGGGACGCGGTCCCAGCCGAGCAGGAGCGGCGGGTCCACCACCGTGCCCTCGTTGAGGTCGATGGGGCCGGGCGACGCGACGCCGAGGCCGGCGATCTTGGCGGGGTCGACACCGGAATCCGAGATCAGCTGCTTGATTTCGGCGGCGATGGTGTCAATGACGGCACCGGGATCGGCGCCGGACGGGGTTTTGATCCGGGAGTGCTTGACCACGGCCCCCACGAGGTCGAGCACCACGAACGTCGTCACGGCGGGATCCAGATGGACGCCGACGGCATACATGCCAGCGGCGTCCAGGCGAAGCATGGTCCGCGGCTTTCCGGGACCGGTACCCTCCTTGCCCGCCTCGACGATCAGGTTCTGGTCCAGCAGCCGGCGGGAGATGTTGGAGATGGTCTGCGGCGAGAGTCCGACGAGCTGCGCGAGTTCCACCCGGCTAAGGCCGCCCGGGGCGCGCCGGATCGCATCCAGGATAACCGTGAGGTTGAAATCCCCCATCCGTGGGAGGTTCGTTCCGCGCCGCGGCGAGGGTGTTCGGATCTCAGTCACTGATACCTCTAAACGTCTTCGGCCAAGCACTGCTGATGTCAGAATCGTACGTTACCCGCGGCCCCACGCCCCCACCTTCGGCCGTCACAGTCGGTCAGATTTCGCCCGAACGGCCTACCATTACCGGCGCGGGCTCCTACGGCCGTGGCCTGCGGACACTCGCGGTGACGGTAAATTTCGGATTGCGGCCCACCTCCCGGGTGCGGCCGACCAGCCGTTCCAGCGCGGGCTGGTAGTGAAGATGGCTGTTGAACACCGTCCAGAGTTCACCGCCGGGGGCCAGGACCCGGGCCGCGGCTTCGATCAGTTTGATCCCGGCTCCGGCGTGCACCGCGGCGCCGAGATGGAAGGGCGGGTTGAGCAGGACCAGCTCGGCGCATCCGTCCGGCAGGGTGCTCATGGCGTCGTCCTGCAGGACCTCGATCCGGCGGTCCAGGCCGTTGGCGCGGGCCGTCGCCCGGGCGGAATCGACGGCCGCCGCGGACCGGTCGGTGGCGGTGACCCGGGCCTCCGGATGGCTGCGGGCGTACAGTGCGGCCAGGATGCCGGTGCCGCAGCCGAGGTCGACGGCGTGCCGGACGCCGGGGATCTCCGGCAGGAAATCCAGCAGGAAGCGGGTTCCGATGTCCAGCCCGGTGCCGGCGAACACGGCGCCGCGGGCGCAGACCGTGAGCTCCAGCCCGGTGTTCCGCTCAGAGACGGGGAACGGCGGTGGCCCGTCCATTGCTTTCGCGGCCCGGGCCAGCAGGATCCGTGATTTTTGCCGCGCCAGCTGCGGCTGCACCTCCCCGAAGTAGCGCTCCAGCACAGCGTTCATGCCCAGGCTCATGTGCTTGACCCGGCCGCCGGCGAGCAGCACCACCCCGGGTGCGGCGTACCGCGCGACGGCGTCGGCGATCTCCTCCAGCTCGGCCAGGGACCGCGGCAGCTGGAGCAGGACCAGGGCGGCGCCCTCCACGGCGTCGGCCAGCGGGAGCTGCTCGAACCCCTCGGTGAGCCCCGTGGCGGCGGCGTTATGCCGCAGCGCGCGTTCGCCCGTGATCAGGTCTTCGTGCACCCGGACCGGGCCGGCGTCGTGCCACCCCAGCGCGAGCACACCGAGGGTCAGTGCACCGTAGCGGTCCCCCACGACGGCGATCCTGCCGCCGGATGCCACCTGGCCGGCGGCCCGCAGTTCGGCGGCGGTGTCCAGCAACAAACGGTCGGTGGCGTCCCAGGCCTGCAGGTTGGCGGCCTCGACGTCGGGGAACCTCCGGAGCCGGGGGAAGAGGGATTCAAGATTGTTGGTAACGGGCACCGCTTTACGTTATCCCGAACCGGCCAGCAGTTTGACGATCCCTGCCACGGCGGCCCGGCCGGCGCGGTTGGCCCCGATGGTGGAGGACGACGGCCCGTAGCCGACGAGGTGCACCCGGGGCTCCGCGGCGACCCGGGTGCCGTCCATCGCGATGCCGCCGCCGGGTCCGCGCAGGTGCAGGGGCGCGAGATGTTCCAGCTCGGCGCGGAAGCCCGTTGCCCAGAGGATGACGTCGGCGGACCGGAAGCTGCCGTCCGCCATCCGCACTCCCCCTGGTTCAATGCCGGTGAACATGGGGTGTCGCTTGAGCACGCCGCGGTCCGCGGCGGCGCGCAGGGCCGGTGTCCAGATCAGTCCGGTCGCGGCGACGACGCTCTGCGGCGGCAGCCCCTGCCGGACCCTCTCCTCGACCAGGGCGACGGCGTCGTGGCCTGCCTGCCGGTCGAGAGCGGCGTCGCGCCAGACCGGCTCCCGCCGGGTGAACCAGGTGGTGCCGGTGACCTTGGAGATCTCGTCGAGCAGTCCGACGGCGGAAATGCCGCCGCCCACCACGATCACGTGCTGGCCGCGGAATTCCTCCGCGGACACGTAGTCCGCGACGTGCAGCTGCCTGCCGCGGAAACTGGCCTGGCCCGGATAGATGGGCCAGAACGGGCGCGTCCAGGTGCCGGTGGCGTTGATCAGGGCCCGGGCGGACCAGGTGCCGCGGGAGGTCGTGATGCGCAGGCGTCCGGCCGGGTTGCTGTCCTCGCGGGTGACGGCGTGGACCTTCACGGGCCGTTCGATGGCCAGGCCCAGCCGGGATTCGTAGCCGCCGAAGTAGCGGCTCAGGAAACTCGAACTGGGCTCCTGCGGGTCCACCTGCGGCTGCGCGATGCCGGGGAGGTCGCTGATGCCGTTGACGGTGTCCATCAGCAGGCTTTTCCAACGGTGCCGCCAGGCGCCGCCGGGGCCGTCCTCGGCGTCGAGCACCACATAGCTCAGCGGGTCGGCGGCGCTGTCCGCACCGGCGTTGCCGGAGACGCCGGCCGGGACGAAGCCGCGGCGCTGCAGATGGTAGGCGGCGGACAGCCCCGCTTGGCCGGCACCGATGACCACGACGTCGGCGGAGATTACGGGCGCTTCCGGTTGGCCCGGACGCGGTTCAGGAATGGCGGGTCCCCCGCTTAGCTCTTCTTGACGACGCTGGACTTGAGTTGCATGGGTCCGACGCCGTCGACCTTGCAGTCGATGTCATGGTCTCCAACGCCGTCCATGAGGCGGATTCCGCGTACTTTGGTCCCGACCTTGATGACAGTGGAGCTGCCCTTGATTTTCAGGTCCTTGATGACCGTTACGGTGTCACCATCGGCCAGCACGTTGCCCACCGCGTCCTTGATGACTCGCGCGGCCCGGGCACCGGCTTCGGCCTCCGCCGCATCGGCAGCAGCGGACCACTCATGGCCGCATTCGGGGCAGACCAGCAGGGCACCCAGCTCGTAGCTGTATGTACTGGAGCATTCGGGGCACGGCGGCAGGGAGTCGTTCACGGTCCCCATCCTAATTGAGCGTTAACTAAGCGAGGCCCCGCTCAGAGAGCGGGACCTCGTTCGGTGGAGCTGAGGGGACTCGAACCCCTGACCCCCTGCATGCCATGCAGGTGCGCTACCAGCTGCGCCACAGCCCCGAAACTGCCGCTGACCGGGACCTTCAAAGAGCCGGTTCGATCAAGCAACCTGATTAGCTTAATCTACATTTGCCGCCGACGCTAATCGGCGTGCGGCGTGTCGGGCCGGACCGCTGTACGCACGCCTCCGGGCGGGGAGGGCACAAAAAAATCCGCCGGAATCTTTCGATTCCGGCGGATTATCCGGTGGAGCTGAGGGGACTCGAACCCCTGACCCCCTGCATGCCATGCAGGTGCGCTACCAGCTGCGCCACAGCCCCGAATTTTCGCTGCTCCGACTTCGTTCTCTCCGAAGCAACTCAAATATCTTAGATCAGCACTTCTGAAAATTCCAAATCGGGCATATTCAGGGTTTTGCGCTGCTGGCTGCCGCGCCGCCTACTCGGATTCGGTGGCGGCAGTGGCCTTCGCCGAGGCGTCGTCACCGAGCTGGAGGTCCACGACGGGGCAGTCCTTCCAGAGGCGCTCCAGGGCGTAGAACACGCGGTCTTCCTCGTGCTGGACGTGGATGACGACGTCGGCGTAGTCCAGCAGCACCCAGCGTCCGCCGGAGCGTCCTTCGCGGCGCACGGGCTTGAGGTCGAACTTGGACAGTTCATCCTCGATGCCGTCGACGATCGCGTTGACCTGTCGCTCCGACGGTGCCGAGGCGATCAGGAAGACGTCGGCGAGGGCAAGCCGCTCGCTGACGTCGAGGGCCACAATGTCCTCGGCCAATTTTTCCGCGGCAGCACGGGCTGCGTGGCGGGCTGTGGCGATGGATGAATCGGTTGCAGTCACGGGACTCCTTGTTGAATGTAAAAGCATTGAATGTCGAAAGCTGTTGGAATGAAAAGCTGTGTGCTGGAACCGCTGCTGGGACCGGAAGGCTACCGAAGCAGCCCGGCGCCGCCGCGGCGGAGCGGCTAGTGCGCCAGTCCGGTGACGATCAGGATGATGCCGGCAATCAGCGCCAGCACGCCGAGGGCCAGAACGCCGAGCTGAAGGGCTCGCAGACGCCGCGCCCGGCCCAATCCGGCCGTGGCCGCGTCGAGCGGATCGAGGCCGTAGGCGGCGTTGGCAGCGACCGGCGGACGTGCCGCAAAATCTTCCTCCACCGCCGGGGCACTGGGATTTTCGGGGGCGGCTGCCGCAGCCGGGCGGCGGACCTGTGCGGCCTGCGCGGCCGCCTCCGCGCGTGCCAGGACACCGGAGCGGCCGTTGACCGGAGCGGCATCCCGCTTGCGGGCCTGGCCGGGACGGCGCGAGGTGCGTGGAGGCTGGACCTTCGGGCTGGAGTTGGTGACCAGCGGGACATACGACGTGGCAGGGCGCTTCATTACTGGCCGCTCCACGCCGGGGACCTCGACAAATTCCAGCGGCGTCACCATGGCGAGGTTGCTGGCGGTCGAGGGATCGTTCTTAGGCTGTTCGCTGCGCGGCTGGGCGGGCCGGTTGTTCTGCTCGGCCAGCTTTTGCTTCGCGGCCGCGCGGCGGTTGAGCACCGCCGCCCGCTCGGCGAGGGCAATCTGCTCGGCCAGAATCTCCGGATCGACGGCGTCCGGATCGGTGGCGGCAATGTGCTCCATCTTCGCCATCTGGTTGCGGGCCTGCTCGGCGAGCAGTTCGCGCGCGGCGAGGGCCTGCTCGACGCTCATTCCCTCCGGCGGCTTTCCGCCGCGGCCGGGACCGGGCTCGCCGTCGCCCTGGTTCGGGGCGGCGGCAGCCTCCGCCGGCGTCGGGACCGCGTCAGCGGACGTTTCCGCGCCGGCCGGCGGCTTGGCAGCCGCTCCCACTGCCGGGTGCGAGCGGGTTCGCGGGCTGGGCATCGGCACGATCGGATTGGCCGAGGTGGCAGGTGCGGTCTCCTCGGCAAGCTGCTGGAGCCGGAGCTGGCGGCGCGTGGGCGCACCGCCGGGCGAAAGCTGCCCCTCTTTTTCCGCAAGTTCCTTGATGGTCCGCAGCGCGGCACGGTCGCGGGCGCGGATCTGGGAGGACCGTTCGGCGGCGGAAGTAGTCCGGACGGAATCCACCGGGCCTGGGACGCGGCGGCGGCCGGTGGTCTCGGCCTCTGTCGGTTCCTCGGGACGTCCGGAGAAGGAGGGACCCGCGCCGGCCTGCCGGGAGCCGGAACCCCCGCCGTCCTGATTCCGGGCAGCCTGATCCGCGCCAGCACCCGCGGTACCGGCGCCGGGGTTCACTTCCTGGCGTTCATCCCTGGCCTGGCGCAATTCGCGGCGGCTGCGGATGGGAGGCTGTTCCTGACTCATTGAAGGCTCATTCGGTGCTGGCGGTTTGGTTTATTTCGAGGGCAGCCCGGGATTCCCGGAAATCCGGCCCGGGATCGGGCTGGCCGTCGTACAGGTCGTACTTGGCGATGTACTGGACCACGCCGTCCGGCACGAGGTACCAGACAGGGTTTCCCGCGGCGACGCGTGCCCGGCAGTCCGTGGAGGAGATCGCCATGGCCGGGACCTCGAGCAGGCTGACATCATCGCGGCCCATGCCGTCCAGCACGTGCCCGGGGCGGGTCACACCGACGAAGTGCGCCAAGGACCACAGTTCGTCAATGTCTTTCCAGGACAGGATCTGGGCCAGCGCGTCCGCGCCGGTGATGAAGAACAGATCGGCGTCCGGCCGCAGCGTGCGCAGGTCGCGCAGGGTGTCAATGGTGTAGGTGGGACCCGGGCGGTCGACGTCGACCCGGCTCACCGTGAACCGGGGGTTCGAGGCCGTGGCGATGACCGTCATCAGGTACCGGTGCTCGGCCTCGCTGACCTTCTTGCTGCTCTTCTGCCAAGGCTGGCCGGTGGGAACGAACACCACCTCGTCGAGGCCGAACTTCGCCGCGACCTCACTGGCCGCGACGAGGTGACCATGATGGATCGGATCAAACGTGCCACCCATCACACCCAGCCGCAGGCGGCGCTTCGCGCCGTGCTGCTTCACTTTGGCGGAAATATTAGTGGCCCTGGCCGTGGTCGTGCTTGTTCGGGTGCTGGCGGTGCGGATCCGCGTGCTCCTCGACGGCTTCGTGGCGCTTGCCGAGGTTGCCGTAGGACAGCGTGATGAACATCAGGACCAGCAGGATCACGAACATGGAGCCGCCAATGACGAACGGCGGCGCAATGAGCGGCGCGAGCTCCTCATGTTCAACGGCTGCGGCGATGGACGTGGTGATCTGCTGCAACAGCATGTTCTCCCCTAGTGACTTCACAAATTAATTGCGGTTTTGCGACGACGGAGGTCCCCGCCGTTCCTGGCTTCTGTTCCATGTTACCGCGTTGCTAGGCCCGGACCTGGCCTTCGCCCTGCACGATCCACTTCGTGGTGGTGAGCTCGGTCAGCCCCATCGGACCGCGGGCATGCAGCTTTTGCGTCGAAATGCCCACTTCGGCGCCGAGGCCCAGCTCCCCGCCGTCGGTGAACCGCGTTGAGGCGTTCACGATTACCGCAGCCGAGTCCACTTCCGCGATGAAGCGCTCGGCATTGGCGAGGTCGTTTGTGAGGATCGCCTCGGTATGCCCGGTGGACCAGGTGCGGATGTGTTCCACGGCCTCGTCGAGGCTGTCCACCATGGCCACCGCCAGGTCCAGGTCCATGTATTCGGTAGCCCAATCCACCTCGGTGGCCGGCACGGACTCCACTGCGGCCGGGAGCGCGGCGCGGATCCGGTCGTCTGTGTGCAGAGTCACGCCGGCGGCGCGCAGGGCGGCGGCGACGGCGGGCAGCACGGTGGAAGCGGAATGGACCAGCAGCGTCTCCACGGTGTTGCACACGCTGGGCCGCTGGGTCTTGGCGTTGAGCAGGATCTCGACGGCCATCTCCTCGTCCGCGGAGGCGTCGAGGAAGATGTGCACGTTGCCTTCGCCGGTTTCGATGACCGGCACCGAGGAGTTCGTCACCACGGTCTGGATCAGCTCGCGTCCGCCGCGGGGAATGAGCACGTCGACACGGCCGCGGGCACGCATCAGGACGTTTGCGCCGTCGCGGCCGTACTGGTCAACGCTCTGGACGGCGTCCGCCGGCAGGCCCACGGACTCCAGCGCCTCGCGGAGGATGCCGACAAGGGCCTCGTTGGTGGCGGCTGCGGCACTTCCGCCCCGCAGGATTACGGCGTTGCCGCTCTTGAGGGCCAGTCCGGCAATGTCCACCGTGACGTTGGGACGCGCCTCGTAGATCGCGGCAACCACGCCCATCGGCACGTTGACCTGGCGCAGGCGCAACCCGTTCGGGAGGGTTTGGCCGCGCACCACGTTGCCCACCGGGTCGGGCAGGTTGGCGAGGTTTTCCAGTGCGGCGGCCAGGCCCTGCACCCGGGTTTCGTTGAGGGTGAGGCGGTCCAGCAGCGCCGCGGAGGTGCCATTGGCCCGGCCGGCGGCGACGTCCGTGGCGTTGGCGGCCAGGATCCGGTCCTTGTGCTCCAGCAGTGCGGCGCCGATGGCGCGCAGCCCCCGGTCCTTCCAGGCCCGGTTGGCGCGGGCCATCCGGCGGGAGGCGGTCCGGGAGCGGTCTGCGACGGCGTGCACGGCGGCTTCGACGTCCGTTGCGGCCGGCGGCAGGCCCCCGGAGTGCGCGTCGTGAACCGGCAGGTCGGGGTGCGAAGTCAGGGCCTCAGTCATGCTCCAAGTTTAGGCGAGGCGGCAGCTCAGACCAGCACCAAGTCGTCAACATGAACAACTTCACGGTCATAGCCGCGGCCCAGCGTCTTGCCGAGTTCACGGGTGGAGCGGCCGAGCATCTGGGGCAGCTCGGCGGCCCCGTAGTTCACCAGGCCGCGGGCGATCACGGTCCCGTCGGTGCCGACCATCTCCACGGCGTCGCCGGCTTCGAAGTCCCCGTGCACGGCGGTAATCCCGGCGGGCAGCAGCGAGGTGTGGCGGTCGCGCACGGCGCGGACGGCGCCGTCGTCGAGTACCAAAGTGCCTTGCACGGATGCCAGGTGGGCAAGCCAGAGCAGCCGGATCGGCTTGCGGGCGCCGTTGACGGAGAACCAGGTTCCCACGTCCTCCCCCGCCAGCGCGGCAGCGGCGTTCGCGGTGGAGGTCACGAGGGCGCTGATCCCGGAGCCGGCGGCGATGGATGCGGCCTCGACCTTGGTGACCATTCCGCCGGTGCCGACTCCGGCCTTGCCGGTGCTGCCGATCGAAATGCCTTCGAGGTCGTGCGGGCCGGAGACGTGGGCAATCCGCTTGGCGCCGTGCGAGGGCGGCCCGTCGTAGAGCGAATCGACGTCGGAGAGGAGCACGAGGGCGTCGGCACGGACCAGGTGCGCCACGAGGGCCGCGAGCCGGTCGTTGTCGCCGAAGCGGATCTCGTGGGTCGCGACAGTGTCGTTTTCGTTGACCACGGGGACGACGCCAAGGTTCAGCAGCCGGTCCAGGGCGCGGAAGGCGTTGGTGTGCTGGCTGCGGCGCATGAAATCGTCCGCGGTCAGCAGCACCTGGCTCACCGTGACGCCGTGTGCGCCGAAGGCGTGGGTGTAGCGGGCCATCAACAGGCCCTGGCCCACGCTCGCGGCGGCCTGCTGGGTGGCGAGGTCGCGTGGGCGCTTTTCGAGCCCCAGCGGTGCCAGCCCGGCGGCGATCGCCCCGGAGGAGACCAGGATGATCTCGGTGCCCGCGTTGCGCTTGTGCGCGAGGGCGTCGGCTAGGTCGCTCAGGGCTTCCTCGGCGATGCCGCCCTTGATGGACGTCAGCGAGGAAGACCCGACCTTGACCACGATTCGGCGGGCGCCGGAGAGCAGGGTGCGGCTGGGGACCGCCGCCGCTCCGGGCACGGCGACGGCGTTACTCGTCATCGGCTTCGCCGAGTCCACTCTCCTTGAGCGGCTGCGGGGCGCGGCGGGCACTGACCGATTCGGTCCAGATGCCGGCCTTGCGCTCGGCCTCCAGCTCGGCCCGGGCGGCGGCCTTCGCGTCGCGGCGTTCCTGCTGCTCGTCGCGCTTCTGGCCACGGGTGGGGCGGTCGCCGATGTCCGCGAAGCGCACGTCGGTGCCGCGCGGGGAGGCCAGCAGTTCGGCGCCGGCCATCATGGTCGGCTCCCAGTCGAAGACGACGCCGTCGTCCTCGCCGATGACCACCATGTCGCCGGGCTTGGCGCCCTGCTTGAACAGTTCGTTCTCGACGCCGAGCTTAGCGAGGCGGTCAGCGAGGTAGCCGATGGCTTCCTCGTTGGTGAAGTCGGTCTGCTTGACCCAGCGCACGGGCTTCTCGCCGAGCACGCGGAACAGCGGCTCCAGGTTCTTTTCCTCGCGGCGGATCGTGAACCCGCTCTCGTTGACGGCGCGCGGGCGCAGCACGGGGGCCTGGACCTTCGGCGGCGTGGCGGCCACGGCGTCGCGGGCGGCCTTGACGATCTCGGCCATGGCGAAGCCCAGCTGGCGGAGTCCCTCGTGGCTCGTGGCGGAGATTTCGAAGACCTTGTAGCCGCGCTTTTCGAGTTCCGGGCGGACGAACTCGGCCATGTCCTTGCCGTCCGGCAGGTCGACCTTGTTCAGGGCGATCAGGCGGGGGCGGTGGTTCAGCGGCACGACTTCACCGTCGGTGCCGGCGTAGCTCATGTCCACGGCGTACTTTTCGAGCTCGGCTTCGATCACGGCGAGGTCCGAGAGCGGGTCACGGTCCGATTCCAGCGTGCCGCAGTCCAGCACGTGCACGAGCGCGGCGCAGCGTTCGACGTGGCGCAGGAAGTGATGGCCCAGGCCCTTGCCTTCGCTGGCGCCTTCGATCAGGCCCGGGACGTCGGCGATGGTGAAGCGCACGTCGCCGGCCTGGACGACGCCGAGGTTGGGGATCAGGGTGGTGAACGGGTAGTCGGCAATCTTGGGCCGCGCGGCGGACATCGCGGCGATCAGGCTGGACTTGCCGGCGGACGGGAAGCCGACCAGGGCGATGTCCGCGATGGACTTCAGCTCCAGGACGATGTCGCTGGATTCGCCCTCGATGCCCAGCAGCGCAAAGCCGGGGGCCCGGCGCTTCTGCGAGGACAGCGAGGCGTTGCCGAGGCCGCCGATGCCGCCGGCAGCGGCGACGTACTCGGTGCCTTCGCCCACCATGTCGGCCAGGACGGTGCCGTCCTTGCTCTTGACGACCGTGCCCTCGGGTACGGGCAGGACCAGGGTCTCGCCGTTCTTGCCGCCGCGCCAGTCACCCATGCCGGGGCCGCCGTTGGTGGCGTGCCGGTGCGGGGCGTGGTGGTAGTCGAGCAGGGTGGTGGTCTGGGGATCCACGCGCAGGATGACATCGCCGCCGTTGCCGCCGTTGCCGCCGTCGGGACCGCCGAGGGGCTTGAACTTCTCGCGGTGGACGGAGACACAGCCATGGCCGCCGGTACCGCCGGATACGTGCAGTACTACCCGGTCTACAAAGCTCGCCACGTGGATCTCCTCAGTGCTGTTCCTCGGGCCCGCAAGGGGCCCAAGATGATTGTAATGCGGTTAAAACACCGGTGGAGCGGACCTACTGGTCCGCCCCACCGATTTAGAACTTGTTGTTACTCTGCAGCTGCAGCAGCCACGATGTTCACAACGCGACGACCACGGCGGGTGCCGAACTCGACAGCGCCGGGGGTCAGTGCGAACAGGGTGTCGTCGCCGCCGCGGCCAACGCCGGCGCCCGGGTGGAAGTGGGTGCCACGCTGGCGGACGATGATCTCGCCTGCGGAAACTACCTGGCCGCCGAAGCGCTTGACGCCGAGGTACTGGGCGTTGGAGTCACGACCGTTGCGAGTGGAGCTCGCGCCTTTTTTATGTGCCATTTGAAATGCCTGCCTTTAAAATTCTGGGGAATCTGCTGAAAACCTGAACAGTAACGTTAGTTACTTGATACCGGTGATCTTGACCTTGGTCAGTTCCTGACGGTGACCCTGGCGCTTCTTGTAACCGGTCTTGTTCTTGAACTTCTGGATGACGATCTTCGGACCACGGAGGTCTTCGAGGATCTCAGCCGTAACCGTTACCTTGGCCAGGTCCTTGGCTGCAGACGTGACCTTGTCACCGTCCACCAGGAGCAGTGCGGGCAACTCAAAGGTGCTGCCGGCTCCACCGGGGACGCGGTTCAGGGTAACGAAGTCTCCAACGGAAACCTTCTCTTGGCGGCCGCCTGCGCGGACAATCGCGTACACCACTGGGGAACTCACTTCTCTCGACGTTTATTACTAGATTTGCGTGCGGAACCTGGGGCCCAAATGCTTGGACCGGCTCACGCTGTGCCTCAACGCCGGTGGATTCCCCGGGGGAACCCATGAGCTATCCTGCGGAAAAGTCCTGCCCGTAATACGGGTGAACTGTTCCTCAAGGTCATAACCCAAGTGTTGGCGTAAGCACCGAAGATCTAGACTACGCTAATTTTGCCTTCGGCCGCAAACGAGGCTGGTCCCGGCAGGTAGTGCGTGACGGACGCCACACCCTGCGCCCGGGGGCCAAAGTTATGGTGCCGCAGCGACTTCCGGAACCGCGCCCAACTATCCTACCGGCTGCTTCGCGTAGCGCGGCTCAGGCGTGCAGCCTCGGCGCGTCGAAGAACTCCGCCTCGTAGCGGGAGGACTGCCTGAACGCCACCGCCTGGCGCTGCGTTCCGCCTCGGAGCCTCTACCGGCCGCCGCGTCCGTGTACCTGATCGCCTGCCGCGTCGCCTCCGCGAAGGCCTCGTCCGCATAGGTGCGCAGCCACTCCGCGTAGGGATGCGTTGCCGGTGCGCCGGCAGCGAGGAACTCGCGATGCAGCGTGGCGCCGACCTCCGCGTAGAGCCAGAAGCACGGCAGCGCCGCGGCCACGAGCACGCCGTAGCTGCCGGCGAGCGATGCCGCGTGCAGATGGTCCACGTACGCCTTGGTCACCGGTCCCAGCTGGGTCTCGACGGCGCGGCCGGCCAGCCAGTTCCGGTGCAGTTCGGATTCGACTTCGAGGCACTGCTGCGCCGAGCGGGACCAGAAGAGTTGTTCGGCTTCCGACGGCGCCAGGGCCGCCGCGCGGGACAGCACCCGGGAGTAGCCGTTGAGGTACAGGGCGTCCTGGCCGAGGTAGTAGGCGAACTCGGGTTCCGGCAAGGTACCGTCCGCGAGCCCCCGAATGAAGTCCAGGCCGTAGATCGCGTCCAGCCCGTCCGCCGCGTGCCCTGCCAGCAGCGTGGCGAACTCGCCCTCGGCAGGAAGCTGGGGTGCCGCAGCGTGCTGCAGGTGGTGGAAGTGGTGCACGGGTCCGTTGCCGGATCCGACCTCCAGGCGGCTGGCATCCCGCAACGCACCCAGCAGCCACGGCTTGACCTCCCGCAGCGCCGCCTCCCAGTCCCCCGTCCGGGCCTGGACTGTGGCCAGCGCCGAGGACAAGGAGCAGCCGGTGCCGTGGCTGTTGCGGGTGTCGATCCGCTCGCCCGGCACCACCACCGTCTCCTGGCCGAGCAGTCCCCCGGTGTTGACGAGCGCGTCCGGGCAACCGCCGTCGTTCTGGGCGCCGTCGACCGGCAGGTGGCCGCCCTTGACCAGCACCGTGGTGCCGGCCAGGGCCGCGAGCCGCTTGCCCTGTTCCAGCGCACTGGCCCAGTCCGCGGCGGGCGGCGCTCCCAGCAGCATGCCCAGCTCGGCCAGGTTCGGTGTGATGAGGTCCGCCAGTGGCAAGAGGGCCCGCAGCGCGGTCTCGGCCGATTCCTGGAGCAGCCGGTCGCCGCTCGTCGCCACCATCACCGGGTCCAGGACCACGACGCCGGGGCGCACCTTTTCGAGCCAGGCCCGGACGGCGTCGATCACCGAGTCGTCGCCGAGCATACCGATCTTGACGGCGTCGATGGTGATGTCGTCGCTGATGGCCTCCAGCTGGGCGGTCAGGAACGCTGCCGGCGGTACATGCACCGACCGGACGCCCTGGGTGTTCTGGGCGGTCAGTGCCGTGATGGCAGCCATCCCGTAGCCGCCGTTCGCGGCAATGCTCTTCAGGTCGGCCTGGATGCCGGCGCCGCCGGAGGGGTCCGAGCCCGCGATGGCCAGCACCCGCGGAATCCGCGGCGGCGTTGGGGCCCCGCCGTCGGGCTCCGGGAAGACGGACTGCAGGATGGCTGAGGTTCGGCTAGATGCAGGCTGCGCCGATGCAGGCTGGGTTGTTGAAGACAAGAGACATCCCTTCGCCGGTGCTAACCGGACAGGTTCAACGGGTCTGGATCTCAGCCGGCTCGATGCGCGGCACCCCGTGTCAGTCCCCCAGCCTAGCGTTCCTCGCCGGCAACCCCGCTAAATTTCAGCCTGTCCCCTTAACGCCCTCGCGGGTTCCGTCCGGGGTCGACGTGATGTTACGTGGACGGAACCCGCGAGTGGTGGTGCCTGCTTGGTCCTAGAGCTCCGACGCCGGGACGCCGACGCCGAGGATGATCGGCTCGTTGGCGGCGGGCTTGGCGGTCACCTTCGCCGGCTCCGGGGCCTTGGCCTCATGGACCGAGACGGCCTCAACCGACGGAGCGGTCTCGCGCTGCTGCACGGACGTCTCGTTGGCGGCGCCCTGGGCTCGGCTGGCGCTCCGGTTCCGGCGCACCCGTCGGGGTCCGGTGGTGTCCGGGGCCTGGGCCTGGGCCGCAGGGGCCTTGCGGGCTTCCTGGCGTACCGGGGCCTGGGCCGCAGGAGCCTTGCGGGCTTCCTGGCGGGCCGGGGCCTGGGCCGCAGGAGCCTTGCGGGCTTCCTGGCGGGCCGGGGCCTCGGCCTCGGCGGTACGTACACTCGGCGGCTGGATCCGCGCCGTCCTGGCGCGGCCGCGGCCCCGGGTGGCGCGGGACGGCGCTGCAGCTGCAGGCGCAGCGTGCTCCGCCGCGTGCTCGGCCGTGGGAACCTCGGCTGCGGGCGACTCGGCAACCGGAGCCGCGGCGGCTGGCTTGCCGGTCTCGGCGTCGCCCAGGTGGGCGAACGCTTCGGTCAGCAGGTCCAGGGTCAGCGCGGGCTGCGGGGTTTCCTCGGCGTGCTCGACGAAGGGCAAGGCAACCTGTTCGCCGCCGAAGGTCAGCACGGCCGCGGGACGACCCGCCGCCTCCTCCGACGAAGCGAGTTCCACGGCGGCGTCGAGCGCGGCCTGGCGGGTTTCGGCGTCGGGAGCTGCTGTCGCTTCACCGTCGTGCAGGTGGGCAGCGTGCGCCGCGGCGGCGATGTTGGCCAGCGCGGCGCGCGTCGCCTCTGCCTTGGCGTGGCGCTCCGCCTCGGTGGGCTCGGCGTGCACGGCGACGGGTGCGGACGGCATGGCTTCGCCGCCCTGGCCGCCCTTGCCGCGGCGACGCTTGCGCTCACTGCGTGCGGCGGGCTGGTGCTCGGTCCGCGGGACGTGGTGTTCTGCGGCGACGGTGTTGGCACGGCGGTGTTCCACGGGCTCGTCGTGGGTGACGATGCCGCGGCCGGCGCAGGCCTCGCACTGTTCGCCGAAGACTTCGAGCAGCCCGGTGCCCATCCGCTTGCGGGTCATCTGCACGAGGCCCAGCGAGGTCACCTCGGCAACCTGGTGCTTGGTCCGGTCCCGGCCCAGGCACTCCACCATGCGTCGCAGCACGAGGTCGCGGTTGGATTCCAGCACCATGTCGATGAAGTCGATCACGATGATGCCGCCGATGTCACGCAGCCTCAGCTGCCGGACGACTTCCTCGGCCGCTTCGAGGTTGTTCTTGGTGACGGTTTCCTCGAGGTTGYCGCCGCTGCCGGTGAACTTGCCGGTGTTGACGTCCACCACGGTCATGGCTTCGGTGCGGTCGATCACGAGCGAGCCGCCGGAGGGCAGGAAGACCTTGCGGTCCAGTGCTTTGTGGATCTGCTCGTCGATGCGCCACGCAGCGAAGATGTCTGTGTCCTTGGTCCACTTCTCAAGCCGGCCCACCAGGTCCGGTGCCACGTAGGTGACGTAGGCCTCGATGGTGTCCCAGGCTTCCTCGCCGGAGACGATCAGCTTGGAGAAGTCCTCGTTGAAAACGTCGCGGACCACCTTGATGGTCAGGTCAGGTTCGCCGTAGAGCAGCTCGGGGGCGAGGATCTTGGTGGACGTGGACTGGCTTTCGATGCCCTCCCACTGGGCTCGCAACCGGTTGATGTCATGCGTCAGCTCTTCTTCCGAAGCGCCCTCGGCCGCGGTGCGGACAATGACACCGGCGTCTTCCGGCAGGCGGTCCTTGAGGATCCGCTTGAGCCGGTTGCGTTCGACGTCGGGCAGCTTGCGGGAGATGCCGGTCATGGAACCGCCGGGCACGTACACCAGGTAACGGCCGGGCAGCGAGATCTGGCTGGTCAGGCGGGCACCCTTGTGGCCGACCGGGTCCTTGGTGACCTGGACGAGCACGGAGTCGCCGGACTTGAGCGCATTTTCGATCCGCCGCTGCTTGCCTTCGAGGTTGACGGAGTCCCAGTTGACTTCGCCGGCGTACAGCACGGCGTTGCGGCCGCGTCCGATATCGACGAACGCGGCTTCCATGGACGGCAGCACGTTCTGGACCTTGCCCAGGTAGACGTTGCCGATCAAGGAATCCTGCTGGGTCTTGGAGACGAAGTGCTCGGCCAGCACGCCGTCTTCCAGGACGCCGATCTGGATTCTGTCGTCACGCTGGCGGACGATCATCTGGCGGTCCACGGATTCGCGGCGGGCCAGGAACTCGGCCTCGGTGATGACGGTGCGGCGGCGGCCGGTGTCGCGGGACTCGCGTCGGCGCTGCTTCTTGGCCTCCAGGCGGGTGGAGCCCTTGACGGAGGTGACGCGGTTGTTGACCGGGGCCTCGCTGACCGAGCGCGGCGCCCGGACGCGGGTTACCGTGTTGGGCGGATCGTCGTCCCCGCCGCCGGTCAGTTCGAGATCCTGGTCGCCGCGGCGGCGACGGCGACGGCGGCGCGAGGTCACGCCGTCTTCGAGGGTGCTCTCGGAGTCCTCGCCGGTCTCCGCTGCATCTTCGGCTGCGCCGTCTGCGTCGGTGTCGGCTTCGCCGGTCCGGCTGCGGCCACGGCGTCCACGGCTGCGGCGGCGACGGCGGCTGCCGGCATCCTCGCCCTCGGCTTCTTCGTCTTCTTCTTCTTCGGCTTCCTCGGCAACAGCAGCGGGGGCCGGGGCCGGGCGGATGACGGTGCTCAGATCCGGGGCCTGGAAGATCATCGAGGTGACGGCGCCCGGTGCGAGGAAGAGCGAGGGGGCTCCGGATGTTTCTACAGACGCCTCGGCAGCGGGTGCAGCGTCGGCCGGGGCCTCGACGGGCGCGGCCTCAGGGGCCGGCGCGTCGGAAGCCACGGCGGCGGGAGCCTCGGCCGGGGCCGGGGCTTCTTCCGTCGCTGCAGGCGTCACGGCTGTCTTCGCGCGGGAGGCGCGGCGGCGGACCGGCTTCTCCGGTGCCGCCTCGGCGGCCGGCAGCTCGGCAGGCGCTTCATCGGCGGGAACCGCAGTTTCCGTGCTGGCGGCTGAGTCAGCGAAGGCGGGCAGCACCTCGGGTTCGACCTTCTTCCGCGACCGGCTCCGGCGGGCCGGGGCCTTCGCTTCCGGGGCCGCTTCGGGATTGTCGACGGCGGGGGCGTCAGCAACGACGTCGGACGCGACGGCTGCTTCGGCAGCCTCCGCCTTTGGGGCCGCCTTGCGGCGGGACCGGGTGGCCTTCTTGGGCGCCTCCGCGGCGGCGGCTTCCGGTGCTACTTCGGCAACAGCGGCTTCGTCGTTACCGGCTACAAGCTGGTCATTATCCATATGTGGCGACACTCCTGCCCCTGATGTACCGCCACATCCGGCACCCGTGGGGCAAATATTTGTCAACACCCGCAGGCATTGACAGAAGTCAATTGGATACCTCCAGGTTCGCACCGGCAGTGGGGTGCGGCAGCCCTGGAAGGCCGGCAAGATTGCTCTGAACCCGTTGATCTCTCTGTCACAACCAGGTGCCGTCCAATGGCATTGCGGGATAGGCCGGATCGAGGGATCCGAAGTATGCCCTGCTCATCATTGGCGGTCTTGAAAGCAAAGTCGCCGGACCGAAACCCGAATGTGGATCGGGCCCCAGCCAGGTTCATTGTCTCACAGGAGCCGCCAAAGCAGGGCTAAGCGGGACATCCAGTCCGCGCCGTGGACCGAATCACCGGTGAGGGCACGACTCCTACCCGGTTACATCCAGCCTCCGGCGATAGAATCGGCCCAAGAGCACCCGACGCAAAGGACTGAAATCCCATGCCCAGCATCTCCCACGCCCCCGGCGACGTGACCGCCCACGAGCGCGGCACCGGCGCGGCAGCTGCGGAGCGCCCGCTGCCCCCGATGACGCGTGACCGGCCCTTCGCCTGGCTCCTGCTGATCACCGGCGTCGTCGGCTGGCTCGCGTCCGGCACGCTGGTGCTGGAGAAACTGGCTGTCCTCAAGGACCCCAACCACGCAACGGTGTGCGACGTGAACCCGTGGATCTCCTGCGGCCAGGTAATGCAGACCTGGCAGAGTTCGGTCTTCGGTTTCCCGAACATGTTCATCGGCATTGTCGCGTTCGCGGTCATCATCACCACGGCCATGGGAATCCTCGCCGGGGCCACGTTTGCCCGCTGGTACTGGATCGGGCTGCAGGCCGGTGTGACGCTGGGCTTCGCCTTCGTGGTGTGGCTGTGGTCCCAGGCGCTGTACTCGATCCACATTCTCTGCCCGTTCTGCATGATCGTCTGGGCCGCGATGATTCCGCTGTTCGTCTGGGTGACGGTCCGCAACGTGAGCCACGGCGTCATCCGGGTGCCCGCCGCTGCCGCCCGCATCCTGGCGGACTCCGGCTGGATCCTCACGGCCCTGCTCTACGTCGCCGTCGTCGCCACGATCTTCTTCGCCTTCATTCAGGTGTTCATCGGAACCTCCGGCTACTGAGCGTTCCGCAAACGCCGCGAGGTGACAGATAAGGCCAATGTTCAACGCGAACATTGGCCTTATCTGTCACCTCGGTGTGGTGCCGCGGGTTCTTAGAACCAGATCTTGATCTCGCGTTCGGCGGACTCCGCCGAGTCTGAGCCGTGGACCAGGTTCTGCTGGACCTTGAGGCCCCAGTCGCGGCCGAAGTCGCCGCGGATGGTGCCGGGCGCCGCCGTCGTCGGGTCCGTGGTGCCGGCGAGCGAGCGGAAGCCCTCAATCACGCGGTGGCCTTCGAAGATCGCGGCAACGACGGGCCCGCTGAGCATGAACTCGACGAGGGGCTCGTAGAACGGCTTGCCGACGTGCTCCTCGTAGTGCTGTTCGAGGAGTTCGCGGCTGGCGTTGACCTTCTTGAGTTCGGCCAGGGTGTAGCCCTTGGCTTCGATCCGGGCGATGATGCTGCCGGTCAGGTTGCGGGCGACGCCGTCGGGCTTGATCAGGACTAGGGTGCGCTCAGTGCTCACAGCTGCTCCAATGTGTTGGGGTGGGGTTCGGGACAAGTCTAGTTGCTTTGGCCCTCGGGGTTCGCGGCCTCCCAGGCCGCCTGCTCGCGTTCGCGTTCGGCGGCTTCGCGGTCGATCCGGATGCCGGTGCGGATGCCGTACCACCACGTGATCGCGAAGAGGCCGCCCACCACGAACATCGTGGGCTCCACAATCCCGGTGAGGACCAGCACCAGCTGCAGGATCCAGCCCAAGGCCACGCCCCACGGCTTGGAAAGCACTGCGCAGGTCAGCACAAGCACCGCACTGAGTCCGATCCCGACCCCGAAGACCAGCAGCGGCGGGAACTCGCCGCGCCGGAGGCCGAAGACCGCCAGGGTGCCGAAGAGCGCCACGAAGGCCTCCAGCAGGAGCACCGTGGAGGCGAACATGACCTTGGTGGAACGGCGTTTCTTGGGCATGCCCGGACGCCATTCGCGCTGGGCTTTGGTGAGTCTGGCCATGGGTTACGCCTCGGTCTTTCCGAGCAGGATCCGGGCCTCGGCAACGAGCGTGATGGACCCCGTGACCAGGATCCCGGCGGCAAGGTCGTCGTTGGACTCGGCCCGCTCCACGGCCCATTCCAGGGCGTCGTCGAGCTTCTCGGCCACGTGGACGTGGTCCTCGCCGAAGCCCAGGTCCAGCGCCAGCTCCGCGAGGTCCTCGGCCGGTACGGCGCGGGGCGAGTTGGACTGGGTGAAGCAGTAGTCCGAGGCGAGGTCGCCCAGGGATTCCTTGAGCTGGCGGAGGATTTCCTCGGAATCCTTCTCCTTCAGGACGCCCACCACCACCACGAGCTTGCTAAAGCTGAAGGCCTCGTGGATCGCCTCGGCGGAGACCCGGATGCCCTCCGGGTTGTGCGCGGCGTCCACGATGATGGTCGGCGCGGTGCGGAGCACCTCCAGCCGGCCCGGGGAGGTGACAGAGGCGAAGGCCTCCTGCAGCACCTCGGAGTCGAGCGGCTTTTCGGCGCCGAAGAAGGCTTCCAGCGCGGCGACGGCGACGGCGGCGTTCTCCGCCTGGTGTGCGCCGTGCAGGGGCAGCAGCAGGTCTTCGTAGCGACCCGCGATGCCTTGGATGTTCACCATCTGGCCGCCGACGGCGACGGTGCGGGACTCGACGCCGAACTCCACGCCCTCGAAGCGGAACGGCACGTTTGCTTCCTTGGCCTTTTCCAGCAGCACCTGGGCCGCGTCGACGGGCTGCGCGGCGCTGATGAGGAACCCGCCGGGCTTGATGATGCCGGCCTTTTCGTAGGCGATCTCCTCGGTGGTCTCGCCGAGCAGCTCCGTGTGGTCCAGCGAAATCGGGGTGACCACGGCAACCTGGCCGTCGCCGACGTTGGTCGCGTCTGTGATGCCGCCGAGTCCCACCTCGATCACGGCGACATTGACCGGCTGGTCCGCGAACACCGCGAAGCCGAGGATGGTCAGGCATTCGAAGTAGGTCAGCCGCGGTTGGCCCTCGGCGACGAGCTCGCTGTCCACGATTTCCAGGTACGGGCGGATCTCGTCCCAGATCCGGACGAACGTCTCATCCGGCACCGGTTCGCCGTCGATGCTGATCCGCTCGGTGACCTTGGACAGGTGCGGGCTCGTGTACCGGCCGGTGCTCAGCCCGTAGGCGCGCAGGCCGGCCTCGATCATCCGGGCCGTGGAGGTCTTGCCGTTGGTGCCGGTGACGTGGATGATCGGGAACGCCTTGTTCGGCTCCCCCAGGATGTCCATGGCCCGGTGCAGCGGAGCCAGCCTCGGCTCCATCTTGTTTTCCGGCGCCCGGCCCAGCAGCTCGGCGTAGACGCTCTCTACGGAAAATTCGTCGCTCATGAATTATGCCCCTGCTTCAACGGTTACTTTTTCGACGCTGACCTGAGGTTCCTTGACCTCGGCGGGAACGGTGTCCAACTCCACGGTCAGGGTCTCGGTCTTGACCAGCGCGGCGTGGGCCAGCAGCGCCTCGACGGTGTCCTGCGCCGCGGTGACGGTGGTGCGGATCCGGTCGCTGACGTTCAGCCCGGCGTCCTTGCGGGCCTGCTGGATGGCGCGGACCAGGTCGCGGGCGGTCCCTTCGGCTTCCAGCTCCGGGGTGACCTCGGTGTTGAGCACCACGAAGCCGCCGCCCGGCAGCACTGCCGCTGCGCGGGAGCCCTCGCCTTCGGCTGCTTCTGCCACCACGGTTTCCAGGGTGTATTCCTGCGGCTCGAGGGCGAGGCCACCGGCGGTGACCACACCGGCGTCGTCCACGGACCAGTCGCCGGACTTGGACCCCTTGATCGCCTGCTGGACGTTTTTGCCCAGCCGCGGGCCGGCCGCGCGGGCGTTGACCACGAGCTTCTGCTCGATGCCGAACTCCTCCGGGGAGGCGCTCTCGGCGTCGAGCAGGCGCACCGAGCGCAGGTTCAGTTCATCGGCGACGACGGCGGCGAAGCCTGCCAGCGCGTCCGCGCCGGGTGCCACGACCGTGAGTTCCTGCAGCGGCAGTCGCACGCGGAGGTTGGCGGCCTTGCGCAGCGAGGAGCCGGTGGAGCAGATCTGCTGGACCCGGTCCATCGCCTCAACCAGGCCGGCGTTGGCCGGGAACAGGTCCGCGTCCGGCCAGTCGGCCAGGTGCACGGAGCGCCCGCCGGTGAGGCCGCGCCAGATTTCCTCGGAGACCAGCGGCAGCAGCGATGCCGCGACCCGGCAGACGGTCTCCAGCGCGGTGTAGAGCGCGTCGAAGGCGTCGACGTTCTCGTCGAAGAAGCGCTGGCGGCTGCGGCGGACGTACCAGTTGGTGAGCATGTCCAGGTAGCCGCGCAGTTCGTCGCAGGCCCCGGAGATGTCGTAGCTGTCCAGCTGCGCGGTCATGTTCCGGACCAGGTCCCCGGTGTTGGCCATCAGGTACTGATCCAGGGTGTCGGCGTAACCGTCGTAGCGCAGCTTCGCGTCGTACCCGTCCCCGCCGTTCGCGGCGTTCGTGTAGAGCGTGAAGAAGCTGTAGACGTTCCACAGCGGCAGGATGACCTGGCGGACGCCGTCCCGGATGCCCTGCTCGGTGACCACGAGGTTGCCGCCGCGCAGGATCGGGCTGGACATCAGGAACCAGCGCATCGCGTCGGAGCCGTCACGGTCCAGGACCTCGGAGACGTCCGGGTAGTTGCGCAGGCTCTTGGACATCTTCTGCCCGTCGGAGCCGAGCACGATGCCGTGGCTGATGACGTTGCGGAAGGCCGGCCGGTCGAACAGCGCGGTGGAGAGGATATGCAGCATGTAGAACCAGCCGCGGGTCTGTCCGATGTACTCGACGATGAAGTCCGCCGGGTTGTGGGTGTCGAACCACTCCTCGTTCTGGAACGGGTAGTGGACCTGGCCGTACGGCATGGAGCCGGAATCGAACCAGACGTCCAGGACGTCCTCGACGCGGCGCATCACGGACTGGCCCTGTTCCGGGGTGCGGGGGTCGTCCGGGTTCGGGCGGGTGAGCTCGTCGATGAACGGCCGGTGCAGGTCCACCTGGCCGTCGTTGTTCAGCGGCAGCCGGCCAAAGTCGGCTTCGATCTCGGCGAGTGAGCCGTAGACGTCGGTGCGCGGGTAGTCCGGGTCGGTGGACTGCCAGACCGGGATGGGGCTGCCCCAGTAGCGGTTGCGGCTGATGGACCAGTCGCGGGCGTTGGCGAGCCACTTGCCGAACTGGCCGTCCTTGACGTTGCCCGGGATCCAGTTGATCTCCTGGTTCAGCTCGGACATGCGGTCCTTGAACTTGGTGACCTCGACGTACCAGGAGGACACCGCGCGGTAGATCAGCGGGTTGCGGCAGCGCCAGCAGTGCGGGTAGGAGTGCTCGTAGCTGGCCTGGCGGACCAGGCGGCCCTGGGCGCGGAGCACCTGGGTGATGGGCTTGTTGGCCTCGAAGACCTGGAGTCCGGCGATTTCGGCGAGGTCGCCGTGGCCGAAAAGTGGCAGGAACTTCGCGCCCTCGTCGACCGAGAGGACCACCGGGATCCCGGCCTCTTCACAGACCTTCTGGTCGTCTTCACCGTAGGCCGGCGCCTGGTGGACAATGCCGGTGCCGTCGGTGGTGGTGACATAATCCGCCACGAGGACGCGCCAGGCGTTCTCAGTGCCGTACTTCTCGGCGTCGTGGAAGTAGTCCCAGAGCGGTTCGTAGCTCAGGCCTTCCAACTCGGCGCCGGTGTGGCGGGACGTGACGGCGGCCTCGGCCGCTGCGGCACCCTCGGCGCCGTCGCCGTAGCCGAGGTCCTTGGCGTAGGCGCCCAGCAGGTCCGCGGCGAGCAGGAAGCTGCCCGTGACGGGGGCCTCGGCCGAGGCGGCCTTGATCCCGTGCGGGCCGGCCGGCAGCACGACGTAGTTGATCGCGGGCCCGACGGCGAGCGCCAGGTTGGTGGGCAGCGTCCAGGGCGTGGTGGTCCAGGCGAGCGCCTGCACCCCGGCCAGCTGCCGGGACAGCTCCGACTCCCCCGCGGTGATCGGGAAGGTGACGGTGACGGTCTGGTCCTGGCGGTTCTTGTAGACATCGTCATCCATGCGCAGTTCATGGTTGGACAGCGGCGTCTCGTCCTTCCAGCAGTACGGCAGCACGCGGTAGCCGTTGTAGGTCAGGCCCTTTTCGTGCAGCTGCTTGAAAGCCCAGAGCACGGACTCCATGTACTCGACGTTGAGCGTCTTATAGTCGTTCTCGAAGTCCACCCAGCGCGCCTGGCGGGTGACGTAGCTCTTCCACTCGTCGGCGTACTTCATCACCGAGGCGCGGCAGGCGTCGTTGAACTTGTCGATGCCCATGGCCTCGATCTGGGTCTTGTCCGTCATGCCGAGCTGCTTCATGGCTTCCAGTTCGGCGGGCAGGCCGTGGGTGTCCCAGCCGAAGCGGCGCTCGACGCGGCGGCCGCGCTGGGTCTGGTAGCGGCCCACGAGGTCCTTGGCGTAGCCGGTCAGCAGGTGGCCGTAGTGCGGCAGGCCGTTGGCGAAGGGCGGGCCGTCATAGAAGACGAATTCGTTGGACCCGTCTTTACCCGCATCCCGCTGGTCGATGCTGGCCTGGAAGGTGCCGTCCTGGTCCCAGTACTTGAGGATGCGCTCTTCGATCTCCGGGAACTTCACGGAAGCAGACACGCCTGAGGTGCTGGAAGCGGAGGTGCTGGCGCCTGACGGTGCGGCTGAGGCCTTGGGGTAATGGGTCATCTCGACATCCTGGGTTGAGCTGGTGAACAACGGGATTCATTCAGGATGCGAGGACGGCCCGTGTGTTGTCGGAACAACACCGGCACCGCGGTACCACCTCACTTACCGGCACCGGTCCCGCCCTTTCCCTAAGAATCCAAGGAAAGCGCTGCACCGGCGGCGGCCGCTCGTTGACTGCTGTGACGGGCTTACCCGTCCGGTTCTACCGGCCCCGGCGCACAATGCTGCTGCGCCGGGGCGTTCTTCCGGAAGCTCACCGGTGATGGCCGGGTCAAAGCTGATACGTCGATGTTACCGGAAACTCCCAGCGGCTACCCGACGGACGGCGCGGGCTTGGGCAGTTTCATGCCGGACTCGGCCATGACGTCGCGCAACAGGTTCGGGTAGTCGGTGATGAGGCCGTCGACGCCGGCGCCGATCAGGGCGCGCATGGTGGGCTTGTCGTCGACAGTCCATGGAATGACCTGCATGCCCGCCGCGTGGGCGCGCCGGACCATGTCCGGGGTGACGTAGGGGACGTAGTCCGGGTCGGTGACCTTGCCGTTCTGCGGCGTGCCGTGCACCGGCGAGATGGCACTGAAGCCGAGCGACGCGGCCGAAGCGACCAGGTCGCCGCCAAAGTCGTCGGCGTCGATGCCGCCAAGCCAAGGGGACTTCCCCGGCTGGCCTGCCTGCAGGAAGTCCTTGTTGGTCAGTGCCACGGTCGGGATCTGCGGCGCGCGCTGCTGCACCAGCCGCAGTGCACCCCAGTCGAAGCTCTCGATCGAGACGCGGTGCTGCATGTGGGCCTTGCTGATCTCACGCAGGGCCACGTCAACGAACTGCTCGCGCGGGGCGGTTTCCTGGGGAGCACCGGCTTCGACCTTGGTCTCGATATTGAACTTCACCTGGCTGGCCCGGTGCGCGTTCGTCATGGCGAACACCTCGGCAAGGGTCGGCATTTTGGCGCCCGGGGCGGCCTGCTGGCCGGGGAACTCGGGCTGGGTGAGTGAGCCGCAGTCCAGGCTGCGGACCTGCGCGAAGGTCAGGTCCTTGATGTACTTGCCCACGTACGGGTACTGAGGGTCGTTCGGCGTGACCGGCGCGGTGTCCAGGCATTTCTTGCCGCTGATCTTCCGGTCATGGGTGATGACTTCACGGCCGTCCTTGGTGATCTGGAGATCCAGCTCGAGGGTGGAGACGCCGGTCTCGATGCCCTTGGCAAAGGACGCCAGGGTGGACTCGACGGTCAGGCCGATGCCGCCGCGGTGGGCCTGGAGGTCGAAGTGGTTGTGGCCGCCGTTCGGGTTGGTGTCGGCAGCATGGGCCTGGACGGAAGTGGCAAGGAGCAGGGCCGCGCCGAGTGCGGCGGCGCCGACAATCGAACCAGCGGGCTTCGTGGGGGTGCGCATGGGAAGGAGTCTCCACTCTGGTGGTGTGCAGTTGCCCACCCACGGTGTCCTCCGCCGTCCAACTCCCAGCCACCCCTGTCCGACTACCGTGCAACGCATGGGTGAACGTCCGGGGGCGGCCCGCTGGGCCCGACGACGGAGCCCGGTGCGCCCCGGCGGTTGCCGCTAGCCCTTGCGGATCACCTTGAAGTTGGAGGCCTGCGCCACCGGGCGGATCACGATCTGGTCCAGGTTGACGTGGTGCGGCGCGGCGACCGCAAAGCGGACGACGTCGGCGACGTCGGCGGCCGTCAGCGGCTTCTCGACGCCGGCGTAGACCTTTTCCGCGGCGCCCTGGTCACCGAGCCGGTTGAGTGAGAACTCCTCGGTCTGCACCATGCCCGGGGCCACCTCGATCACCCGCAGGTTGTGCTCGGCCTCTTCCAAGCGCAGGGCGCCGGTGAGGGCGTGCTGGGCAAACTTCGCGGCGTTGTAGCCGCCGCCGCCCTCGTAGGCGGACAGCCCCGCCGTCGAGGTCAGGTTCAGGACGGTGCCTTCGCCGCAGGCACGCAGCATCGGCAGGAACGCGCGGGTGAGCTTCATGGTGCCGAGCACGTTGACCTCGTACATCCACGCCCAGTCCTCGGTCTTGGCCTCGGCCACCTTGTCCGCGCCGCGGGCACCGCCGGCGATGTTGATCAGGGTGTCGATGCCGCCGGCGCGGGTCACCTCATCCACCAGCCGCGCGACGTCGGCGTCGTCTGTCACATCGGCGGGGACCGCGACGGCGCCGGTCTCGGCGGCGAGCGCCTCCAGCCGTTCGGCACGGCGGGCGACGGCGAAGACGGTCCAGCCTTCCTGCCGGAGCGCGCGCACGGTGGCCTGCCCGATACCGGTGCTGGCGCCGGTGACGACGGCGGCTTTTGCTGTAGTTGCAGTTCCTGCGTTGTGGATTCCCTCAGTCATGGCACCACCCTATGGGAATCGGCGGCTCATTTCCTGCCCCGCCCGAGGAACTCCAGCAGCACCCGGGCGTGGTTGGTCTCCGGGTCCCGGGCGCCGAACAGCAGGGTCACCTTCCCGTGTTCGGCGGCCAGTTCCCGCAGGGTGCCAACGGCGGGGTTGGATTCGAGCTCCGCCTCGTAGGCGGCGCGGAAGTCCGCGAAGCGTTCCTGCATGTGCGCAAATTCGGTGCGCAGCGGCGGCGAGGGCGCCACTTCCTTGAGCCACAAGTCCAGTTGCGCCCGTTCTTTGCTGACTCCGCGCGGCCAGAGCCGGTCCACCAAAACCCGGCAACCGTCGTCGTCGGCGGTCTCGTCGTAGATGCGCTTGATCGCGAAACTTCCGGTGTTTTCTTCCATAGTGGTGCAGGTTATTGCACTTAGATTCGCGAAACTAGCGAAGGGCGGTGAAGCGAAGTGTAAAGAACTGCAAGAATTGACCCATGGCTGAAGACACTCAGGGTACAGACACGCCCACCACTGCCCCCATCAACGTTCCGGACAAGCCCGCCCTCGAGGGGCTCGAAGTCGCCCTCACCCGGCGCTGGCTTGACGAAGGGACCTACAAGTTCGACCGGGAGACCACCCGGGAGCAGGTCTACTCGATCGACACTCCCCCGCCCACCGCGTCGGGGTCCCTGCACGTGGGGCACATGTTCTCCTACACCCAGACCGACGTCCTGGCCCGCTACCAGCGGATGACCGGCAAGAACGTCTTCTACCCGATGGGCTGGGACGACAACGGCCTGCCCACCGAGCGCCGGGTGCAGAACTACTACGGCGTGCGCTGCGATCCGGCCATCCCCTACGACGCCGGGTACCGGCCGCCGGCGGAGCCCGCCAAGAACCAGCGCGACTTCGACGTCGTCTCGCGCCGGAACTTCATCGAACTCTGCGAGGAACTCGCCGTCGAGGACGAAAAGGTCTTCGAGAACCTCTTCCAGACCCTCGGCCTGTCGGTCGACTGGGACCTGACCTACCGCACCATCGACGACAAGTCCCGCGCCATCTCGCAGCGGGCGTTCCTGGCCAACCTGACCGCCGGGGATGCCTACATGGCCGAGGCGCCCACGCTGTGGGACGTCACCTTCCGCACCGCAGTGGCCCAGGCCGAGCTGGAGGACCGCGAGGTCGCCGGCGCGTACTACCGCTACCCGTTCTTCACCGCCGAGGGCGAGAAGATCTACATCGAGACCACCCGCCCCGAGCTGCTCGCCGCGTGTGCCGCCCTGGTGGCGAATCCCGACGACGAGCGGTACCAGCCGCTCTTCGGCAAGACGGTGACCTCTCCCCTGTTCGGCGTCGAGGTGGAGGTCAAGGCCCACCCGCTCGCGAAGGCGGACAAGGGTTCCGGCATCGCCATGGTCTGCACCTTCGGCGACCTCACTGACGTCACCTGGTGGCGCGAGCTGCAGCTGCCAACCCGCGCGATCGTCGGCCGCGACGGCCGCGTCATCGGCGAAACCCCGGACTGGATCACGTCCGCGGAAGGCCGGGCCGCGTTCGAGGCGATCGCCGGCAAGACGGTCTTCAGCGCCAAGGAAGGCGTGGTGGAGCTGCTCGCCGCCGCGGACCTGCTCGACGGCGAACCGAAGAAGATCATGCACCCGGTGAACTTCTTCGAAAAGGGCGACAAGCCCCTCGAGGTCGTCACCTCCCGCCAGTGGTACATCCGCAACGGCGGCCGTGACGAGGAGCGGCGCAAACGCCTAGTCGGCCGCGGCAACGAGATCGAATTCCACCCGTCCTTCATGAGGTCCCGCTACGAGAACTGGATCACCGGTCTGAACGGGGACTGGCTGGTCTCCCGCCAGCGGTTCTTCGGCGTGCCGGTGCCGGTCTGGTACCCGCTCGACGCCGACGGCAACCCGGACTACGACGCGCCCATCCTGCCCGCCGACGGGCAGCTGCCGGTGGACCCCGCCGCGGATGCGGCCCCCGGCTACGAGGAGGCCCAGCGCGATGTGCCGGGCGGCTTCACCGGCGACGCGGACGTCCTGGACACCTGGGCCACCTCGTCGCTGACCCCGCAGATCGTGGGCGGTTGGAGCACCGATGAGGCACTCTTCGCCAAGGTCTTCCCGTTCGACGTGCGCCCGCAGGCGCACGACATCATCCGGACCTGGCTGTTCTCCACTGCCGTCCGCGCCGATGCCCTGCAGGACGTCGCACCGTGGAAGCACGCGGCGATCTCCGGCTGGATCCTGGACCCGGACCGCAAGAAGATGTCCAAGTCCAAGGGCAACGTGATCGTCCCGACCGACGTGCTCAACGAATACGGCTCGGACGCCGTCCGCTACTGGGCGGCCTCGGCCAAGCTCGGCGCGGACACCGCCTACGAGATCGCGCAGATGAAGATTGGCCGTCGTCTGGCGATCAAGCTCCTCAATGCGTCCAAGTTCGTGCTGAACCTCGGCGCCACCGAGGACTCGGTGGTCTCTTCCGACCTCTCGGTCCTCACCAATCCCCTGGACCGCGCCGTGCTTGCCCAGCTCTCAGACGTGGTCCAGCAGGCCACCAAAGCGTTCGAGAACTACGACTACGCCCGGGCGCTGCAGATCACCGAAAGCTTCTTCTGGCACTTCACCGATGACTACGTGGAGCTGATCAAGGACCGCGCCTACGGTGCCGCCGGCGAGGCCCAGCAGGCGTCCGTGCTGGCCGCGCTGGCGACGAGCCTGGACACCCTGCTGCGGCTTTTTGCGCCGTTCCTGCCGTTCGCCACGGAGGAAGTCTGGGGCTGGTGGCGGACCGGCTCGGTGCACCGCGCGCAGTGGCCGGCCGCCGTGGACATCGACGGCGACACCACCCTGCTCGCCACCGTGGGCGCGGCGCTGGGCGGCATCCGCAAGGCCAAGTCCGAGGCCAAGGTCAAGCAGCGCACCGAGGTGCTCTCCGCGACCATCACGGCGTCGGAGTCCCTGACCACGCAGCTGAAGGCCGGACTGGGCGACCTCAAGGCCGCGGCCAACGCGCGTGAGCTGGCGCTGGTGGCCGGCGAGGGCGAACTGACCGTGAGCGACGTCGTGCTGGTCCCCGCCGAGGAGCCCGCCCAGGCGTAACCCACGCAAAGCGACAACAAAGAAGAAGGCCCTCCGGCCGGCTCACGCCGGGCGGAGGGCCCTCTTCTGTCTGGGTCTTCTGTTCTGGGTCTTCTGCTCTGGGTCTTCCGTTCTGGGTCTTCCGGGCTCAGATCCCGGTGGTGGCCTCGAAGTGCGTCAGGACCGGCGGGGCGGCCAGGAGGTCTCCCAGCCCGCTGGCTCCCTCGCCCGCCCGCCAGGCGCGGTAGGCGGAGTCGTGCTCCAGGGACGCCCACTGTTCCACGACAAGGATGTGCGCCGGATCCGCGTTGTCGACCAGCACATCGACGCCAAGGCAGCCGTCGAACGCCCGGGTGTCGGCGAGAATGTCGCGGAGCACGGCCGGCGCCGTGGGCAGGGATTCCGCTTTGAGGGTCAGGTCAAGGTGGGCTGTGATGGGCATGGCACTCCAATGGTCGCGTGGTCAGCTTGCTCACTGGAGGCAACAGCGGCGCTTCCGGACTTGTTCCCTCGACGCCGTGCCGGTCCTCTGCCGCCCTTAGGTGGCAGAACCCCGGCCTCGCCGTTCCGCCTCGCTGATGGCCCAGGCCGCGTTGACCAGTCCGATGTGGCTGAACGCCTGCGGGAAGTTGCCCAGCAGCTCACTGCTGTCCGGGGCCACCTCCTCGGCCATCAGTCCGAGGCCGGTGGCGAATCCGGCGGCCCGCGCGAAGACCGCCCTGGCCCGTTCCGTCAGCCCGGCCAGGGCAAGGGCGTGTGCGAGCCAAAACGTGCACAGCAAAAACGCTCCCTCCTCGCCCGGGAGCCCGTCGTCGCCGTGGTACCGGTAGACCAGCCCGCGGGTGTCGGTGAGCCGGTGCTCGATGGCCTCGATGGTGGCCAGGAACCGGGGATCGCCGGCCGGCAGGAATCCGACGATCGCCAGCATGAGGGCAGAGGCGTCGAGTTGCTCGCTCCCGTACGCCTGGGTGTACGCGCCCGCGGCCTCGCTCCAGCCGTTGTCGCGGATGGAGGCGGCGATCTGTTCCCGGGCGTCCGTCCAGCGGGGCACCCGGTCGCTCGCCTGCAGCATCCCGGCGAGGGTAATCGCACGGTCCACCGCCACCCAGCACATCAGCTTGGAATACAGGTAGTGCCGGGGGTCGCCGCGGACCTCCCAGATCCCCTGGTCCTGATTCTGCCAGCGGGCCATGGCGGCGTCGGCCGCGTCGGCGAGGAAGCGCAGGGTTTCCGGTGCCAGCTCCGCCAGGAATTCCGGCATGGTGGCTGCGGCGTCCAGCAGTTCGCCATAGACATCGAGCTGCCGCTGGTTCCAGGCGCCGTTGCCGACGCGCACCGGTGCACTGGACCGCCAGCCGGGGAGGTGGTGCAGCACCCGTTCGGGCAGGTCCCGTTCTCCCCCGATCCCGTACATGATTTGCAGCTCTTCGCCGCCGGCGAGCTGGCGGGCGGCGGCCGTGGCGAGGAACTGGAAGAACTTGCCCGCCTCGTCCGGACAGGCCGCCACCCACAGGGCCTGCAGCGTCATGCTGGCGTCCCGGACCCAGGTGTAGCGGTAGTCCCAGTTGCGCGTGCCGCCGGCAACCTCGGGCAGCGAGGTGGTCGGTGCGGCCACGATCGCACCGCTCGGGTAGTAGCTCAGGGCCTGCAGGACCCGGCCGCTGCCTGCCACCAGCTCCTGCCACGGACCGCTGTAGCTCTGGTGGATTCCGGACCAGCTTGTCCAGCCCTCGACGGTGTCCGTAAGCCGGCCGGCCATCTCCTGCTGGCTCCAGAACGACGGCGCTTCGTCCTGGCCGCGCTGGCGGTGCAGGGCGAAGCCAACAGCGTCACCGGCGCGGAGGCGCAGGACGGCGCGCGCCGTGCCGCCGTCGAGCTCGAACGGCACCGGGGAGGAAAGGGCGAGTTCCTCGGCGTCGGCGCGGGCCAGGACGCCGCCGTCGACGTTGTGAAGCATTGGAAGGATGAGGCCGTAGCCGGGCCGCGGCGCGAAACTGACCTCAACCTCCACGGTCCCCGCGGTGCAGGCCAGCCGGCGCAGCAACGTTCCGGGGGACGCCTGGCCGAGGTCGTGGCCGCGCCGGCCGGAGCCGAGGACCAGGGCGTCGCTCACCGTCAGTCGCCCGCGGGCGGTGGTGTGGAGCGACTCCAGCACCATGGACGGGCCCACGTACCGCCGGGTGGTTGTGTACTCGCCGGCAGGCCGGATGGACCAAAAGCCGGCCTCCTCGCCCAGCAGCCGGCCGAAGACCGAGGGGCTGTCGAAGCGGGGGAAACAAAGCCAGTCCACGGAGCCTGCGGCGCTGACCAGCGCGGCGGACCAGCAGTCGGACAGCAGGGCGTAGTCCGCGATGGGCTCGGTGCTCATGGCACCAATCTGAGGCCATTTTTGGGCAAAGGGGAAGCCCCATCAGCTTTTTGCGGTTGGTGGGGCTTCGACTTTTCGATCACCACGTGACGTCTTAGGTAATCTGGCGGGATCCTTGGAATTTCAGGTCTTCCTACCTCGTCACTGGTAGCCATCATCTGACTTTGCCGAAGGCTGCGTCGGATGAGTGTCACTGAATCTTTGGTTCCTGCGTCCCGCTTCTTTCGAAGTGGGTAAGTTCTATTGTTCTCCCGAGGTTGTGGATGCACAAGGGCCCCGGCGGAACTACATGGGAGTAGTTCTTCCGGGGCCCTCGCGATCGCTGCCGGGGGCTGCCTAGCTGAAAACGGGGCTCTCGGTGCGGCTGCGCTTGAGTTCGAAGAAGTACGGGAAGGAGGCGAGAGCGACGGTGGCGTCCCACAACTTGCCGGCGTCCTCGCCGCGCGGGATGCGGGTGAGCACGGGCCCGAAGAACGCCGTGCCGTTGAACGCCACCACCGGGGTGCCGACGTCCTGGCCGACCAGGGAGATGCCGCCTTCGTGGCTGGCGCGCAGCTGGGCGTCGAACTCGTCGCTCTGGCCGGCGGCCGCGAGCTCGGCCGGCAGTCCTGCCTCGGCCAACGACTTGGCGATGACCTCGGCGATGTCCTTGTTGCCCTCGTTGTGGATCTTGGTGCCCATGGCGTCATAAAGCGGCTTGATGTACTCGGCGCCATGCTTCTCGGCGGCGGCCACGATCACCCGCACCGGGGCCCAGGCCTTGACCAGGAATTCCTTGTACTCGGCCGGCAGCTCGTCCCGGCCTTCGTTCAGGACGGCCAGGCTCATCACGTGCCATTCGGTCTTGATGTCGCGGACATCTTCCACTTCGCTGATCCAGCGCGACGTCACCCAGGCGAAGGGGCACATGGGGTCAAACCAGAAGTCAGCTTTATTCGTCATGGTCTCAGGCACAGGAGTTCTCCTTTGGAAGTCAACGGGGACGCGGAACCGCGGCGGGCCGGCGGAAATGGCCGCGGACGGCACGGAGCATCAGCTAGTCATAGCGAAGCTGCCGGCGGATTTATTCCGGAACTTCCCCGGCGCGCTGCGCGGTTCGGATCAGGCGGACTTACGGCGTTTGACGTCGTGGGCGATCAAGGTGGGCGGGGCCTTCTTGGCCACAACGTCCTCGGTGATGACCACGCTGGCGACGTCGTCGCGACTCGGCAGGTCGAACATCACCGGGAGCAGGACTTCCTCCATGATGGCCCGGAGGCCGCGGGCACCGGTGCCGCGTTCCAGGGCCTGGTCAGCGATCAGGTCCAGGGCCTCGTCCTCGAACACCAGCTCGACTCCGTCGAGCTGGAACATTTTCTGGTACTGCTTGACCAGCGCGTTCTTGGGCGTGGAGAGGATCTGGATCAGCGCCGGCCGGTCCAGGTTCGAGACCGTGGTGATGACCGGGAGCCGGCCGATGAATTCGGGGATAAGGCCGAACTTCAGCAGGTCCTCGGGCATGACTTCGCCGTAGGAGTCCGCGTTGTTCTTGACCTCGTTCAGCGGGGCGCCGAAGCCGATGCCCTTGCGGCCCGAGCGCGACCCGATGATCTCCTCCAGGCCGGCGAAGGCGCCGGCCACGATAAAGAGCACGTTGGTGGTGTCGATCTGGATGAATTCCTGGTGCGGGTGCTTGCGTCCGCCCTGCGGCGGGACGGAGGCGACCGTGCCTTCGAGGATTTTCAGCAGCGCCTGCTGCACCCCCTCGCCCGAGACGTCCCGGGTGATGGAGGGGTTCTCGCTCTTGCGCGAGATCTTGTCGATCTCATCGATGTAGATGATGCCCTGTTCGGCCTTCTTGACGTCGTAGTCCGCGGCCTGGATCAGCTTGAGCAGGATGTTCTCGACGTCCTCGCCGACGTAGCCGGCCTCGGTCAGGGCGGTGGCGTCAGCCACGGCGAAGGGGACGTTGAGGCGCCGGGCGAGGGTCTGTGCGAGGTAGGTCTTGCCGCAGCCGGTAGGTCCGATCAGCAGGATGTTGGACTTGGCGATCTCGACGTCGTCGTGGTGGCCGCCCTCGGCAAGGGTGCCGCTCTTGGGTGCGTGGCCGGCCTGGATCCGCTTGTAGTGGTTGTACACGGCGACGGCGAGGGACCGCTTGGCGGGCTCCTGGCCGATGACGTATTCCTGCAGGAAGTCGAAGATCTCGCGGGGCTTGGGCAGCTCGAAGCTCCCCAGGTCAGCTACTTCGGCGAGTTCTTCTTCAATGATCTCGTTGCAGAGTTCAATGCACTCGTCGCAGATGTAGACGCCGGGCCCGGCAATGAGCTTGCGGACCTGCTTCTGGCTCTTTCCGCAGAAAGAACACTTCAGCAGATCGGTGCTCTCGCCAATCCGAGCCATATGTGAACCCCTTAGTATCTTGCTGCCGGCTGGGTCGTGCTCCTGTGCAGCGCTGCACCCGTTACTGGAATCACGGACGTTCCTCGCGGGACGTGAGGCCGTGACAACTTCCACTCTAGGTCACTTTCGGCCTGATGGGTGGAAAGGAGACGCCGGTGCGGCCCATTTCTGCTTGAGCTGCACCGGCGTCGTGGTTGAACTGCCGTGTTGCTACTTGGTGATCGCCTGCGGCTTGATCTTGCGGGAGTCAAGCACCTGGTCGATCAGGCCGTAGCTCATGGCCTCGGCGGCCGTGAGGATCTTGTCGCGTTCGATGTCGTTGTTGACCTGCTCCGAGGTGCGGCCGGAGTGCTTGGCCAGGGTGTCCTCCAGCCAGGAGCGCATCCGCATGACCTCGGCGGCCTGGATCTCCAGGTCGGAGGCCTGTCCGCCCTGGCCGCCGGAGAGGGCCGGCTGGTGGATCAGGACGCGTGCGTTCGGCAGGGCCAGGCGCTTGCCCGGGGTGCCCGCGGCGAGCAGCACGGCGGCCGCACTCGCGGCCTGGCCCAGGCAGACCGTCTGGATCTCCGGGCGGATGTACTGCATCGTGTCGTAGATCGCCGTCATGGCGGTGAAGGAGCCGCCCGGGGAGTTGATGTAAAGCGTGATGTCGCGGTCCGGGTCGGTGGACTCGAGCACCAGCAGCTGCGCCATCACGTCGTCGGCGGAGGCGTCGTCGACCTGGACGCCCAGGAAGATGATGCGGTCCTCGAACAGCTTGGTGTAGGGGTCCTGGCGCTTGAAGCCGTAGGGGGTCCGCTCTTCAAACTGCGGCAGCACGTAGCGGCTGGTCGGCAGGTTACCGGCAGTCGATCCGAAGTTGTAGTCCATGTTCATTGCTCCTGAAGTCGGTTCTGTCTGCGTGCCGGTTAGTTTTCGGTGCCGGCGTCGGCGTTGGTTCCGCCGCCGCCTGCCACGGACCCGGCGTGCGCCGCGATCTTGTCGAAGAAGCCGTATTCGAGGGCTTCGGGCGCCGTGAACCACTTGTCGCGGTCGTTGTCCTTGAGGATGGTCTCCACGGTCTGTCCGGTCTGCTCGGCGGTCAGTTCGGCCATGACCTTCTTCATGTGCAGGATCAGCTCGGCCTGGATCTTGATGTCCGAGGCGGTGCCGCCGATGCCGCCGGAGGGCTGGTGCATCAGGATGCGGGCGTTCGGAGTGGCGTAGCGCTTGCCCTTGGTGCCGGAGGAGAGCAGGAACTGGCCCATCGAGGCGGCCAGGCCGGTGGCGACGGTGACGACGTCGTTCGGGATGAACTGCATCGTGTCGTAGATGGCCATTCCGGCGGTGACGGAGCCGCCGGGCGAGTTGATGTACAGGTAGATGTCCTTCTCGGGGTTTTCGGCCGAGAGCAGCAGCAGCTGCGAGCAGATCGCGTTGGCGTTCTCGTCGCGGACCTCGGAGCCGAGCCAGATAATGCGCTCTTTCAGCAGGCGGTTGTAAATGTAGTTATCCTGGGCTGCCGGATCGACGGTAGCCATCCGGGGTGCCCCTGCTTGCTGTGACATGTGTACTTACCTCTCGCTGGCGACGGTGACGCCACTGGACGGCATCACTGAACTTTCCTACATGGACACTAACGGTTTTCGCGGCTGCTTTGTGCTCAGGCGCAGGGCTGTTCGCTGACGGCGCACGATTGCCCGGAAGGGTTCATTGCAGGCTTAAAAAGCCGCACCCCCGGATCAGTGATCCGGGGGTGCGGGCAGGAACTGCGGGAACCGTGGGTGCTAGAACTTCACGGCCGCGGGGTCGTCGTTCTTGGGCGCTTCGGCAGCTGCCGCGTCCTCGGTGGACTCGGCGGGTGCTTCGGCTGCGGCTGCCTCGTCGGTGGCGTCGGCTTCGAAGGAGGCCTCTTCGCCGCCGGGGCGGACGAAGTCGCTCAGGTCTACCTTGTTGCCCTCGGAGTCGGTGACCTCGGCCTGGCCCAGGACCACGGCGAGTGCCTTGCGGCGGCGCACCTCGGAAACCATCATGGGAACCTGGCCGCTCTGATCGATGATCTGCGCGAACTGGTTCGGATCCATGCCGTACTGGCCGGCGGTGGTGACGATGTAGTCGATCAGCTCGTTCTGAGTGACGTTGACTTCTTCCTTTTCGGCGATTGCGTCAAGGATGATCTCGTTCTGGAAGGCACGCTCCGTGTTGGCCTTGACCTCGGCGCGGTGTTCCTCGGTGTCGTGCTCGCCTTCGCCGTGGGAGTTCTCGGCGCTGAAGTGCTGCTCAAGCTGCTCTTCGACGACGGATTCCGGAACCGGCACCTCTACGAGCTCGACGAGCTTGTCCAGGACCTTGTCGCGGGCCTCTACGCCCTGCTCGACCGTCTTGGAGTCGGCGGCCTGCTTGGCGAGGTCCTCGCGGAGCTCCGCCAGAGTGTCGAACTCGGACGCCAGCTGGGCGAAGTCGTCGTTGGCCTCGGGAAGCTCGCGCTCCTTGACGGCCTTGACGACAACCTTGACCTGCGCGGCCTCGCCGGCGTGGTCGCCGCCCACGAGGGTGGTGTCGAAGATGGCGTCTTCGTCGGCGCTCAGGCCGGTGACGGCTTCGTCGAGGCCTTCGAGCATGGTACCGGCGCCGACCTGGTAGGACAGGCCTGACGCAGAGTCGACCTCGGCGCCGTCGATCGAGGCGGTGATGTCGATCGTGAGGAAGTCACCGTCGGTTGCGGGGCGGTCAACGGACTTGAGCGTGCCGAAGCGGCCGCGCAGCTCGTCGAGGGCCTTGTCTACGTCGGCGTCGGACGACTCGGCAGCCGCGACCTCGACCTTGATGCCGGAGTAGTCCGGGAGTTCGATTTCGGGGCGCACGTCGACCTCGGCGTGGAACTTCAGTTCGCCGTCGGTGGCGGACGGATCCGGCACCTCGGTGATTTCGACCTCGGGACGGCTCAGCGGGCGGATGCCGGTTTCCTGCACGGCAGCCTGGTACCAGCCGTTGAGGCCTTCGTTGATGGCCGTTTCCAGGACGTAGCCGCGGCCAACGCGCTGGTCAATGAGCTTGGAGGGGACTTTGCCCTTGCGGAACCCGGGAACCTGGATCTGCGAAGCAACAGTCTTGTATGCCTCTGCGATGCTGGGCTTCAATTCCTCAAAGGGGACCTCAACATTGAGCTTGACCCGCGTAGGGGTGAGGTTCTCGACAGCGCTCTTCACAGTCTAAGTACTCCTGGTTTTGGGGGATGGGGTTCTGCAACGCCACATATCTGGCAGTTGCTGCAGAGTCGGGGTGACAGGATTTGAACCTGCGACTTCCTGCTCCCAAAGCAGGCGCTCTAGCCAAGCTGAGCTACACCCCGTAAGTGCACAGAACAGTCTACGGTCATACTGTGCTGATTTGCACATTTGACACTGGGGGCCTGAATTGGGTTTAGTTGTATCCGGCTTCAACAGCCGCCCGGAAGTTTTGCTGAAGTTCCAGCAAATTCCCGGGGACGTAGCTTAATGGTAAAGCCTCAGTCTTCCAAACTGATTACGCGGGTTCGATTCCCGTCGTCCCCTCCGAATATGACGAAGCTTGGGCCCCTCCCCGGAGGGGCTTTTTTCGTGTCCACCCCGCCATGATCCGACACGGGGACGCGGTGCACCGGCCGGTTCAGGCCCGCTGGCAGGCCGGGCACCAGTAGAGCTTCCGGGCGGCGTGCTCGGTCAGTGCCACGGCTGTGCCGCAGTCCCGGCAGTCCAGGCCCTGCCGGCGGTAGACGAAGTGCGCTTCCTCAGGCTCCGGCAGCCTGTCGCCCTGCCCTGTTCCGTCGCCCTGCCCTGTCCCGTCGCCCTGCCCTGTCCAGTAGCTTGCCGGGGTGGTGATGATCCGGCCGTCGCGGACGCCGTCGGACATCATCGCCACGGTGTCATCCCAGAGCAGCCCGGCGGATCCTGCCGGCAGGGCGCTCCCGGGCAGCCAGGGGTCCAGCCGCTGCCGGAACAGCAGCTCGGCGCGGTAGACGTTGCCGACGCCGGCAATCACCTTTTGGTCCATCAGCAGGGTGGCCAGCGGCGTGCGCTTTTTCGCCAGGGCGGCGATGAAGTCCTCCCGGTCCCCCGGGAGGTTCCGCAGCGGATCCGGGCCCAGCCGTGCCGTGACGGCTTCCGCCTCGGTTTCGGTCAGCGTCTCGCAGGTGGTCGCCCCGCGCAGGTCCGCCCACCCGTGCGCGCCGGCCAGCCGGACCCGGACCGCGCCCACCGGAGCCGGTGGGCCCGCGTACACGGGATCCGCGCCGCCGTCACTGTAGACCTCCCGCTCCCCTACTTTCCGGGGCGCGCCAATGCTGGAGGCCCCGCGGAAGTCCGCATCGCCGCCGAAGTCCCAGGCGCCGTACAGCCCAAGGTGGACATGCAGGACCAGCCCGTGGTCGAAGCCGAGGAACAGGTGCTTCCCATGCGCCACGGACCCGGTGAGGACGTGGCCGTCCAGCAGGGCGGCACCGTGCACAAAACGTCCCTGCGGGCTGGACACGGCGAGCCGCTCCCCCGCGAAGACGTCCGCGAACTGGCGCGCCAGCCGATGGACCGAATGCCCTTCCGGCACTACTCGACGATCTCGCCGGTGGTTTCGTAGCTGGCGATCTTGCCGATCCGGCGGACGTGGCGCTCATCGTTGCTGAAGGGCTCGGTCAGGAAGGCCTCGATGATGGCGGTGGCCTCGTCGACGCTGTGCTGGCGGCCGCCCACGGCCACGACGTTGGCGTCGTTGTGCTCACGGGCCAGCTTTGCCGTGGAGAGGTTCCAGGCCAGGGCGGCCCGGACGCCTTTGACCTTGTTGGCGGCGATCTGCTCGCCGTTGCCGGAACCGCCCAGGACGATTCCCAGCGCGGGGGTGCCGGCTTCCTGGTCGGCCACAACGGCGCGGGCGGCGTTGATGCAGAACGAGGGGTAGTCGTCCAGGGCGTCGTATACCTTCGGCCCATGGTCCACCACGTCGTAGCCCTTCGCTCGGAGGTGGGCCACCAGATGGGCACTGAGCTCCATGCCGGCGTGGTCGGTGGCGATGTGGACGCGCGGGAAATCCGGGGCAGTGGTCACGGCGTATCCGTTCTGTGGGGCGCCGGTGGACTCTCGGCGCGGCTGATCAGGGCTCGTCCCAGCCTACTAGGGCTACGCCGCGGGCGCCCCGCCGTTGCGGCGAGCCCGCGCCGCCACGCGGGAGAGCACCTGCGCGACGTTGTCCGCCGTCGTCGCGCTGCCCCCGCTCACCGCCAGCCGTCGGCCGTCGGAGCGGTCGACGACGACGGCGGGGCCGCTGCTGACCAGCATCGCCGTCGTGGCGCCGTGGCTCCGGTAGCCCCAGCCGCCGTAGTCGGCGGCCTTGACCTCTTTCGGCGTCGCCGAATCGATGGCCGCCGCTGGAACATCCATGACCCGGACGAACCCGGCCGCGAACACCCGCAGGCCGCTCCGGTCCACCCGGATGCGGGCGAAGAGGAACACGGCGGCCAGCAGAGCGACCGCCACGAGCAACGCGGCCAGCCACGGCACGGCAACGGTGAGCAGGGCAGCGGGGAACAGCGTGGCAATCCCGAGCATCACAAACACCGAGCTGCGGGCGTGGACCCAGAGGCTCACGGAATCGCCGGCCAGTTCGGGGTCCAGCTCCCGTTCCAGCGCGGCCTGCGCGGCTCTTTCGTCCTCGGTGGACCACCGCTCGTCCGCCTTGAAGACGAAGCCCATCACCACCCCGAGGCCCAGGGCCGCGCCGCTGCCCATGGCCAGGACGGCCACGTCCACGCGGGACTCCCGCGCATCGGCCAGCCCCAGCTGGCCCACCAGTACGGCGGCAAGGACGGTGGTGACGAAAAGGCTTACCGCCAGCCCGGCGCCCATCATGAACCGGCGCATCAGGGCCGGCCGGGACAGCGGCGCCGCCTGCAGCAGGACGGCCCAGCCGACCAGGACGATCATTGCCGCACCAACCCCCACCACTGCTCCAAAGGGCGCAAAATCGGCGGCGCCGGCGCCGGTCCAGCGGACGGCCAGCGGCTCGGGCAGGTCCACACGGATCAGCAGCGCGCACACCACGAAGGCGACGGCCAGCATGAGCGGGAAACCCACGGCGAAACGCAGGGCCCTGGCGTCAACGGAATCCCGGATCTTTCCCATGAACCCAACGCTACCCCTGCCGGGCCCGCCGGAGGGGACGCGCTGTGAGGTGGACAACTTGCCAACGCACCACAACGTGAAAGAATAATTTCACAGTATCGTTTCCACCGTTCCCACCATTTCTGGAGGCACCTCTTGCCCGGTATGAACCTCACACGCGCCGAAGCCCGCGAGCGCGCCGAACTGATCGCCGTCGACTCCTACGAGGTCAGCCTCGACCTGACCCGTGGCGAAAAGGTCTTTGGCTCCACCACCGCCGTGAAGTTCACGGCCAAGCCGGGGTCCTCGACTTTCATCGACGCCGTGACCCACACGGTGCACAGCGTCACGCTCAACGGCCGCGAGCTGGATTCCGCGGAGGTCTCCGACGGCATCCGGATCCAGCTGACGGACCTGGCCGCCGAGAACGAGCTCCTGGTGGTCGCGGACGCGCCCTACATGAACACGGGCGAGGGACTGCACCGCTTCGTGGACCCGGTGGACAACGAGGTCTACCTGTACACCCAGTTCGAGGTTCCGGATTCCCGGCGCATGTTCGCCGTCTTCGAGCAGCCAGACCTCAAGGCCAGCTTCAGCTTCACGGTCACCGCGCCCTCCCACTGGGACGTCGTCTCCAACTCCCCTACCCCGGTGCCGGTGGAAACCATCCCCGGCGAGGACGGCGGTGCGCGCTCGGTCTGGGAGTTCGCCCCCACCCCGCGGCTCTCCTCCTACGTCACCGCCCTGATCGCCGGTCCGTACCAGTCGGTCCGCAGCGAAGTGAAGTCCGCGGACGGAATAGTCACCCCGCTGGGCGTTTTCGCCCGCAAGTCCCTCATGCAGTACCTCGACGCGGACAACATCTTCGACCTGACCCGCCAGGGCTTCGAGTTCTTCGAGGCCCAGTTCGGCTGCCCCTATCCGTTCGAGAAGTACGACCAGCTCTTCGTCCCGGAGTTCAACGCCGGGGCCATGGAGAACGCCGGGGCCGTGACCATCCTGGAGGGCTATGTCTTCCGCAGCAAGGTCACCGACGCACAGGTGGAACGCCGCGCCATCACCGTGCTGCACGAGCTGGCCCACATGTGGTTCGGCGACCTCGTGACCATGCGCTGGTGGAACGACCTCTGGCTCAACGAGTCCTTCGCCGAGTACATGTCCCACCTCGCCGCCGTCGAGAACACAAAATTCGACCACGCCTGGACCACCTTCGCTTCGGTGGAAAAGTCCTGGGCCTACCGCCAGGACCAGCTCCCCACCACGCACCCGATCTTCGCCGAGATCAACGACCTGCAGGACGTCGAGGTGAACTTCGACGGCATCACCTACGCCAAGGGTGCCTCGGTGCTGCGGCAGCTGGTGGCCTGGGTGGGCCCGGAAGAGTTCATGGCCGGCGTCCGCGAGTACTTCCGCAAGCACTCCTGGCAGAACACCGAGCTCAGTGACCTGATGGTCGAGCTGGAAAAGGCCAGCGGCCGCGACCTGGACCACTGGGGACGGCTCTGGCTGGAGACCGCCGGCGTCAACACGCTCAAGCCGGAGCTGTCCGTCGGCGAGGACGGGAGCATTTCCTCGTTCGCCATCCTGCAGTCCGCCACCGAGGCGCAGCCGACCATCCGCCCGCACCGGCTCGCCGTCGGCTTCTACAACCTGGACGGCGCCGGGAAGCTGGAGCGCGTCCACCGCGAGGAGCTCGACGTCGACGGCGAGCGCACCGAGGTTCCCGCCCTGGCGGGCCTGGCGCAGCCGGACCTCATCCTGCTCAACGACGACGACCTCGCCTACGCCAAGGTCCGGCTGGATCCAAAGTCCCTCGCCACCGCAACGGCGCACCTGAAGGACTTCGGCCAGAGCCTCCCCCGCACGCTGGTCTGGGGTTCGGCCTGGGACGCGGCGCGCGACGGCGAAACCCCGGCCCGCGGCTACGTGGAACTGATTCTGGCCAACATCGCCGAGGAATCCGATTCTTCCGTGATCCTGGTCCAGCTCCGCCAGCTCGCCACCACGCTGAACTTCTACGTGGCCGCCGAGCACAAGGACGCCACCGCCACCGCCGCCGCGGACCGGCTCTGGGAGCTTGCCTCCCGCGTCCCGGCCGGGTCGGACGCGCAACTGCAGTTTGTGAAGTCCTACGCCCTGCTGGCACGCAGCGCGACCCAGCTGGACACCGTCGCCGGCCTGCTGGACGGCTCGCGCGAGCTGCCCGGCCTCGCCGTCGACCAGGACCTGCGCTGGGAGCTGATCGCGTCCCTCGTGGTGGGCGGTCGCGCCGGGCAGGAGCAGATTGACGCCGAACTGGAGCACGACAACACCGCCACCGGACAGAACGCCGCGGCCCTTGCCAAGGCGGCCATCCCCACCGCCGAGGCCAAGGCCGCGGCCTGGGAATCGATTGTGGTCAAGGGCGAGCTGTCCAACGCCCTGCAGGGTTCGGCGGTGGCCGGCTTCACCCGCGTGCTGGACACCGCGCTGCTGGAGCCGTACGCCGAAAAGTACTTCGAGGCCGTGCCGGGCATCGTCAGGGACCGCACCCACGCCCTGGCCCAGCAGATCGTCGTCGGGCTCTACCCGGCGCAGCTGACCACGCAGGCCACGGTGGACCGCACCGACGCGTTCCTCGCCTCGTTGCCGGAAGACAGCGCGGCGCTGCGCCGGATGATGTTGGAAAACCGCGACGGCGTCGCCCGCGCCCTGCGCGCACGTGCGGCTGACGTCTAGGCCCGGCGGAAACTAGCCCGCACTTCAGGACCAGCAGTTCAGGACCCCGGCACCGCTCTCGGCGGCGCCGGGGTCCTGCCGTTCCTGCGCCGTTAGACTGGCCGCATGAACCTCGACGAGCACCACTACGCCCTGACGGTTCGCTGGACCGGGAACCTGGGCAGCGGGACGTCCTCCTACCGGGGCTACTCGCGCGACCACGACGTCGAGATCCCCGGGCTGCCGGTCTTGAAGGGCTCTGCGGACCCCACGTTCCACGGCGACCGGGAGCGGTACAACCCGGAGCAGCTGCTGCTGGCGGCGCTCTCGCAGTGCCACATGCTGTCCTTTTTGCACGTCGCCGTGAAGCACGGCGTGGTGGTGACCGGCTATGAGGACCGTGCCGAGGGCGTGATGCGGACCAACCGCGACGGCAGCGGCCAGTTCGAATCGGTCACGCTCAAACCCCGGGTCACGACGGCGGCCCCGGTGGCCGGGGAACTTTTCGAGGAACTGCACCGCGGAGCGAACGCGGTGTGCTTCATCGCCCGGAGCGTCAACTTCCCGGTCCGGCACGAGGCCTCAGCCGCCGTGGAACCGGTTCCCGGTGCACCGGATCCGGCGGATCCGGCAGCAGATGCTCAGGCGGACTGAAACTCGGTCTGGAACTCGAGTAGCAGCCGGCGCTCGACGTCCGGGGTGAGCCCCGCCTGGCGCTCCCGGTGGAGTCCGCGGCGGCGCTCGTCCGCCAGCGTGTCCCGCAGCGTCCGGGTCCACGGCCGCAACTGCAGTCCCGCGGCGCGGGCCGCCGCGTTGCTGCGGGCTGCAAAGCCCTCGTGGCCGGGCGGGAGCCACAACGGAAGCGAGTCCGGACCGGCCCAGTAGTTCACCCCGCGTTCGGCGAGCCAGTCGGCCGGGGCGGCCACCACCTCCGCAGCTCCCCCCGACAGTTGCCGTGACTCTTCGAGGTACTCGGCGAACGGCACCGGTTCGCCGACCGCGTTCAGCGCCCCGGTGACGCCGGCCTCCGCCGCCAGCAGCAGCCAGGCGGCGAGGTCCCGGACATCGATGATCTGGGTGGGATCCGCCGGAATGTCCGGAACCAGCACCGGCCCCGGGTCCCGGGCGAAACGGGCGGGCCAGTAGCCGTAGCGGTCCGAGCCATCCCCCGGCCCTCCGATCAGCCCGGCCCGGCAAAGGTGCGCCCGGTCCCCGGCTAGTTCCGTTGTCAGTTGTTCGATGGCCGACTTTGCCTCGCCGTAGTTCTCCATGGTCGCCTCGATTCCCGCCGCCAGCGGGGCGAGCACGGCGGCGTCCTCGGCCGTGCCCGGGACGGAAGGGTCCGCGTAGACCGAACAGCTCGAAACGAAGGTCCAGTGGCGGGCCGTTCCGGCCAAGGTTTCGAGTGCCTCCCGCGCCTGGCGGGGGTCCCGGGCGACGTCGATGACGGCGTCCCAGTCCCCAGCGCCGGCGGCGCCGGCGTAGGCGGCAGGGCCCAGCGAGCGGTCCGCTTTCAGCCAGCTGGCGCCCTCCGGCGGGGCCGACCGACTCCCGCGGGCCAGGCACATGACGTCGTGCCCGGCGGCGACGGCCTGCCGGGCAATTTCTGCTGACAGGAAGGCGGTGCCGCCGAGGACCAGGATGCGCATGGGGCCACGCTACGGCGCTAATGTGGAAGCTGAACAGAATGTTATGCGCCCGGCGAACGCGGGCGCCCCTAAGGAGTAAACCCTGCTGATGTACAGCCTGACCACCGCCGAGCCCCTCACGCCGCSGGACATCTCGGCAGTCAACCTGCCGGGCGTCCTGATCAGCATCGGCGTTGGCGTCGCCACCTGGCTGGTGGCGTCCTTCGTGATCGCGGGCATCACGAAGCGGGTTGCCGCCGGAACCACGTTCTTCAAGAAACCGCATTTCCGCTGGGTGGCACCCGCGCTTCGTGCCCTGGACCATCAGCGGCGCGAGCAGCGCGCCAACACAATCGGTTCGCTGCTCAACAGCGTGGTCAGCGTGCTCGTCGTCGTCATCACGGTGATGTACGTCCTGCAGAACCTCAATGTGAACATCGCCCCATTGCTGACCAGCGTCGGCATCCTCGGCGTCGCGATCGGTTTCGGCGCCCAGCAGCTGATCCGCGATTTCCTGGCCGGCATCTTCATCACCATCGAGGACCAGTACGGCATCGGCGACATCATCGAAACGTCCGAAGTGGTGGGAACGGTCGAGTCCATGGGCCTGCGCATCACCCGAGTCAGGGCCGAGGACGGCACCGTCTGGTACCTGCGCAACGGCGAAATCCTGCGGGTGGGCAACCGTTCGCAGGGCAGCTACGTGGCGCCCGACAGCGGGCTGGCGGACGACGCAGGCTCCTCAACCCAGCAACAGGCCGGAGAATAGAATGTCGATCCCCATTTCCGGCGAACCCCGCCAGCCCAAGATGCTGATGCAGAACGATCCGTTCAGCCAGCCCGGTTACACCGACAACTTCTATGACGCCGTGGGCGGCCACGACACGTTCGTGAAGCTGATCGATGTGTTTTACGACGGCGTCGCGACCGACCCGCTGCTGCGCCCGATGTATCCGGAAGAGGACCTCGGGCCGGCCAAGCGGCGGTTCCTGATGTTCCTGGAACAGTACTGGGGCGGCCCCACCACGTACGGCGAGGAGCGCGGCCACCCGCGGCTGCGGATGCGGCACCAGCCGTTCCGCGTCACGCCCGAGGCGAAGGATGCCTGGCTGCACCACATGCGCACCGCCGTCGATGCGCTGGACCTGCCGCCGCTCTACGAGGGGACCCTCTGGGACTACATGGAGCGGGCCGCGCTCTCGATGGTCAACAGCCCTTCCGGGGCCTAGGACCGGACGTGGAAAGACCCCGGAGGCACTTGGGGGAATGCCTCCGGGGTCTTTCTGCGTCCAGAATACCCTGCCGGGTATGGGGCGGCAAGTATTCCGTCCCAGGACCGTCGCGGGGATTAGTAAGGTACTTCCCATGCCAATAATCCGCGACGAATGGCCCGGGGACCGCCCCGCCCTTGCAGCGCTCAGGGCCACATGGGCCGCGGAACAGAGCCGGAACCGCAGGACGGTCACGGCTTCGGAGAGATCTACGGCTACTGGATGGACGCCAACCCGCGGAAGTTCTTTGTCGCCGAGGTGGACGGCCGACTGGTCGGGATGCTCAACCTCCTGGTCTTCGAGCGGATGCCCAAACCGGGGAAACCGCCCTCCTGCTGGGTCTACCTCGGCAACGTCTATGTGCTGCCGGATTTCCGGAACGCCGGCATCGGAGCACAGTTGGTCCAGGCGGCGGTTGAGTTCTCGCGGGGCCTCAACGCGGGCCGGATGGTGCTTTCGCCATCGCCTGCGTCCCGGAACTTCTACGCCCGGCTGGGGTTCCAGCCTGCCGAAGAACTCAGCGTCCTCCGGTTCTGACCGGGACGGCACCCCGGTCCGGCTAGGCTGACGATCATGGCGATCATTCATCAGGCTGAGCTGCAGCCCACAAAACTTGAACTCCTCCAAGGCTGGCTGCCGCGCCAACCCTGGTTCACGGCAACCGCCGCGGCGCTGGGGAAGGTGGGCGCCTTCCGGTTCGACGACCCGGAAGGCGAAGTTGGCATCGAGACGATCCTCGTCGCCGCTGACGGTAGCGTGTTCCAGGTGCCGCTGAGCTACCGGGGATCGCCCCTGCACGGCGCCGAAGCGTCCTTGATCGGCACCATGCAGCACTCGGTCCTCGGCGAACGGTGGGTTTACGACGCCGTCGGCGATCCCTGCTACCTGGACGCCTTGGCTGCCGCCATTTTGACGGGCGAGCCCCAGGCGCAGCACTTTTTGGACGTCGATGGCAGGCTCGAGGCGATGCCGGAGTCCGTTCTCGTTGGCAGCACCGGGCCGCTACGTTCCGCGGCGCCGGCCCTCGGCCCCGGCACAGCCTCCAGCACGGACGCGGAAACAGTGGTCCGGACCGGAGCGCTGGAGCTGCTGGTCATCCGCCGGCTTCAACTGGCGGAACAGACCGCTGGCCCTGAGTCCCTCACCGCTACCTGGGCCGGACAGCGGATCCCGGTCAAACTCGCGTCCGTCACGGCGGACTGAGCAGGTAGTCCGCCAGCCGGCCGCCCCTCTGGACCTGGCGGCTCTAAAGTCCCGAGCCGGCGCGGACCAGGACGTGGCCGCGGGGGCTGCTGAGCCGGAACCAGCGGCCCGAACGGAAGAGGCTTTGTTCGCCGTCGGCCAGGAAGCCCAGGGTCAGCGCGGCGAACGCGGCCCCGGCGGGCAGTCCGCCGGCGTCGGGCAACTCCCGGCCCCAGACGGTCGCCCGGGCGTTGTTCACGATCAGGGCGCCGGGCTTGTCCGGGATGATGGCTGCGATCTCGGTGATGCCTGCCTCCGCGGCCTGCCGCAGGACAGTGTCCGGCAGCGCGCCGAGCGGCTCCCAGCCGGTGCGGGGTGCGCCGACGCCGGCCCACGATTCGGTGACGGCCATCGGCGGCACCGGGAGTTCGACGTCGTCGGCGCCCGCGCGGGCCAGACGGTCCAGCACGGCAGAGAGCGGGACGGTCACATCGAGCTCGGCCGGCGCTGCCAGCGCCACGGTCCGGAGCCCCAGGATGGTGGGGGTTGCCTCCCCCAGCAGCCGCGGCCGGAGCACGCAGACGTACGCGGCCAGGACCGGCCCGGCAGCGTTCAACCGGATGGCGCCGTCGTCGATGGCCCGGGCGCGGGTGGCGAAGGTGCGCAGGTCGGCGAGGTCGCGGGGATCGGTGAACTGCAGGGGCTGGGTTAGGACGTCAGACACAATCTTGACTCTACCGGCTGTGCCTCTTTTGAGCCGTGCCGGGGTGCCGTCTAGAGTCAAACCATGACTGAAGCCGAAGCCGGATTACAGGCGATGCCCACCGAGGACCCCACCTCCTCGCTCATCCAACTCCTGAACCTCGGCGAGCTGGAGGGCGCGCGGACCGACGAGGACATCTTCATGGGCCCCTCACAGAAGCAGCCCCGGCAGCGCGTCTTCGGCGGCCAGGTGCTGGCCCAGTCCCTCGTGGCGGGCAGCCGCACTGTTCCGGACGGCCGCGGGGTCCACTCCATGCATGGCTATTTCCTCCGGCCGGGCGACGCCAACAAGCCCATCACCTTCGGCGTCCAGAGGTTGCGCGACGGCCGTTCCTTTTCCGCGCGCCGGGTCCACGCGTACCAGGAGGGCATGCCCATCCTGTCGATGATCGCGTCCTTCCAGGACGAGGATGAAGGAATCGAGCACCAGACCCAGATGCCCGCCGGGATTCCGGACCCGGAGTCGCTGCCGAGCACGGCTGACCTGCTGGGCAAGTACGACCACCCGGTGGCCCGCCACTGGGCCTACGAGCGCCCCTTCGACATCCGCCATGTGGATCCGGCCCTGTACGTCTCCGCGAAAGGCCCGAAGGAAGCCCGGAACGCGGTCTGGATGCGTACCTTCGGCCCGATGCCCGATGACCCGGAGATGCACCGCGCCGCACTGGCCTATGCCAGCGACTACACGCTGCTGGAATCCGTCCTGCGCAAGCACGGCATGAGCTGGATTACCCCGGGAATGTCCGTCGCCAGCCTCGACCACGCCATGTGGTGGCACCGGCCCGTCCGCGTGGACGAGTGGTTGCTCTACGTCCAGGAATCCCCCAGCGCCCAGGGTGCCCGCGGCCTGGCTACCGGCAAGATCTTCAGCCGCGACGGCCGGCACGTCGCGACGGTGGCCCAGGAAGGCATGATCCGGGTGCCGACCGACTTCAAGAACAAGGTCAAGGGCGCCGTCCAGACCAAGGTGCTGGAGCACCAGATGCGCAAGGCCGACCGCGGCTGACGCGGACACGCGAAAGGCCCGGCTCCCCGTGGGGAGCCGGGCCTTTCGCGTAGGCCCTGGCGGGACCGCCTTGCGGACTTAGTCGCGGGTCAGGCGGCGGTGCGTCACCCGGTGCGGCTTGGCCGCGTCGGGGCCGAGGCGCTCGATCTTGTTCTCCTCGTAGGATTCAAAGTTGCCCTCGAACCAGTACCACTTGGAGGGGTTCTCCTCGTCGCCTTCGTAGGCGAGGATGTGCGTGGCCACCCGGTCCAGGAACCAGCGGTCGTGCGAGACCACGACGGCGCAACCCGGGAATTCGAGCAGGGCGTTTTCGAGGCTGCTGAGAGTCTCGACGTCGAGGTCGTTGGTCGGTTCGTCGAGGAGCAGCAGGTTACCGCCCTGCTTGAGGGTGAGGGCCAGGTTCAGGCGGTTGCGCTCACCACCGGAAAGCACGCCGGCCTTCTTCTGCTGGTCCGGGCCCTTGAAGCCGAACGCGGCAACGTAGGCGCGGGACGGCATCTCGACCTGGCCGACCTGGATGAAGTCGAGGCCGTCGGAAACGACCTCCCACAGGGTCTTGTTCGGGTCGATTCCGCCACGGCTCTGGTCAGCGTAGGAGATCTTGACGGAGTCGCCGATCTTCAGTTCGCCGCCGTCGAGGGGCTCCAGCCCGACGATCGTCTTGAACAGGGTGGTCTTGCCGACACCGTTCGGGCCGATGACGCCGACGATGCCGTTGCGCGGCAGCGTGAAGGACAGGCCGTCGATCAGGGTGCGGTCCTCGAAGCCCTTCTGGAGGTTCTTGGCCTCCAGGACCAGGCCGCCCAGCCGCGGTCCCGGCGGGATCTGGATCTCTTCGAAGTCGAGCTTGCGGGTACGGTCCGCCTCGGCGGCCATTTCCTCGTAGCGTGCCAGACGGGCCTTGGACTTGGTCTGGCGGCCCTTGGCGTTGGAGCGGACCCACTCGAGTTCCTCGGAGAGGCGCTTGGCCTGCTTGGCGTCCTTCTTGCCCTGGACCTCCAGGCGGGCGCGCTTCTTCTCGAGGTACGTGGAGTAGTTGCCCTCATACGGGTACAGGTGGCCGCGGTCCACCTCGGCGATCCATTCGGCCACGTGGTCCAGGAAGTACCGGTCGTGGGTGACGGCGAGGACGGCGCCCGGGTAGGAGGAGAGGTGCTGTTCAAGCCACAGCACGCTCTCGGCGTCGAGGTGGTTGGTGGGCTCGTCAAGGAGCAGCAGGTCCGGCTTCTGCAGCAGGAGCTTGCAGAGCGCGACGCGTCGGCGCTCACCACCGGAGAGGAGCGTGACATCGGCGTCGGCCGGCGGGCAGCGCAGGGCATCCATGGCCTGCTCGAGCTGGGAGTCGAGATCCCAGGCGTCGGCGGCGTCGATGGCTTCCTGCAACTGGCCCATTTCCTCAAGGAGAGCGTCGTAGTCAGCGTCGGGGTTGGCCATCTCTTCGGAGATCTCGTTGAAGCGCTGGATCTTGCCGTAGATCTCGCCGACGCCTTCCTGGACGTTGCCCAGAACGGTCTTGTCCTCGTTCAACGGCGGCTCCTGCAGCAGGATGCCGACGGTGTAGCCGGGGCTCAGCCGGGCCTCGCCGTTGGAGGGAGTGTCCAGGCCGGCCATGATCTTGAGAATGGTGGACTTACCGGCACCATTCGGGCCAACAACACCAATCTTGGCCCCCGGGAAGAAGGACATGCTCACGTCGTCGAGGATAAGTTTTTCGCCAACGGCCTTGCGGGCCTTGGTCATTGTGTAGATAAATTCCGCCATGCCTACAAATCTAGTGGCTTGACGCGGATAACTCACATTCCGGTCCCCCGGCCAGCCGGCGGCCCGGCACCTGGTCTGCGGACGGTCTCTAGGCGGGTCTGCCCGCGAAACAGCGGCCATCCGCCAAGACTGTCAACACGGTCACCGCCACCGTACCGTTGCGCAGTTGGGCCACGACGCAGTCCCGGTCTTGCCGGACCGCAGCCTCTACAGCGTCAGCCTGCAGCCCGGTAGGGGTTCGGCTCGCCGTGACTTCGATGCCGTCCCGCGGGAATCCGGCTTCGACGAGGGCCGCCCGGATCTGTTCCGTTCCGGGCTCGGCCTCCCTGGCCAGCTTCGCCAAAGCCGCCTCAAGCCGGGCGGCGGCCGCGGAGGTGGCAGGGCGCGCTGTCGCTGCCGCGGAAGGGATYCGGGCGGGTGCGGGCCGGGCCGTGCCCGGCGGTGTTTCCGCGGAGAGGACGCCCCCCGGCGCTCCCCCACTGCCCCCAGCGGCCGCCGAACAACCCGCCGTTGATGCAAGCAGCAGGATAAGCGCCCCGAGCACCGGCAGCACCGCCTGGTCTTGAGAGTTCGTCCGGGCTCGCTTCACCCGGCAATTCTGCCATGGGCTGCAGTCCGGCGGCCTCAGGCGGCGGCCCCCTTCAATTCGCCGGTCTCTGCGTCAAAATCCTGCTCGTCGTCGCCCGACCCGGCATCGTCGGCCCCTGCATCGTCCGCGTCGACGTCCACGCCGCGGTCGTCGTCATGGGCGTCGTGGCCGCTCCCGGTGCGTTCGGTGGCTGCGGCGTCCTGTCCGGGCACCGGGCCATTAGCGGCGGTGCGCGTGAAGTTGGCGGACCCCCACATCAGGTCGTGGCCGACAGACTCGGCGTCGATTTCTGCCACGTGATAAACGCGGCCGTCCTTTTCCCAGCTGCGCATCTTAAGCCGGCCCACGATGATGACGCGCTGGCCCTTTTTGATGCTGCAGCCCATGTTTCCGGCCAACTGGCGGTATCCCTGCACCGTGAACCAGTTGGTGTTTCCGTCCACCCATGCGTTTGCGGCGCGGTCAAAGCGCCGCTCCGTCGAGCCCAGCCGGAAGGAAGCGGTGGCGACCCCGCCCGGCGTCGTCGTGCTCCTGATCTCCGAGGCGACGAAGCCGCGGACCGTGATGCTGTCGTTCATTGGTCTGTCCTGTCTTGAGTAGTCGCTGTCCTGAACAAGCCCTGTCTTGAGTACGCTCGCTCGATTTGGTCTTGCCCCACCGAGCAGTTCCAGCTTTACGCGCGGGCGCGTCGGACGGCAGTGCGGGATTCCGCTATGTGGAAAACCTGGTCGGCCAGGCACAGGCATTTGCGGGCACGCTTGACTGGCGGAGCGCGCGGGGCCCTGTAAACTTCTTGAGGCGTCCCCGGCAGTAGCCTGTCGGCACGCCGAACGTGCCCCAGTAGCTCAGGGGATAGAGCAGCGGCCTTCTAATCCGCCGGTCGGGGGTTCGATTCCCTCCTGGGGCACAACGTGCGGCCCTGGTCGCGGCTCATCCGCCGCCCAGGGCCGCACCCCTGCCGCCCCGAAGCCCGCTCTGACGCGAAGCCCGGCCCCTTCAGATCCATTCGTTGTGCCGGAAGGTCAGGTAAAGGGCCACGCCCATCACCAGCATCAGCCCGAGCGCCATCGGATACCCGAAAACCCAGTCGAGCTCCGGGATCAGGCGGAAGTTCATCCCGTAGATCGACGCGATCAACGTGGGCGCGAAGAGAATGGCGGCCCAGGACGAGATCCGCTTGGTCTGTTCGTTCTGGGCGATGCTCGACTCCGTGAGGAGCCGCATTTCATCGTTCTGTCGCTGCGCCACGAGGGCGGCGTTGACCGCGAGCGCGTTCTGGAGCAGGGCGCGGAACGCAGTGATCCGTTCACTCAGGCGCAGCACATGGTCCAGCACATCGCGGAAGTGGTCCTGCAGTTCCGGGCCCGGGACGTGGTTGGGGGCGCCGGCCCGGAGAGCCTGCAGGATGCCGGTGAGCGGCGCCGTAGCGCGCTGGAACATGATCACCTGCCGCGAGAGTTCGTAGATCCTGCGGGAGACTCCCGGATCTGCCGCGAACAGCTCGTCTTCAATCTCGTCGACGTCGTTCTCCAGGCCGGCGGCAACGGGCTCGTACTCATCGACCACCTGGTCGAGGATGGCGTACAGCACGGCATCCGGCCCAAGGGCCAGGAAGTCCGGCTGGGACTCCATCCGACGGCGCACCCGGGCCAGGTCCGGTGATTCCGCGTGGCGGACGGTGACCACAAAATCGGGACCGGTGAAAATATGGATCTCGCCGAACTGGACCTTCTCCACCTCGTCCAGGTACCGGGCCGGGCGCAGCACCAGGAAGTGGGTGTCGCCGTAGTGTTCCAGCTTGGCGCGCTGATGGCCGGCGAGCGCGTCTTCCACCGCCAGATGGTTCAGGTCAAATTCCTCGGCCACCGAGCGAAGCTCCGCTGCGTCCGGACGGTAGAGCCCGATCCAGGCCATGCCCTGGCGCTGCCGCAACAGGAAATACGTCTCGTCCAGGTCCTCAGGGTCCGCGGTCCGGTACCCGTCCACGTAGACGGCGTTGTCGACGATCGTCACGGCCATGCCTCCTCGCCTGAACCGCCCGCTCCGGGCGCCCCTTTGGCTGTGACGCTATACCCCCGCCCGCCCTGTGCCAACAGCCTGCCTTCCTGCGTTTGCCGCGGCCCGACTGAGCCGCAACGCACCCCTAGGCTGCAAGCCTCCCGAGCCATGAGCACGCTTAGTATTGAGGTGACAGGCGGGGCACCAGGGAAAGCCTGAGCGACCCGCCCGCAATCGAAAGGTACGGCCGCCATGACCCAGACACCCCACGGATTCGATCCCCAGGATCCGCGCAACGCCGCTCCCGCGCAGTACCCGGTGACTTCTGAGGCCCCGTCCGGCTCCGTTGAGGGCTACCCCGCCGGCGGCACGGCAGACAGCACCGACCCCGGCGCCGGGGCCCCCGTCGACGCCATAGCCGTTCCGCGCGAAGAAGCTCCCCGTGCCGGTACGCCGGAACCGACGGCCGCCGCACCGGAACCCCGCCGGGTCACCCGCGCGGGCATGGTGTGGACTGCGGTTGCCAGCGCGCTGGTGGTGCTGATCCTGCTGATCGTCTTCATCCTGCAAAACCAGGTCTATGTCCAGGTGAAGTTCTTCGGCCTGGAGGGCTCCGTCCCGCTCGGCGTTGCCCTCTTCATCGCGGCGGTCGGCGGCGGTGTGCTGGTCGCCATCGCCGGGGCGGCCCGCATCATCCAGCTGCGGCTCGCAACGCACCGCCAGCGCATCCGACTGGCTGGCCAGGCCACGCGGAGCCGCTGACCACCAGCGGGCGCGGCGCCGTCCGCCGGCCCTATGGCAGCGTCAATATGACCGGGCCCTCCGCGGTGATCGCCACGGTGTGCTCGCTGTGGGCGGCGCGGCGTCCGTTGGCCGATCGGAGGGTCCATTCGTCGTCGTCGTGGTAGTAGTCGCCGTTGCCGCCGAGGATCAGCATGGGTTCGATCGCGATGACCAGACCTTCGGTCAGCTTGATGCCCCGGCCCGGCCGGCCGTCGTTGGGCACGGGCGGCTCTGCGTGCATGGTCCGGCCAATGCCGTGGCCGCCGTGGTCGGCGAGCAGCCCGTAGCCGGCCCGGCGCGCGGCCCCGCCGATCGCGTACGCCACGTCGCCCATCTTGTTGCCGATCCGCGCCGCTTCAATGCCGCGGGCCAGCGCCTCGTCGGTGGCGTCGATCAGCGCCTGGTCCACCGGGTCTGCCGTGCCCACAATGAAGCTGACGGCGGCATCCCCGCACCAGCCCGCCAGGAAGGCACCGCAGTCCACACTGAGCAGGTCGCCGTCCTCGAGCCGGTAGTCGTTGGGGATGCCATGCACCACGGCGTCGTTGACCGAGGTGCAGATCACGCCGGGGAAAGGGACGGAAGCCCAGCGGAGACGGTAGTTCAGGAATGCCGGCGTGGCGCCCGCCTCGGCCATCACTTGCGCGGCCACGCCGTCGAGCTCCTTGAGGGACACGCCGACGGCGGCAGCCTCGCGTACCTGCGCCAGCGCGTTAGCCACCACCCGTCCGGCCTCGCGCATCAGGGCGATCTCTTCGGGGCTCTTGATCATGGACATGGGGCTTCCTTCCGACGCGGGAGCAGGTGGCTCCGGCGGCTCAGATGACGGGCCGGGTGGTCACCGGTTCCGATGGCTTGCTGAACAGCTGTTTGGTTTTCGGGTCGAGGAAGATCAGGTACAGCGCGAACAGCAGGGCGATGATGGCAGCGGCGTTGCGGGCCAGGGCGAGCGCGAGGCCCAGGTCGTCGGTCTGCAGGTAGGGGAAGACTTCCAGCTGGTCCGAAATGGCGTAGACCATGAAGAACGACACCATGAAGTACACCGCCTTGACCTGCCAGTCGTCCCGGATGCCGGTCACCGCAAAGAGCGGGATGAGCCAGACGACGTACCAGGACTGGATCATCGGTGCCAGGAAGACGACGGCGGCGAAGGCCAGGGTGAGCCGGCGCATCAGCCGGTCGAAGTCGCCGCGGAAGATCTGCCAGCCGACGATGCCGAGCGCCAGCAGCTTCCCGGCGTCGTACACCCACTTGGCCATCCCCCAGCCGTCCAGGCTGAAGGCGTTGAAGATCGAGGCGACAATGAGCCCCAGCAGGCCGACCGGTGCGTACCAGATCCAGATGCTGCCCGGGGCGGAGAGCCCGTTGATCCAGCCGAAGCCGAAGCCGTTTACCAGGCTCATCGCGTACAGCAGCGCCAGGCTGAGGCCGGCGGTGAGCGCCCAGAAGACGAACTTGCGCGGCCAGCTGGCGTTCTTGCCGGCCCACAGCAGGCCAATGAACGGCAGGAACACGATCGTGATGGGTTTGACCGAGATGGAAAGCGTGACCAGGACCAGGCCCAGCAGCACGCGTTTGGTGGCGCAGTAGTAGAGGCCGGCGAGGGCCAGGCCGATCATCAGGGCATCGTTGTGCACACTGGCGATGAAGTTGGTCAGGAACAGCGGGTTGGCGGCGGTGAGCCAGAGGGCACGGTGCGGGTTGACGCCGTGCAGCTCGGCCAGTTTCGGCACGTAGATCACGCAGAGCACGATTCCGAGCAGGGCCGCGAGCCGGAACAGCATGATGCTGGCCTCGGGGTGGACGTTCGTGGACCAGACCACGAACTGTTCGATCCAGAGGAAGAGCTGTCCGTACGGCACGGGAGCCTCGGTCCACATCTTGTCCGCGCCCAGCTGGAAGTAGTTCGACAGCGCCGAGATGCCGTTCTCGTAGGGGTTGAACCCTTCGACCATCAGCCGGCCCTGGCCGATATAGGCGTAGACATCGCGGCTGAACAAGGGGACGGAGAACATCATCGGCAGCCCCCACGCAGCCACCGCCAGCAGCGTCGCCTTGCGGGCCCCGGGGCCCCAGCTCCGCACGCGCTGCCCCAGCCGGAGCCAGGCGCGGACCAGGAGCATTCCGCCGACCGCCAGGAGCACAATGCTCAGCCCGACACCCACCGCCTCGGTCCGCATCCAGATGAACAAGGGTAGGCGCCGCAGTTCGGACACCGGAGCGAGCCAGCCGACGCCCAGCGAGCCGACCGCCATGAACACGGAGCCAAGGAATCCGGCAAGGATCGGCGACCTGGCATTATCCACATCGGCAACAACGGCCTTCGGAGACTGGCGGGAGGTACCGGCAGCCGTTTCCCCCGCCGCAGGTACAGGCGCCGTCATCTCAGGATCGTCCAATCTCTTGTGGGGCTCGTTTTGGCCCGCAACGGACCGACAAGCCGGCCATGGGGCACGCCGCGATGACGAAAATCTTCGACGGCCGCGTACCCGAAATCCTAGCACCGGACCGCTCAGCGGCGGCGGAACGGTAGGCTGGGCGGGTGCCTATATCTAATGAACGCATCGTGTGGATCGACTGCGAAATGACCGGCCTGGACTCCAAGAACGACGCCCTCATCGAGGTTGCGGCCCTGGTGACGGACTCGGAACTCAACATCCTCGGCGACGGCGTGGACGTCGTGATCAAGCCGGACGACTCCACGCTGGCCCAAATGAACGACTTCGTGCGTGACATGCACACCCGGTCCGGGCTGCTGGCGGAACTCCCCCACGGCAAGACCATGGCCGAAGCCCAGGCCGCCGTGCTCGAGTACATCAAGAAGTGGGTGCCGGACCCGAAGAAGGCCCCGCTGGGCGGCAACTCGGTGGGCACCGACCGCGTGTTCCTGGTCCGCGACATGCCGGAACTGGTGGAGCACCTGCACTACCGCGTGATCGATGTCAGCACCATCAAGGAACTCTCCCGGCGCTGGTACGCCCGGGCGTACTTCCAGTCCCCCGCCAAGCTCGGCGGCCACCGTGCCCTGGGCGACATCAAGGATTCCATCGACGAGCTCCGCTACTACCGGGAGGCGGTCTTTGTGCCCGCACCGGGTCCGGACAGCGCCACGGCGCAGCGGATCRCGAAGTCGATCATGGCCCCTGCGGACGCCCCCGCCGAGGCGCCGGCAGCAGCACCCGCGGAGTAATCTCCACCACGTTTAGGGAAAATTTCGTCGAATTCGAGGAAAGTGGCAAAACCACCCCCAAACAGCAGGTAAGCTATTTGTCGTTGCCTTTTCAGCCAGCCGGTTCGCCGGAAGGCATGGCGGGGCACATGGTGGGCGTAGCTCAGTTGGCAGAGCGCCTGGTTGTGGTCCAGGAGGTCGCGGGTTCAACCCCCGTCGCTCACCCTCACAAAGGACGGCAGAATTGTCCGACCTTTTCCAAAGGCCGCACCGGATATCCGGTGCGGCCTTTGTTGTCTGTCCAGTCTCGTCCGTGCGTGGAAGGAACCGCGATGAAGCGCCAGCTCTTTGAAGAAGACCACGAGATGTTCCGTGAGATGGCTGCGGAGTTCAACGCGCGGGCGGTGGCCCCGCACTACGGCCAGTGGGACCAGGACCACATGATGCCCCGTTCGCTCTGGACCGCGGCCGGCGAGCAGGGCCTGCTGGGGCTCGCCGTTCCCGAAGAATTCGGCGGCCTGGGCATGGACGACTACCGCTTCCGTGCCGTGCTGGACGAGGAGTTCGCCAAGAGCAACCACCTTGCCGTGGGGCTGGCCTTCCACCTGCACGATGACATGGTCCTCCCCCACCTGCTGGCCTACGGCTCCGACGATCTCAAAGCGCGCTGGCTGCCCGGCATGGTCTCCGGCGAGACGGTCACCTCGGTCGCCTGGACCGAGCCCGGCGCCGGATCGGACCTCCGCGGCATCCGCACCAAGGCCGTGCGCGACGGCGACGACTGGCTCATCACCGGCCAGAAGACCTTCATCGGCAACGGCATCTCCGGCGACGCGTCCCTGGTCCTGGCCCGCACCGACGGCAGCACCGGGCGGGGCGGCCGCGACTCCTTCACGCTGTTCATGGTGCGCAAGTCCGAGGGCTACAACACCGGCAACCAGCTGGACAAAATGGGGCTGAAGGCCTCCGACACCGCTGAGCTGTTCTTCGACAACGTCCGGGTACCGCACGCGGACCTGGTCGGCGAAGAAGGCAAGGGGCTGCAGTACGCCGCCGAGCAGCTCCCCCAGGGCCGGCTGGCCATCGCCGTCGCCAGTTCCGCCGTCGTCCGCGCCGTCTACGAGGCGACCGTGACGTACACAAAGGACCGTAACGCGTTCGGCGAGCGGATCATCGATTTCCAGAACAGCCGCTTCGAACTGGCCGACATCCTCACCGAGGTCGAGGTCACTGAAACCTACGTGGACCAGGCCATCCGGGCCTTCAACGCGGGTGAACTCGACGCCGCCTCGGCGGCGCGGGCCAAGCTCTGGGCCTCCGAACGGGCCAAGTCCGTCACCGACCGGTGCCTGCAGCTGCATGGCGGCTACGGCTACATCCTGGAGTACCCGGTGGCGCAGGCCTTCCTCGCGGCACGGTTGCTCACGATCTTCGGCGGCACGAACGAAATCATGCGCGACGTCGTCGGCCGCACCATTGCCGGCTGACCGTCGCAGCACCAGCAGCCAACAGCACTAAAGGAACTTTTTCGACATGACAGTCCTACCCATCACGATCTGGGGCGAACCCGTGCTGCACCGCCGGGCCGCCGAAGTTGAAGTCTTCGACGACGAACTCCGCACCCTGATCGCGGACATGTTCGAGACCAACGACGCCGCCAACGGCGTCGGCCTGGCCGCGCCCCAGGTCGGTGTGGGCAAGCGGCTTTTCGTGTACAAGTACGCCAACGACGACGGCGCCCCGCCCTCCGGCGTCGTCGTCAACCCGGTGCTGACCCTCTCCAAAGTCTCCGGGGCGCTGCCGGACCCGGACGAGGAAGAGGAAGGCTGCCTGTCCTTCCCGGGCGGGCAGTACCCGCTCAAACGCGCCGAATGGGCCCGGGTGCAGGGCTTCGACGGCGACGGCAAACCCGTCGAGTTCGAGGCGACGGGCTGGTTCGCGCGCGTGATCCAGCACGAGTACGACCACCTGGACGGCAAGCTGTACGTCAATAGGCTGATCGACCGCTACGCCCGTAAGGCGATGAAGCAGGCCAAGAAGAGCGGCTGGGGCGTCCCCGGTTTGACCTGGATGCCGGGTGTAGACCCGGATCCCTTCGGCCACTAGCCCCGGCGGGCTAGTCCCCGTTCGGACTGCGCCAGCAGGCGCGGAGTCTCCCCACCTTTGACGCCAACACGCAGGAAATCGCCGCGAATTTCGCGGGACGCGCCGGCGGCCGCCCCCAAAAGTGTGGAATTTCCGCCGTGGAGTTACGCCCCGGCGGGCTAGTCCTCGTTCGGTTTCAGCAGCTGGGCGGCATGGTCGGGGACGTAGCGGAACAAGTCCCGCGGCGGCCGGGTGTAATTGACGGCGCGCGGCCTCTGCGGGAGGGTAACCGGCTCCGTCCTGACTTCGGTGTAGTCGATGCTGGAGAGCAGGTGGGCGATCATGTTGATCCGGGCCCGGCGTTTGTCCTCTGCCTCCACCACAAACCACGGCGATTCCGCGGTATCCGTCTGCATGAACATGTCGTCCTTGGCCCGCGAGTAGTCCTCCCACCGCAGGATCGCCTCCCGATCCATCGGCGAGAGCTTCCATTGACGCAGCGGATCCTCCAGCCGGGACCTGAACCGCCGTTCCTGCTCCGCGTGGCTGATCGAGAACCAGTATTTGAACAGCAGGATCCCGTCCTGGATCAGCAGCCGTTCAAAGACCGGGCACTGGGACATAAAGCGTTTGTGTTCCGCGGGCGTGCAGAATCCCATCACCCGTTCGACGCCGGCGCGGTTGTACCAGGAGCGGTCCATCAGCACGATTTCCCCGGCCGCCGGCAGGTGCTGTACGTAGCGCTGGAAGTACCATTCACCGCGCTCCCGCTCGGTCGGCGCCGGCAGCGCCACGATCCGGGCAACGCGGGGATTCAGGTACTCGGTGACCCGCTTGATGGCGCTGCCCTTGCCGGCGGCGTCGCGCCCTTCAAAGATCACCAGAACCCGTGCGCCCGTGCTGCGGACCCATTCCTGCAACGCAACCAGCTCCGCCTGGAGCCGCGCCAGTTCCGCGGTGTAGACGCCGAGAGGCAGCCGGCCAGGCTGCCCCGGCTCCTCCCCCGGGCCGTCCTTATGGCGCGTGGGCTCCCGCCCGGCGCTACCCTTGCCGGCACTGCCCTTGCCGGCACTGCCCTTGACGGCACTGCCTTTGACGGCGCCTGCCTTGCGATGTGCCATGGTTCCCGTCCCAGTAATGGCGGCTGAATTCCAGCCTCCTGTCCTGCCGCGCCCATTCTTGCGGAGCGCCCCACTGCCCACAAGGGGATCTAGGCCCGGGGACAGTGTGAACGCCGTGCTCTTATGCTTGGCCCCATGGAAGCCACCACGCCGGCGCAGCCCATCCTCACGGTCACCGTGAACCCCGCCCTGGACATCAGCACCACCACCGGGGTGGTCACCAGCGGTCATAAGCTCCGTTGCGGACCCAGCCGCCTGGATCCGGGCGGCGGCGGCGTGAACGTGGCCCGGGTGGTCCAACGGCTCGGCGGACGTCCCCTGGCCATCTACACGGCGGGCGGCCCCACGGGCGAGGCCTACCGGAGACTGATCGAAGCGGAGCGGCTCCCCACACTGGTGGTTCCGATCCAGGGCAGCACCCGGCAGGACTTCACTGTCGATGAGACCTCCACCGGCAAGCAGTTCCGCTTTGTCCTGCAGGGACCCGAGCTGAGTGAACCCGAGTGGCGGCTGTGCCTGGCGCTCGTGGCGGATTCCATCCAGCCCGGCGGGTACGTGGTGGCAAGCGGCAGCCTGCCCCCCGGTGTACCGGATAACTTCTACGCCGAGGTGGCCAGGCTCGCGCGCGAGCAGAATGCGCGCTGCGTCGTCGACGCCTCAGGACCGGCCCTGGCCGCCGCCTTGTCCGAGGGGGTCTTCCTGGTCAAACCGAGCCGGCGGGAGCTCGGGCTGCATTTCGGCACGACCCTGGAGACCGAGCAAAGCGAGCTCGACGCCGCCATGGCGCTGGTGGCCGACGGATCCGCCGAACATGTCGCGCTGACCCTGGGCGGCCAGGGAGCAGTCCTGGCGTCCCAGGGCGGCACGCTCCGTCTGGCCGTGCCGCCGGTACGGGTGCAGAGCACGGTCGGTGCCGGCGACAGTTTCCTGGCAGCCTTCGTGCTCCGGCTGGCGCAGGGGCGCACGCTGGCTGATGCGTTCCGTTCGGCGGTCGCTGCCGGCAGCGCGACTGTCACCACACGCGCCACCGAGCTCTGCCACCGGGCCGACGTCGAGCGGCTCGAAGCAGAACTCGCGGAACAAGCCGCCCGGGCCTAGCCGGGAAACCGGCACTCCGCTGGCATGATGTGGCGCATGGGGGAAACCGAAACAAGCTCAAGACCGAGGCCGCGCACCTTCAAGGAGCCATCCGGCCGGGTGGTATCGCTCCTGGTCTGGGGAGGCAGCGCTGCCGGCATGGGCTGGCTGATGCTCGCGGGAAGGGGCGGGGCTGCCGTGGCGGCCGCGCCGTGGCTGGCTGCCGCGGCCCTGCTGGTCTATCTGACGCAGTGGCAGCCGAGGCTGATCGTGGGAGCCGACAAGTTTGACGTGGTCAACGGGCTCCGACGGCACCGGATCCCGTTCGCCGCCGTGGACGACGTCGAGGTCCGCTACTCCGTCACGGTGAGGGCTGCCGGTAGGAAGTATGTCAGCTGGGGTGCCCCGACGCCGCCCAGCGCCTTTGGCACCGGGTTCGAACAGGCCCGGGACTGGAAGGAACGCCCCTTCGGGATGCTGCCGTCCAATGAGCGCATGGGCCAGCCTCCGACGTCGGGCGGACGGGATGCGATTGTCCGGGCCTGGCAGGATGCCAGGCAGCCGGGCGCAACCAGCGGCCCCGGCCAGAGTTCGGCCGAGCGCACGGTCGTGTCCGAGTGGAACGTCCCGATGCTGGTCGTGGGGCTGGTCGTGGCCTGCTGGTGCCTCGTCTCATTGCTGTTCTGACTGCCGGACGGCCTGTGTCCTAAGGCATCACCTTGTAAAGCTCAATGACGGTCTCTTCCGGCGGGGATGTGAAGCCGCCCTCGATGCCGGCCTGCATTTTGGGCATCAGGATGCCGTCACGGAATTTCTCCCAGCTCTCCTGGGAATCGTGGACCGCCATGATTGTCCATCCACCGGCCGATGCGCCGCCGGCATGAAAGACCTGCCCCTCCGGCAAGCGGCCTTCGCCGGGATGAACCGCGGCAATGGACGCCTCGTACTGTTCCTTGGTTCCTCCCGGAAAAAAGTGCACAACTCCGTAGGCCATTTCTACTCCTCGAGTGGTGGGCCGTAGCTGACGATTCCAGTCCTAGACCTGGCAGTGTCGGGTGTCAATGAGCCGGGAATCGTTCCGCTCCCAACAGCGCAGACAGCAGCGCGAATCAGCCCGGACATCAGCGCGGCACGATGGTCTGCTGCCCCGGGCAGGCACCGAGAACCCGTTTCATCGCGTCCTTTTCGGCCGGCGTTACCCACAGCCCGTAGGCGGCCTTCACCGAGATTTGCCGGGCGACGTAGTGGCAGCGGAACGCCTTGTTCGGCGGCAGCCAGGTGGCGGCGTCGGACGCGCTCTTGTCCTGGTTGGCCTGCCCGTCCACGGCAATGAGGTTCAGCGGATCGTTGGCGAGGTGCTGGCGCTGCAGCGGACTCAGCTGCTGGGCCCCCTTTTGCCAGGCGTCCCCCAGCGCCACGACGTGGTCGATCTGCACGGCTTTGCTGGACGCCGCACCGCGCTGGAAGGCGATGGTCCGCCCGGTGTAGGGCTCCTGGAAGGTCCCGGATCCGACCCGGCAGCGGGAGCCTTCGGTGAACATGGCGCCGGCCAGGTCTCGGCGGAGGATGTCGTTGCGGGTGTCACAGCCGTTACGGTCGACGTCGAGCCACGCCTGGCCAAAGGCACTGCGGTTGTAGTTGCCGCTGGCTGCGCGGCCCTTGACCGGCAGCACCGACAGGAGGTCCACGGCGAGACCGGACGGCACGGCCCGAACCGGCGCGACCGGTTTCATCCAACCCGCCGCCAGCACGGGAGCCTCGGTGGGCCCCGCCACCCTCGGCTCTGCGATCGCAAATTGGCCGGCGGTGAAGAACCAGCCGAGGCCAGCCAGCAACGCCAGCATCGTGGCGCCCAGCAATGCCCAGGCCTGGCGCGACCGGCGCCGGGCGCGCCTGAAGTCGCGCCAGGTGACGGTCACGGAAGTTCCGGGGAGGGATGGGGCTGCTGCACCTCATCAGCCTAGGCCGGGGCACCGACAGCGGCCCGGTTGTCCACAGTGTGCAGGACAGGACAGGCTATGCCCCGGGGCTGGCGGCCGGACGGCCGCCGGCTGGTCAGTGCCGAGCGGTCACTGTTCCTTGGTGACCCGGCGGAGGTCCTCCTCGGCGAGATTCAGCAGCGCTTCCAACTGGCTGACCCGCGCGTCGTCGATCTCGCCGGCCTCGCGTTTGGCTCGGGCGTCGTCGAGGAGGCGCTTGGCTTCCTTGGCGTTCCGCCGGGCTACGTCGAGGGCATGTTCCAGGGTGGTTTCGTGCTCCACAGCCGAGTTCTGTTCCATGGCTCCATTGTGGTTCCCTTTCCCGGCCGATTCCAGCGAACCGGCCGGGAAGGTCCAAAGTGGGGCTACCCGACCTCGACCGGCAGCCCGGCAGCTTCGAGGGTCGCGGCCGCGTCCTTGGCCGGGAACGACGGCGGGTTCACGCCGGCCATTTCCTCCATCACACGGACCACCTGGCAGCTGTAACCGAATTCGTTGTCGTACCAGACGTAGAGGACAAGGTTCTTCTCGTTGCTGATGGTGGCGAGGCCATCGACGATGCCGGCGCGGCGGGAGCCGACGAAGTCGGTGGAGACAACCTCGGGCGAATCGATGTAGTCGACCTGCTTGCGCAGCTCCGAGTGCAGCGACATCTCGCGCAGGTAGTCGTTGACCTCATCCTTGGTGGTGCCGTTTTCCAGGCTCAGGTTCAGGATGGCCAGGGAGACATCCGGGGTGGGGACGCGGATGGAGCTGCCGGTCAGTTTGCCCAGGAGCTCGGGCAGGGCCTTGGCGACAGCTTTGGCGGCACCGGTCTCAGTGATGACCATGTTCAGCGCGGCGGAGCGGCCGCGGCGGTCACCCTTGTGGAAGTTGTCGATCAGGTTCTGGTCGTTGGTGAAGGAGTGGACCGTCTCTACGTGGCCGTGCACGACGCCGTAGCGGTCGTTGATCGCCTTTAGTACCGGCGTGATGGCGTTGGTGGTGCAGGACGCCGCCGAAACAATCTTGTCCGAATCCGTGATGGTGGCGTGGTTGATGCCGTGCACGATGTTTTTCAGCTCGCCCTTGCCCGGGGCGGTGAGCAGAACGCGGGAAACGCCCTTGCTCTGCAGGTGCTGGGAGAGGCCCTCGGCGTCGCGCCAGCGGCCGGTGTTGTCGACCACCAGTGCGTCGTGGATGCCGTAGGCGGTGTAGTCCACCGTGGCCGGGTTGTCCGAGTAGATGACCTGGATCTGGACGCCGTTGGCAGTGATGGTGTCGTTCTCGAGGTCCACCTTGATGGTGCCTTCGAAGGACCCGTGCACCGAGTCGCGGCGCAACAGGCTGGCGCGCTTGGTGAGGTCGTTGTCCGACCCTCGGCGCACCACGATCGCGCGCAGCCGCAGGCCGTGCCCGCCGCCGGCCTTCTCGACCAGGAGGCGGGCCAGGAGCCGGCCGATGCGGCCAAAGCCGTAGAGGACGACGTCGGTGCTGGTGCGGTCGTCGCCGCCGCGCTTGCCGACCACTTCGGCCAGCTCCTCGCGCAGGAAGTCGTCCAGGCTGATGCCGTTGCCTTCTACGCGGTACTTTTCGGTCAGGCGGGCAATGTCGATGGCTGCCGCGCCGAGGTCCAGCTTGGTGAGGGCGTCGAGCAGGGGCGCGGTCTCTTCGAGGCGCAGCTCTTCCTTGCTCATCCGGCGGGCAAAACGGTGCGCCTTGAGGATGTTCATGGTGGACTTGTTGATCAGGCTCCGGCCGTGGATGGACGTCACCACGTTGTTTTCGCGGTACAGCCGGCCGATCACCGGAATCATGGCCTCGGCGAGCGCCTCCCGGCCCATCCACGTATCAAGACAAGAATCTGACGTCTGGCTCACAGAACTACCTTCCTAAAATCCACCACATACGTCCTCGTATGCGGAAGTCGGCTGCCGGCGGATCTCCGGAACCTGGACGCGGCGGGGATTCGGTCCACCCCGGGCGCCTGCATGGAGCGCAAAGAAAAAGCCACCGGCGGCGAACGCAGACCCGGTGGCAGAACATCTACGTTCGCTATCCATTCTAGAGCGGGGCGCCGGTCCAGGGGGCCGGAGGCGGCGTGAAATCACTCACACGAGCGGGGTCCGCCGCGTCACCCAGCCCTTGACGTAGGATGTCCAGATGGGACTCATAGTTGCACTACTTGTCATCTGGCTCATTCTTTCGATCCTGGGCTTCGTCGTGAAGGGCCTGCTTTGGCTGGCCGTCATCGGCCTGGTCCTGTTCGTCGCCACGGCGGCGTGGGGCTGGGTGAAGCGGAAGGCCAAGGCCTGATCCGACACCTACACCTCGATCCAAACGGCAAGGACCGGCACCACACGGTGCCGGTCCTTTTCGTTTGGTTGGATGGGTTGACCGATACGCCGGGTTCTGTGTTCCCGCGCTGTTGCCGGCGCGGGAGTAGCGGCCATCCATCTACGGACGCCGTTGCCGACGCCCTCCAGCGGCCTACCCGGACACTCGGGCGGGCAGCCCTCAAACGTGTCCTGTCTGGCCTTGCTCCGGGTGGGGTTTACCTAGCCTTCCCGGTCACCCGGGAAGCTGGTGGTCTCTTACACCACCGTTTCACCCTTACCTGCTCCCCCGACCGTGCGGACACGGCCCTGGGGCAGGCGGTCTATTCTCTGTGGCACTGGCCTGCGGGTTACCCCGAGTGGGCGTTACCCACCACCCTGCCCTGCGGAGCCCGGACGTTCCTCGAGCCACTTGCGTGACGCGCGGCCGCCTGGTCAACCCATCCGGTTCTCATTCTACGGGCTGCCCCGCAGGCTCACCGCACCGGCGCCTTTTGGGCCTGCCGGTGGGAGAATGAAAGCAGCAACCCCGCCAGGCAAGGAAGCGATTCGGATGGATTTCACCGCCGTCGTCATTTGGCTGATCATCGCCGCGCTCGTGCTCATCCTGGCCCGGGCCTCGATCCGGATTGTGCGCCAGTATGAGCAGGGCGTGCTGTTCCGGCTGGGCCGGGTGATCGGAGTCCGGATGCCCGGGCTGCGCTTTATCATCCCGGTGATCGACCGGCTGCAGCTGGTCAGCCTGCGGATCGTGACCATGCCGATCCAGTCGCAGGGCATCATCACCCAGGACAACGTCAGCGTGGATATCTCCGCGGTGGCCTACTACCGGGTGATCGACGCCGTGAAGTCGGTGGTGGCGATCGAAAATGTGGCTGCCGCGATCAACCAGATCGCCCAGACGACGCTCCGCAAGGTGGTCGGCCGGCACAGCCTGGACCAGACCCTGTCCGAAACGGAACACATCAACAGCGACATCCGCGAAATCCTGGACGCACTCACCCTGGAGTGGGGCGTCGAAGTCACGCTCGTGGAGCTGAAGGACATCCAGCTTCCCGAAAGCATGAAGCGCGCCATGGCCCGGCAGGCGGAGGCCGAGCGGGAGAAGCGGGCCAAGATCATTGCCGCCGAGGGCGAGTCGATCGCGGCTGCGGCGCTCGGTGAGGCTTCTGACATGATGATGGCGCATCCGCTGGCCCTGCAGCTGCGGAACCTGCAGTCCCTCGTCGAGATTGCGGTGGACAAGAACTCCACCGTGGTCTTCCCGGCGCCGCTGATGAGCACCATCGGCGAGCTGTCCGCGTTCCTGGCCCGGGAGACCAAGGCCGCCCAGGCAGCGGTAGCGGCGCCGGCCCAGGCCGCCGGCCCCACCCCCGTGGCGACCACGGCGCCTCCCCCTGTCCCGGCGGCGCCAACGAAGGTAGCCTGACCTCATGGAACTGTTGCTCCTTGCCGTCGGCGCCGGACTGCTGGTCGTCGCGACCGTCGTGCGTGACCTCCTGACCCGCCGGAAGCACGCGCGGCTGGGCAGCGACCCGGAATCCGAGCGGGCACGGCGGGACATCCAGCGGGCCAAGACAGTCGGCCAGTCGAATTTCGTGGGCCTCGACAACACCGGACATCGGCGCTAGCCCGACGCCGGGCCGCGCGCGGCTGCAGCCGCCTGGCCGCCGGTAGGATCGTACGGTGCTAATTCTGCTGCCGCCCTCCGAAGGCAAGACCCCCGCGACCGGCGGTGACGCCGTCGACGCGGATTCGCTCAGCTTCCCCGGCCTCAACGCCTACCGCGCAAAGGTGCTCGAGGCGCTCGGCACCGTCAGCGCGCACGAAGACGCCCTGGCGCTGCTGGGCGTCGGCGCCTCGCTGAAGGCCGACGTCGAACGCAACACCCGCTTGCACGCCGAGCCTGCCGCGCCCGCCCACCAGGTGTATTCCGGCGTCCTCTACGACGCCCTGGACTACCGCTCGCTGACTCCGGCGCAGCGGAAGAAGGCGGACGAAAACGTGCTGGTGATCTCCGCGCTCTGGGGCGCGATCCGGTTTGCGGACCGGGTGCCGGCGTACCGGCTATCGATGGGCACGTCCCTGCCCGACGTCGGACGGCTGGCCTCGTTCTGGAAGCCGCAGCTAACTGAGGCCCTGGCCGCCGCAACGGACGGCGAGCTGCTGGTCGACTGCCGCTCCAGCACCTACGCCGCGGCCTGGGCTCCCCCGCCCGAGCGGACCGTGGCGGTGAACGTCTTCACGGAGGTCAACGGCGTCCGAAAGGTGGTGAGCCACTTCGCCAAGCACACCCGCGGGGAGCTTGCCCGGCACCTGCTGGCCCGCCGCGGCAAGACCCCGCAGACCCCGGCGCAGCTGCACAAGGCCGCCGCCGAGAAATGGTCCGCGGAGCTGGTCCAGGGCACGGCCCGGAAGCCGCACACCCTCAACCTCATCCTGCCCAACTAGCTGGCAGTTGTTGTCGTTTAGACGCCTCTAAACGACAACAACTGCGAGTCACTTGGGGGCTAGGCCCACTCGGCGGAGCGGACCAGGATGCACCCGGAATCCGGGCAGAAGACGATGTCGTCCTCGGCTGCGGCCTTGATCTCGGCGAGGTCACCGGGGCTCAGCTGCATGCCGGATCCTTCGGAGGTGCCGTGGAAGAGCCGGGCCGCGCCGACGCCGCGCTTGGCGAGCGTCTTCTCGTAGACGGCGAGCATTCCCGCGTCCAGTCCCTCGGCGAACTCGGCGCGCTGGCCGCGCACCACGGTCATCTCCGCGGCCACTTCGGCGAGCTGTTCGTCCAGTTCGGCGCGGATGGTGCCAAAGGAACCCTGGATATCGTCAACGATCTGCTGCTGGCTGGCCTGGCGCAGGCGCAGCGAATCCAGCCGCTCCAGGACCTCGAGTTCAACGTCCTCAAGATCCGAGCGGCGTTTGTTCAGGGACGCGATGTCGCGCTGCAGGGCCACGAGGTCCTTGGACAGCCCGGTGCCGCTGTTGAGCCTGGCCTCGTCGCGTTCGATCCGGGAGGCGACCTGCTCGACGTCGGCCTCGGCGCGCTTGAGTTCCAGTTCGGCGTCGTGCACCGCCACCTTCGCGGTCCCGAGTTCTCCGTTGGCCACACTGAGGGCAGCCTCCAGGTCGGTGATCCGGGAGTCGCTTTCAAGGCTGCGGCGGCGGTTGGACAGGGACTTGAGCCTGGCATCGAGTCCCTGCAATTCGAGCAACTTCAACTGTTCCGCCGGTGCTGCCTTGGCCACTATTTCCTCCGCTTGTTCACTTACCGGCCGGAGCCGGGCACCGTACCGGCGCTCCCTAGACTCTAGTCGCCGCCCGGAGTCAGAATGAAGTCCCAGGGGTCGCTGTTGGTGCTGCTGACCCGGATCTCAATGTCGTGGCCCTGGTCGGTCAGCACATTCCCCAAGGCCTCGGCGGCCGCCGGCAGCCACAGCCACTCGCTCGCAAAGTGCGAGACGTCGATCAGGTACGGCCGGTCATTGACGGCAGCCTCGCGGGCCTCCGACGCCGGATGGTGGCGCAGGTCCGCGGTCAGGTAGACGTCGGCGTTGCTCGCGCGGACCTCGTTGAACAGCGAGTCGCCCGCGCCGCCGCACAGGGCCACACGTCGCACCAGGCCGTCCCGGTCGCCGGAAACACGGACGCCGCCGGCCACGGAGGGAAGGATGCCGAAGACCCGCGCGGCGAAGTCCCCCAGCGTCTGCACGTCGACGAGGTCCCCGACCCGGCCGATCCCTTCCTCCGGAAGGCCGTTCGCGGCGGGCGTCAGCGGCACCACGTCCTGCAGGCCCAGCGCGTCGGCCAGTACGTCGGAGACGCCTCCGACGGCGGAATCACCGTTGGTGTGCACTGTCAGCAGTGCGGTCCCTGACTCGATCAGCCGGTGCACCGCCTTGCCCTTGGGGGTGTTGGCGGCAACGGAGGTGACGCCCTTGAGCAGCAGAGGATGGTGCGTAATGAGCAGTTCGGCGCCCCAGGCGACGGCTTCCTCGATGACTTCGAGGGTGGGGTCCACGGCGAAGAGAATCCTGCTCACCTCGGCGGACGGGTGCCCGGCCACCAGGCCTACCTCGTCCCACTCCTCCGCCAGCGATTCGGGCCAGAGCTCCTCGACGGCCAGCAGGATCATGCCCAGCGTGGCGGCCTCGCCGGGGCGGGTAGCTTCGTCGGGCTGCGCTGAAACGTCGGTGTTCTCAGGTTCCATAACCTCATTTTTACCCTATCCGCGGTGCCAGCCACCCCTGCCGGGAGTCCCGGATGCTGGCGGAATGCCGGGTTCGGGAATGATCCGGGCCCTTCGTCCATTGAACAGGACATGAGAACTTTCGTCCTCGGCGGGGGCTGCTTCTGGTGCCTCGACGCCGTCTATCAAAAGACCAAGGGTGTCAGCTCGGTCGTCTCCGGCTACACCGGAGGCCACGACCGCAACCCCGACTACTACAGCGTGTGCTCCGGCACCACCGGCCATGCCGAGGTGGTGGCGGTGACCTTCGACGAGGAGGTGATCCCGGCCGAGGTCATCCTGGACATGTTCTTCGCCCTGCACGATCCCACGACGCTGAACCGGCAGGGTTACGACGTCGGCACCCAGTACCGGTCCTCGATGTTCTACGAGACCACCGAGGAGAAGATCCTTTTCGAGGAAGCGATCGGCCGGAACCAGGAGCTGTGGTCGGACCCGATCGTCACCGAGGTGAGCCGCCTGCCGGTCTTCCACGTGGCGGAGGATTTCCACCAGGACTACTACGCGAAGTACCCCGAACAGGGCTACTGCCAGGTGATCATCAACCCGAAGCTGGCGAAGGCCAGGAAATATTACTCTGCATGGCTTAATGCTTAGCTAGGGCCTGAGCGCCCTCGTTACGCTGACCTTAGAATTCCTCCTCACAGATAGGCACACCTACCCATGGCACGGATCTATGACGATGTTACCCAGCTGGTCGGCGGCACCCCGCTGGTCCGCCTCAACCGGCTGAGCGAAGGCCTGGACGCCACGGTGGCGGTCAAGCTGGAGTTCTACAACCCGGCCAACAGCGTCAAGGACCGGATCGGCGTCGCCATCATCGACGCCGCGGAGAAGTCCGGTGCACTCAAGCCCGGCGGGACCATCGTCGAGGGAACCTCCGGCAACACGGGCATCGCCCTGGCCATGGTCGGCGCCGCCCGCGGCTACAAGGTCATCCTCACCATGCCCGAGACCATGTCCACCGAACGCCGCGTCATGCTCCGCGCCTACGGCGCAGAAATTGTGCTGACCCCCGGTTCCGAGGGCATGCGCGGAGCCGTGGAGAAGGCCCAGGAGATCGTCGCCAACACGGAGAACTCCATCTGGGCGCAGCAGTTCGCCAACGAGGCCAACCCCGAGGTGCACCGCCGCACCACCGCCGAGGAAATCTGGTCGGACACCGACGGCAAGGTGGACATCTTCGTCGCCGGCGTCGGCACCGGCGGAACCGTCACCGGTGTCGGCCAGGTACTCAAGGAGCGCAAGCCCGACGTGCAGATCATCGCCGTCGAGCCCAAGGACTCCCCCATCCTCAACGGCGGCGCCCCGGGCCCGCACAAGATTCAGGGCCTCGGCGCCAACTTCGTGCCGGAAATCCTGGACACCAACGTCTATGACGAGGTCATTGACGCCACCCTGGAGGACTCGGTCCGCGTGGCCCGCGAGCTGGGCGTCAAGGAAGGCATCCTCGGCGGCATCTCCTCCGGCGCGATCGTCTGGGCGGCCCTGGAGCTCGCGAAGCGCCCGGAGAACGCCGGTAAGCTGATTGTTGCCATTGTCTGCGACTTCGGGGAGCGCTACATCTCCACCGTGCTGTACGACGACATCCGCGGCTAAGCCCAGCCCTGTCCCAAGATTTCGTAGAAAGGTCTTTGTGAGCTTCTTCGCAAGACTGAAGGAAGACCTCGACGCCGCCCGGTCCCACGACCCGGCGGCGCGCGGTTCTTTCGAAAACTTCTTTGCCTACTCCGGCCTGCACGCGATCTGGGCGCACCGCCTGACGCACCGGCTCTGGCAGAACCCTTCGCTGCGCTTCCCTGCGCGGCTGATCTCCCAGCTGGCCCGCTTCCTGACCGGCATCGAGATCCACCCCGGCGCCACGATCGGCCGCCGCTTCTTCATCGACCATGGCATGGGCGTTGTGATCGGCGAAACCGCCGAGATCGGCGAGGATGTCATGATCTACCACGGTGTCACGCTCGGCGGCCGTTCGCTCGCAAAGATCAAGCGGCACCCCACCATCGAGGACCGCGTCGTCATCGGCGCCGGAGCCAAGGTCTTGGGCCCCATCACGATCGGCCGGGACAGCGCCATCGGCGCCAACGCCGTCGTAGTCAAGGACGCCCCGGCCGAATCGATCCTGACCGGAGTGCCCGCCACCTGGCGGCACCGCGACGCCCAGCGCGAAACCAAACCCGCCGTCGACCCGGCCGAGTACCTGATCGAGTACCGCATCTAAGGCACGCAGTCATAAAGACAGCGGCCGGCGGCCCCAAAACTGCCGAGATCTCGGACTTGTCCTCGCCCCAGAGGGTGTGGAAGGTGCCCTCGGTGTCGATGCGGCCGTAGGTGTGTGCACCGAAGAGGTCGCGCTGGCCCTGGATCACGGCGGCCGGGAGGCGCTTGCGCCGCAGGCCGTCGTAGTACGCCAGCGAGGAGGAGAACACCGGCACCGGGATGCCCAGCTGCACCGCGGTGGCCACCACGCGCCGCCAGGCCGGGAGGACCTCGGCGATCGCCTTGGTGAAGGCCGGCGCGAACAGCAGGTTCGCCGGCTTCTCGTCCGCGGCGTAGGCCTTGGTGATCTCCTTCAGCAGCTCTGCGCGGATGATGCAGCCGCCGCGCCACAGCGAGGCGATCTCGTCCAGCTTGAGGTCCCAACCGTATTCCTTGGCGGCGGAGGTGAGCATGTCCAGGCCCTGCGCGTAGGAGACCAGCTTGGAGGCGTACAGTGCCTGCCGGACGTCCTCGACGAAAGTCTCGGGGACCTCGACGGCGGCCTCGCCGCCGGCCAGCAGTTCCTGGGCCAGCTTGCGCTGCTCCGCCTGCGAGGACAACGCGCGGGCGAAGACCGATTCGGCGATGCCGGAAGTCGGGGAACCCAGTTCAAGGGCGGAGATGACCGTCCAGCGGCCGGTGCCCTTCTGGCCGGCGGCATCCACCACGACGTCGACGAACGGCTTGCCGGTCTTGGCATCGACGTGGCCGAGGACTTCGGCGGAGATTTCGATCAGGAAGGAAGCGAGCTCGCCCTTGTTCCATTCGGCGAAAATCTTTGCCTGCTCGGCCGGCTCAATGCCCGCGCCGGAGCGCAGCAGGTCGAAGGCCTCGCCTATGACCTGCATGTCGGCGTATTCGATGCCGTTGTGCACCATCTTGACGAAGTGGCCGGCGCCGTCGGTGCCGATCCAGGCGCAGCAGGGCTGGCCGTCGACGTGGGCTGCGATCTTTTCCAGCAGCGGGCCGAGCGCCTCGTAGGACTCCTTGGAGCCGCCGGGCATGATCGAGGGGCCGTTGAGCGCGCCTTCCTCGCCGCCGGAGACGCCGATGCCGACGAAGTGGAGGTCCTTCTTCGCGAGGGCGGCCTCGCGGCGGCGGGTGTCCTCGTAGTGCGAGTTGCCGGCATCGATGATGATGTCGCCGGCCTCCAGCAGCGGCTCGAGCTGTTCGATCACGGAGTCCACCGGCTTGCCGGCCTTGACCATGATCAGCACGCGGCGCGGCTTCTCCAGCGAGTCAACGAGTTCCTGCAGCGTTTCGGTGCGGACGAAGTCGCCGTCCTGGCCGTGCTTTTCGAGGAGCGCGTCGGTTTTCTCCACGGAACGGTTGTGCAGGGCAACGGTGAAGCCGTTACGGGCCAGGTTCCGGGCCAGGTTGGCCCCCATCACCGCAAGGCCGGTGACACCGATGTGTGCTGACATCAAAACTCCAATTCATTCTGTGCATCGAGTGCAGTTCGTCCCGCAGTTGCTGCGGAACACGCTTCTTGGGATCAGTGGCTGTCAATAAACCATATGTATTTCCGCTGACTGCAGGAAAGCAGCGCCCACGTGGCGGAATACGGCGCGTCACAAACAGTCTATGATTTTCGGCGGCCACTGCGCCTGTAGCCCCGGGATTGCGGCCTGCGCCACTATGCTTACGACTATGTCGACCAGCCTGCATCACCGCGCCATCGAGCATCTGGGAGCCCGCATCGTCGCCGGCGAGCTCCCCGCCGGCCATGTCATGCTGGCCGAGCACCTCGAGGATGAGCTGAAGGTCTCCCGCTCGGTGGTCCGCGAGGCGGTGCGCGTGCTGCAGTCCCTGGGGCTGGTCGAGACCATCAAACGTGTCGGCATCCGGGTGCTCCCCGCCAGCCGCTGGAATCCCTTCGATCCGCTCGTGATCCGCTGGCGCCTGGCCGGCGAGGGCCGCGGCGCCCAGCTGCGCTCCCTGGCCGAGCTGCGCACCGCGGTGGAGCCGGTGGCCGCCGAACTGGCGGCCGCCAACGCCCCGGATGAACTCCGCAGCCGGCTGGTGGAAATCTCCCACGCCATGCGGGAGGCGGGCGTGGCCGGCGACGTGCCTCGGTTCCTCGAGCTGGACATCCAGTTCCATTCCCTGCTGTTGACCGGTTCCGGCAACGAGATGTTCGCCAACATGGTGGGCCAGGTGGCCGAGACGCTGACCGGCCGCACCGTCCACGGTCTGATGCCGGACCATCCGAGGGCCTCCGCGCTGCAGTGGCACGTGGACGTGGCGGAGGCGATTGCGGCCGGCGACGGCGTGGCCGCCCGCGAGGCCTCCAACAAGATCATGCGCGAGACAATCGCGGACATGGAACCCAGCTGGAAGGACCAGCCCCGCGTCTTCGTCCCGGTCCAGCCCCGCTAGTCCGCCCGCACGGCAGCGGCACGGCTTCCGATAGACAGTCGCGGGGCCCGGATTAGTCCCGTCGATGGTCAAATTCAACCGCTAGGCGTTTCACATTTGGACGCATTCACGGTATATTTCTAACAAGCCTTCCACCGCGGCATCCCCCAATAGTCGCGGTGGAAGGCTTTTCCATTGCCCGGAGGCTTTTCCATTGCCCTCAGGCTTTTCCATTGCGCGGAAGCTTTTGCCGCGGGTGAGCGCTGGTCAGGCGGCGTCCGCCACCGCGTCCCGGAGCCGCCAGCCTCCGCCGAGGCCGTCCCGGATGATTTCCATCGTAGTTAGGGCCGATCCGCTGTTCCGGCCCAGCCTGGCCTGGACCTGCCACACCTCGACATCGACCCGGCTCAGTCCCTTCGGCATCCGGCGCTCGGCCTCCCACCAGCTCACGCGCTCAAACCACCGCACGGGTTCCGCGCCAACCACCCATTCGCGGCCACCGCGGACCACGGCCCGCGGATGTCCGTCAGGGCCGGTTTTTACGATCACATGTTCCATGCCGGTGACGGTACGGACAGGCACCGACATTTTGGTGCAGTCCGGACTTGGATGGCCGACAGCGCATGGGCAGCGGGGCCGCGCTCCACTACCAGGCGTTTGCGGATTCGAACTCCGTCTGGTGCTGCTCCTTGCAGTAAGGGACCCGGGAATCCGGAACAGGAATCCCGCATAGCCGGCATTTTGTAGCCCAAAACCTGGCAAAAAAAGAACGTAAACCTAACAAGTCGCCCCCCAAATAAGTAAGATAACAATATCACTTAGCTTATTATCGGTTCGGAATCCCCCACTCCCTGCTCGGCCGGGGCGCCCCCTGCCGACCCCCGCGGCGAGCAGTGGCCCTCGGGGCCAGCAGCGTAGCGCCCGCGCGTTGCCAACCGATATGTGAGCACACAGATAGTTCCGGCTACTTTTAGGCGCGGGAATAGTGCAGGACACAGCACATGGAGAGCAAAAAACCCCGCCGCGGCGGGCGTTTAGGCCTGCCGCGACGGGGTTTTCCTTGGTGGGTCCTACCGGGATCGAACCGATGACATCCACGGTGTAAACGTGGCGCTCTACCAGCTGAGCTAAAGACCCAAGATGCTGTTTCCGCACTTCAGTGCGTCCACCAACGAACAATGACTCTACCCGAAACGGCGCCGGAAACGCCAATCGTCCGCCGGGCCGGAACGCCTCACAGTGAGGGGAGCTCCGCGGCGAGCCAGGTCAGCGATTCGCTGACGCCTGCCTCCAGCTTGATGGTGGCCAGGTCATCGCCGCGGGTCTGCCCACGATTGATGATCACCACCGCCTTGCCCTGCTTGGCGGCGTGCCGGACGAACCGCAGTCCGCTCATCACGGTCAGGGAGGAACCGGCCACCAGCAGGGCCGCGGCGTCGTCCACCATGGCGTAGGAGCGCTCAACCCGGTCCTTGGGCACGTTCTCGCCAAAGTAGACAAAGTCGGGTTTCAGTGTGCCGCCGCAGGCCGGGCAGTTGGCGACGACGAAACCCGCGATCAGCTCCGAATCTTCCACGGTGGCGTCGGCGTCGGGGGCCATTTCCACGACACCGGCGGCGAGTGCTTCCGTCAGGAAGTCAGGGTTGAGTTCCTCCAGCACGCCGGCCAGCAACGAGCGGCTGTAGCGGCGATGGCAGGCCAGGCAGACCACCCGGTCGAAGCGGCCATGCAGGTCCACCACGTTGACGCTCCCGGCGTCCTCGTGCAGCCGGTCCACGTTCTGGGTGATCAGGCCGGTGAGGAGCCCGCGGTGCTCGAGTCGGGCGGCGGCCGCATGGCCGTCGTTAGGATCGGCGCGGCGCAGATGGGACCAGCCGATGTGGTTCCGCGCCCAGTAGCGACGGCGGTTCTCGGGGTCGCCAATGAATTCCTGGTAGGTCATGGGCGCCCGCGGAGCCGCCCCGGGGCCCCGGTAATCCGGGATGCCCGAATCCGTGCTGAGCCCGGCGCCGGTGAGCAACGCGAAGCGCTCCCCCGCGAGGACGCCGTGGATTTCCCGCAGGACCTCGAGTTCGCTCCGCGCCGGTTCGGCGGCAACGACCGGCGGCAGGCTGGCAAAGCCAGTCATGCCGACGCCGGGTCGCCGCTGCCGCATCGCGCCTGTCCCCGTCAGTTCCCTGCGAGCCCCGCCAGGGCGGCGCGGTACTCGGTGAAATCCCGGGCCTGGCCGCGGGGGTTCACCACGACGTAGCGGACCGTTCCGTGGGCGTCGATGATGAAGGTGCCGCGCTTGGCCATGCCGCTGTCGGGGTCAAAGACGCCATAGCGCTCGGCCACGGCACCGTGCGGCCAGAAGTCCGCAAGGAGGTCGAAGGAGTAACCCTCCTTTTCCGCGTAGGCGCGCTGCGCGAACTTGCTGTCCACCGAAACCCCCAGCACGGCGGCGTCGGCGTCCTCGAAGAGCGCAAGGTTGTCCCGGATTTCGCAAAGTTCGCCCGTACAAATGCCGGAGAACGCGAACGGGAAGAACACGAGGACCACATTGCGTCCGCGCAGTTCCGACAGCCGGACCGGCTCACCGAACTGGTTGACCAGCTCAAAGTCGGGGGCGGGCTGGCCGACCGCCGGCACGGCGGTTGCCAGCGCCACTCCTGCGCCGGGTTGGGTCACTTGTTTTTCCGCGTGACCAGCCGGGTGGCGCTCCACTCCTTGGAGACGCCAGCGGACGTGGTGTAGTGCAGGCCTGCGGTGGGCGCGGCATCCTGGATGTCGGCCGGTGAGACGTAGCCCACCCGGCCGTTCTTCGGGGTGAGCACCCAGACCACGCCGCCCTCGGTCAGAGTGGTGCGCGAGCCGACCAGGGTGTCAACGAGGTCCCCGTCGTCGGACCGCCACCAGAGGATCACGGCGTCGACCACCTCATGGTCGTCCTCGTCGAAGAGTTCCGAGCCGGTGAGGTCCTCGATGTCGTCGCGCAAGTCGAAGTCGACGTCGTCGTCATAACCGAATTCTTGAATCAGATCTCCATTTTTGAAACCCAATTTTTCCGCCACATTTACCGAAGTGGCGGCGTCGGCCTCGCTCACGTGTTGCTCCTATGCTGTTTGTACTTCTTGGTGTACTGCTTGGTGGACCCAATGGTGCTAGTGATTTCCATTACTACAAGCCAACACCCTTTGGGCCTTTGCTTCAAGCTGCTAACGCCGCGATCCGCCATATTCTGCGTCACACCGGCCGTTCCGCGGGCCCCGGAGGGGGTCCACGTCACAGAACCAGTATGCCCGTGAAATACGGCGGTGGCCCCATAGGACAGCTACGCATCCGCGGACTGACACGGCTAGAGTGGCTGATGACGACTTTGCCTGCGCGGACAACCGACCGCTAATACAGGCAGGCATGGTTGTGATTGGACCTAGCCCGGCGTACAGGACCGGGCTGCTGTTACCGATATGTCGCACACGTCGCGTTCACGCCAGGCAGTTACCCTGCCGGAGCTGAGGGTGCCGATGAATGCGCTCAAAGAGAGGTTGGACGTGGCTGCAGGAGAAGATACCTCCCATATCCTCAGCGGGTTGACTAACCAGCTGCCTGATCGTGATCCGGAAGAGACCGCCGAATGGCTGGAGTCCCTGGACACCCTGATTCAGGAACAGGGCACCGAGCGTGCCCAATACATCATGCGGAGCCTGCTCCAGCGGGCCGGCGCGCAGAGCGTGGGCGTGCCGATGGTGACCACCACCGACTACGTCAACACCATCCCGGTGGACCAGGAAGCGCCGTTCCCCGGCGATGAAGAGATCGAACGCAAGTACCGCGCCTGGTTGCGCTGGAACGCCGCCGTCATGGTGCACCGCTCCCAGCGTCCCGAGATCGGCGTCGGTGGCCACATTTCCACCTACGCCGGTGCGGCGACCCTCTACGAGGTCGGCTTCAACCACTTCTTCCGCGGCAAGGACCACCCCGGCGGCGGCGACCAGGTCTTCTTCCAGGGCCACGCCTCCCCCGGCATGTACGCCCGCGCTTTCATGGAAGGCCGGCTGACCGAGGAGGACCTGGACGGCTTCCGCCAGGAGAAGTCCAAGGAGGGCCACGCCCTCTCCAGCTACCCGCACCCGCGCCTCATGCCGGAGTTCTGGGAGTTCCCCACCGTGTCCATGGGCATCGGCCCGATGAACGCCATCTACCAGGCGCAGTCGAACCGCTACCTGCACAACCGCGGCATCAAGGACACCTCGGACCAGCAGGTCTGGGCGTTCCTGGGCGACGGCGAAATGGACGAGCCGGAGTCCCGCGGCCTGCTGCAGCTCGCCGCGAACGACAAGCTGGACAACCTCAACTTCGTCATCAACTGCAACCTGCAGCGCCTCGACGGCCCGGTCCGCGGCAACGGCAAGATCATGCAGGAGCTCGAGGCGTTCTTCCGCGGCGCCGGCTGGAACGTCATCAAGGTCGTCTGGGGCCGCGAGTGGGACAACCTGCTCGCCAAGGACGAAGACGGCTCGCTCGTGAAGATCATGAATGAGACGGTCGACGGCGACTACCAGACGTACAAGGCCGAATCCGGCGGATTCGTCCGTGAGCACTTCTTCGGCAAGACCCCGCAGACCAAGGACATGGTCGCGGACATGACGGACCAGGAGATCTGGAACCTCAAGCGCGGCGGCCACGACTACAACAAGGTCTACGCCGCGTACAAGGCCGCCACCGAGTTCAAGGGCAAGCCGACGGTCATCCTGGCCCACACGGTCAAGGGCTACGGCCTGGGCACCCACTTCGAGGGCCGCAACGCGACCCACCAGATGAAGAAGCTCACGCTGGCGGACCTGAAGGCCTTCCGCGACCACCTGCGCATTCCGGTCACGGACGAGCAGCTCGAGGCCGACCCGTACCAGCCGCCGTACTACCACCCCGGCGCCGACGCCCCGGAGATCCAGTACCTGATGGAACGCCGCCGCGCCCTCGGCGGGTTCGTCCCCGAACGCCGCTCCAAGCACACCGACGTCACCCTGCCGGGCGACAAGGCGTACGAGGTCGCCAACCGCGGTTCCGGCAAGCAGCAGGCCGCCACCACCATGGCGTTCGTCCGGCTGCTCAAGGACCTGATGCGGGACAAGGACTTCGGCTCCCGGATCGTGCCGATCATCCCCGATGAGGCACGCACCTTCGGCATGGACGCGTTCTTCCCGACGGCGAAGATCTACAACCCGAACGGCCAGAACTACCTGTCCGTGGACCGCGACCTCGTCCTGGCCTACAAGGAATCCATTGCCGGCCAGATCGTGCACGCCGGCATCAACGAGGCCGGTTCGGTCGCCGCCTTCACCGCGGCGGGCACGTCCTACGCCACGCACGGCGAACCGCTGATCCCGATCTATGTTTTCTACTCGATGTTCGGTTTCCAGCGCACCGGCGACTCCTTCTGGGCCGCCGCCGACCAGATGACCCGCGGGTTCATCATCGGCGCGACCGCCGGACGGACCACGCTGACCGGCGAGGGCCTGCAGCACGCCGACGGCCACTCCCCGATCCTTGCCTCGACCAACCCGGCCGTCGTCACCTACGACCCGGCCTACGGTTACGAGATCGGCGTCATCATGCGTGATGGCCTGCACCGGATGTATGGTCCGGGCCCGGCGGACAACGACCCGGCCCGGAACCTGATGTACTACATCACGGTTTACAACGAGCCGATCGTCCAGCCGCCGGCACCCGCCGAACTCGACGTCGAGGGCATCATCAAGGGCATCTACCTGCTGGCACCGGCCAAGATCGACGGCCCGCGCACGCAGATCCTGGCCTCCGGTGTGTCCGTCCCCTGGGCCCTCGAAGCCCAGCGGCTCCTCGCCGAGGACTGGGGCGTCTCCGCCGATGTCTGGTCCGTGACCTCCTGGACCGAACTGCGCCGCGACGCCATGGCCGCCGAGGAAGACGCCTTCCTCAACCCGGGTCAGCCGGCCCGCGTCCCGTTCGTCACCGAACAGCTCGCCGGCGCCACCGGCCCGATCGTGGCGGTCTCGGACTACATGAAGGCCGTTCCGGACCAGATCCGCCAGTTCATCCCGAACGAGTTCGCCTCGCTCGGCGCTGACGGCTTCGGCTTCTCGGACACCCGCGCCGCCGCTCGCCGCTTCTTCAAGAACGACATCCACTCGATCGTGGTCCGTTCCCTGCAGATGCTGGCCCGCCGCGGCGAGGTCGACGCCCAGGCCCCGGCCCAGGCAATCGAGAAGTACCGCCTGCTCAACGTCAACGCCGGCACCACCGGCAACGCGGGCGGCGACTCTTAGTCTCCAAAGCGAACGCACGACGGCGGTTCCCACCTTCGGGTGGGGGCCGCCGTCGGGCGTTTAAGCCTGTGACGCAGCCCAAAGGGACTTGTAGCCTTTGCACAAATGGAGCTTGGACGGCGGGCACCGTATGCTCGATGCATGGCAGAGCCCACCACCACTCCCGCAAAACGCAAGCCGTCCGTGCGGGCGCTCACCCCGGAGAAGGCCGAGACGCTGAAGAAGCTCCGGGCCAGCGTGGGCCAGCTGTCCACCACGACCCTGCGGCAGCTGGAGAAATCACTGCCCTGGTACAGCCGGCTGAACTCCGATGAGCGCTCCGCCCTGGGCATGGTCGCGCAGAACGGCATTGCCGCTTTTGTCACCTGGTTCGAGCGGCCCAGCTCTCCGTCCTGGATCCTCTCCGATGTCTTTGGCACCGCCCCCACCGAGCTGACCCGCTCGATCAGCCTGCAGAAGGCGCTGCAGCTGATCCGGATCGTCGTGGAGGTGGTCGAGGAGCAGGTGCCGATCATCGCCCCGGAAGCCGACCAGGCCGGCCTGCGCGAGGCCGTGCTGCGCTACTCCCGCGAGGTGGCCTTCGCCGCGGCCGACGTCTACGCCCGCGCCGCCGAGACCCGCGGTTCCTGGGACACCCGGCTGGAGGCGCTGATTGTCGACGCGATCCTGCGCGGCGAAAACACCGACGCGCTGCGCTCCCGGATCGCCGCCTTGGGCTGGAAAGCCCAGGAACGCTTCACCGTGATGGTGGGGAATTCCCCGTCGGAACCCAGCGCCAGCTACGTCAGCGAACTCCGCCGCACGGCCGGGCGCTTCGCCGAGGACGCCCTCGTCGGGATCCAGGGCGACCGGCTGATCCTGATCCTGGGCGGCGTGCAGGACCGCGAAACGGCCTGCCAGAAACTCAGCGAGCTCTTCGCCCCGGGGCCGGTGGTCTACGGCGCCGAGGCCGGATCCCTGCTGGAGGCCAGCAGCTCCGCTCAGTCCGCCTTCGCCGGCCTGACCGCAGCCAAGGCGTGGCCCTCCGCGCCGCGTCCCGTGGCTGCCGATGACCTCCTGCCCGAGCGCGTGATCTCCGGTGACGACGCGGCCCGGCGTTCCCTGGTCAAGAACATTTACCGGCCGCTGGTCGCGGCGTCCAACGGCCTCGTGGAGACCCTCGGGACCTACCTCGAACTCGGCCACTCGCTTGAAGCGACCGCCCGCGAGCTTTTCGTCCACGCCAACACCGTGCGCTACCGGCTCAAGCGTGTCTGCGACGTCACGGGCTGGGATCCGTTGATCCCCCGGGAGGCTTTTGTGCTCCAGGCGGCGCTCGTGGTGGGCCGGCTCTCGGCCCCGCCCAGGCCCTCCGCGGAACGCCAGCCGTCGCGCAACAACTCCTGACCCGTTGTAGACTTCCTACAATCTGACCCAGTGAGCTTGGTGCATGAGAGTACCGATGAATCACGCGGCAATTTGGAAAGCTGGATACGTGCTTGCAATCGTTTGCCCTGGACAGGGCTCCCAGACCCCTGGTTTTCTAGCCCCCTGGCTGGAATTGCCTCCCGTCGCAGGCCATTTGGCCTCCCTTAGCGAAATAGCAGGTATCGACCTCACCGCCCACGGAACCACCTCCGATGAGGAGACCATCAAGGACACCGCCGTCGCGCAGCCCCTGATCGTCGCCGCCGGACTCGTGGCCGCCAAGTCGCTCTTCGACGTCGAACTGGGCACCCTCCCGGTCATCCTCGCCGGACACTCGGTCGGCGAAATCACCGCCTCCGCCCTGGCCGGTGTCCTGACCGAGACCGAAGCGATGACCTTTGTCCGCGAACGCGCCAACGGCATGGCCGCGGCCGCCGCGGCCACCCCCACCGGCATGAGCGCAGTCGTGGGCGGGGACCCCGCCGAAGTCCTGGCCGCGATCGAGGCCTGCGGCCTCACCCCGGCCAACGTCAACGGCGCCGGCCAGACCGTCGCGGCCGGCACCCTGGAGCAGCTGAAGGCCCTCGCCGACAATCCCCCGGCCAAGGCCCGAGTGATCCCGCTGAAAGTCGCCGGCGCGTTCCACACCTCGCACATGTCCCCCGCGGTCGCCGCGCTGAAGGCCCTCCGGCCCTCGCTGCACCCGCGGAACCCGCAGGTCCCGCTGCTGTCCAACTTCGACGGCGCGGAGGTCACCGACGGCGGTGCCGCCGTCGACAGCCTGATTGCCCAGGTCTCCCGCCCGGTCCGCTGGGATCTCTGCATGGAGACCCTCGTGAAGCGCGGCGTGACCGGAGTGATCGAACTGGCCCCGGCCGGGACGCTGGCCGGCCTGGCCAAGCGCGGCATGCCCGGCGTGAAGACCGTCACCGTCAAGACCCCGGATGACCTTTCCGCCGCCTTGGCCCTATTCGCAGAACTGGAGGGAGGGGAATGAGCGCTCCTACTCTGAAGCAGGCTCCCCTGCAGGAAAACACCCGGGTGATGGGCGTCGGCGCGTACCGGCCCAGCGTGATCGTCACCAACGAGGACGTTTGCCAGTGGATCGACTCCTCGGACGAGTGGATCCGGCAGCGCACCGGCATCATCACGCGCCACCGGGCCCCCGCCGACGTCAGCGTGATCGACATGGCCGAGGGCGCGTCCCGCGAGGCCCTGGAAAAGGCCGGCATTGAGGCCTCCGAGCTCGGCGCGGTAATCGTCTCCACCGTCACCCACCCGTATGCGACGCCCTCGGCCGCCGCAAGCCTGGCCGACCGTCTCGGCGCCACCCCGGCACCGGCGTTCGACATCTCCGCCGCCTGCGCCGGCTACTGCTACGGCATCGCCCAGGCCGACGCGCTGGTCCGCTCCGGCGCGGCCAAGTACGTGCTCGTGGTCGGTGCGGAGAAACTCTCCGACGTCATCGACAACACCGAGCGCACCATCTCCTTCCTGCTCGGCGACGGCGCCGGCGCCGTCGTCATCGGACCCTCAGACACCCCGGGCATCGGCCCCTCGGTATGGGGTTCGGACGGCAGCAAGTGGGACGCCATCGGCATGACCCACTCGATGCTGGACATCCGCGACTTCGCCGCCGCCGGCAAGCGTGACACCGCCCTCAGCGAGGGCGAGGCCGCCGTCACCGAGGCGGCCCTGTGGCCCACGCTGCGGCAGGACGGCCAGACGGTGTTCCGTTGGGCGGTCTGGGAAATGGCCAAGGTGGCCCAGCAGGCCCTCGACGCCGCCGGGATCAAGGCCGAGGACCTCGCGGCCTTCATCCCGCACCAGGCCAACATGCGGATCATCGATGAGATGGCCAAGAAGCTCAAGCTTCCGGAGACCGTCAAGGTCGCCCGGGATATCGCCGAAGCAGGCAACACCTCGGCAGCCTCCATCCCCCTCGCCACCCACCGCTTGCTTCAGGAAAACCCTGAATTGAGCGGCGGACTGGCACTGCAGATCGGGTTCGGAGCCGGACTTGTCTTCGGCGCCCAGGTGATTGTGCTTCCGTAGGCGGCCACCGCACTTCCCAAGCTGAACGCATTCCTCAACAGCACGGATTCCCAACCAAGCCGAACCCTCGGTTTGAATCATTTCGCCCGACGTTCCCGGCACAACCACCGGAAGCCGACGGCAACAACAAGAAAAGGAGCCATCAATGGCTAACAACGAAGAGATCCTGGCCGGCCTGGCCGAAATCGTCAACGAAGAGACCGGCCTGGCCCCCGAGGCTGTCGAGCTGGACAAGTCCTTCACCGAGGACCTGGACATCGACTCCATCTCCATGATGACCATCGTGGTCAACGCCGAGGAAAAGTTTGGCGTGCGCATCCCGGACGAAGAGGTCAAGAACCTCAAGACCGTCGGCGACGCTGTCAGCTTCATCGCCAACGCCCAGGCCTAATTCCGCCTGCGCCTTGGCTCCGGCCGGTAACCGGCCGGAGCTTGTGGCCGGCAACGGCCGGGCTTGTGGCCGGTCCGGGACGCTTCGACAGCGTCCCGGACCGGAACACCACAGTTCAATCCCTGATTTCTGCATGACCACCGAGTTTTCCCTACGCAGGCCCCGGCCGCCTTCACCAGGTTCCGGATACGGCAGGCGCACCGACAGAGAGTGATCCCATGGCACGCAAAGTAGTCATTACCGGTCTGGGTGCCACCACACCCATTGGCGGCGATGTCCCCACGATGTGGAAGAACGCGCTGAAGGGCGTCTCCGGCGCGCACACGCTTGAGGACGACTGGGTGGCCAAGTACGAGCTGCCCGTGCACTTCGCTGCTCGGGCCTCCAACCCCGCCACCGAGGTCCTGAGCCGCGTCGAGGCCAAGCGCATGGACCCGTCGACGCAGTTCGCCGTCGTCGCCTCCCGCGAGGCATGGGCCGACGCCGGCATCACCGACATCGATCATGACCGCCTGGCCGTCGCCTTCGCCACCGGCATCGGCGGCGTCTGGACCCTCCTGGACGCCTGGGACACCCTGCGCGAAAAGGGGCCCCGCCGTGTCCTCCCCATGACCGTCCCCATGCTGATGCCCAACGGCCCCGCCGCGGCCGTCAGCCTGGACCTCGGCGCCCGTGCCGGCGCCCACACCCCCGTCTCCGCCTGCGCGTCCGGCACCGAAGCCGTGCACATGGGCCTGGACCTGATCCGCTCCGGCAAGGCCGACGTCGTCGTCTGCGGCGGCGCCGAAGCCGCCATCCACCCGATGCCGATCGCCGCGTTCGCCTCGATGCAGGCGCTGTCCCGCCGCAACGACGATCCCGAGCATGCCTCGCGCCCCTACGACCGCGACCGCGACGGCTTCGTGATGGGCGAAGGCGCCGGCGCTCTGGTGCTCGAGGCCGAGGAGCACGCCCTCGCCCGCGGCGCCCGAATCTACGCCGAACTCGCCGGCACCTCGGTAACCGCCGACGCGTACCACATCACGGCCCCGGACCCGGAGGGCCTCGGCGCCACCCGCGCCCTGAAGGCAGCCATGTTCGACGGCCGCATCCAGGCCGAGGACGTGGTGCACGTCAATGCGCACGCCACCTCCACCCCGGTCGGCGATAAGCCCGAGTACACCGCCCTCAAGGCCGCCCTCGGCAGCCACGTGGATAACGTGGCCGTCTCCGCCACCAAGTCGCAGATGGGCCACCTGCTGGGTGCCTCCGGCGCGGTGGAGGCCGTACTGACCGTCATGGCCGTATACGACCGCAAGGCGCCCGTGACGATCAACCTCGAGAACCAGGATCCGGAGATCCCGCTCGACATCGTCACCTCCGAGCGCGCCTTGCCCGGCGGCAGCATCGTGGCACTGAGCAACTCGTTCGGCTTCGGCGGCCACAACGCCGTCATCGCCGTCCGCAGCGTCTAACCCGCCGGGGCCCGCTCAACTGGGCCTCCACGCCGAAATGACAGATGGCGGCAATGTTCCTGGTGAACATTGCCGCCATCTGTCATTTGGCGTTGCTATGGAGTGTGGTGCGGTACGTCCAGGGTCGTGGGAAGAGCCCCAGAGTGGCTAGCCGACCTGGTGAAGCCAGCGTACGGGGGCGCCTTCGGCGGCGTGCCGGAAGGGTTCGAGTTCCTCGTCCCAGGCCTCGCCGAGGGCCAGCGAGAGCTCATGGTAGACCGCGGAAGGGTCGCCGGCGCCGGATTCGTAGGCGTAGCGGATGCGGTCCTCGGAGACCATGATGTTGCCGTGCACGTCCGTGACGGCGTGGAAGATGCCGAGTTCCGGGGTGTGCGACCAGCGGCCGCCGTCGACGCCCTGGCTGGGCTCCTCGGTGACCTCGTAGCGCAGGTGAGCCCAGCCGCGGAGCGCAGACGCCAACTGAGCCCCCGTGCCCGGTGTTCCGGTCCACGACAGCTCGGCCCGGAACATTCCGGGCGCAGCGGGCTGGGCAGTCCACTCGAGGTCCGTGCGCTTGTCCACGACAGACCCAATGGCCCACTCAACGTGGGGGCACAGGGCGGTCGGGGCCGAGTGTACGAACAGGACACCGCGGGTTAGTGCAACAGACATTCCATCCTCCATAGCTATAGGTACGTCTTCCCCAACGACCTCTGCCTGGATGCCTGTCTGCTGCGTGGATCCGCGTGCGGGGCTCTTGGCCCCTGCCAGACTATTCAGTTTCTTCAAAACAACAATATGCAAAAAATATGTCCGGTTCTCAGGTGGTAAATCGATGCTTTAGCGGTTCAAGCACCACTTGAAAGTTGCCGGGCGTGAGTCTCATTGTGCCGTACCCCGCCTAATTACGCCAGTGCAATTCGGCGCGTCGCTCCCGGCGAGTCGTTCCGGCTTTGCTAATGGTCCACAGGTGCCCTTGACACGCCCCGGAGGGGCCCCCGGGAGCCCTGATGGCCCAGGTCGCGGCGCCGTGCCGGACGGCGGCCGGTCAAGCCCGCGGATGCGCCTGCTGGTAGCTTTTCCGGAGCCGGTCTACGGAGACGTGGGTGTAGATCTGGGTGGTTGCCAGGCTGCTGTGCCCCAGGATTTCCTGCACCGCGCGGAGGTCCGCCCCGCCGTCGAGCAGGTGGGTTGCCGCCGAGTGCCGCAGTGCGTGCGGACCCGTGGCCGAGGTGTCCCCCAGCCCGTCCAGCAGCCCCTTGACGACGCTACGGACCTGCCGCTGGTCCACCCGCTTTCCGCGCGCCCCGAGGAAGAGCGCGGGGCCGGAGCCGTCCGCCGCCAGGGCCGGGCGTCCACGGCGCAGCCAGTCGTCGACGGCGACCGCGGCCGGGAGGCCGTAGGGAACCGTCCGCTCCTTGTTGCCCTTGCCGAGCACCCGCAGGGTCCGGCGGTCCGGGTCGAGATCGTCGATGTCCAGGCCGGCCAGCTCGCCGACGCGGACGCCCGTGGCGTAGAGCAGCTCCAGCATGGCGCGGTTGCGCAGGGCCAGCGGCTCCCCTTCCGCGGCGGCCGACTCGGCTCCGGCCACCAGCCGCTGCACCTGCCCCTGCTGCAGCACGCCGGGCAGGGACTTCTCCCGTTTCGGGGCCTTCAGCCGCAGGGCGGGGTCGGCGGCGATGAGCTCCTCGCGGACGGCCCACGCGGTGAAGGCCCGCGCGGTGGCCGCGCGCCGGGCCAGCGTGGCTCGTGACATCCCGGCTTCGCTCTGGGTGCCAAGCCAGCGCCGCAGTGTGCCGAGTTCCAGGTGTGCCAGATCCTCCGCGCCCTCCGAGACCGCATGCGCCAACAGGCTTCCGACGTCGGAAAGGTAGGCGCGGACGGTGTGGGCGGAGCGGCCCCGCTCAGCCTCCAGATACCGGCCGAAGCCGTGGGCGGCCGCAGCGAGCGCTGGGGGAAGTTGCTGTGTTGACACCCTCCCACTCTCCCAGCAATTTGGCCGGCGCCAGCGCAGTCCGGCGGCGCGCCGCCAACGCCCGCGTGCTTGCTCCGCACCATGCTGGAAGTCGCGGCGCGGGGCGGCATGGCGTTTTGCCCCCGGGCGGTGATGCGCCACCGAGCTGGTGCATCGCGTCAGCCCGCCTTGGCGGAGCGTTTCCAGCCGCCACGGTGTGATTCGGCCAGGCCCAGCAGTCCGAGCCGCCCAAGACCAGCCCTGACCGATTCCGGGCTCAGCCCGGCGACCACGGAAAGCTTCTCAATAGTGCTGGTGATCCGCAGCGGAAGGGCGTCCAGGAGAATGAGGTCTTCGAGGGTCAGCCCGTCGTGGGCCTCCGCCCGGCCCGCCTTGGCCTCCGGCAGCGCCTCGCCGCTCGGCGAGGCCAGTTCCGCGATCTCGGCCGCGTCCGTGACGCACACTGCGCCGCCTTCGCGCAGCAACCGGTGGCAGCCGGCCGAGTTGGCACTGTGCACCGAGCCCGGCACCGCGCCGACCGCCCTGCCCAGGGTCTCGGCATGGTGGGCGGTGTTGAGCGCCCCGGATCTCCACCGGGCTTCGACCACCACCGTGACGGCGGCCAGCGCAGCGATGAGCCTGTTGCGTTGCAGGAAGCGGTACCGTGTGGGGGCAGAACCCGGCGGGACCTCGGCCAGCACGGCGCCCTGGTTGGCCACCGCACGGAGCAGATCCTCGTTGCCCGCGGGGTAGAACCGGTCCACTCCACCTGCCATGACGGCGATAGTTGGCAGGCCCGCGGCGGCACCGGCCAGGGCGGCCCGATGGGCGTGGGCGTCAATCCCGTAGGCTCCGCCGGAGATAATCGTGAAGCCCCGCTGGGCCAGCCCATAAGCGAGGTCGCCCGTTACTGCAGAGCCGTAGGCTGTGCTGTCGCGGGAGCCCACCAGCGCAATGGCTTTGTGGACTGGCGGCAACTCCTGTTCCACGCCCCGCCACCAGAGGCAGAGCGGCTCCTGCAGCCCCAGGTCCGCGAGCTGGCCGGGCCACAGGTTGTCCGCCGGGATAATAAGGCGGCCGCCGAGGCGCTGCATGGTCGCCAGGTCGCGCTCCGGCGCCAGGTCGGGTACCCGCGGTGCCCAGCGCTTCAGTGCCATGCCCATGCCGGTCCAGCCGCCGCCGGCGCCGTCCTGCTCCAGCCTCGGGCCGGCCGGCAGTTGCCCGGTGGCGATCCGCAGCGCATCCCCGGCGCCGGCAACCCGTACGAGCGCCAGGCCGGCGGCGTCCTGGGGTTCCAGAAGCCTGGACAGCGCCGCCCGGGCGGTCCTTTCGTTCTGTGTCATGGTGCTGCTCTCTCCTCTTCCGGTGCTGCTGTGGTGCTGATAGCGGGGCGTGGCGGGATGGGACAGCTCGGCGCCGTCACGCGGCAGCCGATGCGGATTGCCGAAGATTGAGCGCTTGACCGATGTCATCCGCGTCCGGCCCGTCGCGGCCGGAGAGATCCGCAAGGGTCCACGCCAGACGCAGCACCCGGTCATAGCCGCGGGCCGTCAGGGCGCCGCGTTCCAGCGCATGGTCGAGGATCCGCGTCGTAGGTCCCGAGAGCCGCAGGGGGCCGCGGAGCACCCGTCCGGGAACCTGCGAGTTGGTTTCCAGTCCGAGCGGCCGGAGCCGGTCCAGCTGGCGCTCCCGGGCGGCGCGCACCCTGGCGGCGATGTCGGCTGTGGCCTCTTCGGCCCGGGGCTGGCCGAAGTCTGCGAGTGCAACGCGCTCGACCTCCAACTGGATGTCGACCCGGTCCAGCAGCGGCCCCGACATCCGAGCGAGATAACGGCGCCGCATCATCGGGGTGCAGGTGCAGTCCACGCCCTTTCCAGAGGCTTTGCCGCAGGGACAGGGGTTGGCGGCGAGGACCAGCTGGAACCGGGCTGGGTAGGCAGCGGTGCCCGCCGAGCGGTGGATGACCAGTTCGCCGCTTTCGAGTGGCTGCCGGAGTGCGTCGAGGACCCGGCGCTCGTATTCGGGGGCTTCATCGAGAAACAACACGCCGCGGTGAGCCCTGGACGCCGCGCCGGGCCGAGGCAATCCGGATCCTCCGCCGATAATGGCAGCCGCGGTGGCGGTGTGGTGCGGATTCTCGTAGGGCGGCCGCCGCAGCAGCGTGACGGAAGCCGAGGTGAGCGAACTGAGGGAATGAATGGCCGTCACCTCCATGGCTTCCCGGTCACCGAGATCAGGGAGCAACCCGGGCAGGCGCTCTGCCAGCATGGTCTTGCCTGCCCCGGGCGGGCCGGTGAACAGCACGTGGTGCGCTCCGGCGGCGGCCACTTCCAGGGCCCGGCGACCGTCAGACTGGCCGGAGACGTCGCACATATCCGGTGCCAGGCCGGCCGGGGCCGTCCCGTCGACGTCGTCGGCATCCGCTGTGTCCGGCTCGAAGTCCAGGGCAAGGTCCTGCGGGTCGGCGCCGAAATCGAACGCCAGCCTGGCCAGGGTACGGTAGCCGCGGACCCTGGCGCCGGGCACCAGCTCTGCTTCGGCGGCGTTGGCCTGCGCCACCACGACGTCGGGATACCCCGCCTGAACCGCCGCCATCACGGCCGGCAGAATGCCGCGGACCGGACGCAGCCGCCCGTCCAGGCCAAGTTCGGCGATGAAGACATGCCGTCCGGTGGAGCGCACGTCGTTGGCGGCCAGCAGCACCGCCATGGCGATGGAGAGGTCGAATCCGGAGCCGCGCTTGGGCAGCGACGCCGGAATGAGGTTCGCGGTGATCTTCCGGCGGCTGAGCGGGATACCGGAGTTTTGCGCCGCAGACCGAATCCGTTCCTTGGCCTCATTGAGCGAGGCATCCGGCAGGCCGAGGATCACGAACGCAGGCAGGGTCTGGCCGATGTCGGCCTCGACCTCGACGATGTAGCCGTTCAGGCCGACCAGCGCCACCGAATAGGTCCGTCCCAGCGCCATCTACCCCACCCCTCTGAGGTGTTCGATGGCCGGGGAACCGGTCCCGTCGTCGACCACGGCGATGACGTCTACGCGGCGCAGCGGCATCCGCAGCTCATGGTCCCGGCACCATGCCGAGGCCAGCCGGTGCAGCCGGGCGAGCTTGTCCACGCCCACGGCCTCGAACGGGTGCCCGTAGGCGAGGGATCTTCGGGTCTTGACCTCGGCGATAACCAGGGCGTCGCCGTCTAGGGCGACGATATCGATTTCACCCTCGGGGCAACGCCAGTTGCGGTCAACAATCAGCATTCCCTGGGCTTCGATAAAGCCGGCGGCGAGTTCCTCGCCGCGCCGGCCCAGCATGTCCTTAGCTCTCATGCCTCCAGCGTGGATCGCAGGGCGGCCAGCACGCGGACAAAAATTCGGCTATGTGGGTAACTTCAGGTCACGCGGGGCAGGAATCAGTTGCCCAGGCCCTCGACCTTGGGCAGGGCGAGCTCCTCGCTGCGCGGGAGTTCCTCGACGTTGACGTCTTTGAAAGTGATGACGCGGACGCTCTTGACGAACCGGGCGGAGCGGTAGACATCCCACACCCAGGCGTCCTGCAGGGTCAGGTCGAAGTAGACCTCGCCGTCGGCGCTGCGCGCTTGCAGGTCCACGTGGTTGGCCAGGTAGAAACGCCGTTCGGTCTCGACCACATAGCTGAACAGCCCGACGACGTCGCGGTATTCGCGGTAGAGCTGTAGCTCCATGTCGGTCTCATAGTTTTCAAGGTCCTCGGCACTCATGGTTCCATCTTGCACCATCGGGCGCCGGGCGCGCGCCACCGCTCAGTCGCCGAGCAGTTGCCAGCTCACCCGGTGGTACGGCGTGGGGCCGGCGGCGCGGAGGGCCTCCTTGTGCGCAGCGGTGCCGTAGCCCTTGTTCTCGTTCCAGCCGAACGCCGGGTACTCGGTGTGCAGGACAGCCATCTGCCGGTCACGTTCGACCTTGGCCAGCACGGATGCCGCGGCCACGCTGAGGCACTGCATGTCGGCCTTGACCAGGGTGTGGACCGGCGCGTCACAGCCCGGCTCCTCGGGGCCCTCGTCGAAGAGCGAGGCCTGCGCCACGGGTGAGAGCCAGTTGTGGCTGCCGTCCAGGAGCACCACGTCCGGTGTCACACCGGCGGCCAGCACCGCGAACCAGGCACGGTTGCCGGCGAGCCGGAGCGCGCCGATGATCCCCAGCGCGTCGATTTCCGCCGCGCTGGCGTGCCCCACGGCCGAGGCGACGCTCCAGCTGCGCACCAGCGGTTCGAGCCGTTCCCGGTCCGCGACCTTGAGCAGCTTGCTGTCCCGCACGTCGGCGAGCAGCTTCTGCTTATGCAGGTCCACGACGGCGATTCCGACGCTGACGGGTCCGGCCAGGGCCCCACGTCCCACTTCGTCGATCCCGGCGAGCAGCCGCGCGCCGGAGCCACGGAAGCGGCGCTCGTAGTCGAGGGTTGGAGCTTCGGACACTGCTGTCCCTACTTCTTCACCGGAGCCGGGACGCCGCGGAACACGTCCGGATAGTTGTCCAGCGACGTGATCCGGTTCAACGGCCACGCGATCACGGCCGCCTTGCCTTCGATGTCGGCCACGTCGATGAAGCCGCCGTTGCTTTCCATGTGGGCGCGCGAGTCGGCGGAGTGGTTCCGGTTGTCGCCCATGACCCAGACCTTGCCGGCCGGCACGACGACGTCGAAGTCGCGCACCTGCGGGACCTCGGCGCTGTTGACGTATTTCTCGTTCAGGGGAGCCCCGTTGACGGTGAGCCGGCCGCTGCCGTCGCAGCAGACGACGTGGTCGCCCGGCAGGCCGATGACGCGCTTGACCAGGTGCTGCTCGGAGTTGTCGGGGAGCAGGCCCACAAACGTCAGCGCATCCTGGACACCGGTCAACGGACCGGCCGGCTTCACGGCGCTCGGGACAAGCCATCCCTTGGTGTCCCGGAACACCACGACGTCCCCGCGCTCCAAGGCGATCGGCTCCGGCACCAGCAAGTTGACGAAGATCCGGTCGTTGACGTCCAGCGTGTTCATCATGGACTCGGACGGAATATAGAAAGCCCGGAACAGGAAGGTCTTGATCAGGAAAGACAGTACGACGGCGATCACCACCACCGTGGCGATCTCCTTAAGCCAGAGAAGCATCGGGTTGCGGCCCTCGCGGGCTTTAGCCTTTCGGGCCCGCGCCGACGACGGTCCGGCATGTGAGGGACCGGCCAATGGGGCGCCCTCGGCCCGCTCGGGCTGCGCGGGCGCCGCGGGCGCCGCGTGCACCGGTTCAGCGTGCACCGATTCAGCCTGAACCGGTTCAGCCTGCACCGGCCGAGGGTCCGGCGCGTGTTCGGGCCTCGGCGCGGCGGGCAGCCGCGTCGTCGGGTGTTCGGCGCCGGGGATGGGCGAGGAGGTCACTCGGGGCTCGTCGTGCCCCCGCGGATCAGGAGTCCGGGGTCCGGTCTCGGGCATCTACTGTCCGTTCTTCATCGTCGTGGCGGCCTCGTTGGGCCGCGGAATTGCTGCAAATCTATCAAGCGGCCAGATGATCTGTACCGGGCGGCCGATCACGCGCTCCAGCGGGACCATACCGCCTCCCGGCGCGCCCAGCAGGCTGCGCGAATCGGCCGATTTCGAACGGTGGTCTCCCATCAGCCAGAGCCTGCCGTCCGGGACAATCACGTCGAACTTCAACTTACTCGGGGCGTCGCCTTCATACAGATAGCGTTCCTCAAGTTGCTGGCCGTTAACTGTGAGCCGGCCGTCCGCGCCGCAGCACACCACGCGGTCGCCAGGTAGCCCGATGACGCGCTTGACATAGGTGGTGTCGCTGCCGGTCAGGCCCAGCCAGTGGCCAGCGCCGGTCAGGACGTCAGCCGCAGGTCCTTTGCCGCTGCTGAGCGGGGCAAAAGAGCCGCGGCCGTCGAAGACCACGACGTCGCCGCGGCGGACCGGGTCGAACGCGAAGTCGGTGCGGGACACCAGGATCCTGTCACCGTCGCGGAGCAGCGGCTCCATCGACGCGGACGGGATGAAGTAAACATCCAGCCACAGTGACCGGACCAGGCCGCTGATTGCCACGGCCAGCACCAGGCCCAGAAGCGCAAAACGCCAGCCCAGTTTCCTGGGCCGGCGTCTTGTCTGTTCCATGATCCGTGTCCTCTAACGCTTTTCTAATTGAACGGCGCAGTGGGGACGGTTCCGGCAAACGCCGGAGCCCTCCGTGGACCCGCTGGAAAGTCCGAAGGACTTACTTGGCGGTCTGGAAGTCGCGCTTTTCCTTGATCTTCGCAGCCTTACCGCGCAGTGCACGCATGTAGTAAAGCTTGGCGCGGCGCACGTCACCCTTGGAGACGAGCTCGATCTTGTCGATGATCGGGGAGTGTACCGGGAAGGTACGCTCCACGCCGACGCCAAAAGAGACCTTGCGGACGGTGAAGGTTTCGCGGACGCCGTCGCCCTGGCGGCCCAGGACGAAGCCCTGGAAGACCTGGACACGGGAGTTCTTGCCTTCGATGATGTTCACGTGCACCTTGATGGTGTCACCCGCGCGGAACTCGGGAACATCGTTGCGCAGCGAAGCTGCATCTACGGAATCGAGGATATGCATTGATCCACTCCTGGTGAACGCCACAGGTCATTCACGTTGGGTCACGGCGGCCAAGCCCGGGTGCTGTGCGCACCGGAAATTCCCGCCGAAAGTTTTGTCGTTCCGGCTCCGTCAGGAATTGACGGGACCGGGGTGCCGCGCTGTTGGTGACGCTCCCCCTGTGGCAGGTTCGCACCCAGCAGGCACAAGGACTAATTTTGCCACATTCCGGCACGTTTTGGTGAATTGGCCGAGCGAATGGGCTTCGCGAATCGGCTCAGCTCAGGCGTCGGGGCGGCGCCGGAGCCGGCCGTCCACGACGTCGTAGCCCAGTTCCCCGAAAGCGGTGCGGTCCGCGCGTGGCAGCTTGCCGGCGTCGAACGCGTCGAGCAGGTCCGGCCGGCGTTCGGCGGTGCGCCGGTACTGTTCGTGACGCCGCCACTGCGCGATCTTGCCGTGGTTGCCGCTCAGCAGCACGGGCGGAACCTCGCGGTCCCGCCAGCTGGACGGCTTGGTGTACACGGGGTACTCGAGCAGGCCGTCGGAGTGGGATTCCTCCACGAGCGATTCGGGGTTTCCGACGACGCCGGGCAACAGCCGCCCCACGGCTTCGACCATGGCCAGCACGGCCACCTCGCCGCCGTTCAGCACGTAGTCCCCGAGGCTCATGGGCCGGACGGTGAAGTGTTCCGCAGCCCACTCCAGGACCCGTTCGTCGATACCCTCGTAGCGTCCGCAGGCAAAGACGAGCTGCTCTTCTTCCGCGAGTTCGTGGGCAATCGCCTGGCTGAAGCGCTCCCCCGCCGGCGACGGGACGATCAGTACGGGCTTGCGAACGGCCTCCGCCCCAGGCGCTTTCGGGCCGGCCTCGGCAATGGCGGTCAGGGCCTGGGCCCACGGTTCGGGCTTCATCACCATGCCGGCGCCGCCGCCATACGGGGTGTCGTCCACGGTGCGGTGCCGGTCCGTGGTGAAGTCGCGGAGGTCGTGGACGTTGAGGTCCAGCAGCCCGTCTTGGCGGGCCTTTCCGATCAGCGAGAGTTCCAGCGGTGCCAGGTATTCGGGGAAGATGCTGACGACGTCGATCCGCATCTTAGGCGTTGTCCCCCGCGCCACGTTCGGCGTCGCTGGCTCCCTCGGCGCCGGCGTCTGTTTCGGTGCCGCCGTCGTCGGGGGTCCCGCCGGCCTCGGTGTTGACCTCGAAAAGGCCGGCTGGCGGGGTGACGAGGACGTACTTGTCCGCGACGTTGACCTCAGGCACGATCTGCTCCACGAACGGGATCAGGATTTCCTTGCCGTCCCGGTCAGTCACCACGAGCAGGTCCTGGACCGGCATGGTGTGCAGACCGGAGACCTTGCCGACCACCTGGTCGCCGACGCGGACGTCCAGGCCCACCAGCTCGTGCTCGTACCAGCCCTCGTCGTCGTCCTCGTCCAGTTCTTCGGTCTCGACGTAGAGCTTGGCTCCGCGGAGGGCTTCCGCCTCGTTGCGGGTCTCCACCTCCTCGAACGCCAGCAGCAGGATGTCCTTGTTCCAGCGGGCGCTCTCAACGGTCAGCGGCCCGGCCGACGCCGGTTCCACCACGAACTGGGTGCCGGGAACAAAGCGGTCACCGGGGGCGTCCGTCAGCACCTGGACGGTCACTTCGCCGCGGATGCCATGGGGCTTGCCGATTCGTGCCACCTGAAGCTGCATCTGTTCCTCTGTTCGGGTTCTCGTAAAGTCTGGGATTTGTTGGTGCATTTGCTGCGCAAAACAGTCCGGCCCCTCCACCATAAGCTGGTGAAGGGGCCGGACTAAAGACAAATAATGCTGGTCGCGCTACCGGCGGCGGTCGGTGTCGACGACGTCGACCCTGACCGGCTCGCCGTCGGCCAGCGCCGCCACCACAGTGCGCAAAGCGCGTGCGGTGCGGCCCTGGCGTCCGATCACCCGTCCCAGATCGTCCTGATGAACGCGCACCTCGAGGGTGTCCCCGCGGCGGTTGTTCTTCGCACTGACCTTGACGTCCTCGGGGCTGTCAACAATCCCGCGGACCAGGTGTTCGAGCGCTTCTGCCAGCAATTTACTCAGCCTCGGTGGTCTCTGCTTCGGCGTCGGCGGGAGCCTCGGCTGCGTCGTCCTTCTTAGCCTTCTTGGTGATGGCTTCCGGGATGATCACGGAACCCTTTTCCGGGGTGACGAAGGCTTCCTTGGGAGCCTTGGTCTTCAAGGTGCCCTCCTGGCCCGGGAGACCCTTGAACTTCTGCCAGTCACCGGTGATCTTCAGGATCGCGGCAACCTGCTCGGACGGCTGTGCGCCGACGCCGAGCCAGTACTGGGCACGGTCCGTGTCGACCTCGATGTACGAGGGCTCTTCGGTCGGGTGGTACTTGCCGATCTCTTCGATGGCACGGCCATCACGCTTGGAGCGTGCGTCCATGACGACGATGCGGTAGTACGGTGCGCGCATCTTGCCGAAGCGCTTAAGGCGAATCTTTACGGCCACTTTTGTGGTCACTCCTGTTTCTGAAACGGGGTCGAGCCCGGCGTTCTGCACCCGTGGGGCGGGCCGTACTAGGGGGTTCTAAAAGGACAAGATCCGGACGCGGAGAGAGGGGCCACGCAGATCGAGTACCTGTTCATTGTGCCAGATCACCGCGCGGATTTCGACTTGACGCCCTAGGGCTGCGTGTCCGGGCACTTTTTCGAGCCGTCGGCTTGGGCGCGTCAGGAGGTCCAGACGTAGAGCCCGGCCTTGGTGGCGGGGTCAACGCCGGCAGCGAGTTCGGCGAGCTGGCGGACATAGCGGGCGGCCTGGTCGGCACCGAAGGGCATGTCCTCCTCCGCGGCCCAGCCTTCGGCGACGTCCGCTAGGACATCACCCTCGCCCTCGGTCTCGTAGCTGAGCAACTCGGCCAGGGCACGGACCATGGCGGCCGGCACGCCCAACAGGGAGTCGCTGGCCACGTCCACCATGGCCAGCTCATAGTCGGCCCCGGCGGCATGCACGGCAGTCCCGGCCAGGTCACCCAGGCGTTCGACTTCGAAGTCGCTGATGTCCGGAATCCGGACCGCGCCGGGGGCGACCGCGGCGCCGCCGTCGAGGGCCGCTGCACGCTTGAGGGCGGCGTCATGGGTGGCGACGAAGATTTCAGTAAATCCCAAGGAAGTGCTCCTCATGAGGGTTGGCGGCGCTGGCCGCGTTTTTGGCGTCGCTTTCAGCCTATCCGCTCCAGCCCGGCCGCGCCCGGACCGGACATGCCCTGCCCCGGCCGCGAGCAATGGACATAATCCCACTATGTCCATCCCTGGCCGCGGCGGATGGACATGCCCGGCGTCCCGATCGGCGGACGGACATGACCGGGCGACCCCATGCCGCGCCCTGCCTCGCGCACTCCCGCCAGCGGAAATGCCCACCCCTGGCCGCGAGCAATGGACATAATCCCACTATGTCCATTCCCCGACGCGCACACAGGACATGTCCGCGGACCCTGCCGTCGAAAGTTGGACATGCCCGGAGTGGGCTTCGAGGATTGGACATGTCCAACGCTGGCGCTGCAGGCTGGGCATGTCCGGATGATCAGCGGACGGCGACGCGGATGCTGTTGCGCCACGGATCCTCGAAGCGCAGCTCGGCTCCGGTGTGGTGCGACTGGACGCCCGCGGTCTTGAGGCGGTCGGCGAGGGCGCCGACGTCGTCGCCGGACGGTACTTCAACCAGCACTTCGCCGAGGCCGAGGGTGTCACGGCGGGGGCCGGCGCCGCGGCTGTTCCAAACGTTCATGGCCATGTGGTGGTGGTAGCCGCCGGCTGAGACGAAGAGCGCCTGGCCGTGCCAGCCCGCGGTCTTCTCAAAGCCGAGGGTGCCGACGTAGAAGTCGTGCGCGGACTGCACGTCGCCGACCTGCAGGTGGACGTGCCCGACGCCGGCGTCGGCCTCGCGCTGCCCGGCGAGCGACGCCTCGGTGAGGTGCTGCTCGAGGTAGCGCTGCGGCGGCAGGGCCAGGCTGTCCATCACGACGTTCTTGCCGTCCCAGGACCAGGCTTCGCGGGGGCGGTCCCAGTAGAGCTCGATACCGTTGCCCTCCGGGTCATTGAAGTAGAAGGCCTCGCTGACAAGGTGGTCGGCGCTGCCGGTGAAGGATTGCGGCTCATACTGCGCGGCGGACGCGACGGTGGCGGCCAGCGAGGGCTGGTCCTCAAAGAGAAGGGCGGTGTGGAAGAGGCCGGCTTCGCCGCGGGAGGGCAGGTTCAGCCCGGGTGCCGGTGCCAGGTGGACCAGCGGCTTGAGCTTGCGTCCGAGGTAGAGCCCGCCGTCCTGCTCGGCAACGATGTCGAGGCCGAGGGCGCGCTGGTAGTAGTCCGTCATCAGCTTCATGTCGCCGACCTTGAGCATCACGGTGCCCATGGTGAGTTCGGCAGGAAGGAGATCCTGGGTGCTGGCTTCTACGGTCATTGAAACGCTCCGGTGGTTCTGTGGCCCCCGACCTTCGGCGACCCTCGTAGAGTTAAATTACTTGAAGCTTCAATTTATTCCTAATGGCCGGGGATGCTCCCCTGTACCAGTTCGCCGCGGAGCACGATGCCCCTGAGCTCGCGCAGGGTGCCGAGATTCCCGCGCGGATCCTCGGCGCAGACCAGGACGTCGGCACTGGCACCTTCTGTGATCGCGTCGGCTCCGAGCCAGTCGCGGGCGGCCCAGGCCCCTGCGTCGAGGGCGGCGCCGGCGGGGAGCCCGGCGCCGTGCAGGGCCTCAAGTTCGTCGACGATGCGCCCGTGCTTGATCACACTCCCCGCGTCCGTCCCGGCGTAGATGGCGACCCCGGCCTCATACGCCTCGAGGATCCGTTCGGCGCGGCGTTCCCAGAGCCCCAGCATGTGCGCCGCGTAGCGGGGGAACTTTGCCTTGGCCTGGGCCGCGATGTCCGGGAAAGTGGCGATGTTGATCAGGGTGGGGACAATCGGGACACCCTGTTCGACGAAGCGCGGCAAGTGCCGGGGAAGCAGCCCGGTTCCGTGTTCGATGCAGTCGATGCCGGCGTCGAGCATGTCATCGAGGGTGTCCTCCGCGAAGCAGTGCGCCGTGACGCGGGCGCCTTCGTCGTGGGCGGCCCGGACCGCGTCCCTGACGCTCCGGGCCGGGAAACTCGCAGCGAGGTCGCCGGCGTCGCGGTCGATCCAGTCCCCCACCAGCTTGACCCAGCCGTCCCCCGCGCGGGCCTGCTTGCGTACGGCCTCCACGAGGTCCTCGGGTTCCACCTCGACGGCGAAGCCCCGCAGGTACCGCCGCGTCCTGGCGATGTGCCGCCCGGCGCGGAGAATGCGTGGCAGCTCGCGCCGTTGCTGGATCCAGCGGGTGTCATGAACGGCGCCGGCGTCGCGGACCAGCAGGGTACCGGCGTCGCGATCGGTCAGGGCCTGCCGCTCGGCAACGTCCTCGGGAACATCCCCGCCGGGTCCGAGCCCGATATGGCAGTGCGCATCGACCAGCCCGGGGATCACCCAACCGTCCAGGACCAGGTCCGGCGCGGCCGCGGGGCGCCGGAAGGTCAGGCGGCCGTCCACGGCCCACAGCCCGCGCCGCTCTTGGTCGGCTCCGGTGAGGACCGGGCCGCTGAACTCGATGATGCCGCTCATGGCCTAAAGCCTAATCCGCATCGCGATCCGCGGGCCAAGCCTGCCCAGCCCCCCAGCCCCTCGACGGCTTCCCGTCGGGCTGTGGTAGCTTCGTCTACGACCACACGGGTGCCCTTGCAGGGGCTGAGATCGGGCTGACGCAGCCTGCGACCGTTGAACCTGTCCGGGTAATGCCGGCGAAGGAAGTGAGTATCTCTTTGAGCGCAACAAATCCACAGCAGAGCCCTGCCCAGAATGGGAACAGCGCCGCAGCAGCTACCGTGACGCAGTCCCTGAAGTCGCATGCCCTCGCGTACGTCGAGGACGGCGGGATCCGCGTCCCGGTAACCGAAATCGCCCTGGCACCGTCCCCTGGCGGCGTCGGGAATCCTCCGTTCCGGGTCTACCGCACCGCGGGCCCGGGCAGCGACCCGGTGGTGGGACTCGCCGCTTTCCGCCGTGACTGGATCGCCGGGCGCGCGGACACGGAGCCGTACAGCGGCCGGGAACGCACTCTGCTCGACGACGGCAAGTCCGCGGTCAGGCGCGGCGCCGCCTCGGCTGAATGGCGGGGCGCACCGCCCGAGCCGCGTCGCGCCGTCGAAGGCCGAACGGTTACCCAGATGCATTATGCGCGGCACGGCATCGTGACACCGGAGATGCGTTTCGTCGCGCTGCGGGAGAACTGCGACGTCGAGCTTGTCCGCGGCGAAGTCGCCGCCGGCCGGGCCATCATCCCAAGCAACATCAACCACCCGGAGTCCGAGCCGATGATCATCGGGAAGGCGTTCCTGGTGAAGATCAACGCGAACATCGGCAACTCCGCGGTAAGCAGTTCCATCGCCGAGGAGGTCGACAAGCTCCAATGGGCCACGCAATGGGGGGCGGACACGGTGATGGACCTTTCGACCGGGGACGACATCCATACGACCCGCGAATGGATCATCCGCAACTCGCCCGTCCCCATCGGCACCGTCCCGATCTATCAGGCACTGGAGAAGGTGAACGGCGAAGCAAACGCCCTGACCTGGGAGATCTTCCGTGACACGGTGATCGAACAGTGCGAGCAGGGCGTCGACTACATGACGATCCACGCCGGGGTGCTGCTGCGGTACGTCCCGTTGACCGCCAACCGGGTCACCGGCATCGTGTCCCGCGGAGGTTCCATCATGGCTGGGTGGTGCCTCGCACACCACCAGGAGAACTTTCTCTACACGCATTTCGACGAGTTGTGCGAAATTTTCGCCCGCTACGACGTCGCCTTCTCACTCGGCGACGGCCTGCGGCCGGGGTCGACGGCGGACGCCAACGACGCTGCCCAGTTCGCCGAACTGGACACCCTGGCGGAGCTCACGCAACGGGCCTGGGACTTCGATGTCCAGGTCATGGTGGAGGGCCCGGGACACGTGCCGTTCCACCTCGTCCGGGAAAACGTGGAGCGCCAGCAGGAACTCTGCAAGGGCGCGCCCTTCTACACGCTGGGGCCCCTGGTCACGGATATCGCACCGGGCTATGACCACATCACCTCGGCGATCGGCGCCACCGAGATCGCCCGCTACGGGACCGCCATGCTGTGCTACGTCACGCCGAAGGAGCACCTCGGCCTGCCCAACAAGGACGACGTGAAGACCGGCGTGATCACCTACAAGATCGCCGCCCACGCCGCCGATCTTGCCAAGGGCCACCCCGGAGCGCACGAACGCGACGATGCCCTATCCAAGGCCCGGTTTGAATTCCGTTGGCGGGACCAGTTCGCGCTGTCCCTGGACCCGGTGACGGCTGAGGCATTCCACGACGAGACTTTGCCGGCGGAGCCGGCTAAGACAGCCCATTTCTGTTCGATGTGCGGGCCGAAGTTCTGCTCCATGCGGATCAGCCAGGACATCCGGGACGAGTACGGTTCGGCGGATTCCCGGGCAGCCTTGGCACAGCTGGCGGACGGAATGCGGAGGAAAAGCGACGAATTTCTGGCGGCCGGAGGCAAGGTCTACCTGCCCGAGCCCACCGTGGGCGCACAGTCAGCGGTACAGGCCTAGGCACAGGCACAGCCCTAGGCCGCGGCCGGGCGCCTGCCCTGCGGGGTAGGCGTCCGGCCGGCCACTCCTACGAGGCGTGGGCGTGCCGGCTGCGGTTGACGTCGGCGATGAACGTGCGGATGGCGCGGTCGCCCTCTTTTGAGTCCTGCGGCCGGTGCCCTCCGGGTGCGGTGCGGTGCAGGGCGCCCGTCTCCCTCAGGTAGCCGGCGATTTCCTCGTAGAGCGGCTCCCAGCCACCGGTAAGGACCAGGGTGGGCACGCCGGGAACGATGTGCAGCGGCGCTTCCCACGGCGGTGCCTGCAGCCGCAGCCGGCGCGCCGCCCGGAGGGCCTCCGGCGTCATGGCTCCCGGGGCGCCGGCGGCGAAGGCACGGCGGACGAATTCCCGCTGGAAGTCGTCGTCGCTGAGGCTGTGCCGGACGTCGAAGAGCGGCTGCATGAGCGCCCGGTGCGCAGCGCTGGCCGGGAGCTCCGCGGTCAAGGACAGGCAGGCCGGCTCCACCAGGGTCAGCGACTGCACCAGGTCGGGGCGTTCGACGGCCGCCATCATCGCCGCGATCGCACCCTGCGAATGGGCCACCACGTGGCCGCCGGCAGCGCCGCGGCCGTCGTCGGCCAGGGCCCGCAGCACAATTGCGGCGTCGGCGGCGAAGTCCGTCTCCTGCGGCTCGGCGACGGCGTCAAAGCCGTGCCGCCGCAGGAACAAGGCGTCGTAGCTCAGCGCCATGCCGTGCTGCTTCGGCCACGCCGCGGCGCCAAAACTGCCGGCCCCGTGGACGAAAACTACGCGCTGCTTGAACATGCCCTAAGCCTATGGCACCGGTCCGTCATCGAAGCCGACGACATCCTGCACGCCGGCATCCTGGCCACCGAGATGCGGCCGGCGCCAAGGTGGCTTCCGCTACTTGCTGCCGCCGAGGAACTTGTCGAAACCCTTGGGCAGGTTCAACTGGGACGGGTCGAATTCCCCGCCCTGCTGGCCGAAGGCCGCACCGGTGGGCACAGCCTTGGGGCCAGCGGCGCGCCGTGCCTCCGCGTCCTTGAGCTCCTGAGCGGCCTTGGCCGGGTTGCCGGAGCGGGCCTTCTTCTTCGGTGCGTTCTTGGCCCCCTTGCGGGCTCCGCCGCCGCCCATGCCGGGCATCCCCGGCATCCCCGGCATACCTCCGCCGGCGGCCATCTTCTTCATCATCTTCTGTGCCTGCGCGAAGCGTTCCAGCAGGCCGTTGACCTCGGAGACGTGCACGCCGGAACCGCGGGCGATGCGGGCGCGGCGGGAGCCGTTGATGATCTTCGGGGCCACCCGCTCGTGCGGGGTCATGGACCGGACAACCGCCTCGACCCGGTCAATCTCACGCTCGTCGAACTGCTCCAGCTGCTGCCGGATGTTCTGCGCGCCCGGCATCATCATGAGCATTTTCTTCATCGAGCCCATGTTGCGGATCTGCTGCATCTGGGCGAGGAAGTCCTCGAGGGTGAAGTCTTCCTGGTCGGCGAACTTCTTCGCCATCCGGGCCGCTTCGTCCTTGTCCCAGGACTTCTCGGCCTGTTCGATCAGGGTGAGCACGTCGCCCATGTCGAGGATGCGCGAGGCCATCCGGTCCGGGTGGAAGAGCTCGAAGTCGTCCAGGCCTTCGCCGGTGGACGCAAACATGACCGGCTTCCCGGTGACCGACGCGACGGACAGCGCGGCACCGCCGCGGGCGTCGCCGTCGAGCTTGGAGAGCACGATGCCGGTGAAGTTGACGCCTTCATCGAAGGCCATCGCCGTGTTGACGGCGTCCTGGCCGATCATCGAGTCGATCACGAACAGGACTTCGTTGGGGACGATGGCCCGGCGGATCTGGCGGGCCTGTTCCATCATTTCGGCGTCGACGCCAAGCCGGCCGGCAGTGTCCACGATCACGACGTCGTGCAGCGTGCGCTTGGCTTCCTCGACGCCGGCACGGGCGACGGCGACCGGGTCACCGGCAGGGTGGTCCAGCTCGGAGGAGGTGGCCCCCGGGTGCGGGGCAAAGACGGGAACGCCGGCGCGCTGGCCGACAACCTGCAGCTGCGTCACGGCATTGGGGCGCTGCAGGTCGCAGGCGACCAGCATGGGGCTGTGGCCCTGCGCCTTGAGGAACTTGGAAAGCTTGCCGGCGAGGGTGGTCTTACCGGCACCCTGGAGGCCGGCGAGCATGATGATGGTCGGCCCGGTCTTGGCCAGCCGGATCCGGCGGGTCTCGCCGCCGAGGATCTCGACGAGTTCCTCGTTGACGATCTTCACGATCTGCTGGCTCGGGTTCAGCGCACCGGAGACCTCGACGCCGAGGGCCCGCTCGCGCACGCGGGCGGTGAACTCCCTGACCACCGGGACGGCAACGTCGGCGTCCAGCAGGGCACGCCGGATCTCGCGGACCGTGGCGTCAACGTCCGCCTCGGTGAGGCGGCCCTTGCCACGGAGGTTCTTGAAGGTTGCTGTCAACCGGTCAGAGAGTGAATTGAACACGCGCCGTGCACTTCTTTCAGTGGATCTACAGCTGGCGGCCAGTGCGGCACGCCAGAGTCGTGACTGTTTCGCCGGAACGAACTGCCTCGACAACGGGACTCGACTATCTAGGGTACCAAGACCCGCCTTCAAGATGGCATGCTGGCTTAGGTGACCAGTCAACCAACAGTAAAAACCCTGCTCATCCTCGGCGCCTCGGGCGACCTTACCGGCAGGCTGCTGCTGCCGGGACTGGCCCGGCTGGTGGCGAGGGGCCACGCATCCGGCCTCACCCTGGTGGGCGCGGGCTCGGACGACTGGACTTCGGAACAGTGGCTGGAACGCCTTGAGACCTCCTTCGCCGACGCCAACTCCCAGGCCGACTCCAGCGGCAAGCGGGAGCTGAAACGGATCCGCGAAAGCACCAGCTACCACCAGCTGGACGTCACCGCCGAAGGGCAGCTGGCCAGCCTCTTGGCCACGCTGGAAGGACCGGTGGCTGTCTATTTCGCCCTGCCGCCGAAGATCAGCCAGCTGGCCTGCGAAGCCCTGACCCCGGAGCAGGTCCCCGCCGGGACCCGGCTGGTGATGGAGAAGCCGTTCGGGTCCAGCGAAGAATCGGCCCGGGACCTGAACAAGACCCTGGCTGCACTGGTCCCGGAGGACCACATCCACCGGGTGGATCACTTTCTGGGCAAGGCCACGGTACTGAACATCCTGGGCCTGCGCTTTGCGAACACCTTCCTGGAGCCGGTGTGGAACCGGGACTGCGTCGAGAAGGTGGAGATCATCTTCGATGAGGACCTCGCGCTGGAAGGCCGGGCCCGCTACTACGACGGCGCCGGCGCCCTGCGCGACATGATCCAGAGCCACCTGCTGCAAATCATGGCCCTGATGGCAATAGAACCGCCCGCTTCGGTGGACGAGCGGGACCTGCGCGACGCCGTCGCCACGCTCCTGCGGGCCAGCAGCATCAAGGCGCCGTACGCCAAGAACACCCGCCGCGCCCGGTACACGGCAGGCTCCATCGACGGCCGGAAGGTCCCGGACTACGCCAAGGAAGAGGGCGTGGACGCGTCCCGCAACACCGAGACCCTTGCCGAGGTGCAGGTCGACATCGACAACTGGCGCTGGCAGGGCGTGCCGTTCATCCTCCGCTCAGGCAAGGCGCTGGGCGCCATGCGCAAGGAAGCCGTGGTCACGTTCCGGCCGGTGCCGCACCTGCCCAAGGGCTTCACCGGGGTGGACTCCCCCAACCAGCTGCGCATCGGCTTCGGCCCGGACACGCTGCAGTTCGACGTCGACGTGAACGGCCCCGGCAACGTGCTCAGCCTGGACCGGGCCACCCTGAAGGCGGAACTCAGCGCCTCCGAGCTGCTCCCCTACGGTGAAGTGCTTGAAGGGGTGCTCACCGGCGACCCGCTGCTGTCCGTGCGCGGCGACACTGCGGAAGACTGCTGGCGCATCCTCGAACCCGTGCTCAAGGCCTGGGCCCGGGACAGCGTCCCGCTGGAGGAATATGCCGCCGGCACGCCCGGTCCGGAGGGCTGGCCGTCGTAAGGCAGGCGGCGCCCGACGTCGGGCGCTCCCGCAGGCGCTAGCGGCCCCAACGCACGCAACAAAAAATGCGGGCCGGGCACCTTTCCAGGTGCCCGGCCACCGGTTCGGACGCGGACCGCCTCGAACACGTCCATCGTCCAGACCTTTCCGTCGCCGGCCCGGCCGGTGTTCGAGCTGGCGATGATGACGTCCAGGATGTCGTCCGCCTGTTCGTCGGTGGCCAGGACCTCGACCCGGATCTTGGGCAGCAGGTCCACGTTGTACTCGGCGCCGCGGTACACCTCGGTGTAGCCGCGCTGCCGGCCGTAGCCGCTGGCCGCGCTGACCGTGAGGCCCTGCACGCCGTAGGCCTCCAGGCCTTCCCTGATGGTGTCGAGCTTTTCCGGACGGACGATTGCGGTAATCAGTTTCATGCTTCCACGCTTTCCTTGCCAGCTGCTGACTTCTTGCCGTTCGACTTGACGTCCACGGCCTCGGCTGCCGGTACTTCAGCACTGTCGCCCAGCGACTTGCCGGTGATCAGTTCGTGCAGCGGCTGGAAGCTTCCGCCGTGGCCTCCGACGCCGAACTCGTAGGCAGTCTCGGCGTGCAGGCTCAGGTCCACACCCACGACTTCCTGCTCCTGGGACACCCGGAAGCCCATCAGCTTGTGGATCGGGAAGGCGATGATGAAGGTCATGATGGCGGTGAAGGCTACGGCGAGCAGCGCTGCGAGAACCTGCGCCACGAGCTGCGTCGTGCCGCCGCCGTAGAACAGACCCGCGGTGCCCTGGGCCGGGGTGGCCAGGAAGCCGATCGCCACGGTGCCGACGACACCCGAAACAAGGTGCACGCCGACGACGTCGAGCGAGTCGTCGTAGCCGAACTTGAACTTCAGGCCGACGGCGAGGGCCGAGGCCACACCGGCGACGACGCCCAGGGCGATCGCGCCGAGCGGGGAGACGTTGGCGCAGGCCGGGGTGATCGCGACCAGGCCAGCCACCACACCGGAAGCGGCGCCCAGGGAGGTCGGGTGGCCGTCGCGGAAGCGTTCGACAGCGAGCCAGCCGAGCATTGCGGCGGCCGGAGCAGCGAGGGTGTTGATCCAGATCAGGCCGGCCTGCTCAACCGTGGCGGCGGCACCGGCGTTGAAGCCGAACCAGCCGAACCAAAGGATTGCGGCGCCCAGCATGACGAACGGGACATTGTGGGGGCGGTGGTTCGGGTCCTTGCCGAAGCCCTTGCGGTTGCCAATGATCAGAACCAGGATGAGCCCGGCGACGCCGGCGTTGATGTGCACCACGGTTCCGCCGGCGAAGTCGATCACCGGGGCAAACGTCTGGCCGAACCAGCCGTCCTTGGAGAAGAGGCCCCCGCCCCAGACCATGAAGGCCAGCGGCGCGTAGACGAGGGTGGCCCAGATGGGCGTGAAGATGACCCATGCGGAGAACTTGGCCCGGTCAGCGACCGCGCCGGAGATCAGTGCCACCGTGATGATGGCGAAGGTCGCCGCGTAGCCCACCTTGAGCAGGTCCGCCGGCTCCGTGAAGTTGTGCAACCCGAAGTGGCTGAAAGGGTTAGCGAAGATCTGGAAGAAGTTGTCGGTGTTGCTCGTAGCCATCGAAGCGCCCCACAGGACCCACATGATGCCAACGGTTCCAATGGCAACGAAGCTCATCATCATCATGTTCAAAGCCGACTTGGCGCGTGTCATGCCGCCATAGAAGAATGCCAGGCCCGGGGTCATGAACAGCACGAGGGCTGATGCGACCAGGAGCCAAACGAGACCTGCGGTGAGTTCCATGGTCTGCGTCCTCTCTTGCTCTTAGGTGCGGACTTGTCCGCCAGTCCAACGCATTTTTGCGTTCTAAGAAAAGTTTGCAGTTGCCGTGTTTCACCGGCTGAGGATTTACATTGCCGGGTTGTTACAAGAACCTCCCGGAAGTAAATGGTGCGTCTCGCGCTTGTTACGGTTATGTTTCACGCGTTCCATCACGCCACTGCCTGCCCTTGGGCATCAGAAGCAGCACCGAAAGCAGCACCATGAGCAAAGCGTCCCGTTCCGCCAACGGAATCCGGCCCCCTGCCGGACTCCGCCGCCCCGGCGGCCCCCGCCTGCCCCGGGACATCAAGGTGATGCTGGTTGCCGCCTTCCTCATCGCGCTGGGCTTTGGCCTCGTCGCGCCGGTGCTCCCCCAGTTCGCCACCACTTTCGACGTCGGCGCCACAGCGGCGGCCGTGATTGTCAGTATCTTCGCGTTCATGCGGCTCGTCTTCGCTCCGGCCGGCGGGGCGCTGATCGTGCGGCTGGGCGAACGGCCGGTGTACGTGGCCGGGCTGCTGATCGTGGCGGCGTCCACGGCGGCCTGCGCCTTCGCCCAGGACTACTGGCAACTGCTGGTCTTCCGCGGACTGGGCGGCGTGGGATCGGTGATGTTCACGGTGGCGTCGATGGCCCTCGTGGTGCGGCTGGCGCCCCCGGAAAGCCGGGGGCGCGTCTCGGGTGCCTACGCCTCGGCCTTCCTGATCGGCAACGTGTGCGGCCCGATCGTCGGCGGGCTGCTGGCCAGCTTCGGACTTCGGGTGCCGTTCCTGGCCTACGCGGCCGCGCTGGTGCTCGCCGCCGCCGTCGTGCAGACCCAGCTCAGCCATGTCCCGGCGGGTTCCCGTGAGGCGGGTGCGGCGGCCCCGGCAATGCTGCTCCGGGAAGCGCTGAGGGACAGCGCCTACCGGGCCGGGCTGGCCTCCAGCTTCGCCAACGGCTGGGCCACCTTCGGCGTCCGGATGGCCACCGTGCCGCTTTTCGCCGTCGCGGCGCTCGGAGCGGGATCCTCGTCCGCGGGCTGGGCGCTGGCCGTGTTCGCCGCCGGCAACGCCGCGGCGCTGACCTTTTCCGGGCGGCTCGCGGACAATCTGGGCCGGAAGCCGATGATGCTCGCCGGGCTCGTCGTCACCGGCCTCGCCACCGCCGCCATCGGCTTCACTCACGAGCTGCCTTGGTTCCTTCTGGCCTCGACCGTCGCCGGCATCGGGTCCGGCCTGCTCGGGCCCGCGCAGCAGGCGGCGATTGCCGACGTCGTGGGCAACGAGCGCTCCGGCGGCCGGGTGCTTGCCGTGTTCCAGATGACCGCGGACAGCGGCGCGATCGTGGGGCCCGTGATCGCGGGGCTGCTGGCGGACCGACTGGGCTACGGCTGGGCGTTCGGCGTGACCGGCGGGGTGCTGCTCGCGGCGGCCGCGGGCTGGCTGCTGGCCCGGGAGACCTTCCAGCGCACCCCCGCCCGGGGCTAGCCGAGATGCCCCGGACCGACCACCCGGCACTCGATGCGGAACCAGTCTCCCGCAGACGCCGCCCTTCCCGAAAAATCACACGCCTCCTCGCGACAATTGCGGTCCTTGCCGCCGTCGCGCTCGTTGCCGGCATGCCCACCGTGTCGTCGAACCCCAGTGCGACATCGGAACCCAATGCGACGTCGGAAAAGGCCGAACCCACGCCCCGGGACAGCCCCAAGCACCCTGCTCAGAAGGACAAGAGCACGGACGCCACCTTCTACAAGCAGATCCCGCCCCCGCCGGGCTCCCCCTTGATGAAAGTGGCTCCGCTGACGCTGGCGGTAACGGACGCGCCGGTCGGAACGAGCTTGAACAAGGGCACCGTCGGAATTTCCCTGGAAGCGACCGACCTCGCGGATCCCGCTTTGGGCGCGGAGAATGCCTCGATGGTGAAGCTCCTCAAAGGCTCGGACGGCACCGTCCTGCGGTTTGGGGGTAACTCCGTTGACCGTCGATTCTTATGGACGTCCTCAGGCGAAGCACTGCCAAAGAACTACAAAGGAGACAAAGCCCACCCGGCCAAGGTAGTCACGCCGGCCGACCTGCAGCGGGTGGCGGCCCTCCTGAATGCGACCAATGCCAGGATCAGCCTCACGGTGGACCTGGGACACTACAACCCCCGGCGGGCAGCGGACATGATCAAGAACGCGTCCCGGATCTTCGGTCCGCGGCTGCTGAGCTTTACCGTCGGGAACGAACCGAACGGGTTTGCCGCCACGAAACTGCGGCCGGCCAGCTACGGCGTCGAGGAGTACGTCGCTCAGCTCAAAGCCTATGCAAAAGCCATACATGCGGTCGCCCCCGGCGTCACCATTTCAGGGCCCGGCGTCTACGACCAGAAATGGTGGAAGCCCTTTGTCGACGCCAAGCTGCCGCAGAAGAAAGTCCTGTCTTTCCACAACTACCGGCTCTCCAGCTGCAAGGACACGAAGTCTCCGGACTTCCCCACAATCTCCAACCTTCTGGGACGGCTCAACCGCCAGCGCGCCGCAACTTACCAGGAGAGTGCCCTTAAGGTGGCCAAAGCCGCCCGAGTAGAGACCTGGCTCGCGGAGACCGGCATGTCAGCCTGCCCAGGGTCCAACCAGACCACCAAGACGCATGCGGCGGCGCTGTGGGCCGCGGACTACGCGCTCAATGCCGCCCGCCTGGGCGTCACCCGGCTGGGCTTCCACAGTTCCCTGTCGACCTGCAAGGGTGGGCCTCCCATGTCCGTATTGTGCAGCGGCGGGCCCTACCTCAAGCCCAACGGCCAGATGGTCCCTCGAGCGAACTACTTCGGGATGGCGATGGTCGCTGACCTGGCGCCAGGGAAGTTCCTGCAACTCGGGAGCAAGGGCGGAGGCTTGACCAACAGTTATGCACTGCGCAACGCGGACGGAAGCACCACTGTGGTCATCGTCAACGAAAACGACCCCGCGAAGTACGGCCAGACCGAAGTTTCGCTGAAGCTGCCCGGCCGTGCCCGACGCGGAACCATGACACAGCTCAGCGGGCCCCGCTTGAACGCGCAGGACAGCACGGTGATCGACGGGGCCAAGGATTCGCCGGTCCCGGCCGCCAAGCGCCTGACGGTGCCGGGCTTCGCCTACGGCTCGGCTACGCAGAAGTTAAAGCTGACGGCCGGCACCGTCACGGTGCTGAACTTCAGCTACTGACCGGACGCTACGGATTAACCCAAACTAGCTCGCACTAGTTGTCGTTTTGAGCGCTGAAAACGACAACAAGTGCGAGCTAGTTGGACCGGTGAGTTGCTAGTTCAGCAGCGCGTCCACGAAGCTTTCGGCGTCGAAGGGCGCCAGGTCGTCCGCGCCTTCGCCGAGGCCGATCAGCTTGACCGGCACCCCGAGCGACTTCTGGATCGCGACGACGATGCCGCCCTTGGCCGTGCCGTCCAGCTTGGTCAGCACGATGCCGGTGATGTTCACGACCTCGGCGAAGACGCGGGCCTGGTTCAGTCCGTTCTGGCCGGTGGTCGCGTCCAGGACCAGGAGCACCTCGTCCACCTCGGCGAGCTTTTCGATCACGCGCTTGACCTTGCCGAGCTCGTCCATCAGGCCGACCTTGTTCTGCAGCCGGCCCGCGGTGTCGATCATGACGACGTCGACTTCCTGGTCGATGCCGGCTTTGACCGCCTCGTAGGCGACGGACGCCGGGTCCGCCCCGTCGATGTCGGACTTGACCGTGGGGACGCCGACGCGCTGGCCCCAGGTGGCGAGCTGCTCAGCCGCGGCGGCACGGAAGGTGTCGGCGGCACCAAGCAGCACGTCCTTGTCCTCGGCAACAAGCACGCGGGCGAGCTTGCCGACCGTGGTGGTCTTACCCACGCCGTTGACGCCGACCACCATCATCACGGCGGGCTTGTCCGCGTGCCGCTCGACGTTCAGGCTGCGGTCCATCGTGGGGTCCACGAGCTTGATGAGTTCCTCGCGCAGCAGGGCCTTGACCTGCTCGGGCGAACGGGTACCGAGCACCTTGACGCGTTCGCGGAGGGCGTCCACGAGCTGCATCGTCGGTTCCGTACCGAGGTCCGCCAGCAGCAGGGTCTCCTCGACCTCGTCCCAGACGTTTTCGTCGATTTTGTCCGCGGAGAGCAGGGCGAGCAGGCCCTTGCCGAGGATGTTGTTGGACTTGACCAGGCGTTCGCGCAGTCGGGTCAGGCGGCCTGCCACCGGCAGCGGGGTCTCGACCGGAACGGTCTCGAGGCCCGCGACGTTGTCCGGCACCTCGACGGTTTCGAGGCCTTCGAGGTCGACGGCGTCCGGCGCCGTGGCCCCGCGGGGCGGAGCGGGACGGTCCTCCAGCAGCGTGCCGCCGCCGGTACCCTGCACGGGGTCGTTCGCGTCGCGCTGCGACGGGTAGTTGGTGATGTTCTTCCGGGTCTTCATGAGCACCGGAATCAGCGCACCGAGGACCACCAGGGCAACGAGGATGGGCAGGATGATGGGGAGGATGTCGTTCACTCCCCTAGCTTCTCACAAACCCCAAACGCCCCGGTTGCGGCCCCGGCTCCGTCCGGAGCAGGCCTTCAGGCGCCCGGACCTCAGACCTCGGCCCCCAGCCGCTGGCTGATCACGGTGGAGACGCCGTCGCCGCGCATCGTGACGCCGTAGAGTGCGTCCGCGACCTCCATGGTGCGTTTCTGGTGCGTGATGACGATCAGCTGGCTGGACTCGCGCAGTTCCTCGAAGATGGTGATCAGGCGGCCCAGGTTGGTGTCGTCCAGGGCGGCCTCCACCTCGTCCATGACGTAGAACGGCGAGGGCCGGGCCTTGAAGATCGCCACCAGCAAAGCCACCGCCGTCAGCGACCGTTCTCCGCCGGACAGCAGGGAAAGCCGCTTGATCTTCTTGCCGGCGGGGCGCGCCTCCACCTCGATGCCGGTGGTGAGCATGTCCGAGGGGTCGGTCAGCACCAGCCGGCCTTCGCCGCCCGGGAATAGCCGGGCGAAGACGCGGACGAACTGCGCCGCGGTGTCCTCGAAGGCCTCGGCGAAGACCTTCTGCACGCGTTCGTCGACTTCCTTGATGATGTCCAGCAGGTCCTTGCGGCTGGACTTGAGGTCCTCCAGCTGCGTGCTCAGGAACTGGTGGCGCTCCTCGAGGGCCGCAAACTCCTCCAGCGCGAGCGGGTTGACCCGGCCCAGGGCGGAGAGGTCGCGTTCGGCCTTGCGGAGCCGCTTTTCCTGCTCCTCGCGGACGAAGGGTTTGCCGTCGACGATCTCGTGTCCGTCCTCGTCCACGGGGGCGCGGAGGGCCGCCCACTTGTCCGCCGACTGGCCGGCCGGCAGCGGTACGGGCTGGTCGGGGCCGAAGTCGGCGACCAGCTGGTCCGCGGTCAGTCCGAGTTCCTCGACGCTGCGCAGCTCGAGGGCTTCGATCCGCAGGCGCTGCTGCGCGCGGGCCAGTTCGTCCCGGTGCACGGAGTCGGTCAGCTCAGCCAGTTCGCGGGCGAGGGCGTCGTTGCCGGCGCGGACCGCGGACAGTTCACGCTCCATTTGCTCGCGGCGCTCCTCGGCGCGGTCGCGTTCGCGGCGGGCCAGTTCCACCGACACGTCGATGAAGCCGATCACTCGCCCGACGGCTGCGGCCACGGCTGCGGCGCGGCCGGCCTGGAGCCGGCGGCGGCGGGCCCGTTCGGCGGCCTCCTCGCGGGCGCGGCGTTCGGTGGCGGCGGCCCGTTCCAACGACGCGGCCCGGTTGCGGAGGGCGGTCAGTTGCTCCTCCGCGCTGCGCAGCGTGAGGCGGGCCTCCATTTCAGCCGCGCGGGCCGCGGATGCCGCGAGGGCGAGGGCATCGCGGTGTTCCGGCGAGGGCTCGTCCTCGGCGGGGGCCTCTTGGGCGGCGGCCAGCCGGGCGGCGACAGCCTCCAGCGACTCCTGCTCCGCCTGGATGTTCGCCTCCGCCCGGGCCAGCGACGCGGCGAGGCGTTCGCTTTCCCCGACGGCGCTGCGCAGCACCGAGTTCAGGTGGCCCAGCCGTTCGGCCACGGCGGCGAGCCGGGCGTCTGAGTCGTGCAGCTTTTCAAGGGCGGCGTCGGCGCGGTCCTGGGCGGCGGCACGGCGGGATTCGGCGGCGGCCAGGGCGAAGCGGTTGCGTTCCAGCCCGGCCGCCACGCCGGCGAGCCGGGCGGCGGCGTCGTCGACGGCGGCCTGGACTTCCAGCAGCGACGGCGCCGTGGCGGAGCCGCCGCTGACGCTCAGTGCAGTGAACACGTCCCCGGTGCGGGTCACCGCAGTCAGTTCCGGCCGGGCGGCTATGAGCCGGGCCGCGGCGTCGAGGTCCTCGACGACAGCGGTGCCTTCGAGCAACTGCCCCAGCGGCAGGCCGGTGCCGCCGTTCTTGTCGCCGGCCGGGCTGACGAGTCCTGCGGCCCAGCGGGCCTCCGCGGGCAGTTCTCCCTCCGGGGCTTTCGCGGCTGTCCCGGATCCGTCGGCGAGCAGCAGTGCGGCGCGGCCGGCGTCGTCGTCCTTCAGCAGCTGCACGGCCGCGGCGGCCGCGGCGGCGTCGCGGACAACGACGGCGTCGGAGCAGCTGCCCAGCGCGGCGGCGATGGCGGCCTCGTAGCCGGTCTCCACGCTCAGCATGCCCGCGAGCGGACCCAGCACGCCGGACAGCCCCGCGGCAACCACATGTTCGGAGCCGTCCTTGCGGTTCAGGCCAAGCTGCAGGGCGTCCCGGCGGGCCACAAGGGCGTCGCGTTCCCGCTCGCCTTCGCGTTCGGCGGCCTTGAGGGCGTCGATTTCGGCTACGACGGCGTCGAGGGCATCGCTTGCGGCTTCGTATTCGGCGTCGAGGGTTTCCTCGCCGTCCTCGACGCCGGCCACCTGGGATTCGAGGGCGGTGAACTCGCTTTGGGCGAGGCGGCGCCGTTCCTCACCGGACTTCTGCGATTCCCTCAGCCGGCCGAGTTCGGCCTGGGCGGATTCGACCCGGGACCTCGCGGCACCCACCTGGCCGGCGAGCCGGGCAAGGCCCTCGCGGCGGTCGGCGGCGGCCCGGAGCAGGGTGGCGAGGCGTTTGTCCTCCGCCGCGGCTGCGCTTTCGGCGTCCTGCTTGGCGGCGGTGGCGGCGTCGAGGGCGGTTCGCTGCTCGACAATCTGCTCTTCAAGCCCGGCCTGTTCCGCGCGGACCCGGGCTGCCTGCTTGTCGAGTTGCTCGGGGTCGCGGCCGGTGTCCGGGGCCGCATCGGAGGTCCCGAGCAAGCGGCGGCGTTCCTCGGCGAGCGATCCGAGGGAGCGCAGCCGTTCGCGTCCGGAGGAGAGCTGGTACCAGTTGTCCCGGGCGGCGTTGAGCTTTGGCGTGGCCTCTGCGGCGAGCTGCTCCAAGCCGGCCTGGCGCTGGCGGCCGCTTTCGAGATCCCGTTCGACGACGCCGCGGCGGGCCTTCAGCGCGCTCTCATCCGCGACGTCCTGGGCCAGCACCGACTGCAGCTGGACCAGGTCGTCGGCCAGGAGCCGGGAGCGGGCGTCGCGGACCTCGAACTGGACGGTCTGGGCGCGGCGGGCCACCTCGGCCTGCTTGCCCAGCGGGGTGAGCTGGCGCCGGATTTCCCCGGTGAGGTCGCTGAGCCGGGCGAGGTTGGCCTGCATGGCTTCGAGTTTGCGGACCGTCTTTTCCTTGCGGCGGCGGTGCTTGAGGATGCCGGCGGCCTCCTCGATGAAGCCGCGCCGGTCCTCCGGGGTGGCGTGCAGGACCTTGTCCAGCTGCCCCTGCCCGACGATGACGTGCATCTCACGGCCCAGGCCGGAGTCGGAGAGCAGTTCCTGGATGTCCAGCAGCCGGCAGCTTGCGCCGTTGATCGCATATTCCGAGCCGCCGGTGCGGAACAGCGTGCGGGAGATCGTGACTTCGCTGTAGTCGATCGGCAGCGCGCCGTCGCTGTTGTCGATGGTCAGCGAGACGTGGGCGCGGCCCAGCGGCGGCCGGCCGGAGGTTCCGGCGAAAATGACGTCKTCCATCTTGCCGCCGCGGAGCGTCTTGGCCCCTTGTTCGCCCATCACCCAGGACAGTGCGTCGACCACGTTGGACTTGCCCGAGCCGTTGGGTCCGACCACGGCGGTGACGCCGGGTTCGAATTCGAACGTCGTCGCGGAGGCGAACGACTTGAATCCGCGGACGGTCAGGCTTTTGAGATGCAAGGTGTTTCGGGTCTCCTGTATGGCGGACGCGGGGGTGTTTCCTGCCCTAAATCTACTGGCACCACAACGAATTCAGCGGATTTACGCTGCCTTCCGGGTTACCAGCGTCCGTTCCGCGGCCGCGGCTGGCAGACCGGGCAGGTGTAGGAGGAGCGGTTCATGAACTGTTCGCGCTTCATCAGGCTCACGATGCCCGCCTCCGCGCAGCGCCGGCATTCCTGGCCCTCGCGGCCGTAGGCGTTCAGGGACCGCTCGAAGTAGCCGGAGGCGCCGTTGACGTTGACGTAGAGCGAATCGAAGCTGGTTCCGCCGGCGGCGAGGGCGTCCGTCATGACCTGCCGGGCCGCGTCGAGCACCCGCAGCGCCTCGGACCGGCGGAGGGTATCCGTGGGCCGGGCGTAGTGCAGTTTGGCCAGCCAGAGCGCCTCGTCCGCGTAGATGTTGCCGATCCCGGAAACCAGCGCCTGGTCCAGGAGCGCCCGCTTGAGGCCGGTCTTGCGTGCCCGGATCCGCCGGTAGAAGACGTCGAAGGAAAAGTGCGGGTCCAGCGGGTCCCGGGCAATGTGCGAGGCTTCCTCGGCGATCAGCGGCAACGGCGTCTCCGCGAGGCCGCCGGGACCGCCGTCGGGCGTGGGGATCAGGGCGGTGAGGAACAGCCCGCCGAAGATGCGCTGGTCCACGAAGCGCAGCTGTTCGGGCATGCCTGCTGCGGGACTGAGCCTCAGCCGGATCTTCAGGTGCTTCTCGTCCGCGACGGCGGCGTCCTGCATCAGGAGCTGCCCGGACATGCCCAGGTGGGCCATCAGCGCGACGGCGGGGGCAGGCCCTGCAGCCGCGCCTTCGCTGCCCGGGGCCGCACTGCCGGCACACTCGGGGGTGTCCGCCAGCGGCAGCCACAGGAACTTTCCGCGACGGACGACGTCGAGTACCCGGGCACCTTCAAGGTTTCCGGCAAAGTCCTCGACGCCAAGCGCGTGCCGGCGGATGGAGCGCGGATCCAGCACCTCCACGGAAATGATGGTCCGGCCGCGCACCCAGTTCACCAGGCCGCGCCGGACCACCTCGACCTCGGGCAGTTCAGGCAAGGGTGGCGCCTAGCTGCCGGTCTGGGTCTTGAACGGCGCGGCGTCGGCCGGTGCCTCGGCCGGCGCGTCCGAGGCCTCGGCCTGAGCGGCGTCCGCGGTCCGGGCGGGAGCGGGGGCGGAGAGCCGGCGCCAGGCGTCAGCGGCTGCTTCCTGTTCGGCTTCCTTCTTGGAATTTCCCGAGCCGGTGCCGTAGTCGTTGCCACCGATCCGCAGCACGGCCTCGAAGGACCGCGCATGGTCCGGGCCGGAGCCCTCCACGGCATAGTTGATCGTGCCTAGCTGCCGGCTGGCCGCGAGCTCCTGGATGCTGGTCTTCCAGTCCGTGCCGGCGCCCAGCGCGGCAGCGTCCTGGAGCAGCGGGCCGACCAGCCGCATGACGAGCTGGCGCGCGGTCTCCAGGTCGTTGGACAGGTAGGTGGCGCCGATCAGCGCCTCCATGGTGTCCGCCAGGATGGAGGCCTTGTTCTTGCCCTCGGTGAGCTTCTCGCCTTGGCCCAGGTAGATGTACTCCCCCAGCCCGATGCTGCGGCCGATGCCGGCCAGCGCCCGGGTGCTGACGACGGCGGAACGGCGCTTGGCCAGGTCACCTTCGGGCAGCTCGGGGTTGTCGCGGTACAGCGCATCTGTGACGGAGAAGCCCAGGATGGAGTCGCCGAGGAACTCGAGCCGTTCGTTGGTGGGGATCCCGCCGTTTTCGTAGGCGTAGGAACGGTGTGTCAGAGCAAGACGAAGCGTCCCGGCGTCAATAGAGACACCGAGACGCTTCAGAAGCTCTTCAGTTGAAGACATCTTAGTCAGCCTGTTGGCGGATTAGACGTCTGCGACCTTGCGGCCCTTGTACTCAAGGAACAGCGCGGTGCCAGCCGAGTCGGTAACGACCTTTGCCTGGTGCGGCAGGCTGTAAACAACCTGTCCGTTTTCCACGGTCTTCACCAGGTGGGGGGCAGTTGCCTTCCACTGGGAGCGGCGGGCGCGGGTATTCGAGCGAGACATTTTCCGCTTCGGGACAGCCACGGCTAACTCATTTCTCTCTAGTCCAACACTTACAAATCAGTTTTGCCGGTCAGGCTTAGCCAGATCAGCTAGGGCAGCCCAGCGAGGATCTACGACCTCGTGGTGGTGCCCCGGCTCGTCTTCCAGGCGAACTCCGCATTCGGAGCAAAGGCCCTGGCAGTCTTCCCGGCACACCGGCTGGAACGGCAGCATAGTGACAACTGCGTCCCGCAACACCGGCTCAAGATCGATCAGATCGTGCTCGACTCGACGTTGCTCTTGTTCGTCTTCTTCATCCGGGAATTCAGCATCCCCGTAGAAGAAAAGTTCTTGCACATTGACCTCAAGGTCATACGCAAGGGGATCCAGGCATCGACCGCATTCGCCGGTTACTTCGACGTTCGCGGTGCCCGATACCAGAATTCCTTCGTGTACGGCCTCCAGGCGCAGATCCAACTCGACGTCCGAGCCTTCCTGCACACCAATGAGCGCCACACCAAGGTCACTTGGTGCGGGTACATGTTCCGTCAGTGTCCGCATGCTTCCCGGACTGCGTCCGAGGTCCTTGACGTCGAACGCCAGGGGCGAACTAGCATCTCGCTTAATGAGAACTCCTGTTGAACATATGACCGACGTACCATCTTAGCCTGATCTTCCGGGCGGACTCAAACCGGGCGGCAGTGCGCGGAACAGCTCCGCACACGAGGCCCGGTCGGGGCCGCGCAACCGGCAGCAGGCCGCCGAGTACCGATCAAGCTTACCCTCTGCGGGGCGGATCCTGGACCGGCTCGCCGGACCTCAGCCGTTTCAGCACGGACTTCGGCACGAAGTCCGCGACGTCGCCGCCGAGGGTGAAGACTTCCTTGATCAGCGTGGAGGACAAATGCAGGTAGTGGCCCTCGGCCGGAATGAACACGGTCTCCACACCGGTCAGCTGCCGGTTCATGGTGGCCATCGGCAACTCGTAGTCGAAGTCAGAGGACGAGCGCAGGCCCTTCACGATCGCGTTGGCTCCGCGCTGCCGGCAGTACTCGGCGAGCAGCCCCTCCCCCACGGGTTCCACCACGATCCCGCGCAGCGAGGCCAGGGTTTCCCGGGCCATGTCGAGCCGCTCCTCGAGCCCGAAACGGTATTTCTTGGCGTAGTTGGTGGATACTGCCACGATGACCTCGTCGAAGAGGCTGGCCGCCCGGGCTATGACTTCCAGGTGGCCGTTGTGAATAGGGTCAAAGGAGCCAGGGCATACGGCGCGTCTCATGCTCCGAACCTACCGCATGGGCCTTGCGGGCCGGGATAGCATGGCGGAATGTCAGCATCTAAGAGTTCCACTGCCGAGCCCACGCCTGAACCGTTCACCGTTGCCGGCGGGGTCGTCCTCGTGACCGGAGCCGCCATGGGCATGGGGCGGCTCTACGCCCTTCGCGCCGCCCGGGAGGGGGCCGGCGTCGTCATTCTCTGGGACGTCGACGCCGACGGACTGGCCAGCACCGCCGCCGAGGTCACGGCGCTTGGCGCGCGCGCCGTCGTCCGCCGGGTTGACCTGGCCAGCCGGGAGGCGATCGCGGAGGCCGCCGCGGAGACGCAGTCCGAAGGCCCGCTGACGCTGTTGGTCAACAACGCCGGGATCGTGCGAGGCGCCCTGTTCTGGGACCACGAACCGGCCCGCGACATCGCCCTGACCATGGACATCAATGCCCTCGCCCCGATGTATGTCACCCACGCCTTCCTCCCGGCCATGATGGCCGACGCCGGCCGGCCGCGCCGGATCCTGAACATCGCCTCCGCCGCGGGCACCGTGTCCAACCCGCGGATGAGCGTCTATGCCGCCTCCAAGTGGGCGGTCATCGGCTGGAGCGACTCGCTGCGGCTGGAGCTCGAACAGCAGGGCTACGGCCACCTCAAGGTGACCACGTTCTGCCCCAGCTACATCTCCACCGGCATGTTCGCCGGCGCCCGCGGCCCGCTCTTCACCCCGCTGATGACCCCGGACGACGCCGTCAACCGCGCCTGGCGCGCCACCGTGGCCGGCCAGCCACAGCTGATCGCCCCGGCGACGGCGCAGCTCGGCAAGGTGCTGCGCGGGGTGCTGCCGGTCCGGGCCTGGGACTTCGTCGGCGGGAAGATCTTCGGCATTTACACCACCATGGACAAGTTCACCGGCCGCACGGCCAGTGCCTCCAACGGCGCCGGCGACGGTGCCGGTGAAAACCCCAGCCAGGCGGGAACCCGGTGAGCGCGCAGCCGCTGGCCCCCTGGCAGCGTGCGGCGACAGGCGCCAACCTGCTCTCCCCCGGCGGGGACCTGGGCGTCACCATCTTCGAGGAGATGACCACGCTGGCGCTCAGGACCGGTGCCATCAACCTCGGCCAGGGTTTCCCGGATGAGGACGGCCCGGCGGAGATCAAGGACGCGGCCCAGGCCGCGATCGCCGCGGGGGCCAACCAGTACGCCCCCGGCAAGGGCATCCTTGAGCTGCGCGAGGCCATCTCCCTGCACCAGGAACGGTTCTACGAGCTGACCCCGGATCCGCAGACGGAAATCATCGTCACCACCGGCGCCACGGAAGCCATCGCCGCAGCCCTCCTTGCCCTGGTCGGGCCCGGCGACGAGGTCATCACCTTTGAACCGTTCTATGACTCCTACGGCGCCATCATCGGGCTCTCCGGCGCCACCCACGTCACCGCCCCGCTGCTGGCTCCCGATTTCATGCCCGACCTCGACGCCCTGGCCGCGGCCTTCAGCGACCGCACCAAGGTGGTGCTGGTCAACAACCCGCACAACCCCACCGGCGCGGTCTTCCCGCGCGAAGTGCTGGAACGGGTCGTCGAGCTCGCCATCAAGCACGACGCCGTCATCATCACCGACGAGGTCTACGAGCACCTCACCTTCGACGTCGCGCACCTGCCGATCGCCACGCTGCCCGGCGCGGCCGACCGCACCCTGACCATTTCGTCCGCAGGAAAGACGTTCTCCTTCACCGGCTGGAAGATCGGCTGGCTCAGCGGCCCGGAACACCTTGTTGCCGCCGCCCGGACGGTCAAGCAGTTCCTGAGCTACAGTTCCGGCACCCCGTTCCAGAGCGCCATTGCGGTGGGCCTGGGCCTGCCGGATGAGTTCTACGCCGGCATCGCCGACACCCTGCGGCTCAAGCGGGACATCCTCAGCGAAGGCCTGCGTGCGGCGGGGCTGGAGGTCTTCACCCCGCAAGGCACTTATTTCGTGAACGTGGACACGGCACCGCTGGGGATCTCCGATTCGGTGGACCTGGCCCGCCGGCTGCCGGAACTGGTGGGCGTTGCCGCCATCCCGGTCCCGGTCTTCTGCCACGCCGAGGGAGCCGAGCGGACCCGGAGCCTGCTCCGCTTCGCGTTCTGCAAGAAGACCTATGTGCTGGAGGAAGCGGCCGAGCGGCTCTCCACGCTCCGGGACAGGCTGTGAGCACAGAGGGCAGCCCTGCGGCCACGCGGTTCCTGCGGACCACCAGCCAGCACGCTGTGATCGAGGCCGACGAATTCACCGAGGGCGGGTTCGTGCTGAGCATCGGCGGGGCCGAACAGTCCCACGTCAACCTGGCCGACCCCGGCGACATTTTCTACGAGTACCTGCGCCGGATCGGCCACGTGGTGGACCTCGCGGCGCCGTGGGGCGAACCCATCACCGCCCTCCATCTGGGCGCCGGGGCGCTGACGCTGGCGCGCTATATCCAGGCGACCCGTCCGGGTTCCGTGCAGTACGCCGTGGAGCTGGAGCGGGAATTGCTGGACTTCGTGCTGCAGCAGCTGCCGATGCCCGACGGGACCGAACTGCACACCGTCATCGGCGACGCCCGCGAATCCCTGGCGACGCTGCCCGCGGAACTGCGCTTCGACGTCGTGATCCTGGACATCTTCTCCGGCCCGGAGGCACCCGAACACATCGCCTGCACCGGGTTCTACCGGGAAGCGGCCGCCAGGCTGACCCCGCGGGGCGTACTGATCGTCAATGTCGGCGACGAGCCGGGCCTGACACTGGTCCGCAGCCAGGTCGCGGCGCTGCGCCGGGCGATGGCCGATGTGTCCGCGTTCGCAGAGACCGGCATGTTCGCTGGCCGGCACCCTGGGAATATCATCCTGACCGGCACCCAGGGACCGTGGCCCGAGGTCTGGACCGCGGCGCTGACGGCCCGCGGCCCGCACCCGGCCAAGGTGCTCTCCGGCGTCGAGCTGGACGTCCTCTCGGACTAGTCCACGGCCCGGGGCAGCGGTACGGAACTCAGCTGAACGCGATCTTCCGCAGCAGGACCCGAAGCTGGTCCCGTTCCGGACCGTCGAGCGATGCCAGGGACGCATCTTCAGCCACCCGGACGGCCGCCGCCGCACGTTGATGCAGCTCCGCGCCGGCTGTCGTCGCGCGGATGACCTTGGACCGCCGGTCGCGCGGATCGGGCGCGCGGAAGACGAGCCCGCGCTGTTCCAGGGCGTCAACCAGGGAGACAATCTGGCTCGGGTCCAAGCGCAGGAAATCGGCGAGCTCGCGCTGCGACGGCTCGGTGTCGCTGCAGGCCATCGCCAGGACCGAGTAGGACCGCACCTTCAGATCCAGCGAGGCGAGCATGGCATTTGCGTGCGCGCTGCCCAGGGCTCGCGCCCGCGCTGCCAGGAATTCAATTTCGTCCACCAGATCGCTGGTGAGAAAGCGGTCGGGGACGGCCGGAATCGCGGCGCCTTCAAACAAATCCTCGCCGTGCTGGGTTGATTCGGCCACAGATCCTCGCAGCTTCTGGTTGGCGCCTCGGAACGCTTGACAGCGTCAACGATACCGCCGCCGGCCCGCACCCTGGAAAATAGTTGAGAAAATTATCATTGACTTTGTCAATTATATGGGTTGTCATTTATGTAGCTTCGGGGCCGGCCGCCGGGTGGTCTGCCCGGCAAGTGTCCCGACCGCCCAATAACTCACCCCAAGGAAGTGGACTGTTATGAAGAGACTCACATTTGCCGCCGTCGGAGTTGCCGCGGCGTTGCTGCTCACCGGTTGCGGCGCCGGGTCGCCGTCCGGGTCGGCCTCGAACTCCTCGGCCGCCGGTGGCGATGGTGTCCGCAACATCAGTGTGGGTGTGATCTCGATTGCGCCGTCTGCCGCCGTGCAGCTGGGCATCGACGAGGGGATCTTTGCCAAGCACAAGCTCAAGGTCGAGTTGCAGAGCGGGCAGGGCGGGGCGGCAATGCTCCCCGCCGTCTCCACCGGAACCATGAACTTCTCCGTGGGAAACCCGCTGTCCGTGCTCCTGGCCAAGAACAAGGGCCTGGACATGAAGATCGTCTCCGGGTACTCAAACTCGCTCCCCACCGGGGATGACATCAACGGCGTCGTCGCCAAGGCGGGCTCGGGCATCACCTCGGCCAAGGACCTGGTCGGCAAGAAGGTCGCAGTCAACACCCTCAATGCGCAGGGAGACCTGACCATCAAGGAGGTCGTGTCCAAGCAGGGCGGCGACCCGAACGCGGTCCAGTTCCTCGAACTGCCCTTCCAGGACATGGGTGCCCAGCTCGCCAAGGGGAACGCCGACGCCGTCTGGGTTCCCGAACCGTTCCTCTCCAAGCTGCTGGCGGAAGGCAACAAGCTGGTGACGTACAACAACCAGGCGGCACTGCCGGGTCTTCCCACCATGGTCACCTTCACCAGCGGCGGCTATGCCCAGCAGAATCCGCAGGTGGTTGCCGACTTCAAGGCGGCCATGACGGAGACCCTGGCCCTGGCGCAGAGCAACCCGGACAAGGTCCGGGCACTACTGCCTGCGTTCATGAAGATGCCGGAGGCCGTGGCCAAGAAGCTGCGGCTGGAGGAATTCAACGGCAAGCTCGATGAACCCACCCTGGGCAAACTGGGCGAGCTGATGGCCAAGTACGGAATTGTGCCCTCGACGCCGGATGTCTCGGGCACGATCCTGAAATAGCGGCACTCGCCACACCGGACGAGGACGACGGCGGAAGGTTCCGCCGTCGTCCTCGTCCGCGGGGCTACTCCCTCGCGTCCGCGGCCCCCGCCTCCGCAGGCTCCACGCCGGGCTCGGCGAACCAGAGCCGGGTTTCGCCGTACTTCTTCTCCGCGAACCGCTCCAGGCCGTCCGGCCAGGTCGGTTCCGGGGTGCGGGCGGAGCGTTCCACCACGACGACGGCGCCCTCGGCCAGGTGCGGCAGCAGCTTGGCCAGGACGGCGGCCAGTGCGACCTCGTCCAGCGGGTAGGGCGGGTCCAGGAACACCAGGTCCCAGCGGGTCCCCTCGGCGGCCCGGTCCAGGAACGATTCCACTTTGGAGCGGTGCACGGCAACGACCTTGCGCCGCGCCACGGTGTTGACCAGGTCCGCGTTGCGCTGGCAGACCTCGCTGGCCTTGCCGTCGAATTCCACCAGGTCCACGGTGAGGGCGCCGCGGCTGGCGCTTTCCACGCCGAGTGAACCGGAACCCGCGTAGAGGTCCAGCACCCGCGCGTCCGCGATGACCTCGAAGGCGTCCAGCCGGGAGAAGAGGGCCTCCTTCACCCGGTCCGTGGTGGGGCGGGTCAGGGATCCGGGGACGCTCACCAGCGGCGTGCCGCCGGCGGCTCCGGCGATGATCCGGCTCATGGTTTAGCCGTGCCTGATGTTCTAGCCGCGTTCAAGGAACGCCTCCTTTTCAGGGTTGAGGTAGTCGTCAATGGCCGCGGCGAGGCCGGCGTGGCGGGCCAGGTCCGGGTCAGCGCCCACGATCGCCTGGGCGTCCTGCCGGGCCCGGGCGATCACGTCCTCGTGTTCCAGCACCCGCAGCAGCTTCAACGTCGAGCGGCCGCCGGACTGGGAGGCGCCCAGGATGTCGCCTTCGCGGCGGAGCTTCAGGTCCTCCTGCGAGAGTTCGAAGCCGTCGGTGGTCGCCGCCACGGCATCCAGCCGGCGCCGGCTGGGATGCCCCGGTTCCAGGGTGGTGACCAGCAGGCAGGTTCCCGGCAGCCCGCCGCGGCCCACCCGGCCGCGCAGCTGGTGCAGCCGCGAAATGCCGAACCGGTCGGCATCCAGGATCACCATGAGCGTGGCGTTGTGCACGTCCACGCCAACTTCGATCACCGTGGTGGAGACCAGCAGCTTGGTCTGGTTGGCCGTGAACGAGGCCATGGTCTCCGACTTCAGCACGGGGTCCTGCCGGCCGTGCAGGGGCGCCACGGGCACGCCGGCCAGTGACTGTTCGTCCCGCAGCTGTTCGATGACGCCGGTCACCGAGGCGAGCTCCCGGGCGCCGGTCTCCGCCAGGTCGGCGTCGGTGGGTTCGGCCTCGCCCGGGGTGAAGTCGCCGTCGTCGTCGGTGCCGATCTTGGGGCAGACGACGTAGACCTGGTGGCCGGCGTCGATCTCTTCGCGCGCGCGGGACCAGATCCGGGTGGCCCAGGCCGGGTGCTCGGCAAGGCCCACCACGTGGGTGGAGATCGGGGCGCGGCCTGCCGGCAGTTCGTCCAGCACCGAGGTCTCCAGGTCGCCGAACACCGTCATCGCCACGGTGCGCGGGATGGGGGTGGCGGTCATGACCAGCAGGTGGGGCGGCTTGCTGGCCTTGGACCGGAGCGCGTCGCGCTGTTCGACGCCGAAGCGGTGCTGTTCGTCCACCACGATCAGTCCGAGGTCGTAGAAGGAGACGTTCTCACTGAGCAGGGCGTGGGTGCCGATCACGATCCCGGCGGTCCCGGAAGCGGCGTCCAGCATGGCTTGTTTCCGGGCTGCGGTGGGCATGGAGCCGGTCAGCAGGGTGACCTGGACGGAATCCGGACCCAGGCCGCCCAGCAGCCCGTCCCGGGAGAGCGGTCCGAGGGTGCGCCGGATGGAGTCGAAGTGCTGCGCCGCGAGGACCTCGGTGGGGGCCAGCAGCGCGGCCTGCCCCCCGGCGTCGACCACCTGCAGCATGGCGCGCAGGGCCACGATCGTCTTGCCCGAGCCCACCTCGCCCTGCAGCAGCCGGTTCATCGGCGAGTCCAGGGCCAGCTCCTCGGAGAGGGTCTTGCCGACGGCGGCCTGGCCGGCAGTCAGGGTGAAGGGCAGTTGCCGGTCGAACGCCGCCAGCAGGCCGTCGGCGGCGGGACGGCGCGCCGTTGCCTCCTCCGCTGCGAGCTGGGCGCGGCGCCGGGCCAGTGCAGACTGCAACACCAGCGCTTCCTGGTAGCGGAAACGGTCCCGGGCACGCTGCCAGTCCGCGGGGGTCTGCGGGGCATGGATCAGCCGGTAGGCGTCCGCGACGGGCAGGAACTTCTCCCGGGACGCGATCTCGTCGGGAAGCGGGTCCTCCAGGCTGTCCAGCTCGAGCGTGTCCAGCAGTGTGGAGATGACCTTCTGAATGGACCAGCTGGTCAGCTTGGCGGTGGCCGGGTACACGGGGATGGGCATCGCGGCGAGCTTTTCCGGGTCCATCCCGGGCGTGTCCGGATCCTCGTCGAGGAGCAGGAAGTCGGGGTTGGTCAGGCCGAGCGATCCGCCGTAGCGGGTGACCTTGCCGGAGAACATGGCGCGCCGGCCCGGCTGGAGCTCGGCCTTGGCCCGGAAGCCGTTGAAGAAGCTCACCTTGAGGGTGCCGGGAAGGCCGGTAGCCGGGGAACCGGCGTCGTCGGTAATCACGACGTCGGTCAGCGAACCCCGGCGGGCGCGCATGGACCGGGTGCTGTTGGAGATAACCCGCGCAATCAGGGTCACCTCCTCGTCCAGCGGGACCTCGCTGATCGGGGTCAGCTCGCCGCGGCTCAGGTAGCGGCGCGGGAAGTAGTTCAGCAGGCCGCCGACGGTGGTGATGCCGAGGTGCTTTTCGATGCCGGCCGCGGACCGTTTACCGATCCGGCGTTCGAGGCCCAGTTCAAGTTCAGCGTTCATGTCCGTCGAGGTCCGTGGTGCGGGGGCCTGCGTCGGGAACTGCTTCCAAGGGAAGGTCATCCGGGTTACGCGGCAGGGCCAGCTCACTGACGTTGATGTCCGAGGGTTCGCCGAGCGAGCGGATCAGGGCGACGGCGGGCGCGGGGTCGGGCACGTGGACGTGGACCCGCCACCGGTAGGCGCCTTCTTCGTTGGCTTCGCCGCCCACCTGGCTCATGATCACGGACTCGCCCATCTCGTCGAGCCGCTGCCGCATGGTGGCCGCGTCCAGCGGCGAGAGCGTGATGGTGCACATAACTTCCACGCCGTCGTCCCGCGGCATGTCCACGTGGATGTGCGGGGCCTGGACGTCATAGCCGTGCAGCCCGTCGAGCAGCTGGTCCTGCAGCTCCTCGCCGAGCACGGCGGAGCGAAGGCAGTCCAGGATCAGGAGCATCCCGACACCGCCGGCGTCCACCACGTGGGCGGTATGCAGGGCCTCGAGCTGGTCCTYGGTGTGCACCACGGCGGCCAGGGCGGCCTCGACGGCGGCGTCGAGCGCCAGGCCCAGGGTGTGGTTGCTGTCGTCTCCGTCGTGCTCGGCGTCGACGGCGGCAGCGGCGCGGGCTGCCGCTTCCATGACGGAGAGCATGGTGCCGGGCACCGGGTCGCTCAGCGCGGACCAGGCCCGGATCTGGGCCCGGTTCAGGGCGGTGGCGAGCAGGGGTGAACTGAGCCGGGGGTGCCCGGCCAGCGGTTCCGCGGCGGCGCACAGGAAGACGGCGAAGAGCGTGCCGGAGTTGCCGCGCGCCTGCTCCATGGCGGCCTGGCCGGCTTTGGCCAGGACGGCCCCGACGTCGTTCTGGGCCGGGTTGGGCGGGCCCACCACGTGCAGCGCCGCGTCTGCGTCCAGCTGCGGCAGGGCGGCGGTGTCGGTGGCGACATTCTGTAGCGCCCGGGCGGCGGCGCGGACCGTGAGGTAGAGGTTGGTGCCGGTGTCGCCGTCGGCTACCGGAAAGATGTTGATGGCGTTCAGGCGGTCGCTGTGGTTTCCAAGCGTTGTTTCCGCCTTGCCCAACCACCGCTTCATCGCTTGCGCGTTGGCGGCAATCTTAGTCTGCAAAGTGATCCCATCCCACAGTGTCAGCGGGCCTGCCCGCTATGGTGACGCCTGTGCTGTCCGTTGGTGCAGAGGCCTCTACCGAGCCTATCGCAGTGAAACCGTGAGGCAGCTGAACGCCGGCCGGGAAGGCTGCGAGCAGGCCGTGGTCCTCGCCACCGCCAAGGACCCAGTCCATCGGCTCCGCGCCCAGCAGGGAGGCGGCCGGCTGCAGCGGCACGCCGAGCTCCTTGAGGGCCACTGGGTCCAAGTCCAGCACGGCGTGGCTGGCCGCGGCCATCCGCGCGCCGTCCCGGACCAGGCCGTCGGAAATATCCATCAGGGCGGTGGCGCCGGCTTCCCGGGCCAGCGGCCCTGCCGCGAGCGGCGGCCGGGGGCGGCACTGGGTGTCCATCAGGATGCGCTGTTCCGAGTTCAGGGCGTCCACGGGGGTACCGGATTCCAGCAGCGCCAGGCCGGCCGCAGCGTATCCGGCGGTGCCTGCGAGCGCCAGGGTGTCCCCTGGACGGGCGCCGGAGCGCAGTACCGGGGCCTGGCCGTCCAGCGTGCCGAGGATGGCTACGCTGACGGCGAGTTCGCGTCCGCGGCCGAGGTCCCCGCCCGCCACGGCGCAGTCCGGTGCGCCCAGCTCGCGAATCCCGGAGCTCATCCCGTCGGCGAAGTCCTCCACCCAGGACACAAGGGTGTCCGGGGGCATGGTCAGGCTGACCACCATCGAGGTGGCCCGGGCGCCCATGGCGTTGATGTCGCTGAGGTTCTGGGCCGCGGCCTTCCAGCCGACGTCATAGCCGGTGGTCCGGTAGCCGTTGTTCCATTCCAACCGGAAATCCTGGTCCACCACCTGCGTGTCGATGCTCACCACCGTGCGGCCGTCCGGYGCCGCCACGATCGCGGCGTCGTCGCCCGGCCCCAGCAGGAGGGCACTGCTGTCCCCGCCGTGGAGCCGCGGAAAGATCCGGGCAAGGAGTTCGGACTCGGAGAGTTCACCCACGGTCAGGGACTCCGGTTTTTGGGGCACGGGCTGCAGCGTTTCAGGCACAGCCCTACGCTACCGCGCAAGGGTGACAACGGCGGCGGGACGGCTGAAACCCGCGGGCCACGCGGCGGTCGCGTGCCTGTTTCGTGGTTGCAAAGCCCCATGCCAAACTCATAGGCATGCCTCGACCGATGCCCAGCGTGCCGCCCGCTCTGGTGCAGGCCCTTGGCTTCACTATTGGGGCGGTCATTCTGTGGCTGATCATCTCGGTCCAGCTCTTCGTCAATGTTGATCCGCTCAGTGTCCACCGCACCGACGCCGTCATCGTCCTCGGCGGAGCCAGTGCAGAGCGGCTGCCGGCGGCACAGAAGTTCCAGCGGGACGTCGGCATCCCCGTGCTGGTGCTTTCCCACACGGACACCCCCGGCAACAAAGCGGCCGACGAGCTGTGCAACACGGCACAATTCCCCAATCCGGACCTCATCTGTTTCCGCCCCGGCGACTACGACACGCGCGGCGAGGCTGAGGCCATCGGCAAGCTCGTGTCCCTCAACAGCTGGAAGTCCATCACGGTGGTGACATCCAGCTACCACCTCGCCAGGGCGGGCCGCCTGATGGAGCAGTGCACGACGGCGGACGTGCAGATGGTTGCCTCGCATCCGGACTTCTCGCCCGGACAGTGGTTGCGGCGCTTTGTTATCGAAACCGGCGGACTGCTGGATGTGTCGCTCCGGCCGGAATGCTCCCCCGCCGCTCAGTGATGTAAGAATTGGGGGATGCCCTATGGACGCCGTCCGTCGGAGCCTGACAGACGGAGCGAGGAAAATTGACGTTGGAGCGTGACGCCGAGCAGACTCCGCCGCTGGTTGCCGCGCCCAGGCACCTCCGCCGCCGGCGCTTTCGCGAGGACGTACCCGACCCGCTGCTGGTTCCGGATGCGGTGCCGTTCGCTCTGACGCGAGCGGCGCCTTCGACGTCCGAGCGCACCGCCAAGGGGCCCAGTTCTCGCGAATCCGTTCACGGCCGTAAGCGCATGGTCGCATTGCTGGTCGTTATTACGGTCTCTTTGAGCATCCCTCTTCTGGTTGTCGTGCTTATTTTCGCGAGCTGACGCCAGCGTCTCGGCGCCAGCTACCCACGCTTCTCGAATCGAGACAGCACCTGCTTTGAATGGGCCACCGCCCCTAATCACACGACCGTAGATTGGACTATCCGCCGAGCAGGCGGCTAGTCACGGTACCTTGGTCCTTTGGTGTGATGGCCGTGGAAGCGGACCCCTAAGTCGATTCACTCGTACGGCTGCTTGTCCCGTAGTATTCACTGGTCCGCGGTCTATATATCCTTGGGGGAACCACTGTGCCCACTATCATGCCAATCTTCGGCACCCGCCCTGAAGCCATCAAAATGGCCCCTATCGTTTTAGCCTTGCAGCAATCAGAGCGCCTCGACTGTGTGGTCACGGTAACCGGTCAGCACCGGGAAATGCTGGATCAAGTCAACGACCTCTTCGGGATCGCCCCCGATCATGATCTAAATATCCTCCAGCAGCGCCAATCGCTCTCTGCCATCATGACCCGGACCGTCGACGGTCTCGACAAGCTTTTCGCCGCCGACAAGCCCGACGCGGTCATTGTGCAGGGGGACACGACCACGTCCACTGCCGGCGCAATTGCTGCCTTTTACCACGGAATTCCCGTCGTGCACGTTGAAGCTGGACTTCGCAGTGGCGACCTCTTCTCTCCGTTCCCGGAGGAAGCCAACCGTAAGATGACAAGTCAGATCGCCAGCCTTCACCTCGCCCCGACGAGCGTGAGCAAGTCCAACCTTATTGCCGAGGGTATCGATGCAGCGGACATAGTTATTACCGGCAACTCCGTCATAGATGCCCTCCTCACGACAGTGGGCAAGAAGGTCCCATTCACGGATCCGCAGCTCGAAGAACTGGCCGACAGCGGCAAAACTATCCTCCTCGTCACTACGCACAGGCGTGAGAACCAAGGCGGCGCAATGCAGGGGGTGGGGCGGGCCCTAGCCCGAATTGCCGAGGCCGAACCGAACCTTGTGATTGTCCTGCCCGCCCACAAGAATCCGGTGGTACGCGAGGCGGTGCTCCCAGCACTCGAAGGCAAAGCGAATGTCATAGTGACCGAACCCCTTGCCTACGGTGAATTCACTCGCTTGCTTTCTCTCGCCCACATTGTTCTGACGGATTCCGGCGGAGTGCAGGAAGAAGCTCCCAGCCTGGGCAAACCTGTCCTCGTTATGCGGGACAACACCGAACGCCCCGAGGCCGTCGATGCGGGTACCGTAACTCTCATCGGCACCGATGAAGGACGAATTGTTCGCGAGGTCGACAGACTGCTCCACGACCAAGAGCACTACGACTCCATGGCCAATGCTGTAAATCCATACGGGGACGGCATGGCCGCAGAACGAACGGTCGCTGCGATCGAAGCCATGCTCGGACTCGGACACCGCATTCCCGAGTTTGAACCGCGGGAGCTCGCAGCAACGTAATGGAGCACCAGGGCTTAGCGGGTTGCCTCCTGGTTCTGGCCCTGAGCTTCCCTAACTTCGTTTTCCCCGAAGCACGCCCGATACTCGCCTCAGTATCGAACCCACGCGAGCTCGTGGCAAGGTCCGTGGGCGGGACGACGCCTCACCGGCCGAAGTTTGGGGTCGAAGACCGGTCTTTGCTTGCGTGATCCGATCGTCGACGTGCTGGAGGTTCGGCGAGGTATGAAAACCTAAGGCTTTCAATTTCGTCCAATCACCGAAGCTATTCACTGCGGTGACGATAAGGGCCTGAAGGAACTCTTTGTCGGGGGCGACGTGCCCTTGACCCCAATCGCCTATATACAGCATTAGGCGGGAATGGTTCGAAACGTCGCGAACGAACCTCTTCAAATGCCGCCCTATATGCGAGCTATCGCTAGCATTCTGCACATATGCGACCGTATTGGGAAATTCTTTTTTGTACTCGCGGGTCAGGTCGGTAACAATTCTGTAATTCGACAGCGTGCGCGGGTCCGAGCCTGGCTTCGCACCAAGCCCGAACTCCAGGTAGTCTTTTACAGATTTCTCGCCATAGAATCGGATATTCGTTTGAGGATTGATGGCAATAGCGAGCGATCCCGGAAAGTGGCGGGAAAAATACATGGCCGCGAACCCGCCACCGGAAGCGCCGAAAAAGATGGCGTGTTTGCTACCGTGGACGGCGAGAAGCTTGCGGACGACGTCCGTCAGAACCGCCTGAACGTCCATCTTGTGGTTGCCGGCAAACCAGGACAAATTCAACCTGTCGTCAACGTAAAGTGTGGGGTCCTGAATCCAGACACGGTTCGCCGGCGCGCCCTTCGTTACCGTTTGCCCGCTGAAGAAAGGCAGCGTGTCTACCGCTTCAGTGACAGCTGGGTGGAACACGAATATGGTTGAAGCTGCCCCCGGGGCAGGCCGGTTCAAGATGTCAACCGGAAGGCCATTCACTTCAAAGGTAAGACATCCGCCGGGAAGCTCTTCCGCACCCACGAAGTCGGCCAGACTCTCGAATGAAGTTACGGAGTACTTCGACTCATCAAGGCGCCGTAGCCTTCCGCTCACCAGCTCTTCCTTCCACCGCGAAATCTGACCCAACGAGCCTACATCAACGCAGACGGGGTGGTCGCGCCAGCATTAGTGAAAGGCGCAGCTGTATCCAGATAAGCGTCAGCCAGCTGGTGGCTGCAGGGTAAGGAAGGCAGCAACGCCGCGACGGTGCCCGCACGCTGCGCCTGGGATCGTATAGAGTTCGTTGCGGTTACAAGAGCTAGCAGGAAAGAGAATCCGAGATGCACGACATTGGCACTTCCGCTTCTCGACCCGCGACGGAGGGGCCCGCGGACGCGCATGTCGCAGCAGAGTGCACAGGAGACCCGGAACCGGGCTTGTTCCCAAGACCGACCATCCCCGTTATTTTCTATACAAGGATGGGCATAGGGGTTTTCGATCCGCGCTGGTGGGATTACCGACTCCGGTTGTTTGCCGCCACGACACTCCCCTCGGTGGGACGGTTTTGCAGGCCAGGCACAGAGTGGATCATCTTCATAGACAAAGACATGGACTCCGAGACCCTGAAGATTCTTAGGGCACTCGTCACCTCGGTCGGCCTGGAACACCTTGTGACATTCGCGCCGGTTCAGTTCCACTTCGACGCATTCGCCGAGCTGGAAGCTTTTGCGTCTGCTCGGGCCGCGGAGGGACAGAAAGTTGGCCTCATCAGAATCGATGACGATGACGCCCTGGCATCTGACTTCCTTGACCGTTGTCTTTCGTTAGTGGCCCGAGTGGACTACAATGCGTCACTGGTTACGTTGCCGGGGGGCTGGGAAGTTTCTTTGGCGGACAGAAAAATGCGTCCGATTAGTCATGAGTTCATGTCCATGAATACTTTTTTCTATGGCCCGGCTTCTTTGGTTCAGTCTTATGCGCAGGTAGGGCACCACAGATTGGCTGAGTGGGCACAGAAAAATGCGTTGAATGTCATTGTAGATAATGAGCCAAGCCGCTCGTATATGTACATGCGGCACAAGCAGTCTGACACAAGTTTCGGTGCACGACGGACAGCGATTCTCGAGGATGAAGGCTGCAGGTTCATGACGCAGGCTTCCTACTCAACTTTCGGGATTGACCAGGAAAACCTCGGTCAATGGAGAGAGCACGCCAAGAATGCGCCGTCTACAGGCTCCAACAAGACCTGGGAAATTTCAGCGTCGATTGTGGATGAAGCAGCCAAGCTAAGGAAGGAACTCCTCAGCATGAAACTTCAACTTCGTCAGCTGACGACAGACGTATTCCAGTAGGACAGGCCGGCCATGGGCCAGGTCTGAGGGAGAAGGAAGCCGCGGGGTTCAGGGATGCCAGGAAACGGATCCGGGTACTGGAGCGCGAGAATGAGAGGCTTCGCCGGGCAGCGGCGTTCTTCGCCCGGGAGCTGTTCCCAGAATGCAGTTTCCGCTGGTCCTTGGTCTTGCCACGGACGGGATTTCCGTCGCAGCGGCCTCGCGGGTGCTGTGGTGCTATAAAGAGTCGTTCTACGCATGGAAGGCCGTCGCCGACCGAGCGTGACCGGTCCGATGCGCCACCTTATCAAAGCGGCGTTTTTCAGGTAGGCGGTCTCGGCCCGCAGCTCTTGAACTTCGCGCTCGAACTCGGCTTGGACGTGTTGATCACCTCGCGGCCCAACTCGTCCTTGAATTCGCGGGTAGATCGCCTGCGTGATGCGGTCATGCCGATCTCTGCTTTCGGTAGACCCCCATTTCAAGAGGCCCCACTGCCCGAGTTCTCTGCGGCAGCCCATACCTCCACGTAGGAGTCCAGTGCTTGTGTAAGTTCCGTGCGACGGCCGCCCGATGATCGACGTCGTCAAGGAGGTCAGCACATGAGCTCCGCTACCCTGCCACCAGTGTTTTTGAACTGCCCGCGAATCTGCAGCCGAGCTCGCCCTGCGCTCCCCTTCGGGTCATGCCCAAGGCCTCAACTGTCTGGGGAGCTGCCCGCCGAACTGCGGCTCATGTCCACGCTTTGCTTTAGGAACTGGATAGTGGGGGCCGAGCCCAAGGGGCGCGCCAAGCCGAACCCGCGGGCCAAAGACGATAGGCATTGAAGTGGGGCAAAAACTGGATCCCGCCGTGGCATACGCCCCTCTTAGCCTGCGAGCGGGAGATCTTGACGACGCTCCTGGCACGGACTATACAACTTAGTAATTGGCTTTCGTCCTGCACGAGGAGGACGCCATGACTGAAAAGCCGGGTGTTGCGACGCTTCATACGCCAGATGTCGGCGCGACTGAGTTGCGGGAAATGAAGGTGGACGAACTCCACCACGAGACCTATGACAAAAACATTAGCGTTGCATCCGGCATGCGCAAAGAGGAGCTGGTGAAGGAAGTCGCCAACGTCCGATCCAAAGGTGTCGTGGGCGCCGGCGGCGGCGATTCGCATGCCGACGCTGAGAATTTGAGTGCGCGCCCCGAAGCGGGCAAAATCCCGCACGGCGACAGTGCAGCCAACTCCCTGAAGAACTCGCAGGAGGTCACGTCAACGGAGGACGAGCCTGAGAACGAAGGCCTTAGCTTGGCGACGACACATAATGAAGTCATCACGCAGAGGGCAGAAGAACGCGGCGGAGTGCTGGCGGCTGTAGAGGGATGAGGTCATGACCACGCCCGGAGCCGAACGCACCCCGGCTCAGAAGCGCAAGTACGCGAAGACGCGCAAGCTTGTCACACCACTCTCGTCCACGCCCATGCGAGGGCATGAAGAGATCACCGGTCGCGCTGTGCGAAATCCTCCCGATGGGCAACAAGCCACGACGTGGGATCATGCCCGAGGCGCACTGCAAGAGTCGCGCGTACAAGCGCTCTACTGCAATGAAGCTTCTTGGGCGAAGACCGGAACTACTGCTGCTCGCACCTCATTTACAGCGAGACGCACAATGACCAGCCCGAGTGGGAGGCCTCCGAATGGTGGGCCAAACGCAATGTCGAGCTGTGGAAGCAGTGTGTGAAGGAGGCTCGAAGGTGATCTTCAATCGAGGCAGCATCGCGGGCATGGTGGCAGCTGCCCTCATGCTTGCGCCCACGGTCAGCGCGTCAGCGCATGGCCATACAAACTACGGGCCCATGGCCGCACCCAACGGCGTGGGTCAGCCCGCGTGGTACACCGCCTCGGAGTGGAACGGCATGAAGCCCGGGCAATACGAGGCGACCGACTGGTGGATCACCGGCGCACCCGCTGATGCGTCGCCTGACCTCAAGCGCCGCAGTGAGATCAAGGTCGGCGCGTCGCAGGCGGCTGCGACGCTGTCCGCGCCCGGGAAGACAACGCGGTGGAAGGGCTGGCTCAAGCCGGTCCTCGGCCCTGCGAAGAACGACGGGAGGTCATGGCACTCCCTGGTCCAGCTGCACGGTCCCGACAAGGATGGTGGTTGGCGCTACGCCCAGGTCGCGCTCCGGGTGGAGAACGGATACTGGCGCCTGTGGGGCGACGACGGCTCCAGTCTCAAGGCATGGAGCATTCCGCTCTTGCCGTTCGTGGACGGTTCCGCAACGTACGCGACGGTGACGTATCGTGCTGACGCGGTGAAGTCCCTTGCGTGCGTCAGCCTCGACCCTGAGGGCGCTGAGATTGGAAAGCGGACGTGGTGTCACGCCGCCGAAGCGTGGGACTCCCAGTGGGTCGTCTGGCACAGCGGACTCTACCGCGGCTCGGGTAGCAGCACACTCCAGCCGACCTACGAGCAGCGCGTCTACATCAAGGAACCGATGGTCACCATCTACTGACCTCAGTCGTACTCGACGACGGCTTCAACATCGGTGATGGTGCGTCGCCCGCGTCTCCAGGCCCATCCAGCTCGATGACGACGTCTCGCATCACCCCCGAGGGGACCATAAACTGTGGCGACGACCACTGAACTCGGCTGCCGTCACAATTGCTCATTTTCCGACCGGCAGTGACACACAGCCGCCCGCCCCGGTCACCAAAGGGACCCCGTCCGACGGCAGCGCCGGAACTTTGCCCTCCATGTCAACCGCCGCCACGGGCAGGGCAAGATCGGCTACTGCTGTGGATCCTCCTCCACTGTGCACAAAGCTGTCTCCGGTGCCTCTGACCTGGCTCTCCCTGCTGGAGCGGGCCGCGGGCATGGTTGATATGTAAGTCTGATCGCAACCCACTTGGATGGATCGATCGCAACGACCTCAATTCCCAGGCGCCAGGCCACGCGTCGGGGAAATGCCAAATCCCCGACGCCCTGGTCGTCACGCCCCCTCCATCAGCGTTCGCGAACCCGAATTCGCCGTCTACCCTTCGTCCCCGCCTAAAATAGTGGCCACCAGTTCCGGGATCACTTTGGTGCTTTCGAAGCGCGTATCGACAATATCCTTTGCACGCGCGCCTGCTATTCTCCACGAATCCTCGTTCAAACCAGACAAGAAGACCGCCATCGCGCGTTCGTCGGCGTGCAACCAATCGGTTGGGTAGATTTGGTCAGCACCGGGCCAGGCGAGGCTTGCGGGGACGGCTCCGGAAGCAGCCCCGTCGGCAAGCGTTAAATGGAATGACTCAAAATCGCTTACGGAGAGAACGATTCCGATTTTTCTGTACCACTCGGCCATGTCGTCGCCCTGCGCATCAAAAGTGACCGCCCCCGCCAGCAACGGGTCCGCTCCTATTCGCGCGTACTGCTCTTCGTAGAAGAACATCTCGTCTGGCCTGTTGGCCATCCAAGGAAAGTCCTCGGGACGTTTACCTTTGATGAAGAGGTGATAGCGATCGTCATTCATTCGCAGGAGTCGCAGAACATCGAGCGCCTTGTCGAGACGCTTTCTAGCTGGAACAATGCCGACAAATCCGAGGTTGAATCTGGCACCTTCGGCCTTGTCCAGGTCGAGCGAAGTGACGTCTACCGGGTTGGGAATGACCAGGCTCTGTTTTGCCGGAACCCCGTGGTCCCTTACCGCAACATCCAGAATGTGCTTTCCGACAAAAATGACTTTGTCGACTGCAGAGTATGCAACGTCCCTCACGTAGGGACGCGAGATTTCCTGAAGATGGAGCCGCGTGACCAACCGCTGGTGTGGCGAGACATTCCTTGAATACCAGACGGCGTTGCCCAGTGTCCATTCGCAGAACACCACGTCCGCTTCGGCCAGCAAGGTCTGGCTTTGCTCCTCATCATGCCGGGTGTGGTCCTGCCATTTGTCGATGGTGACGTTATGTCCACGCGAAGCCAGTTCCCCGATTATTCCCGTCGCGAATTTCAAGTCATGTCCCGCAATCAGTACGTTCTTCGGTTCGTTGCTTCTAGAGTTCGTGGGCCTTGTCGGTGAGGCCTCTACTTCCCGCCTAAGGCGTAGTGGGTTCGCTGGCAGCATTCCGGAGATGTTTCGGAGCAGGGGTTCATGGCCGTTGCCTTCGCCCAGTTGCGCCAGACCGAGACCAGGGGTATCAAGTTCCTCGCTTGAGATGGAGATCGAACTCCAGGCTCCAAAGGTCGTGGGCGTAAGCAAATCTTCAAAGATCGTGCGGTCCGAGTGTCCTGTCCCCGGTTCGCCCATGAACGAAATTCCGGCGGCTTCCGCGAGCCGTCGTGCCGCATCGCGATCGCTTACGACTGTAACTGGGAGTCGCGATTCGGTGCTGGCCAAGGCGCAATAGACGTGAGCGGGCTGAACTGTCTGCATGCCCAAAACTGAGGCGACCTCCGCTGTCAGTTCCGGCACGTAGACAGCGTAGGAGGGCAGTTCGGGTGCCGCGACGGTAAGGCCTGCGGTCCGAAGTAAGTAAGCAAGTCGGTGGGCGGCTGTGTGGCCGCGATGTACATATCGGTAGGCCAACCACGCATCGCGGTTACGGGATCGTTCGTTACTCATCCATTCCTGGATAAGTAGCCCCGCCTCGTCGGCACCCCGGACGACGGGCACTAGCCCGTTCATGATCTGCTCGACGCCGAGCCCCTTTCCGCTGACTACAGCTGAACCGGAAGCGGCAAGTTCCATGACGCGACGCGAAAACATCGTGGGTGATGCATCCACTGAGTTCACGTTTATATGCACCGGGTGAGCCTTGTATGCCTCAACCATTTCCGGGTAGGCAAGCCCGCCACGGACGAAACGACTCAAGTTTGCTGGGAAACGATACGGGCTTTCGGGGTTCAGATGTTGGCGGTCGTAAACAGCTAGTCCGTGGTTCTTAGCGACGCCGAGTATGGTTGCCAGCTCTTCTGAGCGGTTCTTGTACCGGTCACCGTAATAGGAGCCCGCGTAGGCGACCGTGTGATCGTAGGGGCGGTTGGCCGGGATGATGTTGTGTAGGCGGGGTTGGGCGTAAAAGGTCAGTGAGGCGACGGTCTTCTGGCGGGGGCCAGCGTTCTCCTTGTATCGGCGAATGCAATCCGAATCCGAGGTGAATACGTGGTCGAAATGGCGCGATGTTTCGCGGAAGCGGTTGAAGTGCACCGGATCTTCCTTGTTCCAAAAGATCGTCGGCACGTCCCGCGTGTTGCAGTCTTCCAGAATCTCTTTCAGTGTCGAGAAGCGCGCTTCATCGTAGTACCCGACTTTCTGCTTCCAGAGTCCGTTGAGGCCTTCCCAGGCAGACTCCACGAACAGCGCATCAAGCGGCTGAGCAGCGATTTGCTCCCGCCAGCAGTCAGGACGGAGTTCCACCAGGTTTACCTCTCCGCGCAAACCCTCCAGGGTGAACTCGTCCGAAATAATTCCGATGGTCAGTTCGTTGAGATTTCGCGCGGACGTCGCCGCAGTGGCGGCCTTGGCACGGTCGTGGGCGCGAACAGCTGTACTGCCGGCAGCCCTCCACGTTCGTTGGTCTATAGCCCAAAGCCTTGCCCGTCGCCCCATGGAAGTCCGCGCCTCGGGATCCCCGGTCAATTTGATTATAGCGGCGGCTAGGGATTCGGGACTTCCGGCCTCGCACAGCAGTGCCCGCTCCTGGTTCGGGCCGGCAAGGTCGCGCATCGGCGCGAGGTCACTCAAGATCAGTGCCTTGGCGCTGGCCATTGCCTCCAAAGGCTTTAACGGCGACACCAGCTCAGTTACAGGCAATCGGCGTCGGGGGCAGGGCATGATATCGAACAAGCTAAGGTAGCCAGGGACATCTGCTGCTGCGACGCGGCCGGCGAAGATTACTTTGTCGCGAATTCCAAATTCTGTCGCCTGCCGCTTCAGTGCCGCTAGTTCCGCTCCGTCTCCAACTACAACCACAGTGATGTCCACGCCCGCGTCGAGGACGAATTTTGCCGCCTCCAGGAGGTCCTCCAGTCCCTCATAGGGCACGATGCTTCCCGCATATCCCACCACAGTGGTATCGCTGGCCAATCCTAGTTTCTTGCGTAGAGATTCCAGAGGCGGCATTGGAGTAAATGCGTCAGTGTCAACCGCGTTAGGCAAGAGGCTGATCGCGTGCCCACTTACGCCCCGAGACACCAGTTCATCCCGCACCTGGCTCGTAATCGCCAGTACGGAATCAGCTTCCTTGGCAACCAGCGTGTCGAGACTCATTGCGAGGCGGAACCGGTCAGTATTACGCCATGCGGGCTTGCTAGAGGCTTGCGTTATCTCCCACAGTCCCCTGACTTCATATACGAACGGTATACCAAGTCGTCGGGCGGCCAGGAGCGCCGGAAGCGCCGTCACGTAGTTCGAGGCAGCATGTATGACTGAGGCGCGGTGGCGCTGGGCTTCTCTTACATAGACGTCTGTGGCTTCCGCCAGATAGTAGTCGAGGCGGTCACCGGTCCAGCTGGGACCTGGATTGAAGACGTGCTGCACGCCGCTTATTTCCCGGACAAATCTTTCAGCCGCGGCGACGGGCACATCGACTTTGGAGTCCCACGGGTAGCCCGGTCGGGCAACAACTACAACGTCTTCGCCGTTGCTTCTTAGCCCACCGACAACCCCTGCGGTCCTAGTCGAGTAACCATTACTGTTGAAGTGGCCCGTGCTATGAGCGCAGTACATTATGCGGCCGTGTTCCGCCAAGTACCCAGCATTCGGCTGTCGCTGGGCAATGAAGGGAGGGGCCGTCAACAGCTCATATTGGCCCAAGATATTTTGCAGCAGTACGAGCTCACTCCCGCCGACGTCCTCCAGCAACGCTGCATGCTGTCGGATGAAGTCCGCCGGCTGAAGGATGGCTCCCCTGTCGAAGTAATCGTGCGAAATCAGCTTCAGCGCGGCGGCTTTCGACGGATGTGTTGCAAAGTCGTTTAGAAGTTGGTGGCGAGTGGGACGTGCCGGAACCGTCGCCTTTGCAGATGGCGTCTTCCCGGGGATTGACCGCGTCGCTTCGGCGGCAGTACGGCCGCCTAATGCAGACGGCGAGATTGAACCGTTTCCTGCACTCCTGCGTGGCGCGACCGCTGCGCGGGAAAGCCATCGTGCGGGAACGCCGATCGCACGTGCTAACCGGAAACTTTTCGAGGACCGCAGAGCCTTCAGGACAGACTTGAGCTCATTGTTGCTTCGATTGGCAGCGTCCAGTTGCGCCATCGCCTTGTCTCTGGCCCTCCGCATGGCGCGAAGATCCTTGTCCAGGCTTTCGGCCCGACGGCGGTATTTCCCTTCAGCAACGACAAGACGCTCGTAGTCACGTATCAGGGAGTCGATATCCTGCATGTACCGTTTGCGCTTGGCAAGCTGAACGGTGCTTAGCCGTGCAACTTCATCTGAATACGTCATAGTCTCGCTTCGCGTTTCTTTAGACACCCGCAGCGATACTGCGGGAATCCTCCTGCCAGATGCCTCGGGTGTCCACTACCGCTTTGCCGTCTAGCATGACCGGGTCGATCTCCTTGAAGACATCGTGATCGACCAAGAGGACCACCGCATCCGCAACGTGCAGCGAAGACTCAAGTTCCTCGAGCGAGACGTTCCGAAGACCGGACAGCTGCCGCGGAAGGCTGTCGACATGGGGCTCCACGACTAGGATGCTGGCACCCTCAAGCTTGACGCTTAGCTGCTGAACGATGTTCACAGCCGGGGATTCACGCAAGTCGTCGATGTTGGCCTTGAAGGCCAGCCCCAATACGGCTACCTTCGGGGATACCTTGTTACCGATGGCTTCTTGGACTTTCTGAATGACCCAGGCCGGCTTTGAATCATTGGTTTCGCGGGCCTGCCGGATAAGCCGGGCTTCCTCGGGTGCCGCCGCTACTATGAACCAAGGATCCACAGCAATGCAGTGTCCGCCTACGCCAGGCCCGGGCTGCAGTATGTTGACACGCGGATGATGGTTGGCCAGCTTGATGAGTTCCCAGACATTAATGCCAAGCTTGTCGCTGATCACAGAGAGCTCGTTCGCAAAAGCGATATTGACGTCGCGGTAGGAGTTTTCCACGAGTTTCGCCATCTCAGCGGTGGCAGCGTCCGTCACCAAAATGTCCCCTTGGCAGAAAACGGCATACAGCGCCTTCGCCAAATTCGCGGCCTCAGTAGTCAGCCCCCCAACGATGCGGTCGTTGGTCACGAGCTCAATCATAATTCGGCCCGGCAGGACGCGTTCTGGGCAGTGAGCCACATGAATAGCAGGTCTGCCTTCGGCCCCGTCCAAGCTCAAGTCCGGTCGTAGGCTGATGAGGTAGTCACCAAGCAGCTTCGTCGTCCCGGGAGGTGAGGTGGATTCAAGGATGACGAGTTCACCTCCGACCAGCTGCGGGGCGATTCCCTCTGCTGCGGCCTTGATGTAGCTGACATCGGCAGTGTGGTCCGCGTTGAACGGGGTCGGAACAGCCACGATGTACGCCTGTGCCTTGGGCGTTTCAGTCGACGCGAGGAGCTTCTGCTGGCTCACGGCCCCGGCCACGTAGGAAGCCAAGTCCGGCTCCACAAACGGGACCTCGCCTCGGTTGACAGATTCTACGGTGTCAGGGTTCACGTCCACGCCGACGACGTGCACGCCGTTGCCTGCCAAAATCGCTGCAGTCGGAAGTCCGATATAGCCCAGACCGACGACCGCTACGCTTTCAATGGTATTCATAAGGTGATTCCCCCATTCAGACAGAGACTTCGTCCCTGTAGTTTCCAAAAAATTTCAATGACCCTGTAGCCAACAGTTCTGCTTCGCTGGCCGTCCAGGTATGACCCGAACCAGACCGCAACTGACAATAGTTAAACCTGTCGGAGGAATAGACACTCGCTTCATCCCTGGCGATGTCCCGAAGGAACAGACTGTCCTCCCCCTTGCCGATCGCAGCAAACGGAAAACGGCGGAAGATGTCTGCAGTACCCATGATGGTCGGACCCATGACCGTCCGAGTATACCGATGCTCCCACTCCGGAAAGCGCAGCAGCGTTGCATTGAGCACGGAGAGGTACATGTAGTGGGCCTGTTTTCCGACAACGTCGGCACCAGAGTAATCAAGCGCATACAACTGGTCACTCAGGTAGTTACTAGCGTAGTAGTCGTCGTCGTCCATTTTGGTCAGAACCTCACCTGATGCCGCTTCAACGCACATGTTGAGGCACGTTCCTAGGGGAACTGAACTAGGAGCCGCGAGCAAAATCACGTTAGAAACACCGTGCTTTCGCTGAAGGCTGTCGATCGCGGCGGCGTCCGGCTCGAATCCGTGTGTCAGCAGCACCAGCTCGACTTCAACATGGCACTGACGACCGAGAGTTTCAAACACGTGTTCAATTTGCCAAGGTCGGAACGTCGAGACCAACGCCGAGACGAATGGCCGGCCCGCGGCTGCCTGTAGGGCGGGGACGACGGCTGCCAGCACCTGTTTACTTCGTATGCTGTATGTGTGGTCCCGCCAGATGCGTCGTTGCCCGCGGTGGAGCTGGCGATCCCCCATTTCAGGATTCCGGTGCAGCGCCCTAAGCAACTGCTCCGCTTCCGCCTCAGTCTGAACACTGAAGATTTCGTCGGGTCCAAAGTATGTGTCGATGGCCGGGCTCGGGGTTGTGACGAGGTTGGAACCGGACGCCACAACCTCGAAGACCCGCCTGGAGCACATCGTGGGTGAATCCACTACAGAGTTCACGTTAAGAAATGTCTTGTAGGCTTTGTAGGCCGTCAGCATCTCGGCATATCCGAGGCCGCCCACCACGCGGCCCTCAAATTCTTCCGGGAACTGATATTTCGCCTCGCCGCCTATCTGGCGTGAAAATATCTCCAGCCCGGTGCTCATGGAGGAAGACGCTTTGACGGCAGCGGTGAGCAGAAGGTCCAACTGCTCGCGACGCTCGGGGTATTTTTCGGTAAAATACATTCCTCCGAAAGCAACGTCACGCTCGTGCCAGCCGAATTTCGGTCGCACAGGGTTGTGCAATGCTGGCTGGGCCGCGAATGGCAGCACCGCTACTCTCTCGTGGCCCAGTTCGCGTCTGTAGTCCTCGAGCTTGCCCGAATCGCTCGTGAAGACGTGGTCGAAGAGCTTGGCTGCCGACAGAAAATCCTGAAAGTGGGGCGGGTCTTCCTTATTCCAGAAAACAGTTGGTATCTGCCGTTCATTACACCAGGTTGTCAGTTCCTGAAGAACGGATAATTCAGCCGGGTGCTTGGCCGCTATTTTGCCGGTCCAGGCCCCGCTGTTGCCAGTCCAGGCCGATTCCACAAACAAGAAGTCTATGCGCCTGTCCTCCAGCTGAGCCCGCCAAGTCGCTGGCACTACCGGAACACAATCCCATTCCATACTGAAGGCGGTCAGTGAGAAGTCGTCCAATATTACGGCCACCCGAACAGCCGGTTGGACGGACTTTCGCGTCGGACTAATTGTGGATGGCTTGAACCTGAGCCGGCGCTTTTTGCCCCGCCCCGTCCAGGCGCCTTCCGCGTCCCGCACAGATTCGAGTCTCCGGTGCCCTGCTTCGACCGCTTTGCGTGCCAGCCATTGCCGTACCTGCTCCGGCCCTCCAGACCTGAGGTGCCAAACGAACTCCCGTGCTGACCTAATCGCGGCCCTCACGCCTTCGACCGCCGAGCGGAGTTCCGGTCGCTGACGTCAGCAACCTCCAGATCATGGATCATACGACGCCGGAGCTTCATAGCACCGATACGATCCCCAGCAGCTAGCTTCTGTGTAAACATGCGGTACCACTTGACGACTTTCTCCGGGTCGCCGTCTGCTACCAACTCCCCTTGATCGATCCAGATGGCCCGATTGCACAGATCCAGAACGGTCGACATGCTGTGACTCACCAAGAATACTGTTCCCGCTTGATCAAGTAGCTCCAGCATGCGCTCGCGGGTTTTGTCCTTGAACTGGGCATCGCCGGTATTCAAAGCTTCATCGATGATAAGGATTTCAGGGTCGATGCTCGCTGCGATCGCGRAGCGCAGTCTTGAACTCATACCTGATGAATACGACTTCATCGGCATACGGATGGCGTCTTCCAAGCCAGAGAGATCCACGATGTCATCGAACTTTTCATCAATCCGCCGATGGCTCATTCCCATGGCAAGGCAACCCAGCACAATATTCTGCTCACCGGAAAGTCCCGGCAACAATGCTGCATTGACACCCAACATCACCGGTGTGGAAGTAGCGTAAACCGCGCCTGACGTAGGCGGTATTTGACCGCCCACGAGCTTGAGGAGAGTGCTTTTGCCGGAGCCGTTCCGGCCAATTACAGCTACGGACTCCCCGTGTTCCACGACCAAAGACAGGCCCTTGAGGGCAGTGACCTCCACAGGCTTGGCCCTCTTGACCGCACGCCTGAGACCGGCCCAACCGGCGGGAGACGACGAAGCTCCGCCATTTGTCCGTGAGGTGGTCTGGTACACCATGCTCACCTTGTCGATGACGACGGCGGGCGTGCCTTGAACAAAATGAAGATCAGAGTTCTCTGCCATACGTTTCTTCTCCCTTCCAGAAGAATACGATTCCAGCCGCCGCGGCAGAAACTGACCACAGCGCCAGGATGGCCCACGCCCGCAAGGAACCGACGTTTCCGTACAGGAGACATTCCCGCGCCAAGTGGAGAACGTTATAGAGCGGGTTAAACTCCATAATCGCCTTGATAATGGGAACACGGTCAAATCGATCAATGGAAAAGAACATACAAGACGCGTACATCCACAACCGCATTGCATAAGTAATCAACTGGCTGATGTCATTGACGATCGACACCAATCTTGCGAGGATAAGCCCGAGTCCGAGGTTGAAAAGGAGCTGGAGGCCCACTATCGGGATCAATAGCAACCAGCGCCAAGAGATTTCCTCAGCTGGGGGGAGGACGATAATAAGAATGAGCATAACGATTATAACCGGAATGTTCGACAGTAGCTCTCGAACATTGGCGGCCAGGACCAAGCTTGCACGGGGAAACTGAAATGCGTGGATGATGTTCTTATTCGAGGCGATAACGCGCGATGAGCTTGAAATTGCGCGTGTGCTCATTTGAAAAAGGAACACACCGATGATGAGAAATGCAACGAAGTTTTCGGTGCCACCGCCTGAGTTCAGGAGCAACCCCATTATCAGGTAGAACATCAACCCGTTGAGCAGAGGGCCAAGAACCAGCCACGCAAGCCCGAGCTTATCTTGCTCGTTCCCGGTTTGAACGCGTGATCTTGCATCGTAAAATATGAAGTGCCTGTAATCCCAAAGTGAGACAAGGTAATCCAGCAGCGACGGTCGCGCCCCTACTCGGCGCAGCCCGCGCAAATTCACGGATGTTGTTACCGCTGTGGGCTGCGGCGCTGCCGGGCCAGACCGCGTTTCGGCACTCAACGACTTTCCTTAGTAAGTCTTTCATAGGCGTCAGCCATCGCTTTCGCGTTGGCCTTCCACGTGCGACTCTTCAAGACGCTCTGTCTCCCTGCTTGTCCATAACGCGTCCTTAGCTCCTCGGAACGAAGAAGCCGCCCCAGCTTATTGCTGAACTCGAAGCAGTCACCCGCTCGGAACAAAAGTCCGCTCTCGCCTTCTCTTACAATCTCCTCGAGCGCCGGCAGCCTGCTCGCTACGACAGGACGCGCGCACGCCAATGCTTCCACCGGCTTGAGCGGGGTCACGGACCGGGTCACTTCCAGATCCCTGCGTGGCACCACAAAGACATCCAAAGCCTGGTGATAGCGCACCGCTTGCTCGCGCGGTACCCGCCCGGTGAAAATGATGCGGTCGCCATAGCCTGACTGGCGGGCTTGGACCTCGAGTGCGGGGCGGGACACGCCGTCTCCCACAATGAGCAGCTTCAAGTCCGGCAGGCGCGGGGCGAGCAGTACAAATGCCTCGATCAAGCAATCGAGGCCTTCATAGGCTACCAAACTGCTGACCGTACCGATGTACTGCCCGCTCTCGTTGAGCCCTAGCTCACGGCGGGCGCTGCTGGCATCGAGCGGCTCCTTAAGGAAGTCACCACCGACAGCGTTTGGCGCAATCAGCACCTTTGCTTCCGGGATTCCGGCGGCCACAATGTTGGCCTTCATGGCACCACCCAAGGTCACCACGAGGTCGGCATCCCGCATGACCTCGGCCTCCCGTTCCTGGAACAGCCGGTAGCGTTCGCTTTCCTTGGCCGCCGGGCCACGCGTCGAAGCCCAGGTGTCGGCAAGTTGCCCGCGCACCTCATACACCCAGGGAATGCCCACGGCCCGGGCCACGGCGCGGACCACTAAGGCGTTGACGTAGTGCGTGGTGGTGTGCAGCACGCTGGGCTTGAATTCCAGCACGATGTCCAGCAGCTCTTCGGCTTGCTGCTGCAGCCGCGAATCCATGGTTGCTGCCAGCTTTGCCGGAAGGAGTCGTCGATAACGGACACCGTCCACCACATCGGACGGCTTCGCGGAGATCTTGCCGATCTGGACCGGGTACCCCAACCTGGTCACGGCCAGCACGTCCCAGCCCGCAGCCTGCTGAGCGGCAAGGATGGAGTGTGACCGCTGCGCGTACCCGCTGGCTGTGTGGGGCAGGGAGTTGGTTAGCAGGTGCAGCACGCGGCCCGGGACGGGACTGTAGTCCACGCCGTCGAGTACCGGAGCCGCGCCGCTGAGGACGCTCAGCTCGGCTGCCAGCCGGGACCGCTGACCACGGCGTGCCCGACCGTCACCCGCCAGGACCTCGACGGCGTCGCTGACTGCGCCGTCGTACCAGAAGCGGCGGGCACGGGAACCGTCCAGACCCGGCGCGCCTTCCGCGCGGCCGAGGAAAGCATCGGCCACGGCAGGCAGCTGGGCGGCGAGGGCGACGTCGGCGAGCCGGCGGGCGCGCTCCCCCGTCGCTGCGGTTGCGGCGGCGAGGGAGAGCCGCCGCTCAACCTCTGCGTCGTCGCCTTTTACCAGCATGGCGAGGAGGACGGGAATAGCGGTGGAATCACGATGCGCGTGGCGGACGACCGCCGCCGCAGGCGGGCCCACCAGACGCGGCGGCAAGCGTCGGCTCAGCTGCAACAGCAGTAGAAGCGGATCGTCGGTCAGGTGGCTGCCGGCCACGGCTGCGGCCAGCCGGATATTGCGGAGGAACCGGGTCATCGGGACGAGACCGTCTCCCGGTTGAGCAGTTTCTCGATCAGCCCCATGTAGCGGTCCGCCAGCAGGGAATAGTCGGCATGTTCCTTGACCCACTGCCGGCTGGTGTCGTCCCGCACCAGTCGGGAGCGGTCTGCCGCCAACTTGCGCCACAGTTCGGCCACCGCCTCCGGGCTGCTGGGCACGATGTCGCCCGCCTCTGCATCTGCGATGATTCGGGCGGCTTCGCCAATCACGATTGCCGTGACGTGGCGCCCAAGGGACAAGACCTCATAGGTCTTCGACGGCACGGTCGTTTCAAACGACTTCCAGTCGTCCCTGAGCGAGACGATGCACGTGTCGGCCGAGGCATAGCGCGCCATCACGGCCGGCCCGTGCAGGGACGGGTGGAAGGTCACAGGCGCGTTCAGCTCACGTGCCAACTTCTGGAGCGCCGGCTTTCGTGTCCCGTCACCCACCAGGTGCAGGTGCATGGAGTCCCCCACCAGCGCACTGGCACGGATCACCACCTCCAGCCGCTGGCTCGCACCGTGGTTGCCGAGGTACAGGGCTTCAAGAGTTTCGCGCTCCGGCTCCGGTGGGGACAGCACCGGGATGGTGTCCACATGCAACCCATTGCTGACCGTTGCGACGTTCTTGATACCGCGCCCGCGCAGCGTATCGGCAAATCCGTCGGTGACAGTTACCACAAGGTCGGCACGGTGCTGGATGAAATCAACGGCCACCTCAACCACACTCTTGACGCGACCCTTCACCATGCGCGAATCGCGGGCTAGGTCCGGCCATGCGTCGCGCATTTCGACGATCAGAGGAGCCCTGCGGAGGCGGGCCAGGAGATACCCCGCGGCAAGAATCGGCAGGCTCGGTGCGGTGGCGATGACGACGTCGGGCCGCGGCGTTAACAGTCCGAGCGGCACCGTCATAACGGCAGAGAAACAATGATCGATAAAGCGTGCCAGCTGCGAGTTGCCATGCGGCAGGAAGGGGACGCGCCGGATCTGCTCAGAGAACTGGCCCTTCTGTCGCCGGAACGCACGGCCTGCCAACTTGGCAGGAAGGTCCCGCCGTCCAGCCGGGGCGTGGGCAACCGGCGTGATCACATCGACATCCCAGCCGGAGGCGCAGAATTCCTTCAGCAGGGCCGTCCAGCGGCGCTGGGGAGGGCTGCTCTCGGGCCAATAGGAATGCACCAACAGGCTGACGCGAACCGGTCGGTCCGCTCTCTCAGGAGTTTCGGACGGGTTCGGGCGGACTTCCTGAGCCACCTTAGCGTGCGCCCTTCGAGGTCGCCCGGCCCCTCGCGCCCAAGGCGCGGAAGTAAGCAAAGCCGGCCGCCAGCAGGACCAGGACGGTTATGAGCTGCACCCCGAAAGGGCTGCCGGTCGCCGCGGTCACTGCGGCCTGGATCACCGGGGAGGACTGGATCACCGGGTCCGCCTTTTCAGGCTCCGGTGCCGGCGTCTCGGAAGGTGCAGCCGACGCCGGCGCGGCTGAAGCGCTGGCCGACGGAGTCGCCGTCGGCGTTGGAGTGCTTTCCCCGACTGTTGGTGCCGGGTCCGCTGGCGGAACAACCGGAGCCTCCGGAACGGGCACTTGAACCGCCGGCGCGGGTGGCGGGATGATCGGTGCTGCCGGTGCCGGGCCGGCTGGCGGACGTACCGGCGCCGCCGGGGCGGGCGCCTGCGACGACGGCGCCGGAACGGGAGCCGGCGCCGGCGCGGGATCCGGCGCGGGGGCGGGATCCGGTGCCGGAGCGGGCTCGGAAGGCGCCGGATCCACGATCACGATGGGATCAGGGGCGGGCGTGCCATCACCTTCCGCGTGGGCGGGGGCGGAACCCAGGCTGAGGAGAAGCGCCGCGGCGGCGCCGAAAGCCGCAGTCTTCAGAGTGGTCCGGTAACCACCGCAGCGTGAAGTGTTCAAGTGTTCCCCCAAAGCAAAATCCTGTTCGGTACGTCGTAAGTTCAGCGCCGTACTTTACGTCGGGGCCGCGGTTCATAAAATCGGCACCGAGAGCATCCTACCGGTTTCCCGGCAATTCCCTGAACAATGGCGCGTTGTTAGGAACCCGATCCGATGGACTTGACGAAACTGCCAAGAGTGTCCCCGCGCAGGGCGGCGGCGACCTTGGCGATGGCGGCATCGTCCCGCAACACGATGGATTGGCCGTCCGCAGAGGTCCCGATTCCCGAGGTCGGCAGGGTGAAACTGGCCACGTCTGCAGTCCGGACATCGCGCAGCCCCACCGCTAGGGAGGCTACGGCAGCCGCGTCGAGAGACTTGTCCACGCTGACGTACGGCGAGACGGTATCCACCAGGCTGCTGATCCGGACCGGATTGGTTAGCGTCTCCGCTGTGAGGAACTTTGACATGAGTGCCTTCAGGAATAGCTGCTGGTTCTTGACGCGCTGGTAGTCGCCGTCGCTGAAGGCTTTGCGCTCACGAACGAAGGCCAGCGCCTGTTCGCCGCTGAGCTGCTGCTTTCCGGCGGCAAACGAGAACTGCTTGGTGTTGAAAGCCGTTGGCACGTTGACGTTGACGCCGCCCAGGGCATCAGTCATTGCCTTGAATCCTTCAAAGTCGACCACGGCGACGTGGTCGAGCCGGGTGTCGAACATGCCTTCCAGAGTCTGGACGACCAGGGGAATGCCGCCCAGTGCCATGGCGGCGTTCATCTTTGCTTCCCCGTGTCCGGGAATCTCCACCCAGGTGTCGCGCATGATGGACATCATGTAGATGTTCTTGCGGTCTGCGGGGATATGCACCCACATCATGGTGTCCGAGCGCTGGTCCGAGGGACCGCCGGCTTCCGCGTCGCCGAGAGTTGCGGCGCGGCTGTCGCTGCCGAGCAGCAGCAGGTTTACGGCATCGGTCTTAGTCTCGGCCGGGCGCGCAGATTCCGCCGGAAAGGCCTGCTCGATCTTTTGCGACTTGGAGTTGAAGCTGTTCGCCAGATTGTAGGCGTAAACCCCGGCACCAACGGCTACGACGAGAAAGAACGCCACGACGCCCAACAGCACGTTGCGCGCAGTCTTCTTCTTTTTGGTTTTCGTCCGGGACCCCTGGGCGTCCTCGTAGGGAACCTGGTCTTCAGTTTCAACGGGCATGAATGCGTCCCCAACTCTTGTAACAGCGAACAGAAATAGCTCGGCCCATTGTGCCACGGACTCATGAATGTTCCGGTCTTGATGGGCGCTCGGGCCGGGATAGGCTGGATGGATGCAGCAGCTCCGCCCGCACGGTTCCCCACGTCCGCTTCGCCTTCTGGCAACCGCCGCCGCAGCCGGGCTCGTGCTCAGCGCCTGCTCCCCCGTCGTCGACGTCACGCCTGCCAAGGATGCAGCGAACGCCGCCTGCGCACCCATGATGCTGGCGCTACCGGACAGCCTTGGCGATGCGAAACTGCGGAAGACCAACAGCCAGGCGACGGCGGCGTGGGGCGACCCGTCCCTCGTGGTCCTGCGCTGCGGCGTCAACGTCCCCGGCCCCACCACCGACCGCTGCGTCAGCGTCAACGGCGTCGACTGGGTTATTAAGGAAGGCAACCCGGTGTGGACGCTGACGACGTTCGGTCGTGAACCTGCCACGGAAATCCTGATGGACCCCAACAAGATCAGCTCAGCCACCGTGCTGGCGGAGCTCGCCGCCCCGGCCGCGAAAATCAAGGCAAGCCGGAAATGCGTCGGCCAAGAGGACCTGCAGAACCTGCCTGCCGGAAAGTAGCGACCCAGGCGCTGGGCCCACGCCGGCAGGGTTCCCTGGCCGAAGCGGAGCGAGGTTAGGGCGCCGGTGGGGACTAGCGCAGGCCGGTCTTGCGGTGCAGAGCCAGGTAGATCAGCTCGTCGATCAGCTCCGCATAGCCCAGCCCCGAGGCCTTCCACATCTGCGGATACATGCTCTTCGGCGTGAAGCCGGGCATGGTGTTGATCTCGTTGATGATCAGTTCGCCCTCGGGCGTGTAGAAGAAGTCCACCCGGCTGAGGCCTTCGGCGCCGACGGCGTCGAAAGCGACCGCAGCGAGTTCGCGGACCCGGGCGATGGCCTCGTCGGGGAGGTCGGCCGGGCAGCTGAGCGCGGCGGCGTCGTCCTCCACGTACTTGGCATTGAAGTCGTAGAAGTCGTGGCCGCCGCCGGCAACCGAGATCTCGCCCGGCATGGACGTGCGCGGCGCATCGGTCCCGCGGCCTTCCAGCACGGCGCATTCGATCTCGCGGCCGACGATGCCGGCCTCGATCACCAGCTTGGGATCGTGTTCCCGGGCAGCCTCAATCGCGGCGTCCAGTTGCTCGAGCGAATCCACCTTGGAGATGCCCATCGAGGAGCCGGCCCGGGCGGGCTTGACGAAAACCGGGAAGCCGAGCTGGTCCACGCGCTTGCGCACCAGCTCAGGGTCGGTGAGCCACTGCCGGTCCGTCACCGTGATGTAGGGACCCACCCGCAGTCCGGCGGATTCGAAAACCACCTTCATGTAGTGCTTGTCCATCCCCACGGCCGAAGCCAGCACGCCGGCGCCCACGTAGCGGGTGTCGGAGAGCTCCAGGAGACCCTGGATGGTGCCGTCCTCGCCGAACGGCCCGTGCAGCAGCGGGAAGACCACGTCCACTGAGCCCAGCTCCTGCGGGACCTGGTTCGGAGAGGCCACAATCAGCTGGTGTTCTCCGCTGATCTCGGCCAGCGTCACGGTCTGGTCCGACGGCGCCACTTCCGGCAGCGAGGAGGCGGAGAGCGACCAATCCTTGGTGTCTCCCGGGGCCAGCACCCACTGGCCGGTCTTGGCGATCCCGATCGGGATCACCTCGTACTTGGTCTGGTCAATCGCGCCGAGGACACCGGCCGCCGTGACGCAGCTGACCGCGTGTTCACTGGAACGGCCGCCGAACAGCACCGCCACCCGGGGCCTGGACCGGCCGGACCGGGCTTCTGGAGTCAAGTTCATTTCCGACACTCTTAGTAATCGCCTTCGGATTTCAGGTCCCGGGACAGCAGCAGCGGTCCCAGTTCGTCTACGGACAGTTTTCCGGCCAGCACCGCGACGACGGCGGCGGTGATGGGCATCTCGACGCCCAGCTTGCCGGCAAGCTCGTGCACGGCCTGCGCCGACTTGATGCCTTCGGCGGTCTGCGTCATTTCGGCCGTGACCTGCTCCAGGCTCAGGCCGGTGCCCAGCAGCCGTCCGGCTGTGTGGTTCCGCGACAGCGCGGAGGAACAGGTGGCGACGAGGTCGCCCAGACCGGCAAGACCCGCCATGGTCCGGGCTTCGCCGCCGAGGGCCAGCGTCAGCCGGGACGTTTCGGCGAGGCCGCGGGTGATCACGGAAGCCTTGGTGTTGTCGCCCATCTGCTTGCCTTCGCAGATGCCGACGGCCAGCGCAATGATGTTCTTGACGATGCCGCCGATTTCGACGCCCACCACATCCGACGTCGTGTAGGGCCGGAAGTAGGGTGCCGTGCAGCTGCGGGCCATCCAGCCCGCCGCCGCAGCGTTGGCGCACGCGACGACGGACGCCGTCGGCTCCTCCCGGGCAATCTCCATGGCCAGGTTGGGGCCGGAAACCACGGCGACGCGCTCGGCGGGGATGTCCAGTTCCTCGCAGATCACCTCGCTCATGCGGGCGTCCGAGTGCAGTTCCAGGCCCTTCATCAGGGAAACCACCAGCGTGCCGGGTCCGATCAGGTCCTTCCATTCGCGCAGCTGGAGCCGCAGGGTCTGGGCGGGGACGGCGAGGACCACAAGGTCGGCGCCGCTAAGGACCTCGGCGACGTCGGTGGAGGCGGTGATGCTGGCGGGCAGGGCGATGCCCTTGAGGTACTGCTCGTTGCGGTGCTCGCTGTTGATCTGGTCCACGACGGCGGCACGGCGGCCCCAGAGGCGGATGCTGCGCTCGACGCCGGAGGCGGTGGCCGCGTCGGCGAGGATTTTCGCGAAGGTAGTCCCCCAGGACCCGGCGCCGAGCACGGCAACGCACGTGGCCGAGTCAGTGGCTTCCTGGGTGGGGAGCTCCACCGTCACTTGGCACCGCCCGTGGCAGTGCCACTGTCCGGGGTAGTTTCCGGGGCCGCGCCGGGCTTCCCGCCGCGTTCGATGAAGCGCCCGTGGGTGGACTGGTTGTGCGCCGAGGGGTCCCAGCGCACCAGCGGCGGCTGTCCCCCGCGCAGCGTTGCCAGCAACTCTGTGATGGCGTCCATGATCACGGTGGTCGCTTCGCTGAGCGTCGCCTTGTCAAGGGGCCGTCCGGCGAAGGCACTCAGGTCCACCGGGTCGCCCACCAGCACGCGCGAGGTCTTCCGGGGAAACACGTGGAAGCGCTTGGCATAGCGCGGAAAGACTTCATGCGCTCCCCAATGGRCCATCGGGACCACCGGGATGCCGCTTTCCAGCGCCATCCGGGCAGCACCGGTGTGGCCCTTCATTGGCCACAGCTCCGGATCGCGCGTCAGCGTGCCCTCGGGGTAGATGATGATGGCGCCGCCCTCGTCCACGACTTCCTTGGCGACCTGCAGCGAACGGTTGGCACCCGCCGTCGACCGCTCCACCGGCACCTGCTTGGTGTTGCGCAGCACCGAACCCAGTACCGGGACCTTGAACAGGCTGCCCTTGGCCAGGAAGTGCGGCATCCGGTTCTGGTTATAGAGCATGTGCCCGATCACCAGCGGATCGATCTCGGTGCAGTGGTTGGGCGCGGCAATGAAACCGCCGGCGGGAAGTTTCTCCAGCCCCTCCCACTTCTTGTTCATCAGCAGATTCATGACGGGCCGGACAATTCCGGCCACGATGACAAAGGTGATGTGGCTCTTGGCCGTTTCCTTCACGTGGTCCCCGCTACCGGGCCGACGTGATGTCGAAATCGGCGCCCAGGCCCGCGAGCTTCTCGGTGAAACGCTCGTAGCCGCGGTTGATGATGTCGATGCCGGTGACCCGCGAGGTGCCGGTGGCGGCCAGGGCCGCGATGAGGTGGCTGAAGCCGCCGCGCAGGTCGGGCACGTCGATGTCGGCGCCCTTGAGCTGCGTGGGGCCGGAGATGACGGCGGAATGCAGGAAGTTGCGCTGGCCGAACCGGCAGGGGACACTGCCAAGGCATTCGCGGTGGACCTGGATGCTGGCGCCCATCCGGATCAGGGCGTCGGTGAAGCCGAAGCGGTTCTCGTACACGGTCTCGTGCACGATCGAGACGCCCTCGGCCTGGGTGAGTGCCACCACCAGGGGCTGCTGCCAGTCGGTCATGAAGCCGGGGTGCACATCGGTTTCCAGCACCAGCGGGTTGAGCTTTCCGCCGGGGTGGTAGAAACGGATGCCGTCCTCGCCGATGTCCATGCCGCCGCCCACCTTGCGGTAGGTGTTCAGGAACGTCATCATGTCGCGCTGGGTGGCGCCTTCGACGAAGATGTCGCCGCGGGTCACCAGGGCGGCGGAGGCCCAGGACGCGGATTCGTTCCGGTCGGAGAGGGCCCGGTGGTTGTAGCCGCCAAGATCCTGCACTCCCTCGATCCGGATGGTGCGGTCGGTCTGGACGCTGATGATGGCGCCCATCTTCTGCAGCACGGCGATGAGGTCCACAATTTCCGGTTCGGTGGCCGCACCCGAGAGTTCGGTGATGCCCTCGGCCCGGGTTGCGCTGAGCAAGACCTGTTCAGTGGCCCCAACCGACGGGTAGGGCAGCGCGATCTTGGCGCCCTTGAGGCCGTTCGGGGCGGAGATGTGGATGCCGCCCGGGCGCTTCTCCACGACGGCGCCGAACTGGCGCAGCACGTTGAGGTGGTAGTCGATCGGACGGTCGCCGATCTTGCAGCCGCCAAGGTCCGGGATGAAGGCCTCGCCGATGGCGTGGATCAGGGGTCCGCAGAGCAGGATCGGGATGCGCGAGTCGCCGGCGTGCGCGTCGATGGCCGTGTGCGAGGCCGTCTTGGCGTTGGTCGGGTCCAACGTCAGGTCCCCGGTGACCGGGTCCTTGTCCACCGTGACGCCGTGGAGCTGGAGCAGGCTGGTGACAACCTCAACGTCCTTAATTTCGGGGACGTTGCGCAACACGGACGGCTCATTGCCCAGCAGGGCAGCAACCATCGCCTTGGGGACAAGATTCTTGGCCCCCCGAACGGTGACGCGGCCGGTCAGCGGGACGCCTCCGCGGATTGTCAGAACACTACTCATTTACCAGTTTCCTCACGACTACTCGCCCCCAAATCCTTACAAAGGCTCCAGCTAAGCATAGGAGCTAGCGTTACCGATCTGAAATACGGCGCGGTTCAGGGCGGCTTGATCCACTCGTCCGCGGCTGACTGCCCTTCGCTCAGTTCGCCGTCGTTCCGGCATTGAGACGCGCTACTGCCGTCGACAACGCTGTGGCAAAACCGCACCACGCGGCATAGGGGGCAAGAGCCACTCCTGCGCGGCGGTCCAGGCGGTATGTCCGCCGCACCAGATCGACGCTGCTCGCCGTCAGGACGGCGCACTCCGCCGCTGCCAACCATGGCCGGCGGGCGCGCCAGAATAGCCAGCTCCACGACGCATTGAGGACGAGATTGGCTGCCAAAGCGGAGCGGTATGCAGTTAGTTCCTGTTGCCTCGTGGCGCTGCCGGCGCCATCGGCCCCGTCGCTGCTATCCAGGGCGACGGCGGAGCTCACGGCGAGGTCCGCATAGAGTGCTGTCCACACGACTGGAAACGCGATGGCGGGCGGCTGCCAATCAGGTTTGCGGAGCCTCCTGTACCAGGCACCATCGGGGTCAGTCGCCACTCCACCGGCTGCCGCCGTCGCGGCCGTCGCAGCCGCCGTCCACACCACGGTCATGAGTTTCATAGCTACTCCTTCTTGCTCCGGGTCGCTTTCTGCGGGATGACCTCTCCGGGGCAAGGTCTCCCCCGGGCACGGTCTTCCCGTATGGCCGATGATACGTCCCTTGCAGGGACCGCTGGCCTGGCCACCGACCACTCTGCACTAAAAGTGTCAGAGGTGGCCGATAGCGTGTTCTTATGGACGGCAAGCAAGGGCCTGACGTGGCTCTGACGGACAGCGTAACGGTCGCGGACCTTGCGCGGATCCTGGCCGGAATCCCCGCCCCGGCCAGCGCCGCGGCCCTCATCGACGAAACACGCGAGCTGGAGGACCTGAAGTCCGCCCTGGCCGCCCGGCAGGCCCGGGACGCCGTCGCCTTCGACCTGTCCCAGCGCCGCGAACAATCCCTGGCCGGCGTTCCCGCCGACCAACTCGGCGCCGGCGTCGGCGCGCAGCTCGCCCTCGCCCGCCGCGAATCCCCCGCCAAAGGCGGGAGACTCCTGGGCCTGGCCAAAGCACTCGTCACCGAAATGCCGCACACCCTCGCCGCCCTGGAAACCGGCCAGCTCAACGAATGGCGCGCCACGCTCCTGGCCCGCGAAACCGCCGGCCTGTCCCCCGCCGACCGGGCCGCCGTCGACGATGAACTCGCCCCCGACGCCGGGACCTTCACCGGCGCCGGGGACCGCGCCATCATCGCCGCGGCCCGTGCCGCCGCGTACCGGCGGGACCCGCGCTCCATCAC